>CABZJF010000012.1:0-50701 GCA_902525915.1 Paracoccaceae bacterium | reverse complement strand
TTACTTCTTTAATCTTACAACTGAATATTGCATCTTTGCCTGCCAAGTGCTCAGCGTTATATTCTTTTGGGAAAGTAACCTTTACCTCTGGCGTATCTCCAACTTTCATACCAACTAGTTGTTCCTCAAAACCTGGAATAAAGCTGTTGGAGCCAAGTACCAGTGGATAGTCTTCAGATGATCCTCCATCAAATTCTTGGTTGTCTACCATGCCGTTAAAATCAATCACAACTTGGTCACCATCTTTGGATTTTGAACCTTTACGCTTTGCTTTGTAGTCCTTCGCAGTAGAAGCAAGGTTATTTAAAGCCTCGTCAACCTCTTTATCAGAAGCCTTAACAATCATTTTCTTAAGCTTAACCTTGGAGAATTCTAAGTCAGGTATTTCTGGCAACGCTTCGTAGGAAAGCTCAACCGAAACGTCATCGCCCTCTTTCCAATCCTCATTTGTCATTTTAACATCAGGACGCATTGCAGGACGATCTCCCGATTTTTCAAAATGCTTATTCATCGCACCATCAACACTTTCCTGCATTGCTTCACCCAATACCCTTGGACCAAACTGCTTCTTTAATATCGCCATTGGTACTTTACCTTTACGAAAGCCTTTCATTTCGACATTGGGTTGAGCCTCATTAAGTTTCTCGTCAACCTTTTTATCTAACTCTTTCGCAGTTATCACTACAGAGTAGCCACGCTTTAGCCCTTCGTTTAAAGTTTCAGTGATTTTCATCTTTTTCCTCTCGCGATCCAATTGATAATTCAGTTAGCAGAATTGTTCATTTAGAATTTGATGCCTTAGTAAATGCGCAGTGTATTATGATCAACCCCGAAATTTTATTAGAATTTCAGTAAATACCGATGAATTTTGATATCGTAAAAAAAAGAGCAAGTCGATTTGCAAGAAAGACGTAAAAAATCCAAAATAATGGATGGTCTTAAAGATTTAAAAATCTAAGTAAAATTAATTGATTAAATTTAATTTAAACAAAAACCAATTTTGTTTTTTGGGTGACAGATTTAGATTTAATTGGCAAGGTTTATTCCAGATAGAACGCAGAGGAGAATTTAATGGCAAATCTATATGCAAAAAACTTTAGTGATGCAGATGAAGTCAAAAATCCACCTAAGGCAAAGGTAGAAGTTGTAAAACTGGGCAATGTAAATGCCTCCAAATTAGTTCTACAACCAGGTTGGGTCTGGTCAGAATGTATTAAGCCAACAGTTGGTGGAGAAAGCTGTCAGGCTGGGCATGTTGGCGTCGTTATATCTGGAAGATTAGGATGTTCTCACAATGATGGGTCTAAAATCGAAGTTGGACCCGGCGATGCATATTATTTTGCACCAGGGCATGATGGATGGGTAATCGGTGACGAACCTTCTATCATGTACGAGATTGTCGAAGGTGGAAAAGATTTTGGCCCTTGGAAGCACGCTAATTAACTAGCTTATTTCACTAATATTCAGTTGAACGTGGTGCGGGTGGAGGGACTTGAACCCCCACGCCTCTTTGATACTTTTATTATCTTATCAGTAACTTACGTCAATTCCTTGATGTGAGATTCACACAGTTATATCTGCCTGTCAATCCACGATGTGTGCCATTAGAGGCCAAATGTGTACCAATTGTGTACACCACAGATGCTCAGATTGCATTGCTTCTCAGAGAAATCATTACTGACGGTATCTCCGCTATTCCTAACACCATCGCATGGACCGCACGGGGTGTATCCGTTATATTATCTTGAACTTTGACAGAGAAATGATGTTGGTGTTTGTTAACCCGAACGAAACAACCAGATGCATCTGGTCTATGTTGGTAAAAGTTCTTTGGCCCAAGCAGCAAATGCTGTAAATGTAGATAGCCAAAAAGATGTAGAGGTATATTGGTAATGATCAGAGCTATAAAAATAATGGTGTTGGCGTTGTTACTTCCATTGTCAGCATGCGCTGCTGATGTGACTCAGAAGCAAGTAGTTCTAACCCAGGAGCAAGTAGTTCAGAAAATAAAGTCAGAACTAATAATGCGCAAAGGTGAAATAGTTTTTGCAGCACCTTTAAAAGATATTTACGGAAGAGGAATAGATCGAAGTGCTTTCTATCATGTTCGTATGAGTGACAATGTAGGAAAGCTGTGGGATATAGAAGATGGTGTTTATATTTGCACGGTAGGAGTTAGTAAAGATCAGGCTTATTATACCGACTGTTCAATAACTAATGGCCAATAGATAATCTATAGCACGTAGCTAAATCCTTATGCTTTGTATTTTTTGTAGCCCTGATTAGGTCAGTTTCATATCTGTCAAAAATCAATGAAAGCCTGAGTAACAGGTCCTGAAGATGCTGGTGTAAAAAATGATAAATATATTTCCTTATCGTTACTAGTATAGAGAAAGTATAAGATCGAGTAACTTTAAGTTATCCTTTAGGTCTTTTAATAACTCTAATATTATTAATAACTAATAGAGACTTAAGGGTACTTTAGGTCTTATTACTAACTTTGATAATTAATAGATATTAAAATACCTAAAGTAACTTTAAGCCCTGCTCCGAGGTTCTACCAACTCCTATGTTCTCTGAATTTGTAAAAGAAATAACAAAAGAATTAGAGGCGAAGGAAAGCCGTAACAGATCTCGGGGTGCAAACGCACAGATCTCATTTAATTATGCTGTGGGTTATATCTTGAAGGAACTCTGGAGAGATGCTTTGTCGTATCCCCCGAGGGAAAGCTCGATCAATCTACGCAGCGGTTATTACTCCGAGTTAGAAAGATATCGAGATCCGCAGCTGACATATGGTCAAGTTAAGGCTGCTTTTGAAGGTTTAATTGAGTGTCGATACATCGAGGTCACTACTAAAGGATATTTCTCAAGAGAAAGAGGAACTGGTGGACTAACAAGGTTTGCCCCAACAGATCGATTATTAGAAAGATTTGAAAATCTTGAGGGACACCCTGCCTTTATCGTATCACCTAATCTAGATTTGGAATGCATTATACTTCGAGATAATCTCGATGGTACCAATACCGATATTCCTTATACCGATACTCCCAAAACAGAGCGGTTCAGAAATAACCTAAGAACCATCAATGAATGCCTAACCAAACACTGGGCAGATCTTAGAATTAAAGATAGTGAAATTGAAAAACTTGCCCAACGGGTACTTCAAGATCCAGATAAAGAGCCAATAGATCTCTCCAGAAGAATTCTTACTCGGATATTTTCCAATGGATCATTTGATAAAGGCGGTAGATTTTATAGAGGTTGGTGGCAGAATGTTCCAAGTGAATATAGAAAATATATTACCATCGATGAGTTTGTAACAACCGAGTACGACTACTCTCAACTCAGCCCCAATATGCTATATTTTGGGTATAATTTAGAAATGGGTAACGAAGATGCCTATGACCGAGTACTCGATGCAGAACATCGTGACGTTGTAAAGCAAGCATTTAATGCCATGGTTCAGTCCAGTACCCAACTTCTTCAAAAACCAGAAAAGATAAATATGGATGAACTGGAAATGACATGGCGAGAGCTTCGAGATAGAATTCTGGAAGCACATAGACCAATCCAACACCTCTTCTTTAAAGGAATTGGTAATAAGCTTCAGTATACGGACAGCTGCATTGCCGAAAGTGTGATGCTGCAATTTGCCGAACTTAACCGAATGACACTACCAATTCATGATAGTTTTATTATGCGTCAAGGGTTTGCTGGGGATCTTGAAGAAGCAATGCGCAGAGCTTTTTATGATGAGTTTCAATCTGACATTCCAATAAAACATGAAGTGATTGTAGAACGAGTAGCTCTATTCGAAGATGATGGCACTCCTAGAACCGATGCAGTGGCCAAAGATGACAGAGAGCATTCCCAATGGTATGATCGTAATACGATGTGGTTGAGTAATCAGGACTAAAGTTTTATGGAATATCACCAACGGTATTTAACGCAGAAGCAAAATCTTTAAAAGTGGGTTCGTCCATTTCGTATCTTGTCAGATATTTTTTAGAAAGCCCTTTACTCTTGGCTTTATCTAAATATTCTTTTGCGGTTTCATTTTCTTCTTCGTTTACTTTCACAAATGCATAATAGCCCAACAAATTTGCGGGCATGTCAGTAGCATCAATAATTGGTGTTAGTACCTCTTTTATCTGATCGTAGTATCCAGCCCTATACATCGATGGCACTAAGTATCTCGTAATAAACCAACCATTATCATTGGGAGTCAAGATTAGACCATTTTGATAACTGTCTATTGCGAGATCATACTCTTTACACATAAAGTATACAAAACCAGCCCCAGTATATGCGTCTGAACTACTTGCCAACTCGACTGCTTGTCTTGCAAATTCCTTTGCAATTTCACAGTCTTTCGATAAGAAAGTAAGCTCTACCATCGCTTTAAAGTGAAGTACTCTGTCTCTGAGATCAGACGCTAAAACTTTGTCTAGAAGTTCATCTAATTTAGCAATATCGCTGTCTCTGTTCTTAGACCAACCTGCACGGAGTTTTTGATAGATACTCCAACCCCTACTCATTTGTATATATGGGTTGTTATCTCCAATTCTTTCAGCTAATTCATCAATCAGTTGGGTGTGTTTCTCGTTGCCCTCTAAGGTAAATTTTCGCCATTCATCTCTAGCATTGAGTGACATTGTTAGGTTTTCAATTGTTCCCAATGTCTCCGCATAAGTTCGATGACCTGTGACAAGGTCGACCTGCAAATAATTTAGTATTTCGTTGCCCATTTTGTCTTGAGCTTTAAAGATATCTGAAATTTCAAAGTCTATATTATTGGACCAGACTACCGTGTCTTTTTTTGCATCATTTAATTCAAGATTAATTCTTGACTCGTTGCCAAAAGTTTGGATCGATCCTCTGACAATATAATTTACTCCTAACTCCTCAGAAATTTCAGTGCTGTCTAAATTATTTTCTTTAGCGTAAAAACTCGTACTGCTGGAAAGTATTTTAATACCTTTAAATTTGGAGAGGCTTCCAATCATACTTTCAGTTAATGCCTCACTGAGGTTATCTTTTGCATCTGTGCTGGAGTTATTTTTAAAAGGATAAACTAGTATAGTATTTAACGAAGAAATCTGTGCCGTAGGTTTTGATTGATCAGTTTGATTTACAAAGAAAACCCCTATTATTGCACAAATTGATAAGACAGCGGCTGCCGCTACAGTTAAACTCTTGGGTTTTTGGCTTTTGAGTTTACGTTTTTGAGAAGGTTCAAGAAGAATATCATATGCATGAAATTCATTCTTTTTTATTTTCTGTATTCCCAGATCATTATAGCTATAGGACGTCTTTGTTTTAACTAGGTCATAGATATTTTTTGAAAGAGTAACCCCATTAGTTTGAGCCAAAGCTTCAAGCCTTGCTGCTATATTTACTCCATCGCCTAAAAGATTACTTTTTTCTTTTATTACATCTCCCATGTTAACGCCAATTCGAAATTGTAAAGGGACTGTTACCTTTTCACCTTTGTTTCTCTCTCCGATCTGCTTTTGAAATGTTACTGCACACTCAACTGCTTCTACAGCACTTGAGAACTCGACAAAAAATGAGTCGCCTCCAGTATTAAATAGTCTACCCTGATGTTGCTTAATCAGTTTCTTTAAAATACTCTCACAAGCTCGCAGGTTTTTAACCGTTTCTGCTTCATTCTTTTCCATATGTTTGCTGTAGTTTACCACATCAGTGGCTAAGATAATGGCGACCTTGCGGTCTATTTCTTTTTGAGACATCGAAAACCTTTAAACACCAATGGAAAAACAACTATTTATCTTATGTAGCATATGACAGTGTTAAGCCAAGAGGTGTTGTGAGATGTTGGAGTTTGAAATACTTAGGGGCGGTAATCTAAATCCTACACCTATGCATATGATGCTTTATCGCATCTAAACTATACCCCTTCCCATACCCTGCCCCAATGGAACTTACACATCTCCACCCACCAATCTGATCAATCAGTTCTAACGGACACTCGACAGCTCGCAGGCGGTCTCTGAAGGTGTGCCTCAGGCAATGTGCAGTAAGCCCATCAAAGTCTTTCTTGAGCCATTTATTTAGAGCAGCAGAGGCATGATCAGCATTGCATTTTCCACTTCTCACGTACCTTGGGAATAGACATTTACCATCAGATTTAAGTAAAGCTAATTCCATCGCAATCTTGGCATATCCTACCAATGGCAATGTTCTCTCACTATTTCTGGTCTTTAATCGTCTAATGGAATTGGGCCTGATGTGGATTAACTCGTTCTCCATATCGATATCATTTAGCTCAAGCCCAACGATCTCAGCCAGTCGACAGCCTGTTTCACCCAATAACGGCATTAGGAGCTTTATCTGACTTCCAGAGTTAACCGCCTTTTCGTATCCCCTTTTGAGATGCTCATTGGTGAATATGCCTCGTTTAGAAACATCGTCTCCTTCATTCCGAATGATCAATCAGGTAAATGGATTACGCTTATCCAAGTCTAACTCTGCATAGGCATAGTTTAATATAGCTGACAGGCTGTTAATGCGTCTGCGAATGGTGGCTGTTTTATTTCCTCGAAGAGTGAGATGGCAGACAAACAGCTTGGCATCTTCTCGAGAATATTCACCTACATCTCTATCTCCAGCTAGTGAGATAAAGATATTAAGGGCTACCCGAGGTGGTGTTTGGTCAATCTGACGAAGTGATAGGTATTCCTCAGCCATCTCACTTAATAATGAGGCTCTGGGCTTGAAGCTTTCGATGATAGTAGCAACATCGACTGCAGTGATCCCTGCCCTAGATTTCCATGATGCTTCAAGTACATAACCCAGACGTTTTGCATACTTGGCAGCCTCCTCTGGGCACTGCGAAAGGCTTTGCCTGATAAATGAGCCATATGCTTCAACTGCGTGTTTGGGCACACGTCTGTTATAATAATAAGTGCCTGATCGGCAGATTGTGTACGGAATGTGTGACACGATTTTTCCTCCAAATGGTTTTCTTGAAGGAATTTCAGTAAGTTACTTAAGAAGTAGTGGTGCGGGTGGAGGGACTTGAACCCCCACGCCTCGCGGCGCCAGAACCTAAATCTGGTGCGTCTACCAATTTCGCCACACCCGCTGTTGATTGAAAAACAATCTCTGGCTTATTTAACAAAAGAAAAACCAAGTTACGAGACCCAAAATGATCTTTTTATAATTTTGGACACTCTCAGCCTGTTAAAGATAGCCTACCGAGTTTTTATATTTGACTATTTTTTAATCAATTTGGTTACTTTTTAATCTTTTTTATTGTGCATTGTCTAAAAATTCCTATGTTCCTCAAATGAATCTGGGCATTTGATCATAAACAAATGTACCCATCGTTGTTAATCAGTCTGGAAATTTGATGAAAAAAATAGAAGCGATAATCAAACCGTTCAAATTGGACGAAGTAAAAGAGGCCCTTCAAGACGCAGGTATTCAAGGACTGTCTGTTATCGAAGTCAAAGGCTTTGGAAGACAAAAAGGCCACACTGAACTATACCGAGGCGCGGAATATATTGTAGACTTTTTACCTAAAGTAAAAATTGAAGTTGTTTTAGACGATGATCAAGTCGACGAAGCAATAGAAGCAATTATTGATGCTGCTAAAACTGATAAGATAGGAGATGGCAAAATATTCGTCAGCTCAATTGAACAGGCAATCCGGATACGAACCCGCGAAAGCGGATCTGAAGCACTATAACACCATAAAAAGAGAGGAATAATCATGGGCGCAGATACAATGCTTAAAATAATATCAGATGAAAGCGTAGAATATGTTGACATCAGGTTTACTGATCCCAGAGGGAAACTGCAGCACGTTACGGTGATGGCAGATCAGGTAGACGCAGATTTTATCGAAGAAGGTTTTATGTTTGATGGATCTTCTATTGCTGGATGGAAATCAATCGAGGCGTCTGATATGAAACTAATGATCGATACTGATAGTGCTTACGTTGACCCATTTTATGCAGAAAAAACTCTATGCGTTCATTGTTCGGTTGTTGAGCCTGATACGGGTGAAGCATATGAACGTGACCCTCGTGGGACTGCGGAAAAGGCAGAAGCATATTTAAAGTCGTCGGGTGTAGGCGACGTAGCATACATGGGACCGGAAGCAGAATTTTTTCTTTTTGATAACGTTAAATTTTCAAATGAAATGAATAAGGTATCTTTCGAAGTTGATGCTCTTGACGCTGCATGGAACACAGATACAGACTATGAAATGGGAAACACTGGTCATCGTCCTGGAGTTAAAGGAGGCTATTTTCCTGTCAATCCGATCGATGACGGACAAGATATAAGATCAGAGATGCTTTCAACAATGAAGCGCTTGGGAATGAAAGTAGATAAACACCATCACGAAGTGGCGTCTTGTCAGCACGAACTTGGTCTAATTTTTAACAGTCTCACAAAGCAGGGCGATGAACTTCAGAAGTATAAGTATGTGATTCATAATGTCGCCCAAGCTTATGGAAAGTCTGCGACGTTTATGCCTAAACCAGTTGCTGGTGATAATGGCACTGGAATGCATGTCAATATGTCTATTTGGAAAGGTGGCAAGCCACTCTTTGCAGGAGATAAGTATGCAGACCTATCACAAGAAGCTCTTTATTACATTGGTGGAATACTAAAGCATGCAAAATCTCTCAATGCCTTTACCAATCCATCAACTAATTCTTATAAGCGCTTAATCCCAGGTTTTGAAGCTCCAGTCCTTCGTGCATACTCAGCCAGAAATAGGTCCGGCTGTGTCAGAATCCCATGGACGGAGTCGCCTAAAGCTAAAAGAGTTGAAGCTCGATTTCCAGACCCTTCATCAAACCCATATTTGTGTTTTTCTGCACTCTTAATGGCTGGACTAGATGGAATTAAAAACAAAATTAATCCTGGCGAAGCCATGGATAAAAACCTTTATGATCTCCCGGCGGAAGAACTAGCCGATATACCTACGGTGTGTGGTTCTTTGCGGGAGGCAATAGAAGAACTCCAGAAGGATCACGATTATCTTCTAGCTGGCAATGTTTTCACCAAAGACCAAATTGATGGATACATAGAATTGAAGATGGAAGAAATCGAGTCCTATGAACATACTCCACACCCAGTGGAGTATGGTATGTACTATAGCTGCTAAACTAAGGCTTATTTTAAATTTCTTGAAAAGGTGTCGGAAGGCACCTTTTTTAATACAAAGGTATGAATTCCAAATACGACTGCACCGGTTTCTGGCAATTTTAAAAAGGTTTGGCGCTCACTGCGAATATATGAAGCTGCCTGATCGGGCCTTAACCTATGGGGTTGATATAGCGTAGGGTCTGAATATTCTAATAGGTTAAATCTCCACATGGGTTGACCAACTCGAATACCATCGAAGATCCTGTTGACGCGTTTTTCAATTTCTGAACTGTATTCAGGAACATTTATGTGGATAGAAACCAACGGTTTCATAAATTTCTCAAGCAAACGCCAGTTAGCGGGGAAACAGAGTACAGCCGCACTCAATACGTGTTGACCATTTCGTTTTTCCATCAAACAGAAATCATTTTGAACCAATAGTCCACAAGTCATTAGAGGTTTCTCATAATCAATTTTGACGGTACGTTTATCACGAGTAATTACTTGTTTTTCTAATACTTCAAAATCATCTGCCTTACGCAGAAATTGTAATAAAATGGTGAGAAGCTCGCGTGCTACTGCCTGGCTGTTGTTATCCAACACAATCACGTCATTATTATTTTTCAACAAATCCTCCCTCTCCGCCATTTGATCGCTATAAGCGTCATCAAATATTAACCACTCGTATGGTTTTAATGGCATTACACCAGGCAATTTTGTTACTTTTTGCCAATCATACGGGATAGATTTTTGAAAAATTGCTTTGCGCATTTTAATAGATAACACTCACTATTATTTAGAAAAAAGCTTTTTATAAGTTACATTTGTATGCTGAAAAAAAGAAATATAAAAGCGACAAGAATTTTCGCTTTCAGACATGATAAAATTTTTGAAATTCGTTAAATTTAATGTGCGACTTGGAGCAAACTAACCATGAACGAGCATCACAGTAGCTATAGAAAGATTGATCCACTTAAAAGTTTTCTTTTAGACGATAATACACCAAACGATAAAAACAGAGTAGAAATTGGCCCCACACTTCTTGCAAGAAGGGAGTGGGAAACCGCTGGTTTGGAACTTCCAGACCTTCAGGCCATGCGAAAATTTAGATGGAAAAGGCTAACTAAGCATATAGTAGACCGTGAGTATGGTGGCCTGTTAATGTTTGACCCTTTGAACATCCGATATGCAACTGACAGCACAAATATGCAGCTCTGGAACACACATAACCCGTTTCGAGCAGTTCTTTTATGCGCTGATGGTTACATGGTAATTTGGGATTATAAGAATTCTCCCTTTTTGTCTGAGTTTAATCCCTTGGTGAAAGAGCAACGTTCCGGTGCAGATCTCTTTTACTTTGATCGGGGTGATAAAATTGGGGATGCGGCAGATGTTTTCGCTAATGAAGTGCGATTACTAATAAACGAGCATGGAAATAGTAATAATAGGTTGGCAGTAGATAAAATTATGCTTCACGGATTACGGTCACTAGAATCATTAAACTTCAAAGTTATGGATGGAGAGGAAGTGACCGAGAAATCAAGGTCGATAAAAGGTATTGATGAGATAAAAGCCATGCGATGTGCCTCTTATGCATGTGAAAAAGCGATCTATAAAATGGAGCAAGTTACAAGATCTGAAGTATGTAATGAAAATCTAAGTGAAAATGATATATGGTCGATTTTGCACGCTGAAAATATCAAAAGAGGTGGGGAATGGATAGAAACACGGCTCCTCACATCGGGACCACGCACTAACCCATGGTTCCAAGAATGCGGCCCAAGAATAGTTCAAAATAATGAAATTGTTGCCTTCGACACAGATTTGGTGGGGGCTTATGGAATATGCGTCGATATAAGTCGAACTTGGTGGATAGGCGATCAATCCCCACGCCCAGATATGATTTACGCAATGCGTCATGCCCACGAACATATTATGAAAAATATGGAGATGCTTAAACCCGGTGTTCATATGAGTGACTTAACAAAAAATGCCCATAAATTAGATCAAAAATATCAAGCAGGAAAATATTCCTGTCTTATGCATGGCGTAGGCCTCTGTGATGAATGGCCGTTAATCTCTTATGCCGATAAGTTCGTTGAAGGCGCTTACGATTATGATATCGAGGCAGGAATGGTGCTGTGCGTAGAAGCCCTGGTAAGTCCAGAGAACGGTGACTTTTCGATAAAATTAGAAGATCAAGTTCTGGTCACTGAAAATGGATATGAAAACTTAACCAAATATCCCTTTGATGAGGCGCTCATGGGATATTGATGTTTATTTATAACATAATTTTCAAACATCGGCCCCTTGCTCAAAAATATCACAGGCGTTAAGTACAAAACTGCACTTTTAAGATAAGGCAGTATTTATGATCCCACGCTATTCTCGGCCAGAAATGGTCAAAATATGGTCAGCAGAAACAAAATTTAAAATTTGGTTCGAAATAGAAGCTCATGCCTGTGATGCGATGGCAAACTTGGGACTAATTCCTGAGGAAAATGCTGCTGCTGTTTGGAAAGCAAAAGACGTTAAATTTAACGTTGCCAGAATAAATGAAATTGAAGCAAAGACTAAACATGATGTAATAGCCTTTTTATCCCATCTTGCTGAACATATTGGTTCAGAAGAAGCAAGGTTTGTACATCAAGGAATGACCAGTTCAGATGTATTAGATACATGCTTAAATATTCAGCTGGTACAAGCGTCAGATCTGCTCATAAAAGATATAGAACAACTATTGGCGGCATTAAAGCGAAGAGCTCTAGAGCATAAAATGGATGTACGTATAGGCAGAAGTCACGGGATTCACGCCGAACCAACTACGATGGGGCTGACTTTTGCACGCTTCTATGCAGAAATGGATCGGAACCTGAAAAGAATGTACGTTGCAAAAGATGAGATTTCCACAGGCGCTCTATCCGGTGCAGTTGGAACGTTTGCTAACTTGGACCCAGCTGTTGAAAAGTACGTCTGTGAAAAACTAGGATTAACTCCTGAGCCTATTAGCACACAGATTATTCCTAGAGATCGTCATGCTGCATTTTTTGCCACCCTTGGCATAATTGCAAGTTCAATAGAAAATATTGCAACAGAGATCCGACATATGCAGAGAACAGAAGTTCTTGAGGCTGAAGAGTTTTTTTCAGAAGGTCAAAAAGGCTCTTCAGCAATGCCTCATAAACGCAATCCAGTTCTGACAGAAAATTTAACTGGCCTAGCGCGATTAATCAGAATGGCCGTAGTTCCAGCTTTAGAAAATGTGACACTTTGGCATGAACGTGACATATCACATAGCTCTGTCGAGAGAAATATTGCCCCCGATACTACAGTAAATCTAGATTTTGCCTTGAACCGGCTGGCCAATGTGATTGACAACCTAGTTATTTACCCTGACAACATGCTTAAAAACATGAACAAGTTTAAAGGGTTAGTGATGTCTCAGAGGGTGTTGCTAGCATTAACACAAGCGGGAGCAAGTCGTGAGGAAGCATATAAATTAGTTCAACGTAATGCAATGAAAGTATGGGAAGATAACAAAGATTTCCAAGATGAATTACTATCCGACAAGGATGTGAGGCATTTCTTAAGTGAAGAAGATATACGAGAGAAATTTGATCTAGCTTATCATACTAAAAACGTAGATACGATTTTTAAGAGAGTTTTCGGAAAATAAAGGCATAAATAGAAAGTAAGCTTTTCCAAAACCTCTTTCCTCAGTTTAAAATTAAATCACAGTTTGATAAAAAAATAAGTAAAGTGTATTTTTGTATACAATTGTGCACAATTAGATATAATTACTCTTGAACACCTCGAAAACATACGTCAAAAGCTTCTCAAACAGGGTGAAATCTTATCAATCAGGAGATTCGAGTGTCTATTAAAGTTGGCATTGATTCAAAAAAAGTGAGAAAAGAACTTTCAGTAAATGGCAAAAAAATTGCCTTTTATTCCATTAATGCAGCGAGCGTTGCTGGACTAGGAGATTTCTCCAAACTGCCTGCCGCCTTAAATGTTGTTTTAGAAAATTTATTACGTTTTGAAGACGGTAAGACGGTCAGCTTACAGGATATAAAAGCTTTTTCAGACTGGGCAGAAAATGGTGGCCAAACCTCTCGAGAAATAGCATATCGACCTGCTCGCGTGCTAATGCAAGATTTTACCGGAGTTCCAGCAGTGGTTGATTTAGCCGCTATGAGAGATGGTATCATGAAACTTGGAGGCGATCCCCAAAAGATTAATCCCCTAAACCCAGTTGATCTTGTAATTGATCATTCAGTGATGATCGATGAATTTGGAAATCAACGGGCCTTTAGGACAAATGTAGACCGTGAATACGAAAGAAATATGGAACGTTACTCTTTCTTAAAATGGGGACAGTCAGCATTTAATAACTTCCGTGTTGTTCCACCCGGCACAGGGATATGCCATCAAGTAAATCTAGAGTACCTTGCCCAAACTGTATGGACTGATATTGACCAAAATGGTTTTGAAGTGGCTTATCCGGATACTTTAGTCGGAACAGACAGCCACACAACAATGGTTAATGGGATGGCTGTATTAGGCTGGGGAGTCGGTGGAATTGAAGCTGAAGCAGCCATGCTTGGCCAGCCTATATCTATGCTTATACCTGAAGTCGTAGGGTTCAAGTTGTCTGGTGAACTTACCGAAGGGACCACTGGGACCGATCTTGTTCTTAAGATAGTAGAAATGCTTAGAGAAAAGGGTGTTGTTGGTAAATTTGTAGAATTTTATGGAGATGGATTAGACAAACTCCCCTTAGCCGATAGAGCAACAATAGCAAACATGGCCCCAGAATATGGAGCAACTTGTGGGTTTTTCCCAATCGATAACGAAACGTTGCGATACCTCCGAAACACTGGCCGAGATGAAGAGCGGATTTTATTGGTCGAAGCTTACGCAAAAGCAAATAATTTATGGCGAACTGAAGATTACAATCCTATTTACTCTGATACACTTGAACTTAACATGAGCTCCATAGTTCCAGCTATTTCTGGCCCCAAAAGACCTCAAGATTATGTGAGGCTAGATAGTGCGAAGGAAGCATTTTTAGAAGAAATGGAGAAAACCTTCAAAAGGCCAATGGGTAAAGAAATTAATGTTGAGGGTGAAGATTTTAAGATGTCTTCGGGAAAAGTAGTCATTGCTTCCATCACATCTTGCACAAATACATCGAACCCATATGTAATGATTGCAGCTGGCCTTGTAGCACGTAAGGCCGTCGAGTTAGGACTACAGCGCAAACCATGGGTAAAAACATCACTGGCTCCTGGATCACAAGTAGTATCAGCCTATCTGGAAGCTGCAGACCTTCAAAAGGATTTGGATCAGATAGGGTTTAATCTCGTTGGATACGGCTGTACGACCTGCATTGGAAATTCTGGCCCATTACAACCTGAAATTTCAAAAGCTATTTCCGATGGCGATCTTGTGGCAACTTCAGTTCTATCTGGAAACCGAAATTTTGAAGGCAGAATATCTCCAGATGTAAGAGCAAATTATTTAGCATCGCCTCCATTGGTAGTAGCCTATGCCCTCGCAGGCACCGTTGACATAAATCTCACGACCGAACCAATAACAACAACACCCGAAGGAAAAGAGGTCTATTTAAAAGACATATGGCCTTCATCACATGAAGTTGCAGAACTCGTGGAGAAAACGGTCACAAGAGACGCTTTTCAGTCAAAATATGCTGCAGTTTTTGATGGTGATGAAAAATGGCAAGAGGTTGAAGTTACAGAGAGAGAAACATATGATTGGCCGTCGACTTCAACGTATGTTCAAAATCCACCCTACTTTGCCGAAATCGCGGAAAACCCGGGCTCCATATCAAGTATCAATAATGCTAAAATATTAGCTCTGTTGGGCGATATGATTACAACCGATCACATTTCCCCAGCTGGTTCTTTTCAGGAAACGACCCCTGCTGGTAAATATCTGACCGACAGGCAAGTTCCTTCACGTGAATTTAATTCATATGGCTCAAGGCGGGGTAATCACGAAGTAATGATGCGTGGAACATTCGCCAACATTAGGATCAAAAATGAAATGCTCTCGAATGTTGAAGGTGGCTATACAAAAAATCCAAATGGTGAAACAACATCAATTTTTGATGCTGCGATGGCCCATAAAGAAAATGGCACTCCTTTAGTGATCATTGGCGGAGAGCAATATGGCGCGGGTTCTTCTCGGGATTGGGCAGCTAAAGGAACTGCATTACTCGGGATCAAAGCTGTTATAGCAGAAAGTTTTGAAAGAATTCATCGTTCAAACCTCGTGGGTATGGGAGTTATACCCTTTGAATTCACAAATGGTAACAACCGAAATTCACTTGCTCTTAATGGAGATGAAATAATTTCAATTCACGGACTTGAAGAAATAACGCCACTTGGCGATACTGACTGCGAAATTTTTTACCCAGACGGAAACATTAAAACGATTAAGCTTAAATGTAGGATAGATACAGCAATAGAGATAGAGTATATCGAGCACGGTGGCGTTTTACACTATGTATTAAGAAACCTAGCCAAAGCGTCCTAGATAACTAGCAAAAGATATAACTATTCTTTACTTAGAGCCGACTCGTACGCTGGCAAAAAGCGACTTAAGTAGTCTTGGCCCACTAGAGGACCAGCAAATCGAAACAAGACCTCACCCTCGTTGTTAATTATAAATGTTTCGGGCGGTGCCGTCACGCCCCAATCGATGGCCGTCCTACCATCGGGATCGTATGACACGGCTTGAAATGGGTTACCATACCTCTGCAAATATGAGAGTGCATTTTCCTTGTCATCTTTTATATTTACTCCAAAAATAACTGTACCACTTTCAGCTATTTCAAGTAATTTTTCATGTTCAGCCCTACAAGGAGGGCACCAACTCGCCCAAAAGTTCACGAGTTTAATACCTGGAGACTTCATTAATTCAGAAGTCACCTCAGAACCCGAGTATAATTCGTTTTTGGTGATATTTGGAGCTAATTCCCCAATTAGAACGGAAGGCAAAGAATTATCGTCATCACGCTGTAAACCAACATAAAAAGCACCGACAAGAAATATAAAAAAAACAATCGGCAAAAACATTAAGATTGGGATATTTGACATCCCTTTCATGGATTATCTTCTTTTTCCAAATCAATTCGGATTTTATAATTTCGGTACAGAACATAAGCTACTAGACAGCCAATTAATAGAAATGAAATTCCGTAGGACGTTAAAACACTAAAAGCATATTTCCCCAGATCTAGCACGTTCTACTCACTATCTTTTCTTAAACGCAAAGCCTCAGTACGCCTCAGTCGAATTTCAGTTCTCGTACCTATTAATACTAAAGTTAAGAACAGAAATACAAACCCAAATATTGAAAATAATAAAGGTTGATAAAAGACATCTGCAACGTTTTTTTCTTGGTCTAAAGAAAGCGACGCACCTTGATGCAAGCCTTGGTTCCAGAAATTTACTGCATAGCGACTTAAAATCGCAAACACGGAGCCAACGATACAGAGCATGGAGGTTAAATCGGCAGCGGTATCTGGATTATCTATCGCTGACCAGAGCGCTATGTACCCTAAATAAAATAAAAACAGAACAAGAAACGAAGTTAATCTTGGATCCCACGCCCACCAAGTACCCCACATTGGCTGACCCCATAGAGCCCCAGTTACCAGGGCGACCATTGTCATTGTAACTCCAACGGGAGCAGCCGCCTTTGCAGCCAAGGCTGATACATGGTGACGACGAACCAGCCAAATTAGTGAAGCAACCAACATCATAAACCAAGCATTAATCGCCATTAATGCTGATGGAACATGCAAATAGATAATCTTTACTGTTGAACCCTGTCGATAGTCATCAGGCGTGAAAAAAAAGCCCCAAAACAATCCAACAGATACTCCAATTATCGAAAAACCAACAAAAAATGGTAATAATTTGTCTGAAAGCTTTAAAAATTTTACTGGATTAGCATATTCCCAAAGCGACATCATATCTCCTCTTCATCGCAAGTTAATTCTTAAAACAAAAGCTGAAGCAAAAGGCAATATTGAAAAAGCTGCCAGCGTAACCGCTGTTAAAATCAATAATGCTCCATTGTTGGATACATTCTCTAGGCCTTTACTGGCCACATTTGCACCAAAGATAAGAGTAGGAACGTACAAAGGTAAGACAAGTAAAGATAACAGTAACCCTCCTCTCCTGATACCAACGGTCAAAGACGCACCAAAGGCGCCTATCGCCGACAGGGCCGGCGTGCCAATCAATAAAGATATTACCACCCACTTTAAATCACTGACTTGTAATCCAAGCAGTAAACCAAGAATTGGCGAAACTACAACTAATGGTAGTCCGGTTGTTATCCAGTGTGAAAATGCTTTTATAGTTACCACAGCCTCCAACGGGATAGGAGACGTCAGCAATAGTTCAAGTGTCCCATCATCATAATCGAGCGAGAAAATTCGATCTAATGATAGGACGCAGGCCAATAAAGCACCCACCCACAAAACACCAACAGAAACTTTTGATAGTATCACCATGTCCGGACCAATACCCAGCGGCACCAAAACAACTACTATTAAAAAGAATGCCACTCCAAGACCAAATCCTCCGCCAGCTCTTACTGCTAGGAGCAAATCACGTTGTAGCAACGCTATCATAAGAATGCTCCTGCACTGGCATTCAAATTTCCACTTTTTGTGCGATAATCTTCTATATTTATGTTCGAGGAGTGTGTTTTTAGGCCAAGATCAATATGAGTTGCTACCACTGCGGCACCACCCGCTTCTAAATGATTTTTTAAAATTTTAGAGAATTCTTCCATAGATTTTTTGTCTAATGAAACCGTTGGTTCATCAAGCAACCATATAGCTTTATCGGCCAACATAAGACGAGCTAACGACAACCTTCTTTTTTGCCCTGCAGATAACTTGCCTGCAAATCTATTCTCAAACTTTGTTAGATGAAACACCTCCAGCGCTTCTTCAAACTCTTTCCCACCAAAAATAGCACTCCAAAAACGTAAATTTTCTGACACTGTTAATGACGTTTTTATTCCATTCGAGTCGCCAGCAAAAATAAAGTTATCGGTCTCTATTAATATCTCACCCTCATCTATTGGTTGTAATCCAGCTATAGATCTCAATAGTGTGGTTTTTCCAGTGCCGTTACCACCAGTCAACGAAATGAATTGGCCAGACGATAGAGTAAAGTTTAAACCCTCAAAGAGACTCACTCCACCTCGGGAAACACTTAAATTATCTACTGATAACAACATGCACAATACATAGACTAATTTTTATAACAGAAAAAGTGACAAATTTAAGCGTACAAATATGCTATTTCACCTTAAAATAATATCATATAATACTGATTTAATTTAATTATTTATATTTATTCGGAATTTATTTTGCTTAGAAATTAACTCATAAGTCGGTCACTCAACAGTGGAAGCCCACTCAAAGCAGACAGCGTAATTATTAAGAAGGCAATCATCCTATACAGTTTCTCCTTCTCTGGGTTAAAAAGGACTGCGCCGATAATATTTCCTAAACCCATTGGGATTGCTAAAACTAACCCTAAAACAACGGCATTTATATTCAGAACGCTCGCAACACCAAGAAAAAATAATGCAAAAATATCAAATCCAAAAAGAAAAAGCAGATTATTTGCTCGTATTACTTTTACTGGATGAATGGTCGCCATATAAAATAATATTACCGGCGGTCCAGGCACTCCAGCTATCCCACCAGTTACACCAGCGACACCTCCAAGCCCAATTAATGCACCATTACCAAGATTACCATGAAACCTCCATCCCGTTGAGAGCACAAAGACCATAAACAAAGCGAGAATACTTACAATATATCGGAATATTTCCGTCTCCATATTAACTAAAAAGTATAGTGCGAGCGGAAGTGTAATTATCATGCCACCAATTAGCCGCAACAAATCTGGTTTGTAGGCATCCCGCAAGGCTTTCGGCACTATTAAAGCTGGACCACATAAATCCATTATAGTTAAAATGATTATAGCCGTAACAGGATCAAAATATTTGCCAGCCACCGGCAAAAATATCATTGCTGTGCCGAACCCGGAGAAGCCCCTTACGATACCCGCAATAAGTGCTGTTAAAGCGACATATAAAAGTCCATTTAACTCAAATATCTCGACAAAAATGTTTGGTATCATGGCTGCGGCACGGAAGTGCCAGCCTCTGCATTTGGCTTTGACCAATCGCGTTTTACCCCAAGGAGCAATAAGATATTTGAGGCAACAAAAACGGAACTATAAGTACCCACAACCACTCCCCAAATCATAGCAAATACGAACCCCCTGATGACGTCACCACCTAGAGTAAATAATGCAATCAAAGCCAGCAGCGTAGTTAAAGAAGTCATAATGGTACGGCTCAAAGTATCATTAATTGATAAATTCATTACATCAATCAGTGGCCTCTTTTTGTATTTTCGTAAATTTTCGCGCACCCTATCGAAAATAACCACTGTGTCATTCAAAGAGTAGCCAACTATGGTTAGTAAGGCTGCAATTATTGCTAAATCAAACTTAATTTGCAAAACAGAAAAAATGCCTATGGTAAGAACTATATCATGTATAAGAGCTGAAACAGCCCCAAGCGCAAATTGCCATTCAAAACGCAGCCATATATAAAATAACACCGCACCAATCGCTAATAAGATTGCCATTACAGCTTTTTTTATCAATTCGCCTGATACTTTTGGACCCACGCTTTCTACTGCTTGAAATTTGATGTCCTCAGATACATTAGCCTTTAAAGTGCTAAGTATTATTTCGATGATTTCAGATGTCACTGCTTCTTGACCATCCTGCGCCTCAATTCTTATAAGAGCAACATTTTGATCAGCTTCGAATGTAGGGTCAAAAACTTCCGAAATTGCGACGTCACCAAGATTTAGGCTCGATAGCGCGTTTCTATATTCCGCTATTTCAATTTCTACTTTGCTTTCCGAACGGATTGAAGTACCCCCTTTGAAATCAATTCCAAAGTTCAGGCCTAATATAATATAGGTTATAAAGGATAGAATAACCGCAAAAATTGAGACGCCGAAAAAGACGTTTGATTTTCCAAAAAAATTAATCGTAGTTTCATTCGGCACAAGTTTTAATCGCATAATCAAACCTCTACTTTTCTTGGCCGACGGCGTTCAAACCAAATCACAATTAGAAGTCTGGTCACAAATATCGCAGTGAACACAGAGGTTATAATCCCTAAACCAAGCGTGACCGAAAAGCCCCTAACCGGACCTGATCCAATAGCAAACAAAATCACTGCTGTTATAAATGTAGTGATATTTGCATCAATAATCGCAGAAAGTGCCTTCTCATATCCTAATTCTATCGCTCTAGCTGGACCTTTATTTAATTTGATTTCCTCTCTTATGCGCTCAAAAATCAAAACATTTGCATCAACCGCCATACCTATAGTCAATACAATTCCTGCAATACCGGGCAGTGTTAACGTAGCACCTATGGCACTTAATAAACCAAAAATTAAAAATACATTTACGATAAGAGCAACATTTGC
The DNA here is from genome assembly GCA_902525915.1 of Paracoccaceae bacterium. Lineage (GTDB taxonomy): Bacteria > Pseudomonadota > Alphaproteobacteria > Rhodobacterales > Rhodobacteraceae > Salinivivens. The sequence goes on along the minus strand of CABZJF010000012.1, from coordinate 29,995 downwards.
GAACAGACCAAACATACCATATGATAAAAACATAAACGCCAAAACGGCTGCAAAAGCGACAATGCACGCCATTTTTCCTGCTTTAATACTATCAGCACCTAACTCTGGCCCAATTGTTCGCTCTTCTAAGAACTCAAGACCTGCTGGAAGGGCGCCAGCTCTGAGCAGAATCGCCAAGTTTGTACTCTCTTCGACAGTAAAATTACCTGTTATTATACCCGACCCACCGGGGATGTGAGACTGAATAACAGGTGCACTTATGACTTCCTTGTCCAAAACAATTGCGAAAGGACTTCCTATGTTTTCTGCTGTATAGTCACCAAACTTTCTTGCTCCTGTTGGATTAAATCGGAAATTTACTGCGGGTCTTCCATTTTGATCAAAACTTGGCTGAGCATCCACCAATTGCTCACCCGTTACTACCGCAGCACTTTCAAGCGTGTAGAATACTCCCTCTTCATCCAATGAAGGTAATACTTCATTGCCGAAAGAAGGCGTCGTGGAAGAAGAATTTTTTCCGATGACAGCCTGAAATGTGAGCTGAGCTGTCGTACCAATTAATTCTTTGAGCTCTGTAGCCGAACCTATACCCGGAACTTGGATCAAAATACGATCTAATCCTTGACGTTGTATCGTAGGTTCCCGTGTTCCAACTTCATCTACTCGCCGCCGAATAATTTCCAAAGACTGTCGCATTGTTCTTTCATCAGTAGCCAGAACTTCTGCATCAGATAAGGAAATTAGTAGAAAGTCACCGTCTGAAGATATTTTTAAATCTTCAGCACCTGCCTGTGTCAAACTAGCTACAGGCTTTGAAAGCGTCGCTACAGCCTCAATCGCTGTTTGCATCGCCTCTGGTTTAGAAATTCTAACACGCAGTACCCCAGGTGTACTATCTTGTAATCTAATTGTGCCAATATCAGATCTCTTTTGCCTGAGAACGTCGCGAACATCTGGCCACAAGCTCTTAATTCTTTGAGCATGAACATCAGTTGTGCGCACTTCAGCAAGTAAATGAGCGCCTCCTCTTAAGTCCAGACCTAAATTAACGAGCGAGGATGGTAAGTAATCGAACCAAAGTTGCTGCTCATCTCTAAACAAATCAGGATCTTGACCATTTTCAATTGCTGAATTTGCGTCATTGTAGCTTTCTACCCTTGAGTAGAAAGCATTCGGCAAAGCAAATAAAAGGCCTGCCAGAACAAGACCATAGATTATTACACGTTTCCAAAGCTCTATTTGCAGCATTAAAAAATCAACACAATGTTACGCTGCGGGCTCTGTTTTTGAGAGAACCTGCGCGACCGTAGATTGTACTACTCTAACTTTTACGCCTTCGGACAACTCAACTTCAAGTTCATTGTCTTCCTTCACTTTTGTGACTTTTCCAATTAGTCCACCCTGGGTTACGATCATGTCACCCCGTCTCAGACTTTCAACCATTTTTTTATGATCTTTTAACTTTCGTTGCTGTGGTCGAATAAGTAAAAAATACATGATAGCGAAAATAAGAATTAGAGGAACAAATTGTGCAAATGCTTCCATGAGGAATTCCTTGTTATTATAAAGTGCCGTGCTTGGCGGAACCTAGGCCCTTGTTGCTCAGTTTGCAAGGTGCCTTCGACTATTATTTAGTTGGTTTTCTTAAAGGTAACAAGCTCCAAGCCTTATCTAAAAATTTTGTTTATAGATCTTATAAAAGTATACACTTTATCATAGTAATGTTGCATAAGAACCCAGAAAACTTGAATAGGTTTAAGATAATGCATGACATAAAATACATCCGCGAAAATCCTGAAGTGTTTGATAAAGCTTTGAGCCTTCGCGGGATTTCCAAAATGTCGGCAAAAATTCTTTCCCTCGATGAAGAGCGCAGATCTGCAATTTTAGCAGCCGAAACCGCGACAGCCGAACAAAATAAAGCTGCCAAAGAGATCGGGAAGGCAAAATCATCAAATGATGAAACCGCCTTCAATACACTTCGAGATTTGGTTGCAAGTAAAAAGAAAGAGGTTACCTCATTAGCTTCACAGGCAAAAGAATTAGACCAGGAATTGACAGATTTATTAATGACTATTCCCAATATCCCAATGAGCGACGTTCCTGCTGGGCAGGACGAATTAGATAATATTGAAATATTCAAATGGGGAACACCTCCGCAAATTAAAAATGCAAAAGAACACTTCGAGATCGCAGGTGTTAAACCTGGTATGGACTTTGAGACTGCATCAAAACTGTCAGGATCCAGATTTGTTTTGTTGCGTGGATCCATCGCTCGAGTTCATCGCGCTTTATCTCAGTTCATGCTCGATATCCATATTAATGAGCATGATATGACAGAAACTATGACGCCAGTTTTGGTCAGAGATGAAGCAATGTATGGAACCAACCAATTACCTAAATTTGCTGAAGACAGCTATAAAACAACAAATGGTTGGTGGTTAATACCAACATCAGAAGTAACTCTAACAAATACAGTCTCAGGCCAAAACTTAAACGAAACCGATTTACCCATTAGACTTACTGCACACACTTTGTGTTTCCGATCAGAAGCAGGATCCGCAGGCAAGGATACATCTGGAATGCTTCGGCAACATCAATTCGAAAAGGTCGAGATGGTCTCAATAACCCATCCAGCTAAATCGCTAGAAGAACACTCCAGAATGACCAAATGTGCTCAGGCTATATTAGAAAAGCTCGGCCTACCCTATAGAACTGTTGTGTTATGTACGGGTGACATGGGCTTCGGTGCTCGAAAAACTCACGATTTAGAAGTATGGTTGCCAGGACAAGGTAAATATAGGGAAATTTCGTCTATTTCGGTTTGTGGAGATTTTCAAGCAAGAAGGATGCTTGCCAGATTTAAACCTGCTGAAGGTGGAAAACTTCAGTTTGTCCATACTCTCAATGGGTCCGGAGTGGCAGTTGGTCGATGCTTAATTGCAGTTTTAGAGAACGGTCAGAATGAAGACGGGTCAGTATCCTTACCTCCAGTATTAAGTCCTTATTTAGGAAACTCGACACGAATAAATTCCACTGGAGGGCTGGAATAAAACTTAGGGTCTCAAATTAGCAAAACGTAATACTACATCCACTAAAGATGTTTTTTCAACTTCGAGGGTTGTGATTTTTTTCTATTTTTAAATGGATTTTTGTCAGATTGCGATCGCATTGTTAACCTAATTGGCGTTCCAGGCAGATCAAACGCTTCTCGCAAACCATTTACCAAATACCGACTGTAACTTGTAGGTAATTTACTAGGATTAGAACACATCACGACAAAGCCAGGCGGCCGCGACTTTGCTTGCGTAATGTACCTCAATTTTATTCGTTTACCATTAGGAGCAGGCGGTGGGTGGGCCGCCACCATATCACTCAGCCAGATATTGAGCGGAGATGTAGCTACCCTTTTGTTCCAAATTTTATGGGCTTTCATTATTTCGTTATTTAATCGTTCCAATCCACGACCATTTTTTGCTGAGACGGTTACTAATGGCGCACCTCGTAGTTCAGGTAATAGTCGATGAAAAGCCTCGCGCATGTTACGCAATTTTTCTTGCTTATTTTTTTCAATGTCCCATTTGTTTACTGCAACAACCACAGAACGACCTTCTCTCTCAGCCAGGCCAGCAATTCTAAGATCTTGTTGTTCGAATGGTATAGCCGCGTCCAGCAAAACGACTAAAACCTCGGCGAATTTTACAGCCCTTAGACCATCTCCTACTGACAATTTTTCTATTTTATCATTTATTTTTGCTTTTTTGCGCATACCTGCCGTATCAAATATACGCATTGGTATCCCCTGCCATTCTAACTGAATAGAAATTGCATCACGGGTAATTCCGGCTTCTGGACCAGTTAAGAGTCTTTCTTCCCCAATAATTTTATTAATTAATGTTGACTTACCAGAGTTCGGTCGGCCTATCACCGCCACCTGTAGTGGCCTCTCCCTTGTTGGAAGATTATATGTGAAGATATCTTTATCGTGATTATTATCCGAAACATCAATGTCTACCTCCGGTGAAACATGAGCTCCCTTTTGAATTAGTTTGTCATGGAGGGGGACTAGTTCAGACAACAAATCCGTCATCCCCTCACCGTGCTCTGCTGAGATGCGAAATGGTTCGCCTAGACCAAGACTATAACTATCAAGGAAACCCGGGTCTGCGGCTCTACCCTCAGACTTGTTTGCAGCCAAAATAATATGCTTAGCTTTTTTCCGGAGTAGGTCCGCAAAGAAATGATCTAATGCCGTTACTCCCACCCTTGCATCAATAACAAATAAACAAACATCAGCTAAATCAATTGCACTTTCTGTTAATTTTCGCATACGGCCCTGCAGGCTCTCGTCAGTCGCCTCTTCCAAGCCAGCTGTATCGATTGCTACAAAGCGAATATGGCCTAATTTTGCCTCTCCTTCGCGTAAATCTCTTGTAACTCCTGGTTGATCGTCAACTAATGCAATACGCTTTCCAACCAGCCTATTAAATAGTGTTGACTTTCCAACATTTGGACGCCCAACGATTGCTAGGGTGAAGGTCATTTCAGTGCTCCAAAGATTCAGGCATCACATTTTGCATAAAATATATTAGCGAAAAGCGAGCAAGTCGCCGTCTCGCGACACAAAATATAAAACATTATCTGCTATTACCGGATTACTTGTAGCACCGCTGGGCACTGTTACATCATCTATCAGCGATCCATCTACAGGATTAAACACTCGGATTTTTTTATCACTGGAAGCTAGAATAACCTTACCACCTGCAACAATAGGTCCAAAATGAGCTACAACTTCCTTACTCTTTCTAGGATTAATTTTTAGAAAGCTAGGCAACTGGACCGACCAAACTATGTCGCCAGAGTACTTATCCATTCTAACGAGTTGGGATAAATCATTTACTAGAAATAAGCTATCACCTGCCGGCCAGATATTTCCAAGAGTTCCAAAGGGCTTTCCCCAGATACGCTCACCATCATTAAGATTTAATGCTGTAATCCGACCAGACGCGTTTGCCACAAATACAGAAGAGCCAACTACAACCGGTGATGTAACAATGTCGTCAACATTACTCAAAGCCCGTCCACTTCGCCCTCCAGAGATAGAGGTGCTCCATATGGCTAACCCACTCTTTCTGAATACGGCTTGCACTTCACCAGAACCGTAGCCAAAAATAGCAAACTTTTCTGACAAGGCCGGTGCAGAGTTACTTATCAAGTTATTTACATCGGAAAAGTTATCCAAAGTCCAATTTACTCTTCCTGTTTCAACATCAACCGACCAAGCGCTTTCATCATTTGATACTAAGTAAACTAAACCATCATGATATGTAGGCCTTGTGCTGCCAGAGCCTAAAAGACCCTGAGACCATATTTCTTGGCCAGATGAGGGGTCTATAGCATGTAAAAGTCCATATGCCGTTGTAACAAAGATTTTACCAGCACCCGCTGCCAAACCGGCGCCGCTTACCTCTCCACTACTCTCACCATCCGGCGTCAAATCTTTTCTCCACAAAATTTTACCATCTTTAGTGATAGCGCTCAAAACCATAAGACTGTCGACTGCAAAAATTTTACCCCCGAATACAACAGGTTCCGCAGTTATGCGTTGACGGGCTTGGTCTCCTTTCCCTATTGAAACAGACCAAAGTAAATCAATGGCCGCATCGAAAGATGGATGTGATGTTCTTGTTATCTGAGTACCATGACCTTGAGTCCAAGATTCATTTGCCTTAGCATTTGAGATAGGAAAAGGCCTGGAACCATTTTCTATAGAGCCAGACATGTTATCAAACTTCGCTTTACTATCGACTGAGCTTATTGGTTCTCGTTTCCCCGGCACAACTACTTGTTCCTGGGCGCAACCAAGTAATAAAATCAAAGAGACCAAAGTTGTTAAGCCAGTTTTCAGCTTCAATGAATAATACTCCCAAACATTTCCATTATACCCACATCTCAGAGGCTTGATGGATCAACACCCAATGACATGAGAAGCTGTGACACTCTCTGCCTCATAGTATCAGTAAGTTCTGCATCTTCCAAAATAGATTTTAGTTTACCGACTGCAGTATCAATGTCTTGAGTTTTCAACGTCAGGAGTGCAATCTGCTCCTCCGCCAATAAGCGAAAAGGATTACCCGGAACGGCCATTTCTTTGAATCCAGCTAAAATCAAGTTATCTTCAATATTTCCATGACTGATCAAAAGGAATTTAAATTTTGCCATGTCTCGGTAGACTTGCGAGATAGATGGGTCCTCAAAAATAGCATTTAAGCTTGCGCTAGCAGCTTCATAATTCTCCAACGAAATCTCTTCGGCTGCCAAAAGCATAGCCACGATTGCTCTTGCTTCTGAGTTTGAGACTTCTACCTTTCTTAATTCTTCAGCTCTTTCTTCTGAATTGGAGATATCAAGCGCTTTAATAATAGCAGTACCAAGTGCTTCTGCTTCAGTCCTTGCCTGTGCTTTCTGAAATTCCAAAAAAGCTGTCCCACCGACGATAGTTACCACCGCCAGAATGCCAACCCACGCATACTTACGCAAAAATTTATATAAGCGATCGCGTCGCACCTCTTCGCTTACTTCTTCGATAAAACTATTCGTATCGCTCACAAATAACCTCACAATGACATTTTCTACCATTTCTTAACCGTTCTAATGGCTGAGGGGAAGCCCCTATAGTTTTGCTGCACTTGCAAAAAGAGTATGAAAATATTAATCTGAACTGGTGAGTTCAGCGTAGTATTTGAGTACTTGTTTGTAAGGAACGTCGTTTTATGAGAATTATTTCAATAATCACTGCAGTGGTTGTGATCTTTGCTTTGTACGTTCTGGTGTTTGAAAGGGATTCTTTTGATAAGTTAGCAAGTGGAAACAGCATCAAAAGTGTGGTTGAAGCGAGACTAGAAAAACAAAACACTAGTGCCGAAACAGAAACCCCAGATCAAGAAGTTACCCAACAAATTGACAATATCTCTGAACTTGTCAGTGTTGTTGTTTATGCGTCAAGTTCAAAAACCCTCGGAAGTTATGTTATTTTGAGGGGAGAAACCGAAGCAGCACGTTTTGTTGAAGTTCGGTCTGAAACTTTCGGTCAGGTTGTATCAGAACCCTTACGAAAAGGATCTTTTGTTAAAAAAAATGATATTTTGTGTAAGTTGGATGAGGGTACAAGAAAGACCGCGTTAGCAGATGCAGCAGCTAAATTAGAAGAAGCAAAAGCCTTGATCCCACAAACGGAAGCAAAGTTGGACGAAGCAAATTCTAGACTTGAAGAAGCCAAAATAAATTTTAATGCTGCAACAAAATTATCTCAGGGCGGCTATGCCTCAGAGACAAGAGTGGCTTCTGCCGAAGCGGCCATGAGGTCGGCTGAGGCAGGGGTGGCCACTGCAACTGCAGGCTTTGAAAGTACCAGAGCACGCATTCAATCTGCCGAAGCAGGCGTAGCTGCTGCTGAAAAGGAAATTGAAAGACTAATCATAAAAGCGCCGTTTGAGGGAACATTGGAATCGGACACAGCTGAGATTGGATCTTTACTTCAACCGGGCGCCTTGTGTGGCACTATCATACAACTTAACCCAATCAAACTAGTTGGGTTCCTACCCGAAACAGAGTTATCTCGCGTAAAATTGGGAGCTCCCGTTAAAGCCAAGCTTACAAGTGGTCACGAAATAGATGGCAATGTAACTTTTCTTTCCCGTTCAGCTGATACGACAACCAGAACATTTCGAGTTGAAGTAAATGTCCCAAATGACCAACTGGAAATAAGAGATGGCCAGACTGTTGAAATAGCAATTGGATCCGACGGCAAAAAGGCGCACCTGCTCCCACAATCAGCATTAACTTTAAATGACGATGGAATACTGGGAATAAGATTTATAGACGAACAAAACACGACCCGGTTCGCAGCGGTAAACCTAGAGCAAGATAGCAAAGAAGGTGTTTGGGTTTCAGGGTTAGATGATAATGTTGACGTTATAGTTATTGGACAGGAATTTGTTAGAGAGGGCGTTAAAGTCTCTGTGACATATAAGGATGTGTCCTTATGACTGGCCTAATAGATTGGGCTTCAGCGCGCGCGCGGATGATCATAGCGATAATTGCCTTATCGCTGGCGGCAGGCGTTTACGCCTACACGGGTCTTCCAAAAGAAGGTGAGCCAGACATTGAAATACCGGCATTATTCATATCCGTGCCATTCCCTGGGATTTCTGCTGAGGATAGCGAGTCTCTGCTCATAAGAACTATGGAAACTGAGTTGGCAGACTTGGATGGCCTCAAAAAAATGAACGCCACGGCATCAGAAAATTATGCTGGAATAGCGTTAGAATTTGAGTTCGGTTGGGACAAGACAAAAATTATGGCAGACGTCCGGGATGCCATGAACAAAGCGGAAACTAAGTTTCCTGCTGGAGCGGATAAATACTCAATTAATGAGTTTAACTTTTCCGAGTTCCCAGTGATTATAGTAAATTTAACTGGGAAAGTGCCTGAGCGCACAATGACAAGGGTCGCAAAGGAGCTTCAGGAAAAATTAGAGAGCATGGACGCAGTGCTGGAAGCACCTATTTCTGGCAATCGTGAAGAAATGGTGGAAGTATTAATAGATCCGCTAAGGCTCGAGGCTTACAACGTTACCGCAAATGAGTTAATTAGTGTCGTTAGAAATAATAACCAGTTAATTGCTGCAGGAAATATAAATTCAGACCAAGGCGCTTTTTCCGTAAAAATTCCTTCAAGTTTCGATGAACCTTCAGATGTATACAACTTGCCAGTAAAGACAAATGGCGATCGAATTATAACTTTGGGAGATCTTGCAGAAATAAAACTAACATTCGAAGATCGTTCAGGTGTAGCGCGATTTAACGGTGAAACAACAGTGGCAATTCAAGTTGTTAAACGCCGCGGCTTTAATCTTATAGACATGGCAGAGGAAGTAAAATCTCTCGTCAAAGCAGAGTCACAAAGCTGGCCAAAAGATCTGCAAGTTGCCGTTCAAGTGGGAACCTCTAATGATCAATCCAGTCAAGTAGCAAGTATGGTTGGGCAATTAGAGGGTTCTGTCCTCACAGCTATTGCTCTGGTCATGATAGTGGTGCTGACATCGTTAGGGTCTAGAGGCGCAATCCTGGTGGGCTTTGCGATCCCAACTTCTTTTTTGCTATGTTTCGTTTTACTTGGCGTGATGGGTGTAACAATCTCAAACATGGTCATGTTTGGGCTAATTTTAGCAGTCGGAATGTTAGTGGACGGCGCAATTGTAGTAGTAGAATATGCCGATAAGCGGATAGCAGAAGGGACTGGCCCAATGTCCGCATATGTTGAAGCGGCTAAAAGAATGTTTTGGCCAGTGGCCAGTTCTACAGCGACCACCTTGTGCGCATTTTTACCAATGCTTTTCTGGCCAGGCGTGCCTGGTCAATTCATGGGTATGCTGCCAGTTACATTAATTTTTGTTTTATCCGCTTCGCTTATTGTAGCATTAATCTTTCTACCAATCATTGGTGGGGTGTCTGGTCGTTTAAGTCGCATGTTTGAAAATGCTTCGGACCTTTTGCGTAAAAAACTTCCTTGGTTTATTCGGGCAGCTTTAGTCCCGTTAACACTTTTCTGTCTTTTCTGTACTACTATGCAGCTTATAAACCCAAGTTTCTTGATGAATATGGAGAGAGGGCAGTTGAGTCTTATCAGCTATATACCCAGCGGAATTGGTCTAATCGTATCAGCATTTTTAGTTTCAATTACAATGGGTGCCGCTGAATTTAAGCGCGAAAGACAAAAGGTTGTTTCTGGATACAGGAGAACGTTATTCGGACGTTTTATAAAAATTATAGTGGGCAACCCAATTATGCCATTGGCAGCAATTGGTGGTATAATATTCTTGACAATTTCAGTCTTTACCTACTTCGGCCAGAATAACTACGGTGTCGAGTTCTTTGTGGAATCTGAACCAGAGCAAGCAATTGTTTACGTCCGTGCGAGAGGCAATCTATCTCTTCAAGAAAAAGACGATATTGTAAAGGAAGCAGAAAAAATCGTCTTAGCTCATCCAGGAGTAGATAGTGTTTTTGCGTTTGCCGGCGCCGGTGGGTTAAACCAAAATACAGCGGGAGCATCATCTCCAAAGGATACCATTGGTCAGATACAATTGGAGACTATTCCTTGGGACAATAGAAAAAATAATCCGGATCTAGATGGAAACCTTGTCATTGCAGAACTACTGGCCGATTTGCAAAAAATACCTGGGATAAAAATAGAAGTACTTGAATTAGCCAGAGGTCCTGTAAGTTCCAAACCCGTACATTTGCGTTTGAAAGGCAATGATTGGGATGAACTTCTTATGGCTACTCAAAATATGCGGGAAATATTTGAGGAAACGGAAGGTCTTACATTAATTGAAGATACCCGACCATTGCCGGGGATAGATTGGCAAATAAATGTTGATGTGGAAAAGGCCGGGAGATTCGGCGCAGACGTTACGACTGTGGGTGCCATGGTTCAATTAGTAACTCGGGGGGTCTTACTTGATACAATGCGAGTGGATAGTTCGGACGAAGAAGTTGAAATCAGGGTACGACTCCCGGAGAACTACCGCGTTTTGAGCACTCTAGACACATTGAAAGTTCGTACAAAGGATGGCCTGATCCCACTGTCTAACTTTATTACTAAATCGCCGGTAAAAAAGCTGGGTGAAATAAATCGGATTGACCAAAAGCGTTTCTTTGACATTAAAGCCGGGGTTGCGGATGGATTAACAACAACACTGATCGATGAGAATGGAAATAAAACAGAAGTATTTATCAATGCAAACGAGAGAATAGCGCATTTGACAAAGTATCTTGAGAAAAACCCTCTTGGATCAGGAATTAGCTGGGAGTGGACTGGAGATCAGGAAGACCAAGCCGAAAGCCAAGCATTTCTTTCGACTGCTTTTTCAGCAGCTTTGGCACTTATGTTTATTATATTATTAGCTCAATTTAATAGTTTTTATAACTCTGTGGTCGTGCTTTTGGCCGTAATACTATCAACCGTAGGCGTGCTTATTGGAATGCTGGTTATGCAACAGCCATTTTCTGTTATTATGACAGGTACCGGTATCGTTGCTCTCGCTGGAATTGTGGTAAACAACAACATAGTCCTCATCGACACCTATCAAGAGTTTTCGAAATACTTACCACGTATCGAAGCCATTATTAGAACAGCAGAACAGCGTATAAGACCCGTATTACTGACCACAATTACTACCATGGCCGGGCTAGCTCCAATGATGTTTGGATTAAGCTTAAACTTTATAAACGGTGGATATTCAGTTGACAGTCCGACTTCTCTCTGGTGGAAACAATTAGCAACAGCGGTAGTTTTTGGACTTGGCATTGCCACCATGCTAACCTTGATTTTCACTCCATCCCTTCTAGCACTTCGTATCTGGATTGTTACATATGTGGTTTGGATAGGTCGCTTCCTTGTTAGGATCGGTGCAGGAAAGAGTGGGAAAAGTGCACAAGATTGGGCTTTGAGACGGGCTGCGAAACGGCAAAAGAATACAGAAATAGTTTGGAATGAGGGTTATTTAGCATCCAACATGGCAGGGATCACAAATATGGAATCCTCATTCACTATGGATGCGAAAACTCAAGCTGCCGAATAAGACATTTTTAAGCCTCTGATTTAGCCAGCCTTTAGCTGCATGTTCCAAAGTTCAAAGTAACGACTTCGGTTTTTTAAGAGACTGGAGTGTTTACCAATTTCAACTATTTCCCCACGTTCAAGAACAACTATTTTGTCAGCATCTGAAATAGTTGAGAGACGGTGCGCTATTGAGATAACCGTTCGGCCCTTACCTGCATTTTCCAGAGCATCATTTATTTCACGTTCAGTTTCGGAGTCGAGAGCCGATGTTGCCTCATCCAGTAGTAAAATTGGTGGATCTTTGAGTAGGGTTCTTGCAATACCTACCCGCTGCTTCTCACCTCCAGAAAGCTTTAAACCTCTTTCACCAACAGTAGTGCCATACCCATCTGGTAAAGACGCAATAAACTCGTGTATTTGAGCGGCCCTGGCCGCCTCTTCCACCTCGGCCTTAGTAGCATTGTCCTTACCGTACGCGATATTATAAAATATGCTGTCATTAAACAAAACTGTGTCTTGGGGAACAACTCCAATAGCGCTATGTAAAGATGATTGAGTAATATTTTTAATGTCTTGTCCATCTATCGATACAGAACCTCCTGAAACATCATAAAACCGAAATAAAAGACGACCAATTGTTGACTTGCCAGAGCCAGAAGATCCTACAATTGCAACTTTTGCTCCACCTTGTATCTCAACACTCAAGTCATTTAGAATTGGACGCTTACTGTCATAACTGAAATGGACATTTGAAAACTTTACGTGGCCTTTTGTAACATTTATCGGCTTGGCATTAGGTTTATCAACAATCTCTGTCTCTTGCTCTAATAAATTGAACATTTCACCCATGTCGACGAGTGCCTGTCTTATTTCTCGGTACACAGTGCCAAGGAAGTTTAGAGGCATTGTTATCTGGATCATGTAAGCATTTACCATTACAAAGTCTCCGACTGTCAAAACACCATTTTGGACTCCAAGAGCAGCCATCACCATTACTGCTATTAATCCTAAAGTTATTAAAACGGCTTGACCAAAATTCAGAAAACCCAATGAATATGCCGTCTTAAGCGCTGCATCTTCATAGCCTGCCATAGCAGTGTCATAACGATTGGCCTCTCTTTGCTCGGCATTAAAATATTTAACAGTTTCAAAGTTTAGCAAACTATCAACAGCTTTTTGTGCTGCATCCGTATCTTGCTCATTCATTTTCTTTCTTAGTTTTACGCGCCATTCAGTAACTTTAAAAGTGAACCAAACATAACCTCCAATAGTAAGAAAAATTACAGCCAAATATCGTATATCAAGCATCACATAGAGCAAAATTGCGATCATCAATAATTCAAGCAGTAAAGGACCAATTGAAAACAATAAAAACCGAAGTAAAAATTCAACCCCCTTCACACCTCTCTCTACAATTCGAGAAAGCCCACCCGTTTGACGCGTGATGTGGTATCGGAGAGATAATGCGTGTATATGTCGAAAAGCTTTCAGCGCAAGTTTACGGAGAGCTCTTTGAGCGACTTTGGCAAACAAGACGTCTCTCAACTGCTGAAAACCATTTGTAAATATTCGGGAGACGCCATAGGCAACCGTAAGACCGATAGCCCCAAGAAAAAGCTCGTCAACCCCTTGGTTTGACAAAGCGTTAACTGCATCACGATAAATAAGAGGAGTGTAAACAGCAATTACCTTTGAAATGATCAGGGCGAGCATCGAAAAAATAACACGATACTTTATTTCAGGCTGCCCTTTTGGCCATAAGTATGGCGCTACTCGAATTATAGTGCGCATACCTGATTTTCTCTCCAGATATTCGCTATTCTGTTCTTCTTTTTTCATTTAATCTGCCATGTCCGCAATCATAATTATTAATCAACTGAGTGTTGCTTTAGTCAAACCTTCGTTTAATCGTTTTATTAATTTGTTCAATTGAGATCGGGTAAATCAAACAACTGCCCGGGATAAATCAAATCAGGATCCTTAATTTTGTCACGGTTTGCTTCGAAGACACGAACGTACAATAATCCATCACCATATCTCTTGCGCGCTATAGCCCAAAGTGTATTACCCGGCTGTACTGTAACAATGTTAATGCGAACAGGGCTTGAACTCGGAGCGATTAACGCGGCAAGCTTCTGACGGTCCTCGCGTTTAAAAGGACTTTCCAATCTAGAAACCACATCTCCCCTTGATCCAAGCTCATCAATACGCAGAGTGTACGTGCCCGGAATAACATCAGATAAATCTGTCTCCCAATAGCCAGAATCGTCCGTTTTTGCTGCTGATACAGCCTCATTATTAACGTAAAATCTAACAAGGCCATCAGGGTTGGACCGCCCGCTCAGAGTAACGTTGCCTGACGGATCATATGCTATAGAGTCGAGCGCCAACTGATCTTTTGCTCCTTGATGATCCTGTAAAACCCTAACTCCATCACTGTCGGCAACCACTACTTTTGGTTGCGATGTACTTGAATCCATTGTTGGGTTTGAAATATCTGCAGCATTATCTGAAACGCTGACGTCAGAATCGCTCTCGGGGATAACCGCTTTATTTTCTAAAATTTCAGATTTTTCTAATGTCTCTCGCAGTTCTGCCTGCGTTTCCTGTGACCCTAACTGTGATGGATCTACTTGCACCGTCTCTTCTTTATCTAACCCGTCAGAGACCTTAACCTCTTTTTGCTTCGACGAAGATGTCTGTGCTTGGTCTTCTTCCAAAACCTCGGCTGCATTAAGTTCGATCTCAGGGTTTTCAACAGGCTCCGGTTGTACATTATTTTCCGAAGTCAACTTTTCGTCAGATTTGTCAGTCTCTACTTCTTGGCTCTCAACGGATCCTTTCATTTGTACTGAACCGACTGGCGCAGTCTCACCGGAATGTTCTAAACTTGCCACCTCGTCTGGCAGCTGCAAATCCTCTTCTAAAGCCTTCTTTGCTATTTGTGATGGCAAAATAACTAAACTTTGGTCTGCATAAACAAAATCATCACCTTTGTCTGTTCTCAAAACAACTACACGAATTTCTTCACTTGAGCTTAATTCGAAAATTGATGCAAAGCTCCCATCTTTTCCAACGGATATTGTCCCAATTAAAATTTCACCGACAAGAACCTCTATAGTTGCTTCGGGTTCTGCTCTCCCAGCTAGAGTAACGAACCCATCAACATCAACCCGAGCCGTATCCAAAAAAACTTCGACCGGTATAACTTCAGTATCTTCAGGAGTTGACTCTTCTTTTTCTACGTTTTTCTCAGCGGACGGTTTTAATTCAACCTTAGATGCAGAACTATCAGCTTCTTTTGTCGTCTCATTTATTTCAACTTGGGTTCGTTCCTGAACATTTTGGATATCTACGCCCGAAACAGACTTCTCTTCTTGTGTATTCAAAGCATCAAATACACCAAAAGTTACTACACTTACGCCAAGCACGCCGAGCCAAAACCAAACGGAACTTAATAATTTCAATTTTGTAAATCTCCAAAATTTCCTTATGCCATTTCTACAGTTGAGTGAGGGCATCAACAAGGCTAAAGTTCACAGGTCACTCTAAAACAAGGAATTCAATATGTTATCACTTTCTGTTTGTGTGTTTTGCGGTTCACGTTATGGAAGCGATAACGCCTACAAAAAAGCTACCGAGCAACTAGGCCGACTGCTTGCGGAAGAAAACTGCCGGCTGGTTTATGGGGCAGGCAACATAGGTCTTATGGGTACCGTAGCTCAAAACATACAATCTAACGGCGGAGAAGTTATGGGAGTAATTCCCAAACATTTATTGGAAGCAGAGGTTGGTAAAACCGACATTAATAATTTTGTGGTAACACAAAATATGCATGAACGCAAAAAGGTCATGTTCATGAACTCTGACGCTATTATTATTTTACCGGGTGGCGCAGGGACACTTGATGAATTCTTTGAAGTATTAACCTGGGCACAATTAAAATTGCACAACAAACCAATCATTATTTTAAATGTCAGCGGGTTCTGGGACCCTCTCATCGAATTAATAAACCACCTTGTGGAAAATGGATTTGCAGATCAAAGTTTGAACAAACTATTTAAAGTTGTTTCATCACCTGGAGATGCTATTGAGGCGCTTAAATTAACTGCTTAGTGGATATACTTGCAAAAGAATAAATAAACAAAGCCAGCCAGATTAAACCAAATGCCACCGCCTGCCAAAGTCCGAACGGTTCCCAAAAAATAAATATGGCAACGAAAAATTGAAGCGATGGATTTAAATACTGAATTATGCCAAGTGATGTCATTTGTACACGCCTTGCTGCATATGAAAAAAGCATTAACGGTACGGCTGTCATAGGCCCACTAAAAATTAATAGAGATGTTGTCGTAATATTGGTTCCGAAGCTCCCAGATCCATCCAAATGCCAATAAAGGAGAAGTATAAGAGCTACGGGCAACAATAATATCACTTCACTTGTCACGGATAGAACAGGCCCTAAGCTAATCTGTTTTTTCAGCATGCCATAAATCCCAAAACTAATAGAAAGAACCAATGCGATAAAGGGTAAAATATTTTGCGATATGGCCAGTATTAATACTGCGATTGTAGCTAAAACTACCGAGACCCATTTCATGAGGGACAATCGCTCATTGAAGAAAAATAATCCAAAGACGACTGCAACGAGGGGAAAAATATAATATCCAAAACTGGCTTCAGTGGCACGATCGTTATGAACAGACCAAATAAAGAAGAACCAGTTCGTAGAAATCATAGCAGCCGCCCAAAACAAAGATTGGACTAGTTTCCTATTTTTAAATACTATCTTCAATTCCTCTAATCTGTTCTGTATCCGCAAAAAAAGAGTAAAAACGACTACCGACCAAAGTGTTCTATGGCAGAGAACTTCTATTGGAGGGGTTTCAGATAACTGCTTGTAATATATGGCAGAAAGGCCCCATATTGTACAGGCAGTGATCATAGCTATCGCGCCTTTCAGATGCTCAGTCATCATGCCGCCCTCGCCGCCAGCGGAAAAAATGGCGCTGTTAATATTTTTAACCACAGACCCCGCTGCGATGGGGGTCTGTTTAAAACCTTAGCTGTCACATTCTAGATGAAACATTTTCCCAGTTAACAAGTTTATCGAGAAAATTTGTTAAATATGCCGGTCTCTTATTACGAAAATCAATGTAGTACGAATGCTCCCACACGTCGCAACCTAATAACGCAATTTGACCGAAGCATAGTGGGTTCACACCATTTTCGGTTTTTGTAACTTTGAGCGAACCGTCTTTATCTTTCACCAGCCAACACCAGCCTGCGCCAAATTGGCCAGCACCAGCTGCACAGAAATCTTCCTTAAATTTATCGACTGAACCAAAATTTTCATTTAAAGCGGACGATAGCTCAGAAGGCATATTATTTCCGCCAGGACCCATCATTTCCCAAAACTGAACGTGGTTCCAATGCTGCGAAGCATTATTGAAAATGCCATTTTGAGCAACGGAGCCAGCTTGATATGTTCCAACTATAATCTCTTCTAGAGATTTATTAGCCCATTCAGTGCCTTCAATTAATTTGTTACCGTTATCCACATACGCCTTGTGGTGTAAATCATGGTGGAACTCTAGGGTCTCTTCAGACATACCAAACTCAGATAGTGCATCGTGAGAATACGGTAGATCAGGTAATTCAAACGCCATTAAAAAATCCTTTTATTCAAAATGTGAGATCAACAGGATGGTAGGTTTACTCACAAAACTTCAATAGTAAATAAGCAAAACATGGTAAAGCTATAAAAATCCCAGTAAATATTGCAAGTTGTAAATAGTCTAACAGACGCCTACTTCACTGCCTTTTTTGCAGGAAATTAATAACAAATCTCGAAGATATTTTTCTACTGACCGAAAACAAATGATAGT
Organism: Paracoccaceae bacterium; assembly: GCA_902525915.1. Lineage (GTDB taxonomy): Bacteria > Pseudomonadota > Alphaproteobacteria > Rhodobacterales > Rhodobacteraceae > Salinivivens. The sequence continues at coordinate 12,479 of CABZJF010000012.1, read as the reverse complement.
AGCTCTATTTTCCTCAGTCAGCCAAATTGCTGCTGTAACTTGTGAAAGGCGTGTTCGTCTAATCTCACCCAATTCCAAACTGTTGATTGCTGTATCAATTGGTGCCAATTTAGCTATTACTTCTCTGACCTTACCTCCCTCCAATGAAAAAACTACTCTTGCATCAGATACGTCCAGTGAAAGTGAATGATATGATGTCATGGTCTCTTTTACGAGATTTAATCGGTTAACAACCTCCGATTTCATACAAAAATAAAGCAACTCATCCGGTGACATCCAAGCCAGCAAAGCATCGGTGGTTGCTTCTATCTGTCTGACCGATGGCATACTTATTCCAAGAGCGTGACGCAATTTCCGTTTCAGTACTTGGTTTTCAAGATCTAGGCGCAGAGTAATCATCCCTACATCCGTGTGTTGGAAGACTTTGAGATAATTCGTCTCGTCACTGATCTGTATTTTAGAATGATTAAACATTTTGCTTACTGCCACTTTTGTCATAAAATACAGGATCTACGATAGTTGCTTCCACAATCTCGCCACTAATTTTTTCAAATTTAATTACTTCGCCAACCCGATCTGGTCCATTTTCAACTAGCCCCATGGCAATGCCTCTATTAAGGGTAGGTGAGAAATATGTAGAAGTCACTCTCCCTATAGTATGTTTCTGCCCATTTCTATTGCGGCCAGCACCCACGGCATATGAGCCATCCGGAAGTACTGTTCCATCTAATGTTTCCAACCCAACAAGCTTCCACCTATCTGGGTTTCGCATAAATATCCGTTCATGGGCTCTCTTACCAATAAAATCATTTTTCTTTTTCGAAATAGCCCAGTTTAAATTGAGATCTTGGGGAATTATCGTCCCATCTGTCTCATCACCGATCATTATGAAACCTTTCTCTGCCCTCATTACATGCAGTGCCTCTGTCCCATAGGGCATAACACCATATTCAGAACCCGCATCTAGTAGTGCATTCCAAAAATCGAGCCCGACTGAGGCGTGAACGGATATTTCGAAGGATAATTCTCCTGAAAAAGAAATTCTAAAAATACGTGTTTGAAATCCACCCAACGAAGCATCGGTCCATTCCATGAAACCTAAAGCCTCTTTTGAAATGTCGGTCCCCCCTAATTTATTGAGTAATTTTCGGGAATTCGGTCCTACCACAGCAATTTGGGCGTATTGCTCAGTTATATTTTGTACAAATACCTGTAAGTCCCACCACTCTGTCTGCAGCCATTCCTCCATGTGTGAATGGATCCTTTCTGCCCCACCAGTGGTGGTATGGCAAAGAAACGTATTTTCATCTATTCGAGCCACAACACCATCATCGATCAAGAACCCATTTTCAGAACACATCAAGCCGTAACGACATTTCCCGATAGCGAGATTTGACATTACATTAGTGTAAACTAGATCCAGAAACTTCCCCGCATCAGGACCAGAAACTATCAGTTTGCCAAGAGTGGATGCATCAAGAATTCCAACTGAAGAGCGCGTTTGCAAGATTTCACGGTTCACTACCTGTTCTATGGTTTCGCCTTTTTTAGCAAAGCAAAAAGGTCGGCGCCAAAAACCAACTGGTTCAAAAACTGCATCATGCTCAACATGCCAACTATGAATTGGTGACATTCGTACAGGCTGAAAGACGCTGTCACGGGCAGAACCAGCAATAGAACCCATTGAAACCGGAGTGTATGGAGGTCTAAAAGTTGTGGTGCCAACCTTACTAATTGGACTGTCTAACGCATTAGCTAATACTGCTAAGCCATTAATATTTGAAAGCTTTCCCTGATCTGTGGCCATTCCAAGAGTAGTGTACCTTTTCAAGTGCTCAACACTTTCAAAACCCTCACGAGCAGCCAGTTCGACATCGCTTATTTTGACATCATTTTGGAAGTCTAAAAACGTTTTATTTCGTAATTTTCTTTTTGCTCGTCTAGGCGTAAACCACAATGGTTCAACAGGTTTCTCAACGTGTTGCTTCACCTTAGGCACATCAGATCGAATTTGTTTTCCTCCAAATTTTCTACCAATGGATAATCCTAATTCAGTAGCTTCTTTCACGATTTCGTTGAATTGGGTATTGCCAGAAGCAGCTCCAACTGTTTCCACAAAACTTTCACCATTTTCATTTGTAGGTGGTCGAGACTTATCGGGACAAAACATTGAGCTTTCATCATTCCACTCCAATTTGCCCCCACAATGCGACCACAAGTGAACTACCGGTGACCATCCACCTGACATCGCAACCGTGTCACATCCTATTCTCTCTATAGTTTCGCCTTCACCAGAACTTAAACATACATTTACGCCCCGAACTCTTTTTCTGCCAATGACCCTGGAAATCACCTTGCCATTCTCGACACGTATTCCAATTGCGCGCGCTCTAGCAGCTGCCTCCCCACCCCCATGCTCTCGTGCATCCAGTATAACAGGAACTTCCAAACCACTTTCTTTCAGAAAAATAGCGGTTTTGTATGCATCATCATTATTAGTAATTACAACTGTTTTTTGCCCAACAGATACCCCAAAATTGATAGCATAATCTCTTACTGCTGATGCCAGTAGAACCCCGGGAATATCATTACCTGCGAAACTAACTGGACGCTCAATTGCACCAGTGCAACATACAATTAGCTGAGATCGAATTTTCCATAATCTGTGTCGCGGCCCATCCTTGTTTGCTTTATGATCACTTAACTGCTCATACCCTAAAAAGTAACCATGATCATAAACTCCCACACCAGTCATACGAGTCCTCAGCGACACATTTTGCATGGCTGCTAACTCTTCTAAAACCTTATTGACCCAACTATTTACAGGAGCATCATCTATCTCGTCTTCATCAATCTGAGCGCGCCCACCCCAGCTTGCATGCTGTTCAATTAGAAGTACTTTAATCCCACTCCTACCAGCAACTAAAGCAGTCTGAAGACCCGCTATTCCACCTCCTACAACCACAACATCGTAGAAAGCGTGGAAATGCTCATAGGTGCTCCCGTCTTTTTCCTTTGGTGCTTGGCCTAGACCGGCCGACATCCTAATTAATGGCTCGTATATATACTTCCAAAACGGACGTGGATGAATAAACATCTTGTAGTAAAAACCAGCGGGCAAAAATCGTGCTAGCCAACTATTTATCTCACCAAAATCAAATTCCAGCGATGGAAAATGGTTCTGAGACGTCGCGGTTAGACCTTCAAAAATATTCGTCATAGTACCGCGTTGATTAGGCTCAAAAAAATTGTCTTTCCCTAAATTTACTAAAAAATTTGGTTCCTCTGGTCCGGAAGAAACAACGCCTCTCGGCCTATGATATTTAAATGAACGCCCAAGCAATAATTTACCATTGGCCAACAAAGCAGACGCAAGAGTGTCACCCTGATAACCGGTGAATTGCACTCCATTAAAATGAAACTTAATTGGCTTATCAGCCTGAATTAATCTGCCTTTATTGGAAAACCTCCTACTCACATCCAGACCCCCTGGAGCTTGTGAAGTAAATCGGTTAGGGCTTTTTTAATATTAGAACTTTTCATGAAAATTCTTTCCATTTCCAACCGGGTCGTTTTACCGAAATATTATTCATAATCTCAGTCGGTGGCTCTAATGTTTGTGCTGGATATGTTCCAAAAACTTCCATAGTCACAGTACAGCGGGCTGCATTGAACCACTTGCCACAACCATTTATATGTCTCCAACGTTCGAAGTGGACACCTTTTGGATTTTCACGATTAAATAAATAAGCTTCAAATTCATCATCGCTAGAACCCGGGCCAAATCTTTTTAAATGCGCCTCACCACCAGCAGCTAAGTCCGTTTCATCGGCAAGTACGCCACAGTATGGACACTCAAAAATAAGCATACAAATCCTCTTTAATGCGCAACACCGGCTGCTACACTTTCATCAATAAATTGACCCTCGCGAAAGCGAGTGACCCTGAAATCTTCCGCTAAGGGGCCAGGTTCACCTTTAGCGATAAGCTCTGCCATCGCCCAACCTGAGCCAGGTATTGCTTTAAAGCCTCCTGTTCCCCAACCACAATTTATAAATATATTTTTGACCGGCGTTTTTGAGATGATGGGCGATCGGTCACCAGTCATGTCAACAATACCCCCCCACCACCTTAACATCTTAAGTCTTGAAATTATTGGAAACGTTTCAACTAATGCGCGTACTGTCTCTTCAACATGATGAAACGACCCTCTTTGAGAATAATTATTATATCCATCGGCACCACCACCGATTACCATCTCACCTTTATCAGATTGGCTCATATAGCCATGAACAGTATTTGCCATTACGACAACATCCATACAAGGCTTAATAGGCTCAGATACTAAAGCTTGCAATGCAACCGATTCTATTGGCAGACGAAACCCAGCCATGTCGGCCAAAACACCAGAATGTCCAGCGACTACAATACCTATTTTCTTGCAAGCAATCGCACCTTTTGTCGTCTCCACTCCGACAACTTTACCATCAATAGTATTAACGCCGGTTACCTCACACTGTTGGATAATATGCATACCCATATCGGAACAGGCTCGAGCATATCCCCACGCAACAGCATCATGTCTCGCCGTTCCTCCTCTAGGCTGCCACAGCGCTCCTAGAACTGGGTACCTAGGCCCATCTATATTTATAATTGGGCAAAGCTTCTTAACCTTTTGCGGGCTTATGAACTCTGTTGAAACCCCCTGTAGAGCGTTGGCATGAGCGGTCCGCTCATAACCTCTTATCTCATGTTGAGTTTGAGCCAACATCATAACACCTCTTGGACTAAACATAATGTTATAGTTCAAGTCTTGACTCAAGTTCTCGTAAAGCGATCGAGCCTTTTCATATATCGCGGCAGATGGATCTTGAAGATAATTAGATCGAATTATAGTTGTATTTCGGCCAGTATTACCGCCTCCTAGCCAGCCCTTCTCCAAAATAGCCACATTTGTAATGCCATAATTTTTGCCGAGGTAGTATGCAGTGGCCAAACCATGCCCACCAGCACCAATAATAATTACATTATATTTCTTTTGAGGTTCGGGTGAACACCAAGCCCTCTCCCACCCTAGATGATCGCGTAATGCTTCGCGAGCAACTGCAAACGCTGAATATTTCTTCATAAAATCGATTCCAATTTTCAGTACTGCAATAGTGCAATAAAAAGGGTATCAGGCTTCGTTTCAGAGCGCCACGTTAAAACAATTTTGCGCCATTGAATTATGAATATTTATTTTTGGGCTTTTTAAATAAACCCTCAAAGGTTACACATTTCTTAAATTAGGTACGATGGGCTTTTTTATGACGTTTTGGATAATAGTATCAATAATGTGTATACTAATTTCTATACTTTTTTATTTAAGTATAACGCAGGACACACCTAACCTAGTACCCAATTCAGATTTAGAAGTTTATAAGGATCAGCTTATTAATGTCGAGCGAGATCTCTCGAGAGGTATAATTACAGAGGACGAAGCAGAAAGAATACGGGCGGAGGTTAGCAGGCGTATTCTAGAATTAGATAAAAGAAAACAAAGATCGTTAGAAAAAGAAACAAAAGTAACAGGTCTGATTTTTAGTATAGTTATTCTTTTAATTTTTATAGCTGGGGGTTCTTTTTTATATCAAAAATTTGGCGCTCCAGGTTATGAAAATCTATCTCAGAGCCAAAGAATTAAAAATGCAAATGAACTTCTTTCAAAAAGAGCCACTCAAGAACAATTGTTAGAGCTTCGGCTCGTTGAAAAAAGCCTGATAACTCCAGACGGGAACTATGGGGAATTAGTAAAAAAACTAAGACAAAAGGTTTCCGAGCGCCCTAACGATCTGGAAGGCTTAAAATTACTTACAGGCATAGAAGCGAAGATTGGCAATACTGATGAAGCTGTAAAAGCTCAGCGGCAATTCCTACAATTATTAGGAGATAAAGCATCTGATTTAGACCACTTTAATTATGCAGATTTACTTATAAACCAAGTCGAAGGAGTTGTGTCTCCAGAAGCTGAAAAAGCATTGCAAGCGGCACTAGAAGTAAATCCTGAAAATGGTGGGGCAAAATATTATATAGGCCTCATGTTGGCACAGAATGACCGTCCAGACTTAGCACTTAGAGTTTGGAAACAACTACTTAGGGCTGATGAATTGGACGCCCCATGGATACCATTAATTAGAAACGATATAGAGAGGTTAGCAGTGTTAGCGGGCGATACAAAATTTGAATTACCCCCGATTGATTCAACTCCGGGTCCAACAGCGGAAGATATCGAAAATGCATCACAGATGAACGACGAGGAAAGACAAGAAATGATAAAAGGAATGGTTTCCAGATTATCAGAGAGATTGTTTACTGAGGGTGGAAGCCCTAACGAATGGGCAAGGTTAATAAATGCATATGGCGTTCTTGGAGACTTTCAAAACGCCCAGTCAGCATGGGAAGAGGCAAAAAATATTTTTAAAGGAGAAGCCAGTGCTCTGGAGAAATTAAGTGCAGCAGCCATGAATATAGGCCTCAAATAATGATTTATGAAAATATTTTAGATTTTGCTGGATCGATATCTCAAGAAAAAGCTTTGATGGGTTTAGATTTAGGTAGTAAAACGATCGGAGTTGCTATTTCAAATAGCCTCAAAACTGTTGCCACACCACTGAAGACGATTAAAAGAACTAAGTTCAGTGAAGAGGTCACCACCTTGTTCAAACTAATATCAGAGAGAGATCTATCAGGAATTATTCTTGGACTGCCCAAAAATATGGACGGATCAGAGGGAGCACGATGCCAGTCTACCCGAGCGTTCGCCAGAAATATAAACAAATTCCAAGATTTCCCGATAACATTTTGGGATGAAAGATTATCAACTGTAGCCGCAGAGAAAGCATTGCTTGAGGCGGATATAACCAGAAAACGTCGCTCTGAAGTAATTGATCATGTCGCAGCATCTTATATCCTTCAAGGAGCCTTGGATAGGATGTCGCATAATAAGTCTGTAAAATAAACGCCAACATGACCGAATATATTTGGAAAAGAAACGAGATAGATTCTCCATGCGTTAATATTTGCATCGTACACCCGCAGGCAAATATATGTGCTGGCTGTTTTAGGACAATTGATGAAATCTCGGGCTGGTCAAACATGAGCCCAGCACAACGAAAAGAAATAATAAAAGAACTTCCCAATAGATCTTCGAAATTAAAAGTAAGACGCGGTGGAAGAGCAAAGCGTGTAGGAAATTAGTTGATGGTAAGCCAATCTTGAACATTTCTTAACAATGGTCGAAAATAAGCGACCTGTCTGCTTGTACTTTCCGGTCCCTCAATAGGACGAACCCAAGGCGCAATCCCGTGAAGTAGTAAAGGGTGCAAGGCATATCCTCTGCCAACTGAACCGGTAATGATTATTCGCTTACAATTCTCAAAACAGTACTTTCTAGCTTTTTTGTAAGTATCAGTTACATCGACATCTTTCCAATCAGATGGATTTATATTTGAAAACAGCCTTGAAAACTCTTTTTGCATTATAAAATGCGATCCTTCCCAAACAACTATTGGACTGGCACCTGTATGCGTATTATTTAAGGGAATACCCAAAATTACACCGTGGGGCTCGACAAGATATCGTCTTTTTTCTTCACCAATTGGTAGAAGCCCATCAACGTGAGCCGCATCTCTTTTCCTTCTATATTCAAAAGCGGCTTCACTGTCTCCTATACGCGGCTTTGGATAGCCAGGAAATATTACAGAAAGTTGAGCTTTATGATATGGTTTTAGATTAATTTTATCCATAAAGCTTTTGAAAACACGAGGTAATTTAGCATTTGTAAAGTCACCGCTTGAGTTATTAGGCAGGACATCAACTCCAACAAACCATGTATCCTCGCATTGGAGCCACTTTTGCAAGTGAGCTGGATCGGCAAGAATTCTACTACTCTTTTTTTTTGCACATACAGCCCATTTTGCTATTTGCTCGTCGTATCCAAATTCTATGTATCCTGTTTTGCCAAACAACATAAATCTAACTCATAATTATACTTGTTAAAAATTCAAAAACTACCACATGTGAGATTAGAAACCATTCCTACAGGGAAGCCTTTACCACTTTTTCTATCCGTTCAACATCGTCAGGATTATTAAGTTCCCAAAAAACTCTTCCTCGCGCTGAAACTGATACACATTTTACTAGCTGATTGTTTTCAAGAAACCTAAGTTGTTCTAGTCCTTCGAGCCTCTCTAATTCCCCAATGGGCCATTCCACGTAGGAACTCAAAGCATCTGGTCGGTATGCGTAAACTCCAACATGATGGAATACCGGAATATCAGACTCAGCGCTTAGTTTTTCCATATCTATAAAGGGAATAACCTCCTTGGAAAAATACAGCGCATATTTATCCACTCCAAATACTGCAGTGGTCCCACCGACAAGTCCTTTTTTTCGATCTTGCAGGAAATGACCATAAGTTACGCGATCAAGTCTTACGACGGGCGTTGCCATAGAAGATTTGTCGTCCTCACCCATTGCGTGAATAAGATTTTCTACAAACCAAGGGGGAGTAAGTGGTGCATCTCCCTGAAAATTTATTATTAGATTAGAGTCTAACCTAGCATTTGCAACAGCTTCAGCGCATCGCTCTGTACCATTCCGGCAATGTGACGATGTCATAATAACTTTCGCTCCAAATGCCCTAACCGCATTAGCTATTCGAGTATCGTCAGTCGCAATGAAAATATCATGAACATTTTTTACCTTGCCTGCGGCGCGCCAAGTTAACTCAATTAATGACTTTTTTTCTCCAGTTGGCAACTTGAGCATAACCAAGGGCTTACCTGGATATCTGCTGGACGCATAACGCGCAGGTATAATAATTGTAGTTTTCATAGTATACTCATTCCAACAGGGCTCGGGACTTTTAATTAACAAGATAAAGCATTTATATATTCATAAGTCGCACGTTAAAGACTTTATAATAACATGGCTTAAGAAGTTCCACAGCTAACTGATCGCTAGAAAATTAATACCAAACATCTAGTTTTAAACTAAATAGATCTAATTTATTAAATCAAAATTAGGCTACTGCTGTAAATTCCGTAAAATCTAAACCAGAACCTGGCAAAACATTGAAAACTTCTTCACTACAATTTTCTACAGTGTAACTATCTGGCTTTGAAAATAATTTACGAAGTAGTGAATTAGTGATAGAGTGTCCAGCCTTATGACCCTCGTATTTACCTAATATTGGGGCTCCAGCCAGAGCCAGATCACCGAATGCATCAAGCATTTTATGACGCACTGCCTCATCTTGATAGCGCATACCGCCCGGTGACAAAACCTTATCACCGTCAACAACAACTGCATTAGTAAAATTTCCGCCCAAAGCCAGACCGTTCTCTCGCATGGTCTCGACATCTTTGTTACTGCAAAAGGTCCTACTGCTACAAAGCTCCTTTACAAATGAGCCGTTAGACATATTGAGTATCTTACTTTGTTTACCAATGACACAATCATCGAAATCAATAAAATACTCCATTTCTGGACGATCATATGGGGTTAAACTTGCCCAGCCAGACTGATTTTCAAAAATCACTGGGCGTGTAATCCTTATAATTCTCGACGAGGAACTAATTTTCTTTAGACCGACCTTTAATATTTGCTTTACGAAAGGGGCTGCACTCCCATCTAAAATAGGAACTTCTTCACTATTAATCTCAATCAACGCGTTCGTGACACCGCAACCGGCAAGTGCCGCCATGAGATGCTCTATAGTAGAAATTGCAGTACCATCTTCATTCTTTAATTTGGTACAAAGTGTGGTCTCCGACACATAATCCCACCTTGCGCGCACTACCGGATTTCCGATTTGAATATCTTTCCGTTCAAATAAAATCCCATGATTCTCAGGGGCGGGCATAAGGGTAAGAGATACGTCTCTGCCTGAGTGCAAACCTATTCCAGAAAATTTTATTGAGCTTTCAAGAGTTGTTTGCAACGTACTGCCTTTACGTGGTCTAACTCTGGCACCGTATATTGCAAAAAGAAAGTAAACAACTCAAACTTTGTAACCGATTGTTACAGAGCATGTTTACAAATTCATTTACTTCTTAAAACACTTTTTTACCGGAAATGATAAGTCACTTAGTTTGCCTGGCGCCTCAAAAACGCGGGAACTTCTATCTTTTCCTTGTTAGAATCTAATTCTTCATTTTCAGCATTGTAATTATTCTCGCCATTATCTTTCTGAGCCTTTGGGATATCATTTTGCGTCGGCTCTGCCTGACCTGTACCTGCCATTCTATTAATTAACGACCCTATGCCAAAACGCGGTTTGTCTTTAATCTCTGGGTTCTTAGTGGCAACCATCGGTTTCGAAGTTAAAGTCTGATTATTTGGTGATTTTGATACGGCAGCACGAAGACGCTCCATAGTTTCTTTAGACGGAGTCCCCGGCGGCGACGGTATCAAATTATCAGCACTGGTTTGCTCATTACTACTTTGATTACTTTGTGAGGCATAAACAGAATTAACTTGCTGATTAACGGACGTATCTTCACCGGCTATAGTAGGGTCGAATTCAGTTCCAGCTAACTTATTTTGTGTCTCGAATAGACCTGGTTCTGTTGAAGGCATAGATACTTCTTTCTCATGACCCTCCATTTTGGCTGAATTAGCCTTCTCTACCAATCCATTTATATTTTTACTCTCTTCCACAATGGAGACCCGCCTTGGCATGTACGAAGAACTATCTCTTATACTATCAGAGATAGGATTAGCTGTAATGGTAGCGTCTATGCCTGTTGCGACAACTGATACACGCATAACACCTTCCAAATTTGGGTCAAGAGTTGAGCCAACAATTATATTTGCCTCTGGATCAACCTCTTCTCTAATCCTATTCGCAGCCTCATCTAATTCAAAAAGAGTCAAATCATAACCACCTGTGATATTAATGAGAACACCCTTTGCTCCTCTTAGGCTAATCTCGTCAAGAAGTGGATTCGCAATAGCTTTTTCGGCCGACTGAATTGCTCGGTCTTCACCGTCAGCCTCTCCAGTGCCCATCATTGCTTTACCCATTTCATCCATGACTGCCCGCACATCTGCAAAATCTAGATTTATTAAACCCGGACGAACCATTAAATCTGTTACGCCTTTTACACCTTGATACAAGACGTCATCTGCCATACTGAAGGCTTCAGTAAATGTTGTTTTTTCTGTGGCAATCCTGAATAAATTTTGGTTTGGAATTATAATTAGCGTATCAACCATTTTCTGAAGCGCTTCTACACCTTCCTCTGCCTGACGCATGCGCTTTACGCCCTCAAATTGGAACGGCTTTGTTACAACACCAACGGTCAATACACCTAACTCTCGAGCAGCTTGGGCTATAATTGGGGCAGCCCCAGTGCCGGTACCGCCGCCCATTCCGGCCGTTATGAAGCACATGTGAGAACCAGCAAGTTGCTCAACAATCTGCTCAATGCTTTCTTCAGCGGCAGCTGCTCCCACAGAAGCTCTGGCGCCAGCTCCTAGACCTTCGGTTACTTTCACTCCAAGCTGTATTTTGCTGTTCGCACGGCTCTGCTGAAGCGCCTGAGCATCAGTATTTGCAGTGACAAAATCAACTCCGTCCAGACTTTTTTCAATCATATTGTTGACAGCATTGCCCCCAGCACCGCCAACGCCGCAAACAGTAATTTTAGGTCGCAGATCATTCTGCTCTGGTATCGATAAATTTAAAGTCATTGTCAGGTCCGCCCGTTATCCAATAATGGATTTTATTTTTCTAAATTAATATATGACTCGTTTATAACTAAAAATTTATAAAAGGTCACTAAAAAATGACAGATTTATACATAATATAGTATCCACTATTTATAAAATGCTATTATTTTGATAAGATACCTATATATAGATCCTACCAATTTTCGCGTAGCCAACGCACAGCTTTCCTAACAGTTCGAGATGAATAACTGGAGTTTGGCAATTCAAAATCCCACCACTCATCTTGGGGATGCGCCGCAAAAAGTGCTAGCCCAACTAAGGCCGAACAGCTTGATCCAGAATAAGCTTGAGGTAAACGATGTATTCTAAGTGGTCTGCCAATGCGAACTTGCTGTCCAAGTATACGACTTGCAAGAGTATCTAGGCCAGGAGTCTGACTTGTTCCGCCAGTTAAAACAAACTTTTGACTTTTTAGCTCGTAAAAACCTGCTATTTCTAATTGAGCCCTAACATCCTCTAAAATTTCTTCAATACGTGGCCTCATGATACCTATAAGCTCACTGCGGGTTACGGTGCGTCGATCATGCTCCCAATCACCTGTTTCACCCCCAACTTCAATTAAGTCACGATCATCAATACCAGTAGCTATCAACCCCCCATTCTTAGTCTTAAGTTTTTCAGCAACCGCCATAGGAACCTGGAGACCTAACGAAATATCGCGTGTGACATGATTACCCCCAAGCATTATCGAACCTGCGAAAATC
>CABZJF010000011.1:0-55850 GCA_902525915.1 Paracoccaceae bacterium | reverse complement strand
GTTTATTTACTAATTTTTTAAGTAGTTCACTTTTGCCATGCAAAAGAAAGTGTATGCTGTTATTTATTTTTGCAGCTCGCACTAGTCCTGATACTATGGCAGATGGTCCTAAATCACCTCCCATAGCATCAATGCTTATAGTTGTGCTTGAATGCACCACCTCCGAATTGTTTTTTACGGTCGTGGACATGTCGCCTTCCTTATTAGGAATTAGGCTGCGTCATCATCCAAGTCGATTTCCTCGGTCATGGATATAACTTCTTTATCTCCATAAAAGCCGCAAGATGCGCATATATGATGGGGACTGAAGAGCATAAAGGCAGAAGTGAACTAAAAGAAGCATTTTCAAAAATTGAGCACTGTCAAGGAGACGCAAATTTTTCTTTCGAAGGATTTGTAGAAGGTGGAGATATCCCTGGTTCAAAAGTTGATGTTATAGTTACTGATGGCTTCACAGGAAATGTTGCTCTGAAAACAGGTGAAGGCACCGCAAGTTTAATTGGTTATTTACTTCGCGAGGCATTTAAATTTTCACCATTATCAAGACTTGCAAGTATTTTGGCATATACCTCATTAAATCGACTTAAAATGAGAATTGATCCCAGAAGAGTTAACGGCGGGGTGTTTTTGGGTCTAAATGGTACAGTAGTAAAATCACACGGCTCGGCTGACGCAACTGGAATCGAGGCAGCAATTAAATTAGCGTTTGAGCTCTCGAAGAATGATTTTTCACAAAAAGTAGCCGCGCGGGTTGCATACGCAGGCGCAATTGATAACCATGTACACGATGTTACACATAAATAGTTTGGGATGATCAATGACGGTTCGTGCTGTGATACAGGGATGTGGACACTACTTACCTAAACGGGTAGTTGATAATTCTGAATTCGAGAGAACCTTAGATACATCCGACGATTGGATTTCTAGTCGTTCTGGGATTAAACGCAGACACTTTGCAAACGAGGATGAGACCACCTCTGTCATGGCTACACTGGCAGCCAAAGAAGCGTTAGCAGATGCCAACTTACAGGCTGATGATATAGACGCAATCATTCTAGCAACTTCAACCTCAGATCTTACATTTCCCTCCGCTGCTACAATGGTACAGGCAAATTTAGGAATAGTAAAAGGTTTTGCCTATGACGTTCAGGCAGTTTGCGCTGGTTTTGTATTTGCTTTGGCAAATGCGAATGCACTAATAATTTCGGGACAAGCAAAAAAAATCTTGGTGATCGGTTCTGAGACGTTTTCAAAATTAATGGACTGGGAAGATAGATCCACGTGCGTGCTTTTCGGCGATGGTGCAGGTGCGCTCATTTTGTCTGCAGAAAATGGGAAAGGAGATAAATATGATCGTGGAATTTTGGCGTCTGACTTAAACTCAGACGGACGGCTGAAAGATATTTTATATGTGGACGGAGGTGTATCCACGCAGTCTACCGGGTATTTAAGGATGCATGGCAAAGAAGTTTATAGACACGCAATTGAAAAGTTAGCAACTACTGCTCAAAACTCTATGAAATCTGCAGGTATTTGTGTTGAAGAAATTGACTGGATTGTTCCCCACCAAGCCAATATTAGGATTATTCATGGAACTGCAAAAAAGATGGGTATAACATCAGACCGTGTATTAACAACAGTGCAGGATCACGGAAATACCTCCGCAGCCTCTATTCCCCTCGCCTTGTCAGTTTCAAAAATCAACGGGCATATTAAGAAAAATGACTTGATTGTTACAGAGGCTATTGGAGGTGGGCTCGCTTGGGGATCGCTAGTTATACGCTGGTAAACCTAAATATATAAAAAAAATTAACAACTTTTCTCATCGTTGTCCCATTTAAGTTGACTTACTAAATTTGTGAGCACTACAATTAGATAAAAATGGGGGATGATTAAATGAGTGAAAAGACGTTAACGCGAATGGATTTAAGTGAATCAGTTTTTCGGGAGGTTGGACTTTCCAGAAACGAGTCAGCCGATTTGGTAGAAAGCGTGCTCGAGAAAATTAGTGCATCACTCGTAGCAGGTGAGCAAGTTAAGATTTCTTCATTTGGAACATTCAGCATTCGTCAGAAAAACGCCAGAGTTGGACGAAATCCGAAAACTGGCAAAGAGGCGCCTATACCGCCTAGAAGAGTTCTTACATTCCGACCTTCTCATTTGATGAAAGACAGAGTGTCAGAAGGGAAATAAGTAAGGTCATTGTAGAATTATGTCAAAATCTGAGAAAGCATTTCGTAATATAAGTGAAGTATCAGAGTGGCTAGCTACCCCTACTCATGTGCTGAGGTTTTGGGAAAGTAAATTCAGTCAAATTAAACCGATTAAACGAGCTGGGGGACGGCGTTATTACCGTCCAAAAGACATGCTGATTATTGGTGGGATAAAACAGCTACTGCATATTGAGGGACATACCATCAAGGGTGCGAAACAAGTTTTTCGCGAAAAGGGCCTAAATTACGTCTCAGGATTATCAAAACCCTTAATGTCCCAAGATCTCGGGGGAACCGGGAGCGATAAAGAGATCAAGACAAAAGTCGTTGAACCTATTGAAAAAATAGGTAATGAAAAGCTTGTTTCTGTGAAAAGTGAATACCCCAATACTTCAAGCCCAAAAGTCCCAGAACAACCCGGCCTTTTTGACTTTTTTGAGGCGGAAAATCAGAAAGTTGATCCAAAACCTATCAAAAAGAAAACGAACGAAGTGTTTTCAACATCAATTTTCTTAAGAGAGATTGAGAGTTTAAACAACGACCAGGTAAACAAAATTATACCGATAATAAATGATATGAAAAATTTGATTTCATTATGGAAGTAAAAATAAAGTAAGAAAATTTTTAACTTGTGTATGAAAAAAAAACCAGTAATTAGGATGTTAACAAGGCGGGCTATGGCGCAGCCTGGTAGCGCGTCCGTCTGGGGGACGGAAGGTCGCAGGTTCAAGTCCTGCTAGCCCGACCATGTGAATTTCAATTATACTGGAAGTATTTTAAATGAGCGGAGTTCTCCCAAATCAAGAAATAGAGAAACTCATTGAAGTTGGTTCAATTACCTCAGATGTCCCAATAGATCCTGAACAAATACAACCTGCAAGCCTAGACTTGAGACTAGGTGGTAAAGCATTTCGTATAAGAGCATCTTTTTTGCCCGGAAGCCGAGAAAAAGTTGAAGATCGATTAAATTCTTTAAAAATGCATGAAATTGATTTAATAGACGGTGCAGTGCTAGAGAAAGGGTGTGTTTATTTAGTACCGCTCCTCGAAGAGCTAAATTTATCACCAGATATCCAGGCTGCAGCCAACGCTAAAAGCTCAACTGGGCGCCTCGATTTATTAACCAGAGTAATTACAAACTGCGGGGAAGAGTTCGATCGGGTTTCCAATGGATATTGCGGCAAACTATACGCTGAAATATGCCCCCGCTCTTTTTCAGTATTAGTGCGACAGGGAATGAAACTCAATCAAATTAGATTCAGAAATAAAAATACAATTTTGAATGATGAAGACTTAACAGCTCTTCATGCTCAAGAAAAATTAGTGCCTGGAAACGCTATAATCGATGACGGACTTGGGTTTTCAGTAGATTTAAGACCATCACAAGGTGAATTAGTCGGTTACAGAGCAAAACCACATACTGGAATAATTGATCTAGATCTAATTGATTATTACGATCCAGCAGAATTTTGGGATGAGATAAAAACTTCACAAGGTGAGATAATTTTAGACCCTGGCGCATTTTATATTTTGGTTAGTCGTGAGAGTGTTCACATACCGCCAGAATACGCTGCGGAAATGGCACCATATGTCGCCATGGTTGGCGAATTCAGGGTTCATTACGCGGGCTTTTTTGATCCAGGTTTTGGTCACAATGCAGCAGGTGGATCAGGCACGCGTGGCGTATTGGAAGTAAGATGCCATGAAGCCCCATTTGTCTTGGAACATGGTCAAGTTGTAGGACGTTTGATATATGAAAAAATGTCCAATCGACCTACAAAACTATATGGTCAAGGGGTGAAATCAAATTACCAAGGTCAAGGACTAAAATTATCAAAACACTTCAAGAAAAGTTTCTGAGTTTTTAATACACAAAGAGTTGTTTCTATTCTTCAAAAAGCTCTGGCTGATCTAAATTTTCTGATAAATCTTGCTCTTCATTATCGATCCCTTCCCCAGTATCTTTAACATTTGGGATAGTACTTTCGAGCAAACCAGCAGACTTCAATTCCTTAAGACCAGGCAGATCTTTTGCGCTCTCTAGCCCAAAGTGATCCAAGAAATGTTGAGTAACAACAAAAGTAACTGGCCTTCCTGGAGTCATTTTTCGTCTGCCAAATTTTATCCAATCCATCTCTAAAAGTAAATCAACAGTACCCTTAGAAACTCCAACACCTCGGACCTCTTCAATTTCTAACCTTGTCACAGGTTGATGATAAGCAATTATAGCTAATGTTTCCACTGCTGCACGACTCAATTTACGAGTTTCGATAGTCTCTTTTCTCATTAAAAAACTAAGATCAGCGCTAGTGCGCATCGCCCAACCATCACCAACTTTTACTAAATTAACTCCGCGGCTACTATATTGCTCTTTTAATTCATCTAGAGCAAATACGGGATCAGATCCTTGCGGCATTCTGTTTTTTAACTCTGCAACCGTAACTGGTGTAGAGGAAGCAAATAAAATTGCCTCCACCATACGCTGTTGTTCAGGGATTGATGGAGCTTCGAAAAGGTTGGCTTGGTCAACTTCACCCATCTTGTGCTCAGCTAACGATTTATTTGATCGATCACTCATTCAGTGATCCTTTTCCTAAGCTCAATTTTAGCAAAGGTCTCTGTTTGTCTAAGTTCAACCGCTCCTGACTTAACTAACTCAAGAGTTGCTGCAAAGGTTGCAGCGGTAGCTGCCCTCACTCTTTTTGGCTCATTTTGCCATTCTTCTGGCAAAAAACTCATCAGATCGTTCCAATCTCCTGAAAATCCAAGCAACTCTCGCAGTCTTTCTAAAGCACTCTCCATTGTGAATACACTTTCTCTATCCGCACTAAAAGGCCTGAAGTCATCTCGTGTACGAATCCTGGCATATCCCTGCATTAGATCGAGAAGGCTCAATGTGTAGTTAATGGTACGTTTTTTCTCTAAAGTTTCAGGAATACCTCTTGAAAAAAAATCTTTACCAAGTTGATTTCGAGCAATTAATTTAGCGCCAGCGTTCCTCATAGCTTGTAATCTTTCTAGCCGGAATGCCAAGATGGCGCTCAATTCTTCTCCTGTTGGCCCATCATCATTCGGATCAGCCGGAAGTAATAAACGCGATTTGAGAAATGCAAGCCAAGCGGCCATTACGAGATAGTCAGCAGCCAATTCTATCCTTAATTCTTTTGCTTTTGCTACAAAATCTAAATACTGGCTCGCCAGCTGAGAAATAGAAATTTTAAGTAAGTCTACTTTTTGGGTTCTGGATAAAGTCAGTAACATATCCAGAGGCCCCTCGAAACCATCTACATTGACAACTAAATTTTCCGGAGAATTTTCTGAGATATAATCATTTTCTGGAAAAAATTCTAAGTTCGGTGTGTTACTCATACTTCACTCTTGCGGACCCCTGAACAAAGCTGATCTTTCAGAACAAAGATGTCAAGTAATTGCATGGAAGCATCCGTAAATTAGAAAAATTGACTTAAGAGATTCTCTTAAGTCATTTTGCTATTACGGGAACACAGTTTTCTTGAGATATGACCGCAGAACAAAAGCGGCTAGCGTCATCAATATTAACAAAGCCACCTAGTCTCAAACGGTATATCTCATTACCATTTCTTTTAATACGTTCAACATATTTTGGCCTACCATCCAAAATAACTGAAAGATTTTTGGAAAGCCTATCCCATTCCTCAAAAGCTACTGTTTCTGTTGCGAATGTTCCAAATTGAACTACCGCAAGGCCTGTCTCAACAGAAGCAAGAGCTGGACGAATGACTGTCTCAGCAGTAGACATACTTATTTCAAGTAACGAACCTGGTCTAAGCCTGGGTTTTATTTGTTTGAAATTATTGTTTTGCGCAACAGTATTGCCTATTAAATTATCAGCACTTGGCTTTAAAGCTAAAGCTAGGGCAGCAGCCACTAATTCAGATTGATTTTCAGTAATACTATAATTCGCGGTATTAGTTACTGTATTGACTGGTTCGAATGAAATTTCTTTCGAAAGATTGGGCTCAACTACCCCTACATGAATTTGATTTTTTAGTGCAGCTTGCTTATCAATTATCTTTTTTTGTCCTACAGCCTGAAATATCGCTATATCGTCCGGGGTTAATTTTTCAGTGCTAGGGGCTAAGTCTACTGCCTGCGGATTGGGTGGTAATTCTTGTGAGGCAATCTTAGTCACAGCTAATTCAATGTTTTCTGCTTCAATACCCCCTGGGGTATCCGGAGCGACCCTGAGTGGTCCTGGTTGAGCCGCTACAATTGGAATTCCGTTTATATCACGAGAAATGATATTGTATGCCCAATAACCTGCCCACAATATCAGATTTAAACTTATTATAGCACCAAATATTGAAAAAATAGATAATTTGCTGTTTTGGATATCTTTATTTACATTCCCTACAGCGCTGGCCGAATAAACCTGCTCAGTCATTAAAACCTCTCTTCGCTGGTTTATCCCAGCACCTTGCCTCATAAACCGCAGAATTATCGCTTCTACATTTTTTCTGCTGGTTTCACTCCCAGAATAGCAAGCCCTGAGGAAATAACAATAGAAACTGCACGGGCAAGTGCAATTTTACTCTGAGTTTTTACTAAATTATCATTGTGCAGAAACCTAAGGTCCGGATCGTCGCTACCTTTACTCCAATGAGCGTGTAACTGGGACGATAGGTCAAAAAGGTAAAACGCAATTCTATGCGGCTCATATAAACGAGCTGCCACCTCAACAAGTCTGGGCCATTCAGCGATCTTTTTAATAAGACTCAATTCTGAGGAATGTGTAAGACCAGTTAAATTCGTCTCGGATAGAGCGCAATCTGCAATATCAATATCCAATTCCTCCGCCTTACGAATAACTGACTTTATTCGCGCATGTGCATACTGCACATAAAACACTGGATTTTCGCGACTTTGCTCTAATACTTTTTGAAAGTCAAATTCTAGTGCTGCATCATTTTTTCGAGTAAGCATGACAAATCGAGTTACGTCGGGCCCGACCTCCTCAACCAGGTCTCTGAGCATTACAAAATTACCTGCACGCTTCGACATTTTAAACGGCTCGCCATTTTGATAAAGTTTTACCAGCTGACATAATTTAATATCCAACGGTAGTTCTCCATTCGAGAGAGCAGAAACTGCGGCTTTCATTCTTTTTACATAACCGCCATGATCCGCTCCAAATATATCTATTAAGAGATCAAAACCTCGGGTTATTTTATCAAAGTGATAGGCTATATCTGGAGCAAAATATGTCCATGTACCATCAGATTTTAAAACTGGCCGATCTACGTCGTCGCCATGCAGAGTGGATTTAAATAATGTTTGCTCACGCGGCTCCCAATCTTCTGTCTTTTTACCCTTAGGAGGCTCTAAAATCCCTTTATAAATAAGCCCATTATTTTTTAGGCGATCCAAAGCAGCCTCTATTTGACCACTGTCATAAAGAGATTTTTCAGAAAAATAGGTATCCATTTCTATACCGAGAAGATCTAAATCCGATTTAATTAAGTCCATCATCGCCTGAACTGCGTAATCTCGGAATTCAGGAAGCCACTTATCCTCAGACTTTTGTAAATATGCATCTCCAACTTTGTCTTTTAGCTTTAGTGCAATTGGTATCAAATAGTCTCCCGGATAAGTCCCATCCTCAAATACAACCTCCTTGCCAAATGCTTCCTGATACCGGAGGAAAACAGACCTAGCCAAAACATCTACTTGAGCGCCACCATCGTTAATATAGTATTCTCGGGTTACTTCATAACCAGAATATGATAGAAGACTTGCGAGGGCATCGCCAAAAACGGCGCCTCTTGTATGACCTACGTGAAGTGGGCCTGTCGGGTTAGCAGAAACAAATTCTACGTTTACCTTTTTTGAGGATCCAATATTAGACCTACCAAAATTTATGCCATTTAATAGTACGCTTGAGAGTAAACTGTGCCAGCATGCCTCACTCAAACTGATATTTATAAAACCAGGACCAGCTATATCTACCGATAAAACGATTTCATTTTGTGACAATGACCCACTTATTATCTTAGCTAGTTCCCGTGGTTTAGTTTCTACTGACTTTGAAAGAACCATCGCAGCGTTCGTGGCCATGTCCCCATGACGAGAATCTTTAGGTGGTTCTACCGTAATCTGGGAAAAATCTGTATCAGCAGGCAAAATACCTTGAGTTGACAGATCATGTAAAATATCTATCAAAATTTCACGAACGTGCGTAAATAAATTCATATTTGCTTAAACCCTGTAACACCTTGTGTTTATCAAGCTACGGAAAAAGTTCAATGCTCTATCAGGACCAAGTTAAATTTTAAGAAATCTTTATCGGCTTACCCAATATTTTTTCATACTGAGAAATTGCAAATCGATCTGTCATTCCTGCTATATAGTCACAAACTAGGCTTACTATATCGGCATCAGAGTAAACAGACATAAGATCCTTCTGCCACTTTCTAGGCATCAAATTTGGATCGTTAGTGTAAGCCGCAAAAAGCTCTTTAACAATATTTGTAACCTTCTCTCGCATTTGCAACGCACTTGGCGCCCTATACATCCGTTCAAAAAGGAAACTTCTTATTATATCCAAATTCCTCTCTAGTTCATGAGAAAAACTAATAACCTGGTAACTAGCTTTCCTAAAATCATCTGGCGAAGTGGGTACCAGTTTAGCGAAAGTCTTTTGCGCTTCTTTAAGAACATCATCAACTAACATACCCAAAAAACATCTTAATGCCTCGTGCTGTCTTCGGTAATTATCAATTTGTGGATACTTCTTATCCACTGACTGAAAACATTCACTTAACAAGGGCAGTGATGCCAACTCTTCGATGCTAAAAAGCCCCGCCCTTAGGCCATCATGTAGATCGTGACTATTATATGCAATATCATCTGATATTGCGGCTACTTGAGCTTCAGCACTAGCATAATCAAACAAATCTAATTTGTGTAACTTGTCATAATGCGCGATGTACCTTGGAACCTCTTTCACTAGAGGGCCATTGTGCTTAACTATACCCTCCAAAGTCTCCCAACTGAGATTTAGGCCATCAAAAGCGGCGTAGTGGCGCTCAATAAATGTTACAAGTTTTAATGCATGTGCATTGTGATTAAAACCTGAGTGCTCTGACATTAGACTATTTAAGGCTTCCTCTCCTGTGTGCCCAAAAGGCGGATGACCCAAGTCATGTGCTAAAGAAATTGCCTCGGTCAACTCCGAATTTAGTCCTAATACACCCGCAATAGTCCGAGCAACCTGAGCAACCTCAATTGTGTGTGTTAATCTCGTTCTGTAATAGTCGCTTTCGTGTTCAACAAAGACCTGCGTTTTGTGTTTTAAACGACGAAAAGCGCTGCAGTGAATAACTCTATCCCGATCACGCTGAAAGTTATCACGGAAACTACTTTTACTTTCATTATGCAATCTACCCATGCTCTGTGCAGGGTTTGATGCGAAGTTTGACTGCATTTTTCTGAAGATTCCTTGTAAATTGAGTGATTACAAATTATAATATAGCTCGCTAGTATACCATATAATATTGGAATTTAATCGATGTATCTACCACCAAAAGTCACACGCAGAGCATTTGAACGTTTGAGTGAAATTAATGCCGCGAATGAAGGAAAGGCTTTACGAATTGCTGTAGAAGGTGGTGGTTGCTCCGGATTTCAATACGAAATAAGTTTGGGAAATCCAACAACGGAAGACCTGATAATAGAGGAAGGTGGAGAAAAAGTAATTATTGACTCAGCTTCTCTCCCATTTTTGGAAAATGCTATTATTGATTATTCCGATGAATTAATTGGTGCCAGATTTGTGATCGATAACCCTAACGCAACGAGCTCATGTGGTTGCGGTACTAGCTTCTCAATTTAAAGAAGCAATCACGGTGAAAATTGCCAGCTTTAATATTAATGGAATAAAAGCAAGAGAAAAGGCTTTAATGTCTTGGCTTGAAGAAGCTCAGCCAGACGTAGTTCTGATGCAAGAAATAAAGTCAGTTAGCGAAAAATTCCCATCAAATCTATTTGAGGATGTTGGTTATAACGTAGCAGTTAATGGACAAAAATCATTTAACGGTGTTGCCATTATTTCAAAACTTCCTCTTGAAGACGTTGTGACAGAATTACCAGGCGACAGCACAGATGAGCAAGCTCGTTGGTTAGAAGCCACAATTGTGGGGGATCACGCAATTCGCATGTGTAATTTATACCTTCCAAATGGAAATCCTACACCTGGGCCCAAATATGATTATAAATTAAATTGGATGCATAGACTTTACCAAAGAGCTAAAGATCTTATAGATAGTGAGGCGCCAGCATTTATGGCAGGTGATTTCAACATCATTCCCCAACCAGAAGATGCAGCAAATATAGACAATTGGGAGAAAGACGCGCTGTTCTTACCAGAAAGTCGAGCCGAGTTCTGGAAAATAATTAATTTAGGTTTTACAGATGCTTTCCGGGCAAAAAATTTTAGTTCAGGAAACTACAGCTTCTGGGATTATCAAGCTGGTGCCTGGGACCGCGATGATGGAGTGCGAATAGACCATTTTTTACTCACTCCTCAATGCGCTGATTTATTGGAAAACTGCAAAATTGATAAACATATCCGATCTAGAGAAAAACCGTCTGATCATGTCCCAATCTGGATTGAACTCAGTATTTAATCTTACATACAATAATCAATGCACTGATCAGCTAGAGTAATTTTTATTTGTAACATTATGGTCATAGATCCAGTTAAAACGCTTTACAAGAAGATGTGGAAAGAACTTACTCAAGAATCGCAACAAAAATTGGAAAGCCCTTCTAGTTATTGTGTTTGATAAATGAAAGATATGCGCATTTTTTGTGGATGCGAGTACTACTCGCCGTACACGTGGAAACCTTTCACGTCGGAACTCTTTGAAAGCAACAGATGAATTTGAAAATTCAAAGATTTTCGAAGCAAGCACAAAGCTGTCCTCAATTGCCATTGCAGCCCCCTGAGCCAAGAATGGTAAAGTGGGATGAGCAGCATCTCCAATCAAAATCACTCGGTCGTTGTACCAACTTTGTTTCAGGGGATATCTAAATAATCCCCACTTATATACATTTTCTATTGAGGATATAACTTCAGCTGTTCCGCCAGAAAAATCCTTGAAGTTTTCTTTTACTACTCTTGGATCTTCAAGATGTTTCCATCCATCCGGCTGCCACTCATCTTGCTCCTTAATGAGAACTAAATTCAATTCACTTCCATCTTTAATCGGATAGCTCACTAAGTGCCTTTTAGGAGCTAGTGTAACATGAGAAAAATTACCCTGATTGATTGAATTCGGTACAACTGATCTCCAAGCAATTTGACGAGTAAATACGGGTTTAGCCTCATCAGCAATGGTTTTTCGAACATTGGAGTGCAATCCATCTGCTCCAATTATTAGCTCAGCAGATAATGCCTCCCCATCTGAAAACACAGCTTTTTTATTAATTAATTTCTCTAATTTTTTATTGAAGTAAACTGGAATCTCCAATTTTTGGCAGGCTGCATAGAGGATCCCAACTAAATCCGCTCGATGGCAAAAGTAAAAGAGGTCATTACCTTTGAATTTCATGTAATCGAATAGCGCAAGCTGTCGGTTTGATTTATAGTCAAACACCTTAACACCATGACAGCGTATCGAAACCGAAGAAATCTCTCTCAAAACCCCTATCCTGGAGAGTACTCTGTTTGCGTTTGGGCTAAGCTGAATTCCCGCACCGGCAGTTATGATTTCAGGGGATCGCTCGTATATGCTTGTTCTTATACCATAGTGCCTCAAACTGAGCGCAGCGGTTAGGCCAGCTATTCCGGCACCTACGATAATAATATGCTTCGAGTTTTCCAGCATCTAGACTAGAAAATATCAAACTATATTTCTAATCGTCTCTGTGCACTTTTTCGCTACGCTCATGACGTTCTTGAGCTTCAAGCGTCATTGTTGCGATTGGTCTTGCATCAAGCCTTTTGAGTGAGATCGGCTCGCCAGTCATTTCACAATAGCCGTATTCACCCTCATCGATCCTGCGAAGCGCGGCGTCAATTTTGGAAACTAACTTTCTCTGTCTGTCTCGCGTTCTCAATTCAAGCGCTCTGTCGGTTTCTTCACTGGCCCGATCCGCAATATCCGGAATATTTCGAGTGTTATCCTGGAGCCCCTCAATAGTCTCCTTGGA
Source organism: Paracoccaceae bacterium (assembly GCA_902525915.1). Taxonomy (GTDB): domain Bacteria; phylum Pseudomonadota; class Alphaproteobacteria; order Rhodobacterales; family Rhodobacteraceae; genus Salinivivens. Next base: position 43,446 of record CABZJF010000011.1, on the reverse strand, counting down.
ATCAGACATAAGATCATTTTTCCAAGTAACGAGTTTACGTCTAAAGTATTCTAATTGACGATCATTCATAAACGGTTCGCCCTCGACTGGACGATAATCTTCGGAAAAAACGTTATCCTGTTTCATGCTTTGTCCCCCAAGCAGTTCATAAATCCAAAACTTAACCAATATTTAGATATGTAATTAAAGCTATATCTGGCCAAGTAAAGCAATTGGATTAAAATGTCACTAGTCAAAGATGAAGATTGAACGTTTTTTATTTCTGTGCAAAAGATCTTGTTGTTTTAAGGGTTGGTGGTTTTAAGAAGAAGGTGATCTGAATGAAGTTTGACGGCACTCAGAATTATGTTGCAACTGAAGACTTAAAAATTGCTGTAAATGCAGCAGTTACTTTGGAGCGGCCTTTGCTTGTTAAGGGTGAGCCAGGTACTGGAAAAACCGAGCTCGCAAAACAAGTAGCAAGCTCTCTGGGCTTAAAACTTTATGAATGGAACATTAAGTCAACAACTAAAGCCCAACAAGGTTTATATGAGTATGACGCTGTTTCACGCCTGAGAGATAGCCAGTTGGGTGATAAAAAAGTCCAAGACGTAGGAAACTACATTAAAAAAGGGAAGCTATGGCAGGCTTTTGAGTCCAAGGAAAAAGTTGTTTTGCTTATTGATGAAGTTGACAAAGCCGATATCGAGTTCCCTAACGATCTTTTGCAAGAACTAGATAAAATGGCTTTTCACGTGTATGAGACGGGCGAGAACGTAAAAGCGATAAAAAGACCAGTAGTGATTATTACCTCAAATAATGAAAAAGAACTCCCTGATGCGTTCCTGAGACGCTGTTTTTTTCATTACATAAGGTTTCCTGATCAAGAAACATTAGAAAAAATAGTTCGAGTGCACTACCCCAATATAAAACAAAACCTTTTGTCGACAGCACTGGCACAATTCTTCGAGTTACGTGAGCAGCCTGGATTGAAAAAGAAACCTTCAACCTCGGAGGCATTGGATTGGTTAAAGTTATTACTGGCAGAAGATCTGAGTGCAACTGATCTGACCAAGCAAAGTAACAACGCTTTACCTCAGTTGCATGGAGCACTCTTAAAAAATGAACAAGACGTACAACTTTTTGAACGCCTCGCCTTTATGGCGCGCAATCAAAGATAATTTTGGGGAGATACCTATGTACCTATTATTTGGCATTTTTGGAGGTGTTTGGGGTGCTAGATTAGCTAAAAAGCGTGGTGGCAAAACACTTGATATACTTCAATACTCTGCTGGATACTTTCTATTTTATGCAATAATTGGTGTAATAGTAACTGTTATTTTGGACAGAACTATTTTTTAAAAAATGTTCATCAAATTTTTCGAAAATTTACGACAACATAAGGTGCCAGTGAGTTTAAGGGAATACTTAACATTTCTTGAGTCCGTATCACTTGAGCTTTGTACCTACGATGTTGATCACTTTTATTTTCTTGGACGCATAATAATGGTGAAGGACGAAAGGCATTTAGATAAATTTGATAGAGCTTTTTCAAAAACCTTTGACGGTATTGAATCTTTATCAATCAGAGACCTAATAGAATATCTGGATGTGCCTGAGGCTTGGTTGAAAAAACTTACAGAGAGAGTGTTCGACAAAGAAGAATTAGAAAAAATTGAAGCGCTTGGTAGTTTTGAAAAGCTGATCGAAACTCTTAAGCAACGTCTAGAAGAACAAGAAAAGCGCCACCAAGGTGGTAGTAAGTGGATTGGGACGGCAGGCACCTCACCCTTTGGTGCCTATGGATACAATCCTGAAGGCGTCAGGATTGGTCAGGACCGAAGTAGGCACCAACGTGCTGTTAAAGTTTGGGACAAGCGTGAATTTAAAAATTTAGATGACACCATAGAACTCGGTACAAGAAATATTAAGGTAGCAATGAAACGTCTAAGGCAATGGGTGAGAAATGGTGCTGAGGATGAATTGGATCTTCAAGGAACAATTCGGTCTACTGCTGAGAAAGGTTACTTGGACGTTAAAACGCAACCTGAGAGACGTAATGCGGTAAAACTACTTCTTTTTCTAGATGTTGGTGGTTCTATGGATCCATATATCAGATTAGTTGAGGAACTATTTTCGGCGGCTCGTGCAGAATTTAAAAACCTCGAACACTACTATTTTCATAACTGTCTTTATGGGGGTGTATGGAAAGACAATACTAGGCGTTGGGAAAAGAAAATAGACACTTGGGAAATTCTAAATACATATGGTTCTGATTATAAATGTATATTTGTAGGTGACGCATCGATGTCTCCGTATGAAATCCTGTATCCAGGCGGCGCTAATGAATATTGGAACGAAGAGTCTGGTTCAGTTTGGCTAGAGCGTGCACGAACTCAATGGCCATCTAATATCTGGATCAACCCCTTACCCGTTTCTCAGTGGAAATACACGCAATCAGTAGAAATTATAAAGGAAATTTTCCAATCAAGAATGTTCCCGCTAAATTTAAATGGAATAGACCAGGGCATGAAAACACTGCGCTCATGAGTTGAAAATTGCTGACCAAAGTATCATATCGTTTAGGATGATAAAATTTATCCCCATAATATTGCCTTTGGTATATGGTTTTGTGATGTTTCGGTTATCAGCTTGGAGGTTGAACCGAACCCTTAAAAATCAATCAAGCTTGTTAGCAGATAAACAGCTCCTTAAACCAATTCAAATGCTGGCTAATGCACTTGATTTAGAAAGCATATCTGTAAACATCTATGAGATCGAACCAGTGAATGGGCTGGCAGCGCCCGATGGAAAAATTTTCATAACAAGGGGGTTTTATAATAAATTTACATCCGGTGAGGTAACTGGGAATGAACTCGCATCCGTGATCGCACACGAATTAGGTCATGTGGCCTTAGGACACACAAGACGACGGATGATAGATTTTTCTGGTCAAAATGCTCTTAGAATGGCTTTGGGCAGCATTCTTTCAAGGGTTTTACCAGGTATAGGCGGAATTGTGGCCAACCTGCTTTCAAATATTTTGATGGCTCGTTTGTCTCGAGCAGATGAGTTCGAAGCTGATGAATACGCATCTGCATTAATGATTAAATCTGGGATAGGTGTCAAACCTCAGATCTCAATGTTTGAGAAATTAGAAAAATTAAGTGGAAATAACGGTAACTTACAGCCCGCTTGGCTGCTCAGCCATCCCAAAACCAACAAACGGATTGAGAAAATTCAAGAAAATGTATCAAAATGGGATGCAAACAAATAGGAAATAAAGTTGATTAATTTATGCTTTTTTGTAATTACCGATACGCGATAATAGCATTTTAGTAGACCCGTCTTTTGTAGCAGCACTTTTTTTGCCTGCAATAATTTGAGTAAGTTCTTCCGCCAAAACTTTACCTAACTCGACACCCCATTGATCAAAGCTGTTAATTCCAAGAATTATTCCTTCAACAAAGACACGATGTTCGTAGAGTGCTATAATTTTTCCTAGAGTTGATGGGTTAAGTTTAGAATAAACTAGTGTCGTCGAGGGTCGGTTTCCTGGAAATACTCGATGAGATGCAATAGCTTCAAGTTCTTGCTTATTTTCCTCATTTTGGGCCATTCTTTCGATAACCTCTGATAAAGATAGCCCAAGCATTAATGCCTCCGACTGGGCAAGGCAATTCGCAACCAAAATATCATGATGCTTGGCAAGATAGCTTTCATTTCCCATGGCACCTACCAAAAACTCGCATGGAACAATCCTGGTTCCCTGATGGATTAATTGAAAAAAAGCATGTTGCCCGTTTGTGCCGGGCTCGCCCCAGACAATCGGGCCAGTGTCATAATTTAATTTTTTACCCTCCATGGAAACATTTTTTCCATTACTTTCCATCTCTAACTGTTGCAAGTAGGCAGGTAATTTGGATAATCTTTGCTCGTAAGGCAAAACTGCTCTTGTGTGGTAACCACAAATCTGGTTATGCCAAATGCCTACTAAAGCAAGCATAATTGGCATATTTCTTTCCGCGGGAGCTTCCATGAAATGCTGGTCCATTTCAAAGGCTCCCTCAAGAAATTCTTCAAAGTTCTTTACCCCAATTGCAAGCATCAATGACAATCCAATAGGGCCCCAAATCGAGTACCTTCCTCCAACCCAATCCGCAAAATCAAAAACACGCTCCTTTGGAATACCGAAGGCTTTGGTATTACTTACTGAATTTGAAACAGCAACAAACTGATTGGTGGGATTTAAGACTTCGCGTGACATCCAACTCAAAGCTGTGCGTGCGTTCGTCATAGTCTCAGTGGTTGTAAAAGTTTTTGACGCGACAATTATTAAAGTTGTTTTAGGATTAAGGTTTTTCAAAATGTCATGTATCTGAGCGCCGTCAACATTTGAAACAAAATGACATTTCGGTCCACTATGATAGGCGGCCAATGCTGACGTAGCCATAAGCGGACCTAGATCTGATCCACCGATGCCTATGTTAACAACATCAGTAATAGGACCACCTAACCCATTAAATTTTCCTTCCTCTATACTTTTTGTAAATACCCGCATTTTTTCAATAGTGTCGAAAATTTTTGGCATCACATTTTCACCGTCAGAAAAGATCTTTGTCTCTGATTTATTCCGCAATGCCATATGAAGCACGGATCTATTTTCGGTTCTATTTATCTTGTCTCCCGAAAACATTGCATTCTTGAACTTTTCGACCCTTTGAAGTTCCACAAGTTTTAAAAGTTCTGCACGACATTCGTCATCAATTTGAGTTTTAGAATAATCAAAAAAGAGATCTCCCAAATCCACTGAAAAATCCATAGCTCGTTTCGGATCATCAAATAGAGAAATTATTGACCTAGAACTTTTTTCTTTCCAAAGCCTTTCTAACTTCTTGAACATTTTATTCTCTCAAATTATTCAGTTTTCTATTCTGCCCAATGAACGACGGCGCCATCTAAAACTGCACTAACCGGTGCAGATAAAGGGTCAAGAAACATTGCTTCATCAAGAACTCTCTTCTTATCTACACCAAAAAACACCAAATGTTTTTCTTGCGCAGAATTTAGAACTCTCGCAGTCAAAGAGATTCGAGGTTCAGGTATGCCCAGAGCTGATACAGCAACCACGTTCGGAGCATCTTTACTTAAAGCAATCCCCAAATTTTTTGATCCCGGGAAAAGAGATGCGGTGTGCATATCTGCCCCCATACCCAAAAGAGCTACTGACAAAGGAAGAGCAGGCTCAATATCTTTATTAATATGCAAAATACCCTCTTCTGGACTTGCAAAATCAGCGTACATAGGGATAAACCTCGCTTTTTTTGCCTCATTCTTGAAAAGTGTGTTCATTATCAATCTGGTATTTGATCTTTCGTGAGAATGAGGAACCCATCTCTCGTCTCCCAGAATGACGTTCACCCTAGCCCAATCTAAGTAAAATTCAGAAAGTTTTTCTAAAATAGGTCCAGGTGTTGTACCACCTGGCACCACAAATGTAATGGTTTCACGACCGTCTAATGCAGTAGTTAAGGCACTCGATATTTTTGCTGCAACTTTCTGAATTAATTCTTCTCGTTCGTCATACTTTATTATCTTTGTCATGATATTTCACGCCATTTTCTTCCATCTTTATGCATGAGCATCATAGAGTCTTCAGGGCCAGAGCTTCCAGCATCGTAAGAGACAGGTGAAGTACCTTTACTTACCCATTGATTAATCACTGGGTCTGTCCAAGACCATGCTGCCTCAACCTCATCGCCTCGCATGAATAGCGTTTGGTTACCTCGGATAACATCCATAATAAGCCTTTCGTATGCATCTGGAACTGCACCAATCTCAGGACCGAGAGCCTCGGCGAAAGTCATATCCAAAGGAACATCAATCAGTCGCATACCACCAGGTCCCGGTTCTTTTATAGTGAGATCCATCGTCATCCCTTCATCTGGTTGCAACCGGATAACAAGTGCATTTCTATGACTTCCCGCATCTGGGCCAAAAATTGAATGGGGTGTTTCTTTGAAAACTACTGCTATTTCAGAACATCTTGCTTTTAATTTTTTACCAGTTCTTAGATAAAAAGGAGTACCAGCCCAACGCCAATTGCTGATTTGAACTTTAAGTGCAATAAAACTTTCTGTTTTTGAACGAGGGTTGTCTACCGCCTCAAGATAACCCTTTTCTGTGCCCACAGTACTATATTGCCCACGAACAATATCTTTTGAATTAATTGGATCTAAAGCACGTATAACTTTCAACTTTTCATCACGCACTGCATCTGGTGAAAACTTAGCTGGTGGCTCCATCGCAATTAAACAAAGCAATTGCATAAGGTGGTTTTGGACCATATCCCGCATGGCACCAGCTTGGTCATAATAACTACCACGCCCCTCTACCCCTACTGACTCAGCAACAGTGACTTGAATATGGTCAATATACTGAGAATTCCACAGCGGTTCAAATAACATATTTCCAAAACGAACGGCCATCAGGTTTTGAACTGTTTCTTTGCCTAGGTAGTGATCAATTCTGTATATTTGCTCCTCGCTAAAATGTTCTTTTAGCACCGCATTTAAAGCACGAGCTGAGTTCAAATCTCTGCCAAAGGGTTTTTCTAATACTATTCGTGAACTTTTGGATGAAATTGAATATTGATGCAACTTTTCAGCTAAAGGACCAAACAAGGACGGCGATACTGAAAAATAAAAAGCTTGTATTGCATCTTTTCGAACTATTCCCGCTAAATCTGACCAACCAAGGTCACCTTGGGCATCTATCTGTACATATTGGATTTGTTTGATAAAACTTTTCAATTCACCTGACGCCGACAGCTCTGGCTCAAACTCTTGCAGTGCCGCAATAACCAAATCTTGGTAGCCATTAGTATCAAATTCTGATCTTGCAACCCCTATAACATAAGCATTATCTGGCATCTGACCCGCAACAAATCTTCGAAAAAGACTTGGCAAAATTTTTCTTCTGGCAAGGTCACCAGTTCCACCAAAAACCACAAGATCAAAGGCTTTAACTGGGATTACACGTGAGACCATTTTTTACTCCTAAAAACAATACCCGATTGTATAGTAAACCACTCGAGCTCAAATAACACCCCATATGCAAGCAATGATCATGTTAGCGCTAACTAGAAACGATTTATTACTGAAAAGGGAATTTGTCTAGAGGAACTCTTAACAAAAAAACAACGGATTTTATGGTAAAAAAAAGAATATATTTCACGTAAGTATCTTTTACTCAGTCCGCTACCTAGTTATAAAGCAGTGAGATTTAAAGATAGGATAATTAATGGTTTTCCGACCTAAGTCAGATTTTCTAAATATTATGATATCTCGTGGTTTTATTTCTGATTGCACCGACTATGAGGGGCTAGATCATCTTTTGAATTCGCAAATTTGTCCAGGCTATATAGGATTTGACGCCACAGCCAAATCTCTACACGTCGGCAGCTTAATGCAAATTATGATGCTTCGTTGGCTGCAAAAAACCGGAGGAAAACCAATTACATTGATGGGTGGCGGTACAACAAAGGTTGGAGATCCAAGCTTTAGAGCAGATGAAAGACCGTTATTAAGCGATTCACAGATTGAAGAAAATATTTCAGGAATAAAAGGAATATTTTCAAATTATCTTAATTTTGGAGAGAAGAATTCCGATGCATTAATGGTAAACAACTCGGAATGGCTCGATGATTTAAATTATATTCAGTTCCTTCGTGAAATCGGTGGCCATTTTTCTGTAAATCGCATGCTTTCGTTCGAGAGTGTCAAATCAAGATTAGATCGAGAACAATCTTTATCATTTCTAGAGTTCAACTATATGATTTTACAGGCATATGATTTTTACGAATTGAACCAGCGATATGGATGTATACTCCAAATGGGTGGTTCCGATCAGATGGGAAACATAATAAATGGTATGGAATTGTCACGCCGTAAAGCAAACGCAAAAGTATTTGGTTTAACATCTCCCTTACTGACAACTTCAGACGGCAAAAAAATGGGCAAATCTCAAAACGGAGCCGTCTGGCTAAATAAAGAAATGCTATCACCTTTTGATTTTTGGCAATTTTGGCGAAACACTTCTGATGCAGATGTTGGTAAGTTCCTTAAACTTTATACGGAAATTGACCTGATCGAATGTGAAAAATTAGGATCTCTGAAAGGCTCCGAAATTAATGAAGCAAAGTCTATTTTAGCAAACCAAGTAACCAAGTTATGCCACGGTGAAAACGTGGCATCAGATGTAGAGAAAACTGCAAAAGAAGTTTTTGAGAAAGGTGGCGTTGGCAGTGATCTTCCATCATACAGCGTTTCAAAGAATGAAGTTGAAACTGGTTTGTCTCTGGCCCAATTATTGACAAAAACAGGACTCACTAAATCAGGAAAAGAAGCCAAACGCTTGATTTCAGAAAATGGAGCACGTCTCAATGGATCTTTAATCAGCGATACAAATCAGATGCTAAGTGTGGATGACTTTAATGAACCTTTAAAAATAAGTGCGGGCAAGAAAAGACATGCTATTGTTACTCTTCAAAAATAGTAGAAAATATATGCTTAGAATTTATTGATCCATAGACGAAACTTTTTCCATAAAATCTGGAGCTCCTAAAACCGCTCCATTTGATCCTAGACCTAACTTAATGGTGTCAACGATTTCCATTCCCTCCACGACTTTACCCACTACTGTGTATTGACCATTCAAAAAGTAACCCTCTTTGAACATTATGAAAAACTGGCTATTGGCGCTGTTTGGGTTCTGAGCTCTAGCCATACCAACTATACCTCTATCGAACGGTATATTCGAAAATTCTGCAGGCAAATCTGGCAGTTCTGATCCACCGCGCCCTGCCATAGCAATATTGTCTCCAACTTTACCGAATTGAACATCACCAGTTTGAGCCATAAAGCCATCGATCACCCGGTGAAAAACTATACCATCATAGCTTCCATTAGATGCTAGGGTCAAAATTCTTTCAACATGCTGTGGTGCCACATCTTCAAAAAGTTCTACTACTACAGTACCGTTTGCCCCCTCACCCTTTATTGAAATTTCGAGTTTAGCCGCGTTGATGCTTATGGTCGAAAACATACAAATAAAAAAAGACAGTAACAATCTATGCATCGGCAGCCACCACGACCGATATCATTTTATCAGGAGATGCCGGTGGCTCGCCTCTTTCAAGTGCATCAACGAAGTCCATTCCTGATATAACCCGTCCATAAACCGTATATTGCCGATTTAAAAAGTGATTATCGTTAAAATTTATAAAAAATTGACTATTTGCACTATCTGGGTTCGCACTTCTAGCAGCTCCAAGAGTGCCTCTATCATGGGGAATGCCTGAAAATTCTGCTTTTACATCCGGAAACTCAGAGCCTCCTCGGCCTGCCATTCTTATATCAAAATTTGACTCCATGTTGCCATATTGCACATCTCCAGTTTGCGCCATAAAACCTTCGATGACTCTGTGGAAACAAACATTATCGTAAAGTCCTGACCTCACAAGGATCTTCATCCTTTCACAGTGAAGTGGTGCAATATCTGGCAGCAACTCTATCAGAACGGTACCACCTTTTACTTCCATAATAATTGTGTTTTCTGGGTCTTTTATACTGTCCATTTACGGCTCCTGTTAATTGTCGCTACGATACCTATGATGAAATTATTTTATTAACAAGATATCGTATTGAATAATTGCTAATTATTAAGGCATAAGAGCCCAAATTTGAATTGAGGGGAACATCCGTGGGCTGGAAAACGCTGGAGCAAATGGAATTAGAAGGCAAAAGGGTTCTGACCCGAGTAGATTTAAACGTCCCAATTAAAGATGAAAAAATTTCAGACGATACGCGAATAAAAAAAATCATTCCGACCTTATCTCACATAATTAAAAGAGGCGGGCTTCCGATATTAGTCGCTCACCTTGGCCGACCGAATGGTAAGAGAAATCCAAGCTTAAGTTTTGCAAAAATATCTACTGACATTGAAAAATTAATCGGTTTGCCTTTAATATTTGCTGCCGACTGCATTGGAACTACGGCTGAACTGGCTGTCACATCACAGAAAACTGGTGGAGTTGTTCTACTTGAAAATACCCGTTTTCATGAAGGTGAAGAGAAAAACTCTATCTCATTTGCAAAATCATTGGCAAAACTGGCTGACATTTACTGCAACGATGCTTTCTCTTGCGCCCACCGAGCGCATGCATCCACCGAAGCGATTGCTCATTTGCTCCCAAATTGCTCTGGCAAGTTGATGGAACAAGAGCTACTATCTCTAGAAACCGCACTTACCAAGCCAGAAAGACCTTTAACAGCGATTGTGGGCGGTTCAAAGGTATCTACCAAGCTAGATTTACTCAACAATCTTATCCAAAAAGTGGATACACTGATAGTGGGCGGTGGCATGGCAAACACTTTTTTATTAGCTAAAGGGTTTTCAATTGGAGCTTCTTTAGCAGAACACAAAATGAAGAATAATGCCTGCATGATATTAGATACTGCCCAAAAAGCTGGATGTAAAATTTTACTGCCGTCAGACGTGGTAGTCGCAAAACTTTTAAATAGCGATGTTGAAAACTTTGTTGTTCCAATAACTGATTGTCCGAGTAATTTAATGATCTTAGATATTGGGCCTAAAACGCTAGAAAACGCGAAGGGAATTCTAGTAAACTCTAAAACCGTAATTTGGAACGGTCCACTCGGGGCGTTTGAAATAAAGCCTTTTGACCAGGCGACAAATATTCTAGCAAATTTTGTTTCAAACTTAAGTTACAATGAAAAGCTAATTTCTATTGCTGGTGGTGGAGACACATTGGCGGCGTTAAATAACGCTGAAGCCTCTGATGGATTTAGCTATCTGTCTACTGCTGGTGGCGCATTTTTGGAATGGATGGAAGGTAAAAAACTTCCTGGAATTGCAGCACTGGAATGAAAAAATAATGGATAATTGGTTGTAAATAAGTTTTAATTTATAGCGCTAACAGGATTGAATCATTTTTCTAGACTTCTAAGCTATTGTTCATCTTATTGTTTTTAAAGGTCCAAATAAATTGAATAATGCACAATTGTTAAAAATTTCAACTGGCCAAGGATTTATTGCAGCCCTTGACCAAAGCGGCGGATCTACGCCAAAAGCTTTAAAACTCTACGGCGTAGAGGAGTCAGAGTATGATAATTCCGCAGATATGTATGATTTAATTCATGAAATGCGCACACGAATTATAAAGTCAAATGCATTCTCTAGCGGCAGGATTTTAGGAGCAATACTCTTTGAAAACACAATACAAAAGAAAATAGATAAAATACCATCCGCAATTTATCTTTGGGAAAAATTGAAAGTCGTGCCGTTTCTTAAAGTTGATCAGGGCCTAATCTCCATACACAACCACGTGCAACTATTAAAGCCGATTAATGACCTTAAAGCTTCTTTGAAACTGGCAAAAGAAAACAAAGTATTTGGTACAAAAATGCGCTCTGTAATAATTGGCGCAAATGAAACTGGTATCAAAGATATCGTCGATCAGCAATTTGATGTAGCATCAGAAATATTATCATATGGGCTCATACCGATAATCGAACCAGAGGTGGCTATCGCAATTCCTGACAAAAAAGAAGCTGAAGATTTACTGTATGAAAACCTTAGGAGCAGGCTTGATCGAATTGGGTCGAACAAAAAAGTAATTCTTAAACTTAGCCTCCCTGATCAAGACAATTTATACGAGCCACTAACAAATCATCCCAATATATTGCGAATAGTCGCTTTAAGTGGTGGGTTCAAAAAGAACGAAGCCGTCGACAAGCTGACGCGAAATACGAAAATTATCGCAAGTTTTTCACGAGCTTTGGCGGAAGGCTTAAAAAGAAACGACCCGAAAGAACAGTTTGAAAAACAATTAGAGCAAACTATTAAAAGTATTTACGAGGCATCACTGACTTAAGTTAAAAAAAGGGGATTCACTTTTAAATTATTCTGTGCCATCCTTTTGCAAAAAATATATTGAGGCAAAATGGCAGAACAAAGATCAAGCACCCCTTGGGTCATTATTTGTGTTTTCACAATTTCTCTTTCATTAGGACTTTATTTTACTTTTGCAGCGGTGCAAGGAGATTTTGGTATCTTGCGTCGAGCTGAAATAAATCACGATATACAAAAATTACAGGTAGAATTAACGAGTTTGAATGTCGAAATAGCAGATTTAAAGAACTTGACGCGGCGTCTTTCCGATCATTACTTGGATCTAGAGCTATTGGACCAACAGGCCAGAGATATTCTCGGATACGTTAGATCAGACGAACTTGTAATCCAGTAGCGAAATTTACCATTTGAAATTGCATATAAGTCATACCTGATATGCTTTTGAATTTTTGCACTCGCACTTCACAAAAATATATGTAATAAGTAGTTTAACGTTAAACTACTTATCGGAGAAGAGCTAATGGCTGCAAAAAAAGTCACTAAAAAATCTACTGATGAGAACCATGACTTACTCAAATTTTATCGGGACATGCTCCTGATAAGACGCTTTGAAGAGAAAGCAGGGCAGCTTTACGGCATGGGATTGATAGGTGGTTTCTGCCATTTGTATATTGGTCAAGAGGCAGTTGTTGTTGGCTTGGAGGCTGCGGCCAGAGACGGCGATAAGAGAATAACTTCCTACCGAGATCATGGGCACATGCTTGCCTGCGGCATGGACCCTAATGGTGTTATGGCCGAACTCACTGGGCGCAGTGGAGGCTATTCAAAAGGCAAAGGTGGATCCATGCATATGTTTTCCAAAGAAAAAAACTTTTATGGTGGGCATGGAATTGTGGGGGCACAAGTACCTCTCGGTGCCGGCTTGGCCTTTGCAGATCGCTACCGAGAAAACAATTGCGTGACATTTACTTATTTTGGAGACGGCGCAGCTAATCAAGGTCAAGTCTACGAAACTTTTAACATGGCAGCATTATGGAAACTTCCAGTAATATTTGTAATAGAAAATAATCAGTACGCGATGGGAACAGCCCAAGAGAGATCAACATCAAGCCCTGAAATTTATACAAGGGGTGAAGCATTTGGAATAAAAGGTGAAGCTGTTGATGGTATGGATGTAATAGCTGTAAGAACTGCAGGAGACAAAGCTGCAGATTATTGCCGTGCAGGTAAAGGTCCATATATCTTAGAGATTAAAACTTACCGGTATCGAGGACACTCTATGTCTGACCCTGCAAAGTATCGAACTCGCGAAGAGGTGCAGAAAATGCGAGCTCAAAGAGATCCAATAGAAGCAGTTAGAACTCTGTTAATTTCAGAAAAACACGCCACAGATGAAGAAATCAAAACTATAGATAAAGAGATTAAAGAGATCATTAATGCATGCGCTGAATATGCAAAAGATAGCCCAGAAGTTTCCGCAGAAGAACTTTGGACAGACATATACGCTTGAGAGTTTAAACTATGACAACTGAAATTTTAATGCCAGCATTATCGCCGACTATGGAAGAGGGCAAGCTTGCTAAGTGGCTTGTAAAAGAAGGCGACAAAGTGTCAGCAGGAGATATTATAGCCGAAATAGAAACAGATAAAGCTACTATGGAATTTGAAGCAGTAGATGAAGGTATACTCGCAAAAATTATAGTGGCTGAAGGTACAGAAGGTGTATTAGTAAATTCACCAATCGCGATGATGGCAAACGAAGCAACCGAAAGTACGGTTGATTTACAGCCGATTGAGAAAAATGTTCAGACTGATGCTTCTTCAACCAAGACTGAGTTTAAAAGCCAAGAAGTACCATTAAGCGGCATAGAAGCCGAATGGGGCGCTGAAATCCAAACCAAAACACAAACGGTCAGAGAGGCCATTCGAGATGCCATGGCAGAAGAAATGCGCCGTGATGAAACCGTGTATCTCATGGGAGAAGAGGTAGCGGAATATCAGGGGGCATATAAAGTTTCTCAAGGTTTATTGGATGAATTCGGCTCAAAACGTGTTATAGATACACCAATAACTGAGCATGGTTTTACAGGTATAGCAGTAGGGTCTGCATTCGCAGGGTTACGACCTATTGTTGAATTTATGACTTTTAATTTTGCTATGCAAGCAATCGATCAGATTGTCAATTCCGCAGCTAAGACCCTTTATATGTCTGGTGGCCAAATGGGTGCGCCAATGGTGTTTCGAGGGCCCAATGGTGCTGCTGCTCGGGTTGGCGCACAACATAGCCAAGATTATGCCGCTTGGTATGCCCACATTCCGGGATTAAAAGTAGTACAACCATACTCAGCATCCGACGCAAAAGGTTTAATGAAAACAGCAATACGTGATGACAACCCAGTTATCTTCCTAGAAAACGAAATACTTTATGGAAAATCATTCGAAGTTCCACTTTTGGAAGATTACACGGTGCCTTTCGGCAAAGCCCGTGTTTGGCGCGAAGGTACAGATGTTACAATTGTGTCGTTTGGCATTGGAATGCAATATGCTCTTGAAGCCTCAAACCAGTTGGAAGCAGAAGGCGTATCTGTAGAGGTTATCGATTTACGCTCGCTACGACCGATTGATTACGAAACGATTATAAATTCAATCGAAAAAACAAATCGATGTATAACTGTTGAAGAAGGCTTTCCTATAGGTTCGATAGGTAACCATTTATCTGCTGTTATAATGGAAAGAGCATTCGACTATTTGGATGCTCCTGTAATTAATTGTACTGGGAAGGATGTACCCATGCCCTATGCTGCTAATTTAGAAAAACTTGCACTAACTACTACAGCTGAAGTTATTTGTGCTGTCAAAAAAGTAATATATAAGTAAGGAGAAAAAATTGGCTATCGAAGTTTTAATGCCAGCGCTTTCTCCTACTATGGAAGAGGGTACATTGGCAAAATGGTTTGTTAAAGAAGGAGACAAAATTGAATCTGGAGACCTTCTTGCAGAAATAGAAACAGACAAAGCAACCATGGAGTTTGAAGCTGTCGAAGAAGGAATTATCGAGAAACTTTTAGTTGCTGAAGGCACAGAAGGAGTGAAAGTAAATTCAGCAATTGCAACCTTAAGTGGGGAAGATAATTCGACTAGTAAAAAAATTGAAGAGCCTGC
Organism: Paracoccaceae bacterium; assembly: GCA_902525915.1. Lineage (GTDB taxonomy): Bacteria > Pseudomonadota > Alphaproteobacteria > Rhodobacterales > Rhodobacteraceae > Salinivivens. The sequence goes on along the minus strand of CABZJF010000011.1, from coordinate 28,371 downwards.
TGCTCTTAAACCAGTTATAACTGATGCAACCCAAATAACTGCGAAAGACATTAAAAATAATTCAAGTTCCAAACCTAGAGACCGCGTTTTTATTACGCCTCTTGCACGTCGAATTGCGGAACAACAGGGAATTGATATAAATTTAGTTAAAGGGACTGGGCCTCACGGTCGAATAATTAAAAAAGATTTAGCCAATATAAAATCAACATCTTTAGGTAAAATTCTTCAAAAACCTGAAGTCACAACTGCAAAAAATGTATCTCCAGATACATCAGATAGTTTTTCTTTTGATGCGCTCTTGGAAATTTACTCAGATAGAAATTTTACAGAAATAGCATTAGATGGAATGCGCAAGACTATTGCGTCTCGTTTGTGTGAAGCAAAACAAACTATTCCTCACTTCTATTTAAGGAGAAGTGTAGAAATGGAAAATCTTTTAGATTTTAGACAGAAAATTAATAAAAAATTGTTGGATAAAAATATAAAAGTAAGCATTAACGATATTGTAATAAAGGCATGCGCGGAAGCACTGCAAAGCAATCCTAACGCAAATGCAATATGGGCTGGAAATAAAATAATTAAATTCAAATCATCGGATATCGCTGTCGCAGTCTCCGTTGAGGGTGGCCTATTTACACCTGTAATTAAAGATAGTGATCAAAAAACTATTTCAAATATTTCGGAAGAAATGAAAGATCTCGCCTCCCGAGCTAGAGCGAAGAAATTAATGCCCACAGAGTTTCAAGGTGGAAGCTTCGCTATTTCAAATTTAGGCATGTTTGGTATAGAGAGTTTTGACGCAATAATTAATCCGCCTCATGCTGCAATCTTAGCAGTGGGCACTGGTAAGAAAAAACCAACCGTATTAGATGATGGATCCCTGGGTGTTGTTACAAAAATGGAACTGTCTTTATCAGTTGATCATCGAGTAATCGATGGTGTTCTTGGAGCTCAACTTTTGCAAACTATCGTCGATAATTTAGAGAACCCAATTGGCCTTCTTAATATTTAATTCAAATTGCCGACAAACGAGTTACTTTCTTTTAATTATTTGATCCATACTGATCGATGGGTTGGTGCATCCAGCTGCGCCAACAACCTTCGCGGGAACACCAGCGACAGTTGTTTTTTCCGGCACATTCTGCAGCACTACAGATCCTGCTGCAACCCGTGAGCAACTGCCAACTGAAATATTACCAAGCACTTTAGCTCCCGCCCCCAAAAGAACACCATCTCCTATATTAGGATGCCTGATTTCATCATCTTTACCCGTGCCACCAAGAGTTACAGAATGTAACATGGAAACATTATCTCCTACCACAGCGGTTTCTCCAATAACAATTGAGTGTGCATGATCGATCATAATTCCCTTACCGATACGAGCACCTGGATGTATATCAATACCAAAGACTTCAGAACACCGCATCTGTAGAAAGTAAGCCATATCCTTTCTACCATTCTTCCAAAGCCAATGCGCAACTCTGTACGCTTGTAAGGCTTGAAAACCCTTAAAAAATAAAAGAGGTTGGAGATAAGTATTGCAAGCAGGATCCCTTTGATAAACAGCGACTATGTCAGCACGGCCAGCCATGGAAAGCTCGCCCTCACTTTTATAAGCATCATCGCATAATTCACGCAGGATTTGCTCACTCATTTCTTGCGACGCAAGTTTCGAAGCTATTCGATAGGCCAAAGCCTGTTCAATTGAACTGTGGTGAAGAATGCAGGAGTGAAGTGAGCCTCCAAGCAGCGGCTCCTTTTCAACGGCAGCTTTGGCTTCGATCTGAATTCTTTCCCAAACAGGGTCGAGTGCGTCTAGCACTTCTTTTTTCTTACCCATAAGATTTCCTACTCCACTCAAATTATTACTGTTTATTGACAGCTTTGCTCTCAGCTTTGTAAATTATATAATATTATTTATTAATTTTCAAATTCAGTAGATTTTAACGATGCAAATCATTTAAAGATAATTCATGATTAATTATCAGTTTTTTCAATCTTTCGCCACTTTGCAACATTTATATTATGTTCTCGCAAATTTTCGGCAAAAGCATGCCCACCACTGCCATCTGCAACAAAATATAAATAGTTAGTTATATCGGGGTTCAACGCAGCATGTATCGAGGCCTTTCCCGGATTTCCAATGGGGCTAGGTGGCAGACCTTTATTTACGTATGTATTCCAGGGTGTATCTTTTTTTAGCTCACTTCTACGAAGCCCCCGACCAAGGACTTTTCTTCCTCTAGTAATTCCGTATATGACCGAAGCATCTGTTTGCAATGCTATTTCTCGCAATAATCGATTTACAAACACGGATGAAACTTTACCTCGTTCAGTTTTCAAGGATGTTTCTTTCTCGATAATTGAGGCTAAAATCAGTGCTTCCTGTTTTGTATTAATTGGAAGATTTGGCTGCCGAGCATTCCATGCTTCGTTCAGAATAGACGCTTGCCTTTCTTGCATTTTTTTAATTAATGTCTCTTTTGTCATACCTATAACAAAATCATAACTCGCCGGTGCAATAGTTCCTTCGTCAGGAATATTTTCTAACTTGCCCGATAAGAATTTTATCTCCGACAATGCCTTATATACTTGCCAACTCGACACCCCCTCGGCAAGAGCAACTCTAAAACTGGTAGAGTGCTCAAAGGCAAACTCATTAATTTTTTCATCTGCAAACTCATCAAAAATAAAATCGCCAACCTTAAACATCTTGCCCGTATTGGGATCAGTATCCCTTATTTCAATTTTTAGCGATGTTACACCAACACGGTAAATTATTTGATTACCACAATTACTAACGCCAGACTCAGTAAGTCGCTTTGATATTTCCACCATTGAGGCATTTTTGGGGACTAAAAAACTTCCAGCTTTGATTTTTCGAGACAGACCACTGGATTCCATGCCAACCCTAAAAACAAACTCTGAAGAAATTGCTTTATAATTAACCAAGTCTTGAACCACAGTGCGCATGCTGGTGCCACTTTTGACTCTGAAACAAATTGCATTTTGAAGTGGACCCTCTGCCACATATTGCGACTTACCCCAAATACCTATAGCGCCAATCAGGAAAAAGCCAAAAATCAAAACGGTTAGCATGTTCGACGCCAAAGAGCGTAACATTATTGCAATTTACCCAAAAGTAATGAGGCATTAGTACCTCCAAAACCAAAAGAATTAGACAAAGCGTAATTAACTTCACATTCTTGATTCCGATTGGCGACTAAATCAACTTGCGTCGTTACAGCTGGCTCGTCGAGATTTATAGTAGGAGGAACAACCTGATCGCGAATGGCTAATATTGAGAAGATAGCTTCTATAGCTCCGGCTGCTCCCAGAAGGTGTCCTGTCATCGATTTTGTCGATGACATTTTTACTTTCCCAGCAGCATCACCCAATAATCTTTCAACCGCTGCAAGCTCAATAACATCAGCCATAGTTGATGTCCCATGAGCATTAATGTAATTAATGTCCTCAGGATCGAGTTTTGCTTTTGATAACGCGGCTCGCATAGCCCTCTCACCGCCTTCACCATTTTCTGACGGTGCGGTTATGTGGTAAGCGTCTCCGGACAGGCCATAACCTAGTATCTCAGCATATATTTTTGCCCCTCTAGAAACCGCATGCTCAAGTTCCTCTAAAACCACAATTCCTGAACCCTCTCCCATGACAAAACCATCACGGTTCATATCATAGGGCCGTGAAGCAGCCGTCGGCTCACTTTCAAATTTGGTTGATAATGCCTTACAAGCATTGAATCCGGCAATACCTATTTCTGATATTGATGCTTCTGCGCCCCCAGCTATCATTACATCGGCGTCATCGGTCATTATCAGACGAGCTGCATCGCCGATGGCATGTGCGCCTGTAGAGCAGGCTGTGACTACTGAATGATTTGGGCCCTTAAAACCATACTTTATGCTAACTTGGCCAGATACAAGATTAATTAATGCTCCGGGTATAAAGAACGGGGATACACGTCTTGGACCCTTTTCATGGATCAAAACGGCAGTTTCAGCAATTGAGTTTAAACCGCCAATGCCTGATCCTATCATAACTCCAGTTCGTTCTAAGTCTTTTTCATTATTAGGTTTCCAACCAGCATCAGTAACCGCCTGTTCTGCGGCGGAAACTCCATACAGAATAAAATCATCTACTTTACGGCGTTCTTTTGGCTCCATCCAGTCATCAGGATTAAATGTCCCATCTGCCCCATTCCCAAAAGGAACCTCACAGGCATATTTTGTAGTAACTCTTGACGGATCAAATCTAGTAATTTTACCGGCGCCCGATTGACCATCTAAAAGCCTGGCCCAGGTGTCTGAAACGCCACAAGCTAATGGCGTTACTAAACCAAGACCCGTTACCACTACTCGACGCATGTTCATTCCTTTGTTTAAAGCATTTCAGAATACTTAATAACTCGTCTCATGCTCGTTGAGCAAGGCCAGCAACAAAATCGCCCAAAAAAAGCCCTTGTCCTATGACAAGGGCAATAATCGCTATTAACTTGAAAATACTAAGACGCGTCTTCGATAAATTTAACAGCATCACCGAATGATTGGATATTTTCCGCAGCATCGTCTGGGATTTCTATACCGAACTCTTCTTCAAATGCCATTACTAACTCAACTGTATCCAAACTGTCTGCACCTAAATCATCAATAAAAGATGCATTATCAACTACTTTATCTTCATCGACCCCTAGATGCTCGACAACAATTTTTTTCACGCGGTCTGAGATATCACTCATAGTATTTCCCTCATCAAATAATGGGCCAAGCCCGTTTCGCCCAGAATGGGCCGTTACATAGCCCAGCTAGTTTCTAAAAATCCTAACTGGAAACTTGGCAATTCTGAAATTCTGCCTGATTTTATGAGCCGCCTATATCATAGCATGAGCAATTGGCAAACATTTTTACTTAATTTTTTTTAAAAAATTAAAATCAAGCGGCACGATTTTGAAAGTCTATCTTGCAAAGATTATCATCGTCTGGAGCTATTTTCCAAACGGCATTAAAGCATCGCCATACCACCATTTACATGTAGAGTTGATCCAGTAATATAAGATGCTTCTTCGGATGCCAGATATAACGCTGCAAAAGCTATATCTGATACTTCTCCCATTCTTCCCGCTGGTATTTGCAATTTGATTGCCTCTTGTTGCTTCTCGTTTAACTTTTCAGTCATAGCAGTTTTTACAAAACCTGGAGCAATACAATTTACGGTTATGCCTCGAGAAGCTACTTCATTAGCCAAAGACTTCGACATACCAACTAATGCTGCCTTGGAGGCAGCATAGTTTCCTTGACCAGGATTGCCAGTAGAACCAACTACTGAGCCAATATTTACAATGCGGCCCCATCTCGACTTGATCATTCCTCGTAACACTCCACGACAAAGTTTCATAGTGGAAGTCAGATTTACCTCCAACACACTAGCCCAGTCCTCATCTGTCATTCTTAAGAATAAATTATCTCTTGTTATACCGGCATTATTTACCAAAATATCTACCGAACCCATTTTTTCCTGAGCCCCTTTAGATAAATTTTCAACTTCAACACCATTAGATAAATCGCAGCCCATTATGTGAACCCTATCACCTAAACTCTTTGCAAGTTCCTCCAAAGGTTCCATGCGAGTACCACTAATGGTTAACCTGGCTCCAGATGCGTGAAGAGTCTCCGCAATAGCCCTTCCAATTCCGCCAGAAGCACCAGTTATGAGTGCATTTTTACCATTTAAATTAAACATTATCTCATCTCATTTTGTGAAAGAATTACTTTTTTAACTTCTTCAGGTTTGGAAACAGATGAACATGAAATAGAGCGATCAATCCGACGCACCATTCCAGAAAGTGCTCTTCCTGCACCAATTTCCCACATTTTTGTTACTCCATTACTCGCCATCCACTCAATTGACTCTCTCCACCTAACAACCCCAGTAACTTGTGCTACAAGCAAACTGCGAATTTCATCAGCTGAAGCTACTGCTTGCGCTTTCACATTAGAAACCAGTGGAATTTCCGGGTCAGCTACAGAGGTATTTGAAAGTGCATCTTCCATTTTTAGAGCTGCTGGAGCCATTAGCTCACTATGAAATGGCGCACTTACAGGCAGAAGCACTGCACGCTTTGCACCCATTTCTTTTGCGATTTCTATTGCTCTTTCCACTGCACCTTTGTGCCCAGAAACAACAACCTGAGAGGGGTCATTATCGTTAGCCGCTTGACAAACCTCATTATCAGCAGCTTTTTTAGCTACCTTCACTAAATCGCTGTAGGTCAGACCCAAAATAGCAGCCATAGCGCCAATTCCAACAGGAACCGCGTTTTGCATTTCTTTGCCACGAATACGAAGCAATTTGGCTGCATCGCCTATTGATAAAGACCCAGCCATGGCTAAGGCGGAATACTCACCTAAGGAATGTCCAGCCACGAATTTGGCGTCTTCTACTTTTAAGCCCTCAGACTGAAGAGCCCTGAAGGCCGCTAAAGTAGTCGCCATCAACGCTGGCTGCGCATTCTCTGTCAGTGTTAAATCTTCTATTGACCCATGCCAAATCAGATCGCTTAATTTCTCACCCAAAGCGTCGTCAACCTCTTCGTAAACAAGGCGCGACTGAGGATATGACTCAGCCAGTTCTAGACCCATCCCTATGAACTGCGCACCCTGCCCTGGTGCGATGAAAGCAAGAGCCATAAAAAATCTCCTTTTTGATAACGGCTTATATAAAGGGTGCCTTATCCGCAATGTAAATCTTATTATTATGGCAGATGGAAACCAGACCAGAACATTTAAACCAAATAATTCAAAATCATAAAAAGCTTCTTTTCTAATTAAAATTTGGAATATTTACATAAGGCCATTTTGTGTGCTCATGCCATGCTTGGGCAATACTTAAAATATAACCATCGGATCCTTTCGAGCCTATGAGTTGTATTCCGGCTGGCAAACCTGTTTTACCAAATCCAATTGGTATATTGACAACAGGCAAACCTAGCAAACCTGCTGGGATGGTTACTTGCATCCATCTGTGATAAGTGTCCATTTTCTCATTTTTAATGGACACTGGATAAATTTCTGCCAGATCAAACGGCCACACTTGAGTACTCGGCAAAACAAGTAAATCGAATTTTTCAAAGAGTTCTGATGCCGAGTTATACCATTTCGACTTCTTCAAAGCCGCATTATATATATCTTGACCTGATAAGGACAAACCATTTTCGATTTCCCAAACAGCCTCATGCTTTAAATTCTTCCGCTTCTCGATATCTTCGTAAATATCTCTCAATCCGTTCGTAATTTGCCAGGCACGTAAATCGCACCAAGACGTCCAAATGTCATTCATCGCAAATGGAGCCTTTAGATCATGAATAGTCGCACCGAGCGAAGACATTTCGTTCAATGCATTTTGCGCTAGATCTAGCAATTCATCCTCAAATGTTAGTGTTCCACCCCAATCTCCTAACCATCCAATTTTGATACCTTTCATACGTGGTTGTGCTGTAAAATTCGAAAAACTCTTACTCTGTGAAACATAAGATTTATTGTCAATATTTGCTTGAACATCCAAAAGCAAAGCCAAATCCTTTGGCGATCGGGCCATTGGACCTAAAGTTGAGAGCTGAGACAGGAAGATTTCCCCTGATGGCTCAGGAGGAACAAGTCCCCAAGTGGGACGCATACCATAAATATTATTCCAAGCAGCTGGGTTTCTTAGAGATCCCATCATATCAGATCCGTCAGAAATACTTAGCATTCTGGTGGCTAACGCGACTGCCGCTCCTCCAGACGAGCCACCACATGTCCTGGTGAGATCATAAGGGTTTTTAGTTTTACCGTACACCGGGTTGAAGGTGTTACTGCCCAGTCCAAACTCAGGCGTATTTGTCTTTCCAATAAATAATGCTCCTGCGGCTCTTAATCGAGCAACCATTTGATCATCTTTTCGAGCTACTCTCTCGGAATACAAAGGAGATCCTTCGGTAGTTTTAAAACCTTTTACATTCGCTAGATCTTTAATTGCCATGGGCATCCCGCCCAAAGCCCCCCCGAGAGGGCATTTTTCGGATGTCAGCTTCTCACAGGCCTCTTTACTCAATATATTAACTAAAGCGTTAACTTTAGGATTAACTGACCCTATACGAGCTAAAGTCTCCTGCATTAATTCTGAAACACTCAACGCTCCAGCCTTAATAAGCGCTTTTTGTTCCCAAGCCTCTTTGTTTAAAATATCCACTGATTATCAATCACTTATCCAAAAGCTCTCAGTACTTTAACTTAAAAGTTGTCAATTTCAAGATGTTGCCTCTGCTCTCGATTTACCAGATAAATCAAGGGCTAACGTTGCTGCCATAAATTCATCAATATTGCCGTCTAGGACGCCTTTCGTATCCGAAGTCTCATAGGAAGTTCTTAAGTCTTTAACCATTTGGTATGGATGAAGCACATATGACCTGATTTGATTACCCCAACCGGCATCACCTTTATTCTCATGTGCTTCCGTAATTGCAGCATTTCTACGGTCTAACTCCATCTGGTAAAGCCTAGACTTTAGTGCCTTCATCGCTATATCCCGATTTTGATGCTGCGACTTTTCAGAACTTGTGACAACGATTCCAGTGGGATTATGTGTTATCCGAACTGCGGAGTCTGTTGTATTCACATGCTGTCCCCCCGCTCCAGATGAACGAAAAGTATCAATCCTGATGTCGTTAGGACTGATATCAATATCAATATTATCATCTACAACGGGGTAAACCCATACTGAGCAAAAAGAGGTATGCCTTTTTGCGGCTGAGTCAAAAGGTGAAATTCTTACTAATCGGTGCACACCACTTTCAGTTTTGAGCCATCCATAGGCATTTTGACCAGAGATTTTGTAACTTACAGATTTAAGTCCCGCTTCATCACCGGCCGTTTCTGACTGAAGTTCAACTTTATAACCTGACCTTTCAGCCCACCTTACATACATCCTAGAAATCATTCCTGCCCAATCACAACTTTCTGTACCTCCCGCTCCAGCATGAATCTCAAGAAATGTATCATTGCCATCTGCCTCACCGTTCAATAAAGCCTCTAATTCTTTCGCTGAGGCCCTGTTTTTGAGCAGTTGTAAAGCGGTAACTACTTCTTGCAATATTTCTTCATCAGCTTCGATTTCAGCTAATTCGATTAACTCAATGTTCTCTTTCAATTCAGTGCTCATTGCATCATGAGCATCCACCTGATCAATAAAATTCTGCCGTTCCCGCATAAGCTTTTGGGCTCTATCAGGTTCATTCCAAAGATCAGGATCTTCCGTCAAAGCATCAAACTCTTCTCGCTTTTTTCTAACATTATCCCAATCAAGCCTCTGCCTTAAGAGCGATAGAGATTTGTCGATTTCACTAATAATAATTTGTATGTCAGCGCGCATATCTGAAAGTTACCCCACTAGCAGTCAGGAAATTAGTTAAACCAGTGATACGCCAAGAGCAAGCTCAGTATAAACCGCCTGCGCTTAAAGTTCCCAACGTTGCTTTAGGGGCTACTAGAATTGTTTCTCCAGTGGTTGTTTTGATTTCTCGAAGAACTGTTTCACCAGGCTTGATCAAGGTAAAATTACTACCCATTGCAAAGCCCCCATCAAAAGTTAAGCCAAACTTTGGTTCCTCACCATCCCGAAAAAATTCCGCAACAACGTGCTCACCGTCGGCATGATCTGGAAGCCGTTCTCCAGAGTATCTATCGATTTTTATAAACTTACCGCCTTGCGGTATCATAAAATCAGCCCCTCCATAAATCTCCGTTACAGCGGACATGAACTCATTAAAAACAGGACCACACATGGAACCACCCCCGGACCCCCGTCCCAAAGGCCGTGGAATGTCATGCCCAATGTAGCAGCCTGCCACAATGTTGGACGTGAAGCCTAAAAACCAGACATCTTTTGCTTCATTCGTAGTGCCAGTTTTTCCTGCGGTTGGAACTGCTAGGTTAACTGTCCTTCTAGCAGTGCCACGGGAGACTACCCCCTCCATCATAGATGTTAATTGGTAAGCTGTTATTCGGTCCATAACGCGCTCTCTATTAGTTAAAATCGTAGGAACATCTCCTAAAGATAATTGATCAATTCCGCAATCTAAGCAAATTCGCTGATCATGCTTAAATATAGTTTTACCATATCGATCTTGTATTCTATCTACCATAGTAGGCATAACTCTTTCGCCACCATTTGCAAACATGGCGTAGGCTGCGACCATCCGATATAATGTTGTTTCCTCGGAACCAAGAGAGTTTGCAAGGAATTCTTTCATATTATCATAAACGCCAAATTTTTCAGCATACTCCGCAATTATATCCAGACCCACCTCTCGAGCTAAACGAATTGTCATGAGATTTCGTGACATTTCTATTCCAGTCCGAAGTGGAGTCGGACCATAAAATTTATCATTCGAATTCTTGGGACGCCACAAACCTTGTGGGGTATCGATCTCAATTGGAGCATCTACAACAACTGTAGCTGGGGAGTACCCGCTATCTAAAGCTGAGGCGTAAACAAATGGTTTAAAACTGGATCCAGGCTGCCTTTTTGCTTGTGTAGCGCGGTTAAAAACCGACGATTCATAAGAAAAGCCCCCCTGCATTGCAATAACGCGTCCATTGTTGACGTCCATTGCCATAAAGGCGCCTTGAACTTCACTAACTTGCCGCAAACTCCAATGCAAAAAATTACCATCCTGATCATTAAGCCTACGGACTAAAACAACATCTCCAATATTAAGAAAATCGGAAAATTGCCCAACTACATCTACCTGCTTTCCCGAAGCAAAAACCTTTTTAATCCAAGTCATATCAGTTGGTGGAATCCAATTACCTTCAGCTGTCTCCTCAATTCCCTCAATGCCAATACGCACTTCAGAATTTTCAATTCCAAGAATAACCGCTGGGATCCATTGACCATCTAAATTTATGTCTCTAGGTAGATTTAAACTAGCCAATGAATTTTGCCACTTTGCCTCATCACTTAAAATTGCAAACGGTATCTTTTTGCCAGTACCTCGCCAAATGCCTTGCTTACGGTCATATCGTTCAAGACCTCTCTGTAAAGCCAGAGCAGCCTTTCGCTGCAAAATTGGATCAAAAGTCGATCGAACCGTCAGACCTCCCGTAAAGAACTCTTCTTCCCCAAAAGTCCCGCTGAGTTGCCGTCTTATTTCATCTGTGAAGTAGTTACGACTAGGCAATTTGGATCGAAAACCTGTATAATCCCGACCCTGCACCGATTTTATGGGTTGTGTTAATTCATACTCATAAATTTTCATAGGAAGATAACCATTCTGGAACATTTCTTTTAAAACATAATTACGCCGTTCCAATAAACGTTCTTTCTCACGAACAGGATGATAATCTGATGGTGCCTTAGGCAAAGCAGCCAGAAATGCTGCTTCATGTGGAGCTAATTCATCTAAGGTTTTATTAAAGTAAGTCTGAGAAGCAGCTGTTACTCCATAAGAATTCTGACCCAAGAAGATCTCATTTAAGTAAAGTTCGAGTATTTGTTCTTTTGTCAAACTTCTCTCAATACGAGTAGCCAATATTATTTCTTTAACCTTTCGCTCCGCTCTTCGCGAACGATCCAGTAGGAAATTCTTCATAACTTGCTGCGTTATTGTTGATGCTCCCCGTATTCGCTTACCTCTCGACTGAACTGCATCGACTAGAGCGGCTAAAATACCTCTCATATCATAACCCGGATGCTCATAAAAATTTTTATCTTCTGCGGAAATAAACGCATTTTTTATCAAATCTGGGATTTGATTTGCTGGCGTAAATAACCGTCTTTCTTTTGCAAATTCATCAATTATTTTTCCTTCCGCGGAATAAATTCGGCTAATAGTTGGAGGTTTATACTGAGCAAGAAATTCATGGCTTGGCAAATCGCGGCCATAAACCCAAAAAATACCACCTAAAGACAGCCCACAAACAATGGTACTCATAGTAATAAGAGTAAAAATAGTGCCCAAAAAGCCGAACACACTGCGAACAAATTGACTAAGCAATTCTATAATGCGTAGCTTTATGAAAAATGGTAACCTCAGTTCGAGCATTATATTTTATGTTCCGCGTCATTCCATTCTATTCTTTGCAAACAACTGATCCTCTTCAATCCACTCTGAAATTCCTGAAGATATTGCTAACGCAAATTTCTCAGCCCAATCTTGATCTTGTAAGTTTTTTAAATCAGAACTCGTAGACATGAAACCAGTTTCGATCAAAATTGAGGGTACACTAGGTAGCTTTAGTACAGAAAAGTTTGCCTTTCGGGAAGGTTTAGGGTTTAGCTTAATATCAAAGGTTTCCAAATTTTTTATAATTAATTTTGAAAATGTATTGGATCGCACAGTATTCTCCCGTCTCAACAGACCCATTAAGGCAGATGTTACTGCTGTTTCTGCGCCTGAAAGATCTAGACCAGAAATAAGTTCGTTTCCACCATGCCTAGTAGCCAATCTTGCACTCGCTTTGTCAGAAGCTTCGTTTGATAGAGTGTAAATAGTTGATCCAGACGCCTTACCCTTTTTAACAGTGTCTGCATGCAAAGAAATAAATAGATCGGCACCAACTTGAACTGCCAATGTAAGTCTTTTGTCCAATGAAGTAAATTCATCGGTTGTTCTAGTTAGAATGACCGTTGTGTTATCAAGAGCGTTAATTTCTTCCGCTACCACCCTAGCCAAAGTGAGCATCAAATCTGATTCTCGAATACTTTCAACCTGCGCACCTGGATCCAATCCACCGTGACCCGGATCAATAACTACAGTCAAATTATTATTTGTATTTTCAAAGTCCTCATTTTTCACACCGATTGGTAACGTATCAAAACGGTCGTCAGCAAAAACTCTAACCATTTCATTGAAATCTTCCTGTTCGATTGGAACCAGTGCAAAACTGAGTTCTGCGTCCAAACCGTGCAATTTATGTTGGTCCATGGTTAGATTTTGGACTTTTGCTGGTTTGGCTAATTCGATAGAAATAATTGACCACCCATCTAAACCTTTCGAAAATTTTATTTCTCCTAAAAATGGTGAACTTGGTACTTCTAAATTTTCAAGACCTTTGACAGCAGATGTATGCAACTCAAGGACAATCCTATTAGGATGATTAACACTATAAACTCTGAATGGTACTGCCTCATCCAATTTTAATCGAAAATCATAAATAGCATTGAAATCTGAAGCATATGCCATTTGAAATATTGGATGGCTACCAATTTTAGATTCGAAATTTGCCCATATCAGGGACAACAAAAACAATATTTTTATATATTTCATTTTAAAGTCTGTACTTGCTCATGAAATTATTAAGTCGTCTTAATCCTTTCTTTAGATCTGAAGTGCTGCAAGCGTATGACAACCGAACAGTTTCAAGTCCACGCTCCGGATCAAAATCAATCCCTGGAGTTATTGCTACACGCACCTCTTCCAAAATTGCTTTGCAGAAATTTAGGCTGTTATCTGTATATTCCGAAACATCTATATAAAAGTAAAAAGCACCATCTGGAGGGGCAAATTTTTTAAAACCGATTTTGGGTAGTTGCTCTATTAGCAAAGCTCGATTTGCTCTATATGTTTTGAGATTTTGATTTAACTCATTATGAGAATCTAATGCGCCCAGAGCCGCAACTTGTGATATGTGGGGCGCGCAAATAAATAGATTTTGTGCTAATCTTTCGAATTGCCGAATGTAATCATCAGGAACGACTATCCACCCTAATCTCCAACCGGTCATGGAAAAATATTTGGAAAATGAATTTATAACAAAACAGTTGTCAGAAATTTCTAAAGCGGATACGGCCCTCGCATCATATTCAATTCCATGATAAATTTCATCGCTAATTAAAACTGTTTGCTTCCGATCACATGCCTCCATCAGTCCCTCAAGTTCATCTTTATTTAACATAGATCCTGTTGGGTTAGCTGGTGAAGCAATTAGTAAACCATCAAGGTTATTATCGATAATGTCAGTAGCTACAAGTTGGAACTTATTATCACTTGTTGTCTTTATCGCACAAGTATTTAGACTAAGGGCTTTGAGAATTTGCCTGTAACTTGGGTAGCCAGGCGATCCTATTCCCACAGTATCACCAACATCAAATAGCCCTGTGAAGGCGAGTATAAATGATCCCGATGAACCAGGTGTTACTATAATTCTCCCTGGATCGACTTTAATTTTGTACCATCGCCAGTATAAATCAGCTATTTTTTCTCTTAGTTCTGGGATACCCAACGCAACAGTGTAACCCATCGTAGAGTCAGACAAACCATTTATCACTTTTTCTTTAGCCACTGTGGGGGCTCCAGTGCCAGGCTGCCCAACCTCCAAATGTATTACTTCATGCCCAAATTTCTCAATATGTCGGGCGGCCTCCATAACATCCATAACTATAAATGGATCCACTTTACCACGAGCTGAGTTCTTCATCCTAATATTCCAAAAGTTTTTTTTAAGGTTCAAATCAATTGCACTTACTGTATACCCAAAAAGATATATAATATAATCACGAGACAAGTTGAACTTTTTTAAAATAGCTTTAAAACGCCTTTAATACGGTCAAAAAATCGGAGCGTTGATTATAGATCAAGTAACTTGCTGCGCACTTAAGTTTGGTAAAATTTTGTATAAAGCACTATTAACTTCAATATTTTTCTCTGCATTCAGTTCAATGGTGACTGCGCTAGATTTAAACAATTTAACAAATGCAGATCGAGAAGTTTTGCAAAAAGAAATTCGACGATACATTCTTGAAAACCCAGATATAATTTTTGAAGCTGCCGATCTTGTGAGAAAGCGGGAAGCGGCGATCGAAATTCTTGAAGATGAAGAGCTGATCAAATCCAATTATGAAGATATATTTTATGACAATTACTCTTATGTCGGAGGAAACCTAGACGGCGATATAACGTTGGTGGAATTTGTAGATTATAAATGTAGCTATTGTCGAAAAGCAGCCGAAATAGTAAGAGAATTACTGAAAGAAGATGACAATATTCGATTCATTGTAAAAGAATTTCCTATTTTAGGGGAAGCTTCACTTACTACCTCAAAATTTGCAATAGCAGTTAAGAATATTGGTGGATCAGAGAAATATAAGTTAGCTCATGAGATCCTTTTAACACTTACTGCAGAGCCGAATGAAATTTATCTTCGAAGAATAGCCACAGAACTAAAACTAGACCCCAATGAACTCCTTAAAGAAATGACATCCGA
Source organism: Paracoccaceae bacterium (assembly GCA_902525915.1). GTDB lineage: Bacteria > Pseudomonadota > Alphaproteobacteria > Rhodobacterales > Rhodobacteraceae > Salinivivens. Next base: position 13,117 of record CABZJF010000011.1, on the reverse strand, counting down.
TACAGTTATAAAAGAAATTGCCCGCACTGCAGAATTAGCTAAAAAACTTCAAATCAGTGGTACACCAACATTTATTTTGGGTGGCCAATTTCTGCGTGGATTTGTACCTTTAGAGATGCTTTTACAAGTGGCTCAATCCGAGAGAAAAAAATGAAGGTACAAAAGTTTCATTTTTTTACCCCTACTTTTTTTATAAAATTATCGATCAATTCAGCAGTCTCCAAGGGATATTGATCAACAAAAAAATGCCCCCCTGGCATTTCTATCCCTAAATAAAGCTTCCCTTTAGTTTTCCAAACAAAGTCCATATCAAACGTCTTTGCCATAACCCCATCCCTCCCCCATACAGCGGCAAATGGTACTTTAATTGGGGAATTACCGTCAGCAGCCTCATGATGCTGATCAATGTGATATGCTGCTCTATAATCATCACACATTGCGCGGATACAGGATTTATTTTTCCAGCTTTTTTGATAAGCATTTAGTTGGTTTTTTGCAAAAGCATTAATGCCAGTGGCACCCCATCCTTGAAGACAGCTATTATAAAATTGATCAGGGTCTCTTCCTATAAGTTTTTCAGGAACTGGAAAAGGTTGGGATAGAAAAAACCAATGATAGTATGAGAAAGCTAATGATGCAGATAGCTCGGTAAATACTGTATTCGTTGGGACTATATCCATAAACATCGCAGAAGATACTAATTCTGGATTATCTATAGCCAGCCGATATGCAACTCGAGCACCTCTGTCATGCCCAATGATATGCGCCTTTTTGATATTTCGGGATTTTAAAATAGCAACGACATCTTTTGCCATATTGCGAAAAGTATAATTTTCATAACCTAGTGGCTTAGCTGATTGACCATATCCGCGTAGGTCAGGGCAAATAACGTGATAGCCGTTTGATAGTAATGGGGCTACATTACCCCACATCGCGTGGGTTTGAGGAAATCCATGTAAGAGGACGACAGGGGTACCCTTGCCATTATCAACAAAGAATATATCACAATCTTTTAAAACTAAACGATGTTTTTTAAATCCTCCAAACATGCAAAGCCTAATGTTTGTTATTTTCGAATTATTTCTTAAACCCAAAGAAAGAGTTAACAATATCCTAGTCGCAAATTTGTAGCCTGAACAGGCTAATATTTATTCAACCGATTTATTTAAACTTTTATATATTGGGTACAAATTACTCAACAAGATGCGTCAATCAGCACCATTTTTTAACTAGCTTCTTCTTAAACTCCTGCTATTTATTACTTAAAAAGATAGTGAAATATTTATATTTTTGACATATTTAATTTTATGAATATGTTGTTTTAAGGAATGTTAGAAAGTATGCTTTCAAACGACCCAAGTGGAAGAGAAAATAATGAACTATGAAGATCATATTGAAGCTGCTATAAATCGTTTGCACGAAGAAGGCCGATATAGAACCTTCATTGATATAGAACGCGAACGCGGGAATTTTCCGTACGCAGCATGGAAATCGCCGAACGGTGACCTAGACACAATAACAGTTTGGTGCGGAAACGATTATCTGGGAATGGGGCAAAATAATGTAGTCCTTGAAGCTATGCACAAGGCGCTCGACGGAGCAGGAGCCGGTTCAGGCGGGACAAGAAATATCTCTGGAACAACTGTTTACCACAAGGAACTTGAAAGAGAGTTGGCGGACCTTCACTCCAAAGAGTCATCTTTACTGTTTACGAGTGCCTACATTGCAAATGATGCGACACTATCTACATTAGCAAAATTACTTCCTAATTTGATAATATACTCGGATGAGCTAAACCACGCCTCCATGATTGAAGGTATTCGCAGAAATGGTGGTGAGAAAAGGGTCTTTAAGCATAATGATATGGAGCATCTTCGCAGACTTTTACAAGAAGACAATAGTTCGAACCCAAAATTGATAGCATTTGAATCAATTTATTCAATGGACGGTGACTTTGCACCAATTAAAGAGATCTGTGACTTGGCTGAAGAGTTTTCGGCCATGACGTATATAGATGAAGTTCACGCGGTAGGCATGTATGGAGCCACCGGAGCAGGGGTCGCACAGCAAGAAGAGTTAATGGGCCGTATAGATATAATCAATGGAACCCTAGCAAAAGCATACGGGGTGATGGGTGGATATATTGCAGCAAGTGCAAAGGTTTGTGATGCAATCAGAAGTTATGCCCCGGGTTTCATCTTTACAACTTCACTATCTCCAGCTTTAGTGGCCGGCGCATTAGCTTCAGTTCGATATTTGAGAGAACACCAAGAGGTTAGAGTCAACCACCAATTGAACGCAAAGATACTAAAAATGCGTTTAAAAAGTCTAGGATTACCAATTATTGATCATGGGTCTCATATTGTACCCGTTATTGTAGGTGATCCAGTTCATACCAAGAAACTATCTGATCTATTATTGGTAAACCACAAAATCTATGTTCAGCCTATAAATTTCCCAACTGTACCCAGAGGAACAGAAAGACTGCGCTTTACACCTTCTCCAGTGCATGGAATCCAGGAAATCGATTATTTGGTGAGAGTTATGGACGAACTATGGTCTCATTGCGCATTGAACAGGACTGAACTTACTGCCTAGCAGCACAATCTCACGGATATGTGCATTATATTGTAATTGTGCTAGGTATTTGGCATGCAATTTGCGAATCGACGTCAAATATTTTTGGTTGAGTGAAATATGAAATGGCGAGAGCCCAAAGGTAGCGAAACTTCTCGAACAGCGCACCCTAAAGGGTTCGATGATTATGACTTTCGTCTTGGGGATATTTTGAGAGGTGAGCGTGCTACATTAGGCAAGTCATTGCTTGATGTCGAAAAAGAATTGAAGATTAAGGCCAACTATGTAGCAGCAATAGAAAACTGCGATCCGACAGTATTTGAATCTCAGGGTTTTATTGCCGGTTTTGTTAGATCGTACGCGCGCTATCTTGAGCTAGATCCAGACATCATCTATACACTTTTTTGCAATGAAAGCGGCTTTCAGACCATGCATGGCATGGCACAGGAAAGTGCAAAAGAGAAGGAAAAAAATTACAGCAATAGGAATCTAGAAGATAGTATCTTCATCAAACCGACTACAGCATATTTACCAAAGCAACAAAAATGGTATGAAAATATTGAACCAGGTGCCGTAGGTTCTCTCTGTGTTACGATCGCTTTAGTTTCAGCCCTGGGATATGGAGCTTGGTCGTTTTTTCAAGAAATACAAAAAGTTGATATAACTCCCACAGAAAGTCAGCCTGTAGTAGTTACAGAACTGCAAAACTTACCTACAGCACTGAATATTAAGAATAATCTTATGCTGGACAACACAGAAAATTTTCAGGAAGGGTCATCTAGGATTAACAGAATTTACAGATCAACTGCATTAGATCAACCCGTCATTGTCGCCCGAGACGAACCTATATCTAAGCTAGATCCAAATCAATTTGGGCTTTTTGCGCCAATTCCATCCAGCGAAGAAATTGGTATCGAAGAAATTATTTCTGATTTAATACCCAGAAAAAATAGAACCGATGAAAATCTTAAAATAAACTTGCCTAAAGTATCTGCCGACACTCCTCCAGTTATAACATTAGTTACCTCAAAAGAGGCTTGGATCGAAATCGTCGCAGCTGATGGATCTGTAATTTACAAAAATTTGATGCAACCAGGAGTAGAATTTGCCCTTCCTCAGACCGAGAGCGCCCCTAAACTACTAGCTGGTATGTCTGGCTATGTTTACATGGCAATAGATGGCGTTCTATATGGTCCTGCCGGTAAGGGTGTAAACGTTGTGAAAGATGTCACTTTGGATCCTCAATCTATAATCTTGAGTTATGAACCCGCAAAAATAAAAAGTGATCCAGATTTGCAGAAGTTAGTTGCCGAGCTGGGATTAAATAGCTTCACTGCTGAGTCACTTGATCAATAGGTCCCTTGCTAGAATCGTAACTTAGTTTTAGCCTTACAACTAACAAATTGGTAACATTCGAGGATTAGTATGTCTATCAACCGTGTTCGTCCCTGGCGCACCATCGAGAGGCGGCGTTCTAGGCAAATAAAAGTCGGGAATGTTGCGATTGGTGGGGATGCACCAATATCAGTACAGACTATGACAAACACAGATACAACTGATGTCAAAGCAACCCTTAAACAAATTACATCAGCAGCGGAAGCTGGAGCAGATTTAGTTCGGGTCTCAGTTCCCGATGAAGCAAGCAGCGCAGCATTAAAAGAAATTGTCAAAAATAGCCCAGTACCGATAGTAGCCGACATTCATTTTCACTACAAAAGGGGTATTGAGTCTGCAGAGGCTGGCGCATCATGTTTAAGAATTAATCCTGGTAACATCGGGTCAGCAGATCGCGTTAAAGAAGTTATTAAGGCAGCAAAGGACAACAATTGTGCTATAAGAATTGGTGTAAATGCCGGCTCACTAGAAAAACATCTTCTGGAAAAATATGGCGAGCCCTGCCCTGATGCGATGGTTGAAAGCGGTTTGGACCATATTAAAATTCTTCAAGACAATGATTTTCACGAGTTCAAGATAAGTTGTAAGGCGTCGGATGTATTTATGGCGGCGGCTGCTTATCAAGCACTAGCTGAAGCTACAGATGCGCCTATTCATCTTGGAATTACTGAGGCGGGTGGCCTAACTAGCGGAACAATTAAATCTGCGATTGGACTTGGAAACTTATTATGGATGGGCATTGGAGATACGGTTCGTGTATCTTTGTCTGCAGATCCAGTTCAGGAGGTAAAAGTCGGATATGAAATCCTAAAATCGCTTGGATTGAGACACAGGGGTGTAAATATAATTTCTTGCCCATCGTGTGCGAGGCAGGGATTCGATGTAATAAAAACAGTTGAAATTTTAGAACAAAAGCTCGAACACATAAAAACTCCCATGAGTTTGTCTATAATAGGGTGCGTTGTAAATGGTCCAGGTGAAGCGTTAATGACGGATGTAGGCTTTACGGGTGGCGGAGCAGGAAACGGAATGGTTTATTGGGCTGGGAAACAAGACCATAGAATAGAAAACGCCAAAATGATTGACCATATTGTAGAATTGGTGGAGCAAAGAGCATCAGAACTCAGTTCCGAAGAGAAAGTTTGATGTAAACATAAATTACTATTCCTTTAGGCCGCATTCGATGTTTTTAAGGATAATTAGTTACATAACGCAAAGAGCAATATGGTCCTGGGAAGGATTTTCTCACGTTTTAAACACAGAGCGAAGTATCTACCAATGGGTTTTCGCAAATACTGTTTCCATGATTGCAGCTTTCTCACTACCTTTATCAGTGGCTGAAAGGTCTCTAATAATCATGGGGGGCATCATGATAATTGCAATGTAATGCATGAATACTGCCATAGAGCGAGTAGTTGATGATATCTCTGAGAAAAAAAGAGATCGTGCAAAACAAGCGAAGGACACTGCAAGTGCTGCTGTTGCCATATCTGCCATTGCAGTTGGTCTCGCATGGATCGTGATCATTTTTGGTATTCTACAATAATACTGTAGCTTCTAAGTATTTTTTAGAAGTTTCTTATGCTCTTGAAGCTGACGCAGAACAGACTGCTTTATTTTTTTGTCTGGCTTACCCAAATGATTTCGAGTTGTCTTTTCATTCCTTTTAAACTCTATCCTGGCCAACTCACTTATTTCAGAGATTTTAAATCCCTCTATTTTCTGATTGCCCATAGTATCCCCCGATCCCATCGCTCAACGAGACAGTACCTTTATCAAGATGTCAAGCTAATTTACTTTGATGATTATAATAGTCTGAGAAACTTTAATATTGAGCTAAGCGATTGGAAAACAATTGTACTTTTTAAGTTTTTAGCGATTGAATTTCACATAAATGACTAAAATATCATCGAAGACTACTTCTTCAAATTACTTTATTAAAATTAAAAAGTTCTAATTATTAGGTATAATTAAGAAAATTTTGCTAGTAACAAATGCCTGATTGACTCTTAACGCAGCTGCTGAATGAGCATTTAATGATTAAATTATATAGCTTTTCCTCCTACACATTAATTGCCGGGGTATTTTTGCTGGTTATGATCCAAATCGATAGGCAATCATATAAAAGCCATTTTCAGTACCTAGGCAACGATACTATTGAAATAATACAGAGTGAGGTGCCCTCAAAAATTTTTACAATCATTTGTCATGGCTATGCTGGTTCCAAAGAAATGATGAGGCAACTAGCATTCGATATTGCGGATGCAGGGAGTAATGCTGTAATTTTTGATTTCATTGGGCACGGATCCAATTCCCAAAAGTTAATAAATAATCCTACTGAGCTTTCTGGGACCACACAACAACTTGTTGATCAAGTAATTTCGGTAATTGATTTGTTAAAATCAAAATACGGTAGCGATATTCAATTGAATTTAATTGGCCATTCTATGGCATCAGATATTGTTATTCGGGCTAGCGAAAAGCAAAATATTTCATCAATAGCTGCTATTTCACCTTATTCTACAAAGGTTACAGAAAATTTTCCTCAGGACCTATTACTAACATCAGGCCAATTTGAAAAACATCTTCGCAATCATTCTTTAAAATTTACAAGGTTATTAGTTAAAGATGCGGATGAAAATATTGAATATTCTAATGGACTTGTTCGCAGGAAGGCTTCCTTCACAAAAAATACAGGGCATGTAAGCGTTATCTATTCTCCTCAAACGAGCGCAACAATTACAGAATGGTTTAACCTAAAAAATGTTCATAGAACGCTCTGGTCGACTCACATTATTTGGACATTGCTCGGGTTAACTATGATAACTTATGGATTGTCACGAAGTAAGCTATCATCGATAAACTACAATGGGAACAGAAGGGTCAGTTCAGTCAAATCAATTGTGGTTGGCATTTCTTCACCAACTATCGCCCTATCCTCGAGCTTCATTGAATATGAGCCCTTTTCAATCTTCGGCTTTGGGAGTGTCGCCGCATATTTTGGATTAGTAGGGGCTGCTACTTTGCTGTTATGCAGAGAAATATGGGAAAATTCAGAAAGATTCAATTTTTATCCGTTTATTAAAATGTTGGTCGCTTTCTCGATTTTAGTCATTTTAATTAACCATTTTATTGGTTCATTTTTTATTACTAATCATAGGATTTTTGCATTTATGAGTATGATAATACCTTTAACTATTTTTTGTGTCGCAATCGAAAAACTTATTTCGATGTCAGCTACTGCTATGGCAATTTTTATTCGGCTCGTGCCATTAATAGGGTTTTCAATTTTATTAGCAATTTCTCCCGAAAAATATGGCGTTATGTTCACAACTATCCCGATATATATATGTTATTTTCTAGTATTTGGCTACATAGGAAAATTCCAAAGAAGAAATATCGGATCATATACAATAGGCACATTACACGGCATTTTTTTAGCATTTGCCCTTGCTGCAACAAATCCAATTTTTTCTATTTAATTTTTAATATTTATGAAAAATTGGCGCGGTTGACGGGGCTCGAACCTGATAAAAGTGGTATGTATAGTTAATATAGTGCTTATTTGTATGCATTTTGAGCACTGACGAGCACCTATTAGCACCCTACGTAAGTGACGCAAAAGTGATGCTGCGTCACTAATTACGAATCAAAATCAGGCTCTGGTCTAAGCTTTGGTTTAGGCATCTTGGACACTCGATGTGTTTGCTCACACCGCATCATCACAACCCCATATTTTTCTTGGATAATGTTCTTCTTTGGTAATTATTGTTTCTGTTTATTAAAAGTTTCAAATAGTGTTTGAACAAAAAACAATGTTTGGAACTCACGTTTGCGCAATTTAATTATACTTCTCATTTTCTTAAAATTCTCCGTTGGGTATGCTTTCGCGCAAGTAAACCAAAGTAAAATCACACAAGGCGATGCGATATGTATAGAATCGAATAGCATCCCGGATCACAAAGTAGGGAAATTTCCTAACCGTGCGAACCCACATAGCATCAGAGAACAAAGGATCAAATTGTGTGTTTCAAGTAATCCTAAGAAAAATTCCAAACCACAATTCATCAAAGGGACAATAGGGATAGCATTAAATGGGATTCAGTTTCGACCTAATACCGCAGGATCTTATGATCCGTCATCGAAAAGTGGTCATAGTCGCAATGGTGACAAGCGATGGACGCTTGATATCTTTGGAGCGAAAAATAAACTAGGCTTAGATATAAACAACGGTCACGTGGGACCTAATGGATTGTATCATTATCATGGGATCGCTGAAAGCTTGATTGGGAGCCCTGAAAGCTCCTTTATCGGATACGCTGGTGATGGATTTGAAATCCATTTTGTGGGTAGAAAAGTGCAGTCAGGATATACGCTTAGATCTGGAGAGAGAACTAGTGGTCCTGGAGGAGCTTATGACGGTACTTATAATGAGGACTATGTCTATTCTCACGATCATGAAGCTCTGGACCAGTGTAACGGTGGACAATTGAACGGCAAATATGTTTACTTCGTCACCTTAGATTATCCATTTATTGGGCGTTGCCTATGGGGAGATATTGCACCAGGGTTTGGTGCCGATCGCCACTGATTTGGCTCGTGACCTAAAAAACGGAATTCGACCCTCTTCGCTATCTTAAGCCGACATAGTTATCATTCAAAGATATAAGATAACAACACCCCAACAACCAATGCTGCAACTAAAGGACTTGAAATCCTTGCAAACCTTTCGATTGAACGACCCGTGTTGGCACCTTCGTTCGCCATTTTGTAATGGCTAATTATTCCGATCATCATATTATAGGTTACTACGACCGTTGCCCAAATAAACAATGCATCCGTAAAGTTCAGATAATGAGTTGTTGGCAATTCACCCGCTAATGAGAATTTAAGCGCAGGGATCGTGAGAAATAAAGTCAATTGACCACCAATTCGCCAATTATAAATATCGTAGTTTCCAGACGGGTAGAAATGGTTCATCAACAATGACAGAAATACTATAGAAAAAATTGGAAATAGTATTTTTTGTAACGCATCTAAAAACCCATGTTTTACATTTACATGAGCTATAATATAGGAAAATTTTTCATGACCGCCGTGGTTTAAACTTGTTCTACCTTCCTCTTCCAGGATGGTTTTTTCTACCTCCCAATTACCCTTGACCACTTTATGATGGGCATCGTGATGGCCAACTTCTATGCTTTCAGGATAAAAAACCATTTTTTGCTTATTTCCAGAAAATGACGCGATATCTAAAAATAAATCAAGGTTACCGAATGGATACTTCGGCATTTCTGCATCAATACTAAGTTCTGCATCAAATCGCTCAAATAATTCAAATTTACCGTCAAGCACGTCGAGTGTTTTATAATGGACTGTTCTTGGAGTTTCAGCATTTGATACAAAAAATTCGGGGTACCAAATTTCATGGAGATATTCATCAAGTTCCTCGCCATGAATTATTTCGTCGCCAAACTTAGCCAAAAATTCTGCAGTTTTTTTATCCTCCCAGGCGAGCAAAACTTCGACGGAGGCACGATAGTGTCCCTCAGAGATGTCAATATCGTAAATTTCATCATAGAGGATTTTAGTGAAGACCAGATGATCAGTATTGCTGTCTGAGATCTCTACTTTTTCGCTGGAGTGGTCGGCTTTTGATTCAGCAAAACTCAGATTGGATGTGATTAGAAAAAAACCAACAAAAAATAAAAAAAAATTTTTCATATCGCTGCAATGACCATTGCTACTTTATTAACTAAACGCATTTGTCATCCTTTTATGACTATATACCCTTCAAATCTAACAATCTCACCCTACCTAGCTAGTACAAAATCTGTAGTTATTTGTCCCACGTCAGCTTTTCATTGCGCCACTGAATGACACAGGCTAGTCTTTCTTAAGACGGAGGGGTTTTATCATTTATCAAAAAATAGGTATTTTATTGGAAAATTTTATTTTGACTGTAAAAGACTTTTTATACGTTATAACTATAAAAACTTTGATAGTAGCCACTGCTGCTGTAGGTGCTACAATCTATTGTATCGAAAATGAATTTGTCACTGAAATACCTATTTCGTTAATTGGATTAGCTGTGGTCTTCCCTCTTGTTTTTACAATCGGGACTGCTTTTCAAAGAAGAGACCTGGCCCTTAAAGAATATGGCGCAATTAATTCTAATTTTGCTTCGATATTTTTTATAGCCAAAAATTGGCAACTAGATGATAAAGAAAACGCGTGTGACCTAGATAGTTTAAAAAAAACCATTGGTGCTTTGTTTGATCTGATAAAGGAAGATTTACAAGACCAGAAATCTACAAATCTAATAAAACAAAAAATATACACTAATTTTGAGGAATTATTTAAATTAACCTCTAAAATTCGCCCTGATTCCAGCGTAGTATTTTTCTACAACAATTTAATGTCCAGTTATGAAACTCTAAATAGTCTTTCGGAATATAGAACTCCAAGAGGCTTGAAAGCCTACAGTAATATTTTTTTGGCTATATTTCCAATCTTATTCTCTCCCTACTTTGCATCACTAAGTGGTGAATTTTATAGTGTAGGACTGGTAGTGGCCTTTGTTTATAGTCTTGTTTTAGTAATGTTAAGTAACATCCAAGATAATTTGGAAAACCCATTTGACATGCAGGGGTTGGATGACTTGGATATGGATAACTTGAACAGGGCTTCTTTTTTCACGAAATTTTAAAGCCTGGACTATATAATTCACACGGAGTGGCTAATTAAGCAGCAAAATATTGTAACATTAGCAAATTTTTTGAAAAACCTATTTAGTCAAGAATACATTCATAAAGAACTCTCATGAGCATTCTGACACCATCATCTTTTTTAAATAAATTATAATCATGACTTCCGGATTTATTAAATTCACGTAAATCAGCAAGCAATTCAGGGTGAAATTGAAAACTGAAAGATCGTCTCACCTTTTGCGTTTCATAGTCTTTATAATTTATACACGTGGCGGCTACATCTGTGAGTTTCTTTTCTGCTTCTGAGGTAGAACACAATATTTCTACCGAAGAAGGTAGAGTTAATAACCAAGACAAAGACGAAATTGAAATTAAATCTCGAGATGAGGCTAGTGTATCGTGCAAGTTCGAATAAGCCCAATTTGCAAAAAGAATAGCTTCTTCATTAACCTCGTCAGAATGAAACATTAGTAACTCTAGGTTCTTCTCATAAGTTATAGATTGCTCTACGATACCGTCATATTCTGATGCTGTTTGGTTATGCTTAATCAGTAATTCTTTGAATTCATTGGATGGATGTTTCCCATCATGACTGTATTTTTCCAATTCACATTTGCCGACTTCTGTAACTTCATTTAGGGCCACGGCGAAGTGTGGATCATCCCATCCTTCAGCGATAATAGTATTATTTTTTATAACTTTTAAGGACTGACCTACATTCTTTATTCGATTACATAATGATATTAAGGCTTCATACTGATAGCTATCTTGTGAAAGAACAGTAGATAATTTTTGAGAAATCATCAAAACAGCTTTTTTAATTAAATTTATATGAGCTTGTGCGGCGAGCTGGTGACCTAAACATATAAAGATAGCCGGGGTACTTTTATGTCCTCTTGCCAGGATGATTTGTTCCATTAGAGATTGTAATTCTTCCAGATCTATCTTTGAGTCTACAAATGAGGCCCCGTCTTTAGCTGAAGGGTGACCTCCTTCAACAATTACAGCCAAAGACCTTTGAAGTACTTTCAAGAGATTATCAATATTTGATACTCCACTTTCCCAAAGGGGAAACAAAATAGAGTCACAGTCCGCCACAATTCTTCCAATATACGCTATATTGGAAGAAGCTCTTACTCCTTCGACTTGTGGATTCAAACCTACATGATTTGCCGGTTCAATTATACTTATAACATTTTTAGAGATATCTGGGTTTTCTAAAACATAATTTAGATCAATCTGATCTTTAACTACCTTTTCAAATGGTTCAGTCCCCCAAGTTCCAGATAGCTGCTGAAATTGAATTAGATTATCAGCATTAGATAACAGGCTGTTTGAATGCCGATCGGATAAAAAATGCCCAATCAGAGTTTGAATAGCATGAATTGAATTGGTATTTTTATTGTACCAGGAGGAAGTACTTCTCCATTTTTTGTTCTTAGAATTTTTTTTAGGCATAACTTCTTAATGAATATAAAAATTTAAATTTTATGAACCGCTATTAGTTTTTATATAGAATAAATTTTACACAAAAAGTTTTAAATACAAACCCGAACATAAACCTGAAGCCATGCATATTTTTTAGACGATGGGCGTATTTTTGTCTCATCCGCCGTAGTGCTTTAAGCTAGATGAAACAGTTACGGACTATTTTAAAAATTCCTAACGAAAATCAAAAATTTTTTCACAAAATATTTACGTTTGAGAACTAACACGATTTAGGGTAAGAAAGCTTTTATATGTTTAAAGATTTTTTATACGTCGTCGACCTGAGATTATTCATAATTGCAATTATTTCTGTTTTCGCGACAAGAGCTTGTGAAGTGTATAATTACAGCGGCAGTATGCCGACTTCCTTAATTGGTCTAGCAGTTGTTTTCCCCATAGTTTTCAGCATTAATTCAGCCTTCCAAAGAAGAGATGACGCTTTAGAACAATATGGCAGCATAAATGCAAATCTTGCCTCAATTTATTTTGCCCATGTAAATTGGCCTTATCATTCTGGAGATAGCGCTCAGGACAGGGAGTTGGAAATAAAGGATTTGGTCCTAAAATTGATAGAGGCGATAAAACTTGATATTACTGTCGAAAGTAATGACTATAAGAAGGAAGTTTATCAATATTTTAATGTTTTATCAAAAAAAAATGTTGCCCTAAGAGATTTGGATATCAGCTCTGGTGAAATTTCTCGAATAAATAATTGGTTAAACAACGTGATTATTTCATTTGAACGACTTAGCAGCATTTCCGATTATAGAACGCCCAAGGCATTGCGTGCTTATAGTAAAATATTTTTGCATATCTTCCCAATTTTATTTGCCCCGTATTTTGCTTATCTAAACGTGCAAGTACAATATCTAGGTTTCATAGTTGCTATTGGTTATTCAGCAGTTTTAGTCATGTTAAGCAATATTCAAGACCAAGTGGAAAATCCA
>CABZJF010000010.1:0-57919 GCA_902525915.1 Paracoccaceae bacterium | reverse complement strand
ATATGGCTGAAAAGTTAAAACTTGAAGTTTCTGATGAAATTGCAATTAAGATTCAGAGTATGAATAAGTGGTTTGGCTCTTTTCATGTCCTACGCGATATTGATCTAACTGTGAATAGAGGTGAGCGAATTGTTGTTTGTGGTCCTTCAGGCTCCGGAAAATCAACCCTTATTCGTTGTATAAACGCGCTTGAGGAGCATCAGAGTGGCCAGATCATCGTCGATGGCACAGAGCTTACATCCGATATAAAAAATATCGATAGAATTAGATCTGAAGTTGGAATGTGCTTCCAACACTTTAATCTATTTCCTCACTTAAGTATTCTAGAGAACTGTACTTTAGCACCTATATGGGTAAGAAAAATTCCGAAAAAAGAAGCTGAGGAAACAGCGATGCATTTCTTAGAGAAAGTGAAGATTCCTGAGCAGGCTGACAAATATCCTGGTCAGTTATCTGGTGGGCAGCAGCAGCGGGTTGCAATTGCCCGATCACTTTGTATGCGACCTAGAATAATGCTTTTTGATGAGCCTACTTCCGCACTTGATCCTGAGATGATCAAAGAGGTGCTTGATACTATGATTGAGTTAGCTGAAGATGGAATGACAATGATTTGTGTTACCCATGAAATGGGATTCGCCCGTCAAGTTGCTAACCGAGTAATTTTTATGGATGACGGACAAATCGTAGAGCAAAATGAGCCTGAACAGTTTTTCAATAATCCTCAGTCAGATCGTACAAAATTATTTTTAAGCCAGATATTAGGACACTAAGACCTAAAATTTGTATTAAGTGTTTTATTATTGAAGTCGTCTACAATTGCAGTGGCATTACAAAATCGACGAATATTCCGCTGTCTGATTTTACTTCGCTCCATCGGTCCGCTTTGAAGTCTATCACTAAAGTAGAGGCAGCTGGGAAATCCATAAAATTTTCATGCTTTTCCTCATGATTCATTAAATCATGCGCTAATTCAGTTATTCCTGGATTGTGCCCCAACAAAATAACCGTTTCTGATAAGAGCGTTTGAAGAGTTGACTTCATTTGCTCTGCATCTGCTAAGTATAATGATTTTTCGAAGATTTGTGGGCATTCTAAAAATAAGCAGCTCAAAGTTTCTCTGGTTCGTGCAGAAGTAGATGAGATGACTTCGTCAGGTATATATTCTTTTTCTTTTAACCATAAACCAATTCTTTTTGCATCACGAATACCAACAGCGCTTAGAGGTCGCTCGTGATCATCCATATTTATATGCCATCCAGCTTCAGCATGACGCATTAGTATTAAGCGTTTCATAGTTTTAAAAATGCTTTCATATGAAATTTTGTTTGATCTACATGTCTAACATTCTTAGGAGATAAAGGGCAGCTGAGTCTAATACTGCATCCTTGTTGAAAGCACGTATCTTGTCCAGTAGGAGAGCATAGATAGGACGTACAAGCATCGGTATCATACTTTTCTTCGCTAAAAGCATCGGCTGGACAGGCATTTATGCATGGCTTTATGCAAGCTTCACATGGTGATTCGTCACTGCTCACTGGCAACTGGATTGACTGCTCTAATACCAAAGCTCCTCTATATGATATCATTAAGCCGACGTCTTCATGGACGAGTAATTTCAAAGGCGAAACGAATGCTTTTTTACTCAAAACTGCCCAAGTGTAAAATGGTGCATAGGGTGGTCCATCAGAGGGATAAACTGCTCTTGAATTAATATCAGACGCTATTTCTCCAATCACGCGTTTTGACCATCTATCCATTGGATCTGGAAGAGCATCGTTATATTCAGAGGAGTTTGTAAAGTATTTCCAAAAGAAGGGGTCATTAGGTCCAATTAGTAATGTTGTTTGATTTTCCTGCTTAAATCCACCTCTCAGGATGAGGCCATTTCTTCTTAGTTTCTCATTAATAGAAGCATAGGTTACTTGTTTTTGAAAGGTAGCCATATGCTCCACCAAAGTTTTGTGGGTTTATCGTTTCGCCATCTCAAACCCACTTCCATTTCTTTATGACTAAGATTGGGCTCTACTTTATAGGTGCCAAATAATTTATCCCAAATAGAGAGTGCGAACCCGTAGTTAGTATCGTGTTCACTTCTATCTGAGGAGTGGTGTATTCGGTGCATATCTGGTGTAACGATAAATAATCTGAGAAACCTTTCAAGTTTTGGTGTGATGTTGATATTGGCGTGATTAAACATCGCACTGGCATTAAGTGAAATCTCAAATACCAAAACGGCTAATGCAGATGGTCCGAGCAGGTATACAAGGCCAACTTTAAAAAGCATAGAAAGGACAATCTCAATAGGGTGAAATCTAATAGCTGTCGAAACATCAAATTCAGGATCAGAGTGGTGGACTTGGTGCACCCTCCATAAAAATGGAATCTTGTGCGTTACCACGTGTTGAAGCCAAATAGCGAAATCCAAAATTAATATTGATAAGATAAACTCAACAACAATCGGTCCATCAAATAAATTAAAAATTCCAATTGAATTTGCCTTTGCATCCATAGCTGCGCCTATTGCAAGCAATGGAATTGCGAAAGCCACTATCCTTAAGAAAAAGCTATCTATAATGATGAAAGACCAGTTTGTCCTCCATCTAGATCCTTTATTTGCTTCTTCTGACCTGCGCGGTATAACCTGTTCCAACAAAGCCAAAGCTGCGAAAGCCAAAAAGAATATTCCAAGTCTTATGAAGATTTCATTTTCCATAAGCAGAGATGTACTGTACGGAAGTGAATTTTCAACCCGTTTAGAGTTTTAATTTATATAATTTACAATTCTTAAGCTCTTATTAGTGAGCCGGCCCCATGTTCGGTAAATAACTCTAGTAAACATGCATTTGGCACTCGCCCGTCTAAAATTACAACACCCCGTACTCCGCCCTCTAGTGCCATTAGAGCGGTTTCTGTTTTGGGGATCATACCACCCGAAATTATACCTTCGTTTATCCAGTTCTTAATTTGGTTAGAATTCAGCTCAGTTATGATGGAGCCATCTTTATCTTGAACGCCACTCACGTCCGTCAGTAAAAGTAATCTGTCAGCCTTTAATGCTGCAGCCATAGCACCTGATACTGTGTCACCATTTATATTCAAAGTTTCACCGTCAATGCCTGAACCCAGTGGCGCAATTACGGGGATCATGTCATTTTCAAACAAATTAAAGATCACTTCGGGATTCACATCTTTAGGTGTCCCTACGAGGCCTAATTCTGGTTTATCTTGAACGCAGGTAATTAGTTTTGCATCTTTGCCGGATAGACCGACAGCACGTCCATCTTGATTATTAATAGCTTGTACAATTTTTTTGTTTACGTTCCCAGACAAAACCATTTCAACTACACTGATTGTCTCAGAGTCTGTAACGCGCTTTCCATCTATGAACTCAGATTCAATGTTTAACTTATCTAACATAGAATTAATCATTGGTCCGCCACCATGGACGATTACAGGATTTATTCCTACTTGGCGCATAAGTACGACATCTCTTGCGAACGTTTCGAGGGCTTCATCACTTACCATAGCGTGACCGCCGAGCTTAATTACTATGATAGCTCCCGAGTAACGTTGCAAGTACGGAAGAGCTTGTGACAAGGTTTCCGCCGTGGCGATCCAATCTCTATTCATATTTTGCTTCTTCATAGATAATCCAAAAGTGTAGAGGTTTTTCTACTACCCCAATGTAGCCTTATAGTGAAACATTATATTTCAACATACTAATCTAATGTTGCAATTATACTCCGCAGCGCCTCGAGCCCGACTTTATCTTCTGCTGAAGTAACTAATAGTTCTGGAAAGGCTGCTGGGTGGGTTTGAAGTTTCTTTCTCACCTGATTTAGTATCTGGTTTCTTTGTTCTAAGTTTACTTTGTCACATTTTGTTAAAACACATTGAAATGTGACTGCAGATGTGTCCAATAAGTCCATAATTTCTTCGTCGATTTTTTTAATTCCATGGCGAATGTCAATTAGTACAAATGCTCTACGAAGCGACGATCTCCCGGATAAATAACGCTTCAATAGTTGTTGCCATTTTTTTACAACGTCCATTGGAGCGTTTGCAAAACCATAACCAGGCAAGTCTACAAGATAATGATGGTCCTCAGTTTTGAAAAAATTAATTTCTTGCGTTCGTCCAGGAGTGTTGGACGCTCTTGCAATAGACTTTCTTCCAGTGACTGCATTTATAAGTGACGATTTGCCAACGTTGGATCTTCCTGCGAAGCATACTTCAAGCCTATCTGCGGGAGGTAGACCATTCATATCCACCACACCTTTCAAAAAGTCTACTTTTCCAGCGAAGAGTTTTCTTCCCTTTTCTCTGGCAAACTCATCTGGTTCAGGACTTTCCTTAAACTCTAGCATCAATCAATTAACGTAAATTTGTCACCCAAACTCAAAGTTCCATTATTTTTTGCAACTGCGTAAACACTAAAATTCTGATGACCGTGTGCCTGTAATGCGGCTAAAGTGTCTGCATCACGTACTCCGGTTTCAGGGTTAGCAGTTGTTGCCATGCATCTTTGTACAGGCTCTACTATATCAAATTGTATATTTCCAATCTGAACTGTTTTACCTACCCATTCCATCTCTTCCCATGGTTTTAGGTCATCTATCCAAAGATTTCCTCTCCACCTTTTTTTTGACAAATCACGCCCCATTTCTTTGGCTAAAGCGTCATGTGATGTTGAGCTGCAAATAGTTATTGAAGGGTAATCCGTATCCGTCATTGCAGCTGCCTGTGCTCTGATAAGCTTAGCAGATCCACTTCTGTCACTGGGAATAAGATCTTTGGTCCACTCAATTAATTTCTCACCCTGGGTATCCGGGCAAAAAATTAAATCATTTTTTGTCGGATGTGACATTTTCAGAGTATTTGTTGCCTCATCGAAATTGGCTGCAATAGCCATTAGGCCAGGCGCTTTAGCGCCTCTTGAGAAATTATGACAAGCTACCCAGTTACTGCCATCTGCAGTACTATTCTCGTGAAGTACGGCCCAAACTCTATCATACGGAAGTGTCTCTCTAGCTCTTACTCTAACTTCCGAAACACGCTCTCTCCCATGTGATTTTATAGGATAGCGCCATATCTCTGATAAGTAAGCCATTCAGGTTTTTTTTCGCTTGAAGCTTGCCTTTATATTGCCAAATACATCAGGTTTATAACCTTGAGATCGCATAATCATATATTGTTGAGCAAACGTTATCATATTGTTCGCAATCCAGTATATTATGAGCCCAGAAGCGAAAGTGCCCAGCATGAACATAAATACCCAGGGCATCCATGCGAAAATCATAGCTTGAGTTGCATCAGTTGGCGCAGGGTTTAGCTTCTGCTGAAGCCACATAGATATTCCGAGTAAAATTGGCAAAATGCCCAGTGAGAATATAAATAGTAGGCTTTCCGGTGGAAATGGGTTTGCCCAAGGGAGCAGACCAAAAAGATTTAAGATAGTAGAAGGGTCTGGAGCGCTAAGATCTTTTATCCAGCCAATCCATGGAGCGTGTCTGAGTTCCAGAGTAACAAATATCACTTTATACAGTGCAAAGAAAATTGGTATTTGGAGCAATATTGGCAAGCAACCTGCTGCAGGGTTTACCTTTTCTTTTTTATAAAGCTCCATCATTTCAGCTTGTAATTTTTGTCTATCGCCAGCGACGCGCTCCTTTATTTTTTCCATCTCTGGTTGGAGCTCTTTCATTTTTGCCATTGAAACGTAAGACTTATACGCCAAAGGCAACAACAAGGTTTTTATTAACAAAGTTAAGCCAATGATTGCCCAGCCTGTATTACCAATAAACTTATTTAAATAATGTAGAGCTGCGAAGATCGGCTTTGTTAAGAAAAAGAACCAGCCCCAATCGATACTATCCAAAAAGCCCTCTACGCCGGTTCTTTCGTAATTTCGTATTGCCTCCCATTCTTTTGCTCCAGCAAAAAGGTAAGAAGTTACGCTTGCTGATTGACCTGTATCCACAGTCTGAGGACTGAAAACGGTCTCTGCCTGAAAAATATCAGACTTATCATAATACTTAGCGGTGGAGCGAAACCTGTTGTTTTGCTCTGGAATAAGCGTCGCCATCCAGAAATGGTCGGTAAAACCAATCCATCCTGAATTTTCCACTTCAATTCTGTCCGCGTATGCGGCTTCTCTGTCACTGTATGAGTAGTCTCTGAGGTCATCATAACTGTCCTCAGCTAAAGTTCCATCGGACATTCTGACTAGCCCTTCATGAAGTATGAAGAAATTTTTGAGACCAAGTGGTTCGCCATGACGTCTGAGAAGGCCATATGGCCTTAACTGCACTTCAGAACCACTTTTATTCGTAACAGTCTGATCGATTGTGAAAAGATAATTTTCATCAATTGATATTGTTCGACTGAACAAAAGACCATTTTGATTGTCCCAATATATCGTTACAGGATCTTGTGGCGTCAATTTTGGGTTGCCTGACACTGACCAAATAGTATCTGGATTTGGGACTGACTTAGGATCTAGTCCTGCTAATGCTGCCCAACCATATGCGGCATAAAATGCGTGTGGAATAGTACTTGGCTTTAAAAGGGTAACTATTTCGGCGGTTTCATCCAAAGCGACGCGATAATCCCTCAAAGAAAGATTGTCTATTCTTCCACCCTCAAGTGAGATTGATCCAACAACTCGGTCTGTCTCAATCTCAATGCTGGGGACATCCTTACTGTCACTGAGATCGGACGGTAAGGTCACATTTTCCTGAACATCTTGAGCGGGTAAATTTTGGGTGTGTGTTTGCTCTATATTTTGCTCTTCAGTCTGAATTGGCTCTGGTGGAGGAAATAGAACAAACCAAACGATAATAACAACAAAACTAAGCACGGATGCTAGGATTAGATTTTTATTCTGATCGTCCATAAAAAAGCCACCAAATCTTTCTATTTTACACACGTTCAACAGACTAAGATCAAAAAGGTCAAGCCTGTTTAAGTGAATTTATAGATACCATGTTAATTTTAATTAAAAAAATAGAGATTATTCAACAATATCTCTAATTTTTGAGTCAGATTGGATTTTGGGTTCTTCTATCAGTTCTCTCTGCAAACCCAAGAAATCGAATAAATTAGTATCCAGTAAATGAGAAGGTTTAGTATTCATCAACGAGCGAAACATTACTTGACGTCGTCCAGGGCTATTTTTTTCCCATCCATCTATGATCTTTTTCACTTGCTGTCTCTGCAGTCCATCTTGAGATCCACATAAATCACACGGAATTATTGGATAATCCATTTGCTTCGAAAATTTTTCACAATCCGTTTCGGCTACGTAAGCAAGGGGGCGGTAGACAAATAAATCTTTTTCTTCATTTACAAGTTTTGGCGGCATTGTAGCAAGCCGGCCGCCATGGAAAAGGTTCATAAAAAAAGTTTCAAGGATGTCATCTCTGTGGTGGCCTAGAACAACTGCTGAGCAACCTTCTTCCCGTGCAATTCGGTATAAGTGACCACGTCGTAATCGTGAACATAGTGAGCAGAATGTACGACCTTCAGGAATTTTATCAACCACGACAGAATAAGTGTCTTGATATTCAATCCGGTGAGGCACTTTCATTTTCTCTAAAAACTCTGGAAGAACGGTTTGTGGAAAATTCGGCTGACCCTGATCCAGATTACATGCTAAGATATCAACAGGTAATAAACCTCTCCATTTTAATTCGTAGAGAGCTGCTAAAAGTGTATAACTGTCTTTCCCACCAGACAAACAGACTAGCCACTGCGCATTCCTCTCCACCATGCCGTAATCGGTAATAGCCTGGCTCACATTTCTAATAATTCTACGGCGCAGTTTTTTGAATTCAGTACTCGATGGGGCACCGTAAAACAAAGGATGGATATCGTTTAAATCATCTAGCATATCATGGCTTTAAATTAGATTAATATCCATAACAAGTCATGTATATATCCGGATGACTATTTACTTTTTTTTGGGAACGGGATCATAGCCTTGCCCCCCCCAAGGATGGCATTTTAGTAAGCGCCTTACAATTAAGTAGAGCCCAACCAATGCCCCATGTTTCTCTAAGGCTTCTAAGGCGTATGCGCTGCACGTCGGTTGATACCGGCAGTTATGTCCTACCCAGGGTGAAAAAATAACCCTGTAGGCTCTGATTGGAAGTGATATTACAAATGAAATAGGGTTCATTTTAGTTTCGCATTAAGGTTTTCAAAAGCGCAGATTAGTTCGTCCTTAAGCTCTTCAAATTTTGTATTACAGGTAGTTTGGCCACGTCCAATCAAAACGTAATCTGTTCCAGAAGTCCCATAAAAAGCTAAAGTTTCTGCCACAGCTGCTCGCATCCGCCGCTTAGCTCTATTCCGCTTTACAGCATTACCGACCCTTTTGCTAGCCGTATAGCCCACTCTTATATTTTGGAGGGAATTGGGTAGGGCCTGTACAATGATAGATTTTCCAACATACTTTTCTGCCTTGGAAGCAGCCACGAAGTCTGATCTCTTTGAAAGAGTTTCCAAAAAGTTTTTTGGATTCTGGCGATTTGTTGTAAAATTTTCCATGAGTGTGCACCGCAAGTGCGTCTCAAGACTGAGCGTAATCCTAGGCGCTTAAGGACTTCCGTCCTCTTAATCTTCGAGCATTGAGAATTTTTCTACCGGCCTTGGTTGCCATTCTAGAACGGAAACCATGTCGGCGCTTTCTAACCAAATTTGATGGCTGGTATGTACGTTTCATGGCTTATTCTCCATATTTTGTGTCTTTAACTAAGATTCGTTAAGTCGCATATCTCTGAACTATGGCTTTTAAGGGCCTAAAACAGAGAAGTCAAACCGTTCTACTAGTTCAAAATTACTTTTTAAGTTCCATGAGCTATTTTTTGCCATAGACAGACTTTGAGTTAACATCTACCAGACAACCGTTATCATTTTTGGCATTAAGTTTAGCCGTATTGAAAGTGTGAAAACACAATGAGTAAACTTGATTTAAGAAAAATAATTATATTCTTACTTCTAATTATTGCTGTTTTTGGCCTTATCTTTTTTAGTGAATGGATAAGTTTTGAGGCTCTTAAAGAAAATAGAGCAGAAATCGCAGAATTTCGTGATAAAAATTTCACACTATCAATCATTAGTTTCTGGATATTTTACGTTACATTGGTTGTTTTTTCACTGCCTGGCGCCGCAGTCGCCTCAGTTTCAGGTGGATTTTTATTCGGTCTTGGCGGAGGCCTAATAATTAATGTAACTGCCGCTAGTACTGGCGCCACTTTATTGTTCGTACTAGTTCGATACGGTGTGAAGAGCTTCAATTATAATAAATCAAATACGTTCAATAGTAATTTTGTCTTTCGAATTAAAAATGCTCTTGAGATCAATCAAGTTTCAATAATGCTGATACTCAGACTGGTTCCAGTGGTCCCCTTTTTTTTAGCAAATATCTTGCCTGCACTTGTTGGTGTCAGACTTTTTAATTTTATCTGGACCACCATTATTGGCATTATTCCCGGAGGTATAGTTTTCACATGGATAGGAGTCGGCGTTGGTGAGGTCTTTGACCGAAATGAGTATCCTAACTTTGAACTTTTATTCAGTCCAGTGATCCTAGGCCCCATAATGGGTATTGTGGCCCTACTTTTGTTACCAATTATTTTGAGGCGCTTTGGCATTATACCAAGAACAATAACGGAGTGGGGAAATGAAAAAAATTAAGGCAGATTTGCTCGTCATTGGGGCAGGCTCTGGAGGTTTGGTTGTGGCTTCAGGTGCTGCACAATTGGGGGCTAATGTTGTTTTGGTTGAGGGCGACCGAATGGGTGGGGATTGTCTTAATTACGGCTGCGTACCTTCAAAAGCTCTGTTGGCTGCAGCAAATACCGCGAAGCAAGTCAATCAATCGGATAAGTTTGGCATTAAGGCAGAAATAGTCGATTTAGATTACGCTCAGGTCATGGCCTATGTAGAGAAAAAAATAGCAGAAATTGCTCCTCACGATAGCCAAGAGCGTTTTGAAGAAATGGGGGTAACTGTACTAAGAGACTATGCGAAATTTAAAGATCCTAAAATAGTCGTCGTCGGTAACAACGAAATAACTGCGCGTCGCATCGTGCTTGCTACTGGCTCCAAGGCAAAAATTCCAAATATAAAGGGTCTCGATAAAGTAAATTATTTAACTAATGAATCTTTGTTCGATTTAAGAAAATCGCCTCGGCATATTGCTATAATAGGTGGAGGTCCAATCGGTGTGGAGATGGCACAGGCCCATGCTAGGCTAGGCGTAAAAACTACAATAATAGAGATAAACAGAATTATGCAGAGCTATGAGCGTAGATTTGTTGAGCCCGTTTATAAAAGTTTAATTGATGATGGTGTTAATATTCTTGAGGATACTGTTGTTGATCTTGTTGAAAAAGACAACTCCGACATAAAATTACATCTAAGCTCTACTAATACGCTTGTTGTGAGCGACTTATTAATTGCGGCAGGCCGCGTACCTAATATTGAAAAGCTGGCTTTGGCGGAAGCAGGGATTAAATACAACGAACTTGGAGTTGTGGTAGACAGGAATCTGCAAACCACCAATCGGTCAGTTTATGCAATTGGGGATTTAGTTGATGGTCCAAGCTTTACTCATACCGCCAGCTATCATGCAGGTATTGTTCTTAAAAAAATATTATTTGGTCTCTCGTCCTCAATGCAAACCATTCATATACCTCAAGTTACATACACCGACCCGGAAATTGCATCGGTCGGATTGAATTTTAATGACGCAGCGAAGCGTTTTGAAAATAAAGTTGAACGGTCATGTGTGAACTTGGAGAGTAATGATAGGGCTATAACTGATAGTAAAACTGAGGGATTTGTGGAAGTTGTATTACTTGGAAGAAAAGTAATTGGTTGCACAATTGTTTCTAAAAATGCCGGAGAGTTAATATCTTTCTGGGCGTTTATCATTTCAAGGAACCTCAAAATTTCGAATGTCAATTCAATGGTGCCTCCGTATCCTACACTCGGAGAGGTGAACAAAAGGGTTTTCAGTGAATACTACGCTCCCAAGCTTTTCGGAAATAGCTTTTTGAAATTTTACGTCAAAGTGTTTCAGAAGATTTTCAAGTAAGTCAGCTCATGCTAGCGAGCTAAATTAGGTATCTGTATAATCCCCTCCTTTAGCTCTAATGGGCGAGGGGATAGATTTTTATGTATTTATGTATTGCAAAGCAATGACTTTCACCTTAACCACATCTGGCATGCACCGGTAGCTCAGCTGGATAGAGTACTTGACTACGAATCAAGGGGTCGGGGGTTCGAATCCTCCCCGGTGCGCCATTTTCCTTACTTTTTCTGATTAAATTCAACGATACCAGTGGGTTGGACCATTTATCGGGACCGCTTACTAAAATGTCATCTCTATAAGCTATTGATAATAAACAATCTCATATATGTTTGGTTGCACCCCTTGTGTGTCACATAAATCAAAGGTTTAGCGGAAATCATGCTGGGCCTTTTGTTTTTTGGGGTAACTTAATTTTAACTTAGAAGCAGTGCCGTACTTATGGGTGTGACGGTTTACTGGTTAGCCATTTATATTTAGGGTTTATGCAAAAGCAAGCGGGCTGATATAAACTTACACAAGACGACTTAATACGTCTGAAATGAGTTTCATTGCTTTGTCGCTGTCCTCGATTTCATTAGGGTCGAAAGTTAATGATAAACCCGGGATTGATTTAACCAGTTTTGACGAATACAGACTGCTGTTAGATGAAAATCCTGATACTTCATAACTTTGAATTGGATAAGAAATTCCTTTTACTGAGATTTCTTGCTTTTTGATGCATTTTATTTCTTCCTTTACCAATAGATACGTGTCTTCGGAAATAAGAATTTTATTTGCATCCGAGTAAGACTCGAGCCTTGCAGCTAGGTTAACTCCATTGCCAATAACCGTATAATCTAATCTATCCTCAGATCCAAAATTTCCAACCGTACATACACCCGAGTGAATACCCATCCTTGCATTAAGTGATCTTGCTAACCCTCTTTCACGCCATACCTCACGCAGGAGTTCCAGCTTTTCTAACATCTCGAGAGCCATTGAAACACAAGCCAATGCGTCTTCTCTATTCCCCCTGCTTTCTGGGTCACCAAAAAATACCAGAATTGCGTCGCCAATAAATTTATCAATAGTCCCTCCCCAACGAATAGCAATCTTGGACATTTCCGTCAGGTATTGAGTTAAAAGTTCCGTAAGTATCTCAGGTTCAAGCCGTTCAGTCAGTTGCGTAAAACCTTGCAGGTCGCAGAAGAAGACCGTTAGTGGCTTACGCTGTGTCTGAATTTTTACATCAAGTTCTCCAGAAAAAATAGAATCGTAAACTTGGGGCGAAAAATACTTTGCTAACTTTTCCGAAAGGGCTACTAACTCCTTTGTTCGGTCTTCAACTTTTTTTTCTAAATTGGTATTTAGGTCAGCAAGCTCTGCGTGTGCTTTATCTAATTCTTGCAAGCGTTGCTGCTCTAGCTGATAGAGTTTAGCATTCTGCAAAGCGTTAGCCGTTTGGTTTGCAAGAATTTTAATTATTAACTCATCAGACTTATCAAAAATATTTACTTTTTCACTCTCTACTGAAAGCACCCCAATTAATTCGTCCTCCATCAACATTGGTATTGCAACTTGACTTTCAGCATTTTTCAGGCCTGGAAAACTTATTTCCTCATCAACCGCTGCGTCTTTAGAGGGTTTGATCTGTTGCTTTATAGCCTGCATGTATTGCTTTTGCGCACCAAGGTTCGCCATGCGCATCAATTTCTTTTTTTTGGCAACCATGCCTATTACACCGACGCCAATGTTTACCTCAGCGCCGATACCTTCGTCTTTGTAGCCATGAGTTGCTATGACTTTTAGAACGCTTTCCGTATCATCGAGTAATAAGATCATTGAATGCTTAAAATTGAAATATTCTTCCATGCTGACAAGCATGGTTTTGGCAATCGCATCCAAGTTCAAAGTTTTACTAATCTGCGATGCGACTCTCTCAATGATTTCTATCTCTTTATTGCGACGTTCAAGCTGCTCAATTACGGTTTTGGCATCGCTATCAATCATTTGATCCCACCTATAAAGTTTTCTCGTGATTGCCTTGCCGCGCAATCAATATTACTTACTCTATAAATTATTTTTAGAAATTGATAGCACAGTGTAAATATCGGCACCTTTAAGCTCAAAAATACCTGACATTCCACTCATAGATGCAATTGCCTCGAGTTTCATGTCCATCTCATCAAACAGATCGCCCTCATTCTCAGTTCTACTGTACTCCAATTCAAGCGTATACATGTCAAAAGAAGCAGGGTTAGTTATTGTAGCAAACGCAAATGGATTCTGGCTTATATTTTTTTTCGTTTTGTTAAAAAACTGAAAAGATAAAGCAACTTCTGTTTCGTTTACATGCCATATTTGTGATATCACCGTTGTGTTGGGCTCCCCATCATTTGACACAGTCGTAATCCAACTTGGAAACATGCCTTGCAGCGCAGGAAGGTGGTCATCAGTAATCATATAATTTCTCCCAAATGTTAGATCTGTTTCCCTGCATCAGGACCGGGCGTTTGAACAAAAACTTTGTCGACTGAAAAAACTACGGCTAGGTTTGCGGGCTTTAACCAATACTTTTCAGCTAAATTTTCCGGAATCCCTAGTTCACCATAAAGACTGTACATTTGTTTTCTTAGGTCATCACAGGCTTGTCTTTCATCATCATAAACATCACGCAGATCCGTTACATCACCTTTCACATTATACGCTTCATGACTAATAACACCTACGAAGAGACTTACACGTGCGCCTATCTCTAAAGTTTTTACAAATGGCTTGTTTGTCTCTTTGTTCACACAGCAAACAATACTGCTAGTGGCTTGGTCACAGCAGACGCCCAGTGCATCAGCATGAAATGGTCTCAACGAAGAAGACGCACATCCAATATGGCCTACACCTGCTGTTAACACTTTATAAACTTGATCTGAGATCATCTTCAATACCCTTTTTGGTTTATATGTCAGAACATAAACTTCGGAATACCAAATTGCACTTTATAATTTAAGGGTGCGACACTTAAAGCTAAAGCTCAGCGACTATGATGCAGGGTCTGTTGTCTAAGGTTATTCTTCAATAAGCGCTCCGCGTTTTTCCATGCTCCGGATCCACTCTCCATTTCGGTAGCCGATAATTTATCACCCTGAGTTGGCAAAGTAAAAAATATGGGTGCTAGATTAGTTGATGATTACATAATGTACATCACATAGAGTTCCGCCAAAGTCGTCAGGCCGAACCCAACAACTATTAGTCCTTTAAACGCTCCCCATTGAACACTATCAAAACGTTTCTGAAAATGAGTATTAACTTCAGCTTCTCCACGATCCATGCCAATTGCCTTAATATCGTCCAGACAATCCAGACTTCCCATTATACCAATAATAGTACCGAAGATTATAAAAACAGTGATTGGTAGATTGGCCGCGGTACCACCAAAAGCGATGATGCCAAAAACTACAAAATGCATTACGGCCGTTATGCTAAATATCCAAAATAAGTCTCTACTTCTTACCGTTACTGCTGCTATTCGATTTGCCCGATCCTGTGCCGTGTTCATAACTTACTCCTTTTTTGTGTCCTCTAAATTATCAAGACTAATTACTTCTATAGGAGTTTTCTTACTTTAAAAAATTTCTAACAAGTATAAGAAATGTACTAGTTGGGGAAATATAAACTTGCCATTATCGAGAGACATTTTGAAATATTCAAAAATATAATCAGTATGGATTTGAAATTCCAAATTTGATGAAAGGAGATAAAATGTTTGGATCGAGAAGAGTTTTAAAGCCACATAGTGGCAAAACAGAGTTGGCGAAAGAGCGATTGAGAAAAGCGTCAAAGATAATGGTAAATAATGGTGCAAATGCCGTTGACCTTACCCAGGTGCTTGGTGGATATGGAGCGGAAACACTCCACATGTACTCTTTTTTCAACTCAGTTGAGCATGCCTTTCAAGTAAGTGCCAGTTTACAAAATGATAAAGCTTGGAGCGATTTAATGGCAGAGCGAGAAGCTGCTCCTGCAGCAGACATGACTGGTCCAGAGCTAGCTAGAGTGGTCGCTGGAGAAGGTAACCCAGATCACAATGCAGCGATGGTAAGGGAATATGTGCTTCCGCGTAAAAATTTGGCGGAGGCGGCTGCGATGGTATCTACTGTTCCAGATATGCTTGCTGGCCATGATGTAAATGTAACAATGTGGGCACCTGTGATTGCAGAAGATATGAAGAGAGCTCAAGTTGTTTATTCTGCACCGGATATGGTGGCTATCGGCAAAGCGATTGACGAAGTTGGTATTTCGGCAGAGTTTCAGGAAATGCTTGTTAAAGCTTCAAACCTAGGAACTCTGGACAGAGCTTGTGGAATGGTGAGATTTGAATAAAATAATCCATTCGGCTGTAAGAGGCTATATATAAGATGGGTGTAGGGTGCTGTGGTCCATTAGCCCCTTTATGTCATGAACACCTTTAGTCAGATTCTGCGGGAAAGTGTCAGCAACGACTTTGAATTAAATAATTCAACACAAGTTCTTTGTTGAGATGCGAATGGCTTACTGTATACACCCCATATGACCGATCGTTTTCACAGTCTTGATTTTTTAAGAGCGTTTGCACTTTTAATGGGAGTGCTCATACATGTGTTGATGCTCTTCTTGGAACCATTCGATGGTTCTGAGCCAAGGCTTGGTGCTTCTATTATCTTTATTTGGATACACACGTGGCGCATGCCTTTGTTCATGCTTTTGGCAGGGTTTTTTACCGCTCTTAGTCTATCAAAGAGGAACGTTGGTAATTACGCATTAAATAGAATGATAAGGTTGGGCACGCCAATATTACTGCTATGGTCTGTCATTCCCGCAATCGATGAAGAGGCTGCGGTAATATTTAAAATACCCGAACTCATATCTTGGTTTTTTTATGATGTGCCATTCACATTGCGCCTAGATCACCTTTGGTTCCTTTATTATTTGCTCATATTTTATGGGGTTCTTTTGTTGCTAAAGAGTATTGTCCCAAAGATCTTTTCATTTATCGCAGATTATAAACTCAGCTTAAGTCGTGTTCTTATTTTGTGGCTGCCAATACTCATATTACTTTCTCCGCTAAATAAGCCAACAGGTGGCATCTTTGGGGATATTCCGACAACTTTTGGAGAGGTGAAGCTAGGCTCAATGTTGTTTATGGCTTCGTTTTTTATGATTGGACTACAGATTCATAAAAGCTCACAGTTCTTACAGAGTCTACAGCGGATGCAATTTTGGTTGCCAAGTTTAATTGTCTTTAGTCTCATACCGGTCGGTTTGTTGGGGTGGGGTGGAGTTAAGGATGAACCCTTTGCTTTTGCAGGCCCATTGGAAATGTGGATTGTAAATGGCCTAGCTGGCAGTTCAACTTTGTTACTAGTCCTGTCAATTATTGGCTTTGCGATGTGCCAAATTTCATCAAGTGGTCGAACTCTTCGCTGGCTGGTTAAAGTTTCATATCCGATTTACGTCTTTCACTTAATATTTGTAATTGGTGTGAGTGGGACATTGATGTTTTTTGGTGTCAACGACTGGATAGTCGTTTTGCTCGGCTTCGCGGCGGGTATTTTTTTCCCTGTTACAATCTATTATATATTTATCGCTTGGACACCACTTGATTGGATCTTCAATGGATACAAAAGCTCTAAATATCGCTCGCAGTCTGCTTTAATTAATAGACTTTCAAGATATTTGTAGTCGGGTAACAACTATTAAAAAACCACTTTTCTAAAAAGGTGCCCCCTTAGTCGCGCATAATGATTAAACTGATATTGCAATAAACAAAATAACTACAGCACCCTCAAAGCCCCAATTGTCGCAAAGCTGCAATGAGCGCTATGCCGCAAAACATTGCTAAATTTGGTTTGTGAGTAAGGGCTGATATGACCAATACTATACTTCCTGTAATCCATTCTAAGGTTGATCCATATATCATCATTAGGGTGACCAGCGAAACAATCAAACAACCTGGCAAAGCTTCAAGACCACGAGCCCAAGCTCCATGCCTAGGGAGGTGAGATGCTAGAATGAAACCTGATATTCTGATTAAAAAGCTTATAAAGCCGAGACCAAATACCGTTATCCAAATCTCGTTAGTCATTTTTCAAACCTGCTGCCATCGCACCGAATATTGCACCGGAGATTAACCCCCAACTTGCATATTCTGCCAACCACACCCCAAAAAAGATGACAGTACCCGCTGCTATCAACCACGGAAGTATGTCAACAGACCCGCGCCACATACCGGGTAAGATAGCCACAAAAATAGCAATGATCGCAAAATCTAATCCAACCAATTCGGGATCAGGTACTCCACTAGATAAAAACGCACCAATTGTTGTTACCACTATCCAGACAAAGTATAGAGATGCACCGCCACCAAAAAAATACCAATAACTATCCGTCATTAATCGGGATTTTGCTGTTTGCATTAGGGCTACAGACGCATCAGTTGCCAAAAAAGTTCCAAGGCCAATCTGCCACCAAGCACGATCGCGCATAACATTTTCCATCGAGGCAGTAATGAGCAGTATCCTCATATTCAATGCAGCACCAGCAATAATAGCTGCAGCTGGACCAACTCCGAGTACCAATTGGTCCATAGCAACAAGCTGAGATGAACCTCCAAATACTAATGCGCTCATACTTATTGCCTGAAAATTATTAAATCCAGACTGACTTGCTAAAAGTCCGAACGCTAATCCATATGTAGCTGCCGCAAGCGACATCGGCAACATATCACGTATCCCATATAAGATTTCTATTCTTACCGTACTAGAAGCGCGCATATTTATAAACTTTGTGAAGAGATATTCGTTGTTTGTTCGGCTAAGATAAATTGCACGCCTCGTAAAGAATAAAAACCTTTCAATTTAAGGCATTTCCTTTTTCAATCTTCACAAACGCTCTTTCGGGAATTAATTTTACCATTACTGATACATGGAGAATCCACATGGCGCGTCGGGCAGGCTCATCAAGATTAAGAGACATGGCACAAAAAGGCGTACCACCGTCACCGTATATTTGTCGCACAATACCCCATTTTGACATACTTGACGAAGGGCAGATTCTTCGGCTGGAAGGCCAGGTTGATTGGATATTGCAGGACGTAGGTATAGCCTTTCGTGATGACTCAACCGCGCTGGAATTGTGGAGACGTGAAGGCGCTACAATTGAAGACGACATCGTGCGTGCGCCTGCCGACTGGATTCGCGCATTGTGCGCAAAGGCCCCCGCCGAATTCATCCAGCTGGCTCGCAACCGGGAACGGTCGGTTGTTATTGGCGGTAACAACCAGGTTTTCGCACCGATTTATGGAGCACCCTTTGTGCGCGACCTGGAAGGCGGGCGGCGCTATGGCGATATGAAGGCCTTCCAGGACCTAGTGCGCCTGAGCTACTTACACCCAAATCTGCATCATGGCGGGTTTGTCACCTGCGAACCTTGTGACGTCCCAGTTAGCAAACGTCATCTCGATATGCTTTTTGCTCACATGACACTCTCGGACAAACCTCACCTTGGAGCCATCACTGAGATGAGCAGGGCTCAAGATAGTGTCGATATGGCTGAGATCGTCTTTGGCGCCGATGTTATGGAGGATAACTGCGTTATCATGGGTAATGTGAACACCAACTCACCCTTGCTTGTGGACAAGGTGGTAACTGAGTCTGCTCGCGTTTACTCCTCGCGCGGTCAGGGTCTTATTGTTGTCCCGTTTATACTGAGCGGAGCGATGGGGCCTGTCTCGACTGCTGCTTCAGTTGCACAGGCAATGGCCGAAGCGATGATGGTTTGCGCCTATGTGCAGCTATTGCGACCAGGAGCTCCGTTCGTGTTGGGCAATTTCCTGTCGTCAATGTCGCTCAAATCTGGTGCGCCGACCTTCGGAATGCCAGAGCCGGTGATCTCCAATTACGCCATCGGTCAGCTCGCACGGCGTGCGGGCCTGCCGCTTCGCTGCGGTGGCTCGCTTACCGCGTCCAAGGTTGAAGATGCGCAAGCAGCCTATGAAAGCGCCGACTCAATGCATTCTACCATGTTGGCAGGAGCAAATTTTGTTCTGCATTCGGCAGGGTGGCTCGAAGGTGGCCTGTGCACTGGCTTCGAAAAGCTGATCATGGATGCAGATCGGCTGGGTAGTTATCAGAAGTTGCTAAGCTTGGGGCTTGATATCTCCGATGATGCGTTGGCGCGAGATGCCTACCAGGAAGTTGGCGCGGGCGGCCATTTCCTTGGTTGTGCTCACACGATGCGCCACTATCAGAATGCCTTCTACGAAACCGCACTGAGCGACAGCGAGAATGTTGAAAGTTGGGAAGAGACTGGGTCGCAGGACATGCGTCGCCGTGCGAATGTCCGCGTAAAAAAGATGCTGTCTGATTACGAGGCTCCGCCAATGGATGACGCCCTGAAGTGCGAACTCGAAGCCTTTGTTGCTAAACGTAAAGAGCAGTTGCCTAATGCTTGGTATTAATTTTACTTCAATATATTAACTTAAAATTACAGTATACATGATCCGATTTGGAAGCAAAGTAAAAGTTAAACAACGTTTGTATGAATCGTAGTCTTGCCAAAAATAAACTGAGCAAATAGTGCTATGCTACTCCGAAATTGATTGCAGTATAGTTGAGCAACCCACAAGTTCTTTCTTTTCTGGCCAGGAATAGGCCCCGATTTTAGAGGTGTGTTTACCATACGTAACGAGACCCTCTACTATTTTTACGGCAGAAACGGTTCCATCAAAAACTGGAACCCCTACAGCGTCTTGCACCCGCAAATCGAGTGGACCCATTCCAGCACACCCAAGGCAAATTGCCTCTGCACCGTCATTTTTTACAGCCAGTTTTGCCTCATCAATCATCTCTATAACGGCTCTCTCGGGATCCTGTTCTATTTCTAGGACCGAAAGATTAGTTGCTCGTATTGATGCACATTTTGAAGTTAGGCCAAGTTGTTTTACCAAGTCTTCTAAGAGTGGTTTAATTCTTGGAATTACAGTAACTACAGAAAATTTGTGACCCACAAAACATGCCATATGCATAGATGCTTCACCAATTCCAACTACGGGTTTTTCAGTGACTTCTCTGCATGCTGAAACACCTGGATCTCCATAGCAGGCGATGACAAATGCATCATAATCTTCTTTAAATTTTGCAACCGTTTCTACCGCTGCCATAGCCGATAAATATTCCTCGAAATGCCCCTCAATAGAACGCGGACCCCAGTCAGGACTTATTGCTGTAATCTCTGTGCCTCGCGCACAGTATTTTTCAGCCATTTCTCCTATGCTCTTTGTCATTTCTAAAGTTGTGTTTGGGTTTATAACAAGTATTTTCATTAGATCCTCACATATGGTCTCATAGACCATTCTACTTTGTTGTTTTTGTTAAAAGTTTGTAATCCTCGGGTTGTCGGTGCAAATCAAAATTAAAAATATTTTCTTTTATCAACCTGCATTCATCAAGATTGACCTCAGCAAGCACAAGTTCATCCTTTGTCGTTTTCGCTTCTGCAACAATTTCCCCACGTGGAGATATAATGCAGCTCCCACCAATTAATTCACAGTTATCTTCTAAACCAGCCTTAGCTGAGGCTATCACCCAAAGACCATTGGCATAAGCGCCCGCTTGCATACAAAGATGATTGTGAAATTCTTGAAGATGATCATGCTCAGGAGCCAATGGATAATGCTTGGGGGTGTTATAACCCAATGTCACAACCTCACATCCCTGAAGGGCTAGTACCCTATACGTTTCTGGCCAGCGTCGATCATTACAAATGCACATTCCGAGCTTGCCAAGATTAGTATCGAAAGTTGGGAATCCTAAGTTTCCCTTTTTAAAATATCGTTTTTCGAGGTGTTGGAATGGACGCTGTGGCTCATACTCACTATGGCCCGGTAAATGGATCTTTCTATATTTTCCAATTATTTTTTTAGAGGGTTCTACATAGACAGAAGTGTTGAAAGGTATCCCATTATCCTTTTCTGCAAATCCAAAAGATATTATAATGTTCTCTTCTTTGATTAACTCAAATATTTCAGCCATAAGTGAGAAAGGAAAGTCAGTTTCATAGAATTTATCTAGCTTAGCTTGATCCGTTATGTAATACCTTGGAAAGAAAGTTGTTAAGCAGAGCTCCGGAAATACTACTAGCTTGGCTTCGTGTGCTTTTGCTTCGACTAAAAGATTAAGCATTCTGGAAATAACGGACTCTTTACTGTCTTCTGGATTGATAGGGCCAAGTTGAGCCGCAGCGGCTATATATTTAGATCTATTTTTCATGTTTCTGAAAGTAGTTCATTTGTCACAATTTTGTTGTAGATATCTCTATCGGTAACACCCTCGCTACCTATAATCAAAATTTGTGAGTCTTTGTTTATTTTCAATTGCTGCTTTAGAGTTGAGGTATCTGAGGTTAAAATGAGGCCAGCCAATCCGGCAGTTGCTGACTCTCCAGCCTCTATTGCATAGTGTGATCTTTTACAAAATTTTAAACAACGCATCGCTCTCGCGGCATCTAAATCAGATATGCTCATTGAGGCTTCTATGGTTTTGCTAAGGATCTCCCAAGCTATTACTGAAACGGTTCCACAAGCCAATCCTGCCATATAAGTATCAAGGCTGCCCACACACGCGACAGGTTCTTGATGCTTAATTGATTGCACCCAACAATCTGCATTTTCTGGATCTACCAAAATTATTCTGGGCGAATAATCGAGGTTACGGAAAAGGCTTGCAGTTACTCCTGCGGCCAAGCTGCCCACACCTGTTTGCAAAAATACGTGCGTTGGTCTAACACTCTGCTTAATTACAGCCTCATAGATCATAACCTCATAGCCATTCATTACATGTTTTGGGATTGTGGAATATCCGGCGTATGATGTATCAGAAATTACGTGCCAGTCATTTTCCTTTGCTTTCTCCTGAGCTATTTTCACACTTTCGTCATAATTTTTTCCAGCCCTTACGACTTGCGCCCCGTATTTCTTTAAAGCGTTTTCTCTATTTTTGCTCACTTTCTCATGAATAAATATTACACATTTACAGCCAAACATCTTGGCTCCCCAGGCTACAGATTTTCCATGGTTTCCATCTGTTGCCGAAGTGACCGTTATCCCGGCTATCATCTTTTTGATTTTTGGACTTTTATGATCACTAACATGATTTTTTCCAATTAGCATTTCTAAGCATTTATGTACCGCATAGGCTCCACCCAAAGCCTTGAAGCTCTTTAGGCCAAACCGCTCTGCCTCGTTTTTGTAAAAAACAGATTTGACTCTTAATGCATCTGCTACATTGTCAAGATTAATTAGCGATGTTGGCTGATAACCTGGCCACTTAGAAATAGTTTCGTAAGCAGAAGTAAATCCTGCGTCAGGTAGAATTTTTTTTATAAGTGCCTGAGCCTCGTTAAACGACACTCGCCGAGGATTAAAGTATAGTGGTCTATTGCTAGTCTGATTTTTGAAATAATGGCAATTCATTTTATTTTGATTAAAATTTTTCCTGATATTTTACGGCTGTCGAGTGATTGATAAGCTAAATCAAAGTCTTCGATCGCAAAAATATGTTCAATAAATAACGTAAGTTTTTTGTTTTTAATCAGTTCTTGGATAGTAATCTGTGACTGAAGCCACTCGTCTGATCGATGATCGATATGGCCGATATGCAGCCTAGAGAAAGTTAAAGACCTAAGAACTAGTTGGGACCAAAGGTTATCATAAGGTTTACCACTGGCTTCTCCATAACTTACAACGTGACCTAAGTTTTGCATTAAATCGAAACTGTCATTTAAAATATCTGCACCGGTGGAGTCGATTAAAAGTCTTATAGGAGATTTTCCAAATTTTTGCTGAATTTCTTCTGTAAATTGCTGCTTGGTCCTGTCCAAAACAAGGTCAGCTCCACACTCTAATGGTCTTTTCTCCTTTCCAGTTGTCCCGACAGTGCCAACTACCGTTGCTCCGGAGTGCTTTGCAAGCTGAGTTAAGTTCAATCCAACGCCGCCACCTATGGCATGAATGAGTACAATATCATTGGCCTCTACCTTGCCAATAGTATGCAATAAGTGAAATGCCGTTGTTGTTTGGACGTAATACGCAGCACCGTCTTCAAGAGAAACTTCGTCAATCAATTTTGTGACGCTAGTCTCTGGTACACTTAAAAACTCTGAAAAGGCACCAGCGTTTTCGGAGAAGCCTGCTACTCTGTCACCAACTGAAAAATTTTGAACTTCCGAGCCACATTTTACAACAATGCCTGAAAACTCTATTCCTGCTTGAAGTGGGTAACCTTTGGGATGGGGATAAGAGCCATTGCACATCATCAGATCAGCATAATTCAACCCTCCATAATGTACTTCAACTAAAATTTCACGGTTGTTTAAATCAGGCTTGGGTAAATTAATTTCCAAACTTCTGCGGAAATTATCATCAATTTTATTTATTTGAATTCCCTTCATCCGAGCGACCCCTTCTGTCTATTGACTCATAGTCAAAATATGCTCCACATTATGGTAACACTATACTTTTATTAAAAGGAAGAAGAAGTTGTATTCAATTGGTATTGATGTCGGTGGTACATTTACTGATTTTTTCTGTTTCGATCATTCTGATCAAAAAACTTTTGTGTATAAAACAGCATCAACGCCCGATGACCCATCCAAAGCAGTCTGCTCCGGTCTGGAGGCGCTCTTAGCAAAATACTCGATCAAAGCAGAAGACGTGTCCACCATTTTTCATGGAACCACCGTTGGAACTAATTCCATACTTGAGGGCAAAGGCGCAAAAGTTGGTTTAATAACCAACTCTGGTTTTAGAGATATTTTGCACATTGGGAGACATCAAAGGCCGCAACATTATTCGATTGGACAGGAAATCCCTTGGCAAAACAGAGCCTTGATAGAGCGTAAGTTTAGAAAGACCGTAGACTGCCGTCTAGATAGCTCTGGTAAAGAAATTACACCGTTAGATGAAAAAAGTATTTTGGCTCATTTAGAGTTTTTTGAGGAGAATAATGTAAATTCTATTCTCATAGCTTTTTTGTTTTCTTATCGAAATAATGCACATGAAAATCGTGTTTTAGAACTTGTAAGAGAGCAAATGCCAAGCGCTTTTGTTACGACTTCATCGAGTGTCTCTCCACAATTTCGTGAATTTGAACGTTTTACTACTGGTGCCGTTGCAGCTTTCATTGGGCCAAAAGTTACGCAATATATTGATAATTTATCACTTAACTTAAAGAATATTTGCCAGAACGCTGAGTTGAGAATTATGACTTCCAGTGGCGGACTGGCTACACCAGAAATGATAATGAGGCACCCAGAACTTACCTTGCTTTCGGGACTAGTTGCCGGGGCAAATGCTGGTTTATGGCTCGCATCAAAGAAAAAAATGAA
The DNA here is from genome assembly GCA_902525915.1 of Paracoccaceae bacterium. Lineage (GTDB taxonomy): Bacteria > Pseudomonadota > Alphaproteobacteria > Rhodobacterales > Rhodobacteraceae > Salinivivens. The sequence continues at coordinate 33,423 of CABZJF010000010.1, read as the reverse complement.
AAACCTAATCACTTTAGATATAGGCGGGACTAGTGCTGACATTTCAATTATTAATGATGGCCAATTGAATGAGGTCAGCTCACGTAATGCAAGTATCTCAGGTTACCCGGTACAGCTACCGATGATTGATATTCACACGATTGGCGCGGGGGGAGGTTCGATTGCTAGAGTAGATGCTGGTGGTGGTTTTAAGGTTGGTCCTGAGAGTGCTGGAGCCTCTCCTGGTCCAGCATGCTATAATTTAGGTGGATCAAAACCAACAGTAACAGATGCAAATTTAGTGTTAGGTAGGCTGCTAGGTGACAGAATTCTAGATGGAAGAATGACGCTGGATTCACAAATGGCAGAAACGAGCCTGAGAGAAGTTTCCTCAAACCTTGGAAGTACTATAAATCAAACGGCACTTGGCACAATTTCAGTGCTGAATAATAACATGGCTTCAGCCATAAGATCGAGGACCATACAAAAAGGTATAGATCCAAGAGATTTTAGCTTATGCGCGTTCGGTGGAGGGGGGCCTTTACAAGCAGTTGGTGTGGCTGAAATTTTGGGTATAAATGAAGTTATTGTACCGCAGAATCCTGGAATAATGTGTGCTTTTGGATTGTTAATTTCCCGGGTTGAATACCATTCTGTCAAAACGTTGCTTATGACAAAGACACAATTTAATTTATCCACCCTAAATGAAACCTTATCTGAAATGAAAAGTGATCTGACTTCAATTTTTAAACGGGATAATGCTGACACAAAATTAATACGCTATGAGGCGTTTACCGACCTAAGATATGTAGGTCAGGGGTATGAGCTAAAAGTGCCCCTTAATTCTGATGTGCTTAAGCCAGAAACCTTGGAGCAGGTATGGGATGCCTTCCACAAACAGCATAAACAAGAATATGGCCACAATTTCTTATCTGCAGATATAGAAATGGTATCGGTAAAGTTGAAAGCACAAATTAAAAAAGAAAATTCGAGCGATGAATTTTCTTTTGAAAATAGCAGTGATGAAACTGTTAGTCGTTTGAATTTACCTAATACTAAAGTAGAATTTAGCATTGATGGTAAACCCCAAAGTTTTGAAACTGAAATTATAGACAGGAAGACTTTGAAAGGCGGTGCCCAAAAAGCGGGTCCAAATGTTCTTTATCAAGAGGACAGTACAACAGTTGTACCCCCTGGATGGACAATGTCTGTTGATGATGACCTAACTCTCAGATTAAGAAAATTGGATAATAAAAATGAGTGATAAAAATATAGATCCTTTTTTAGCATCAGTGATCCATGGGGCGCTTGAAGACATAGCGTTGGAAATGGGCCAGAAGCTTATGCGCATGAGCTACTCAAGTATTATAAGAGAAAGTGAAGATTTTGGAACTGCATTAACGGATCAAAATGGGCGGCAGCTATGTGAATGTACCATGAGTACTCCGCTACAATCTGGCCCAATTCCAGGATATGTGATGGGTGTGCTCGAGGAATTAAAAGGACGTGGCGATGAAATTAAGCCAGGGGATATTTTTATGCACAACGATCCTTACAATGGTGCTTCGCACGGTCCAGATGTTGGGTTTCTTGTTCCTGTTTTCTCTAATAATGCCCTCGTTGGTTTTTCAGTCACGACTGCGCACCATCTTGACGTTGGGGCTTTGACACCTGGAAGTTGTGGAATTGTTGATGCTGTTGATGCATATGCTGAAGGCCTGCAGTTTAAAGCCGTCAGAGTCTATGAAAATAACAAAAAAGTTGAGCCAGTATGGCAAATTTTAAGATCAAATATAAGGATGCCGGACCTAGTAGTTGGAGATATGGAGGCACAAATCTCCGCAGCAAGAATTGGCGCGGAGAGATTTAATGAACTTATTCAAAAATATGGGCTTGAGACGATAACAGCTGCGTATGAGAATCTTCTAGATTATTCGGAGACGCTGATGCGCAAAGCGATCGAAGAGGTTCCCGATGGGACTTATTATGCAGAAACATTCATAGATGGATTTCTAGATAGTGAGGATGCAAATTTAAAAGACATTAAAATAGCCGCGTCAATTAATGTAAAAGGGTCAAACTTGAAAGTTGACTTGGCAGGCACTTCCAAACAAATTGATAATAAGCCTATAAATATGCCCTTTGTTGGCACAGTAGATTGTGCAATATGGTTGACGCTTCGTTCTATCCTGCTTGATAGTAACGAGTTCGGCGCAATACCTCAAAATAGTGGTCTTACGAGACCTATTGAAATAACAGCGCCGCTTGGTAGTCTTGCAAATCCAATTTTTCCTGCACCAGTAATAGCAAGATTTTGCCCGGGTAATGCTGTGGCTGATACGGTAATGAAAGCGATGTCAAAAGCCGTTCCAGAAAAAGTCAGCGCGGGTATTGGAAATCTAAGGGTCGTTGCTTTTTCTGGTGGGCGGGCAGACTCCCAATGGGTTCACATGGAAATAATGGAGGGTTCTTATGGTGGGAGATATGGGCAAGACGGTATGGATGCAGTGGATACGCTATATGCGAATACTAGAAATAACCCGATCGAGGATATTGAAAGCCATCTGCCATTGAGAGTTTTAAAATATGAGTTGAGGGAAGCTGATGCAGGTCATGGTAAGTGGCGTGGCGGTTTAGGCACAGTGAGACTTTTTGAGTTTCTAGATGATGGCGCGATATCAATTGAGGGAGATGGACATAAGTATGAACCTTGGGGGTTCGATGGTGGCGCCAATGGGTCTACAGCGGAAATAAATTTAGTAGAACAATCAAATAATAAGTCGAGCTTGCCATCTAAAATTCCGTATAAGCCAATTCCTGTCGGAACAAAAATAGAGGTTCTGGGGCCAAACGGCGGAGGATATGGATCTAAATCAGAAAGAGATCCAGAAATGGTAAAATCAGATTTAGAAAACGAAATAATTACAGAAAAGATAGCCAAAGATGAATATAACATGATGTTGTAAAAGAATTTTAAGCTTTCTTTAAATTTTGTTCGTAGGTTCTTCCTTTGATAACTTGTAAATTTCTGCCTCCAGATTGAGCAAAAAATGCAAATAATCGGCATTTCGCTAAGATAAAAAAATGTGCAATTATATAGATTTGTGTTTTTTTTTTAATCAATTTGTTTGATTTTTCCCTCTAATTGCCACCTAATAAGCAGACATTCGGCCGAGTCGCTGACAGCTTGCAGTCCAACCCATGAGAAAGAATAAATGTCGCAGTTAGAATTAGTAGGTGTTTCAAAATTCTACGGGTCCGCCGTAGCAGTAGACAACATAAGCATTAAATTTAATGACAAAGGATACATTTGTCTGCTTGGACCCTCTGGTTGTGGAAAAACCTCGACGTTGAGGATGGTCGCCGGGCACGAAGAAGTTTCTGAAGGTGCGGTGGTATTGGATGGACGTGATATATCTAAGCTCCCTCCTGCGCAGCGCGGTACTGCCATGATGTTCCAAAATTATGCATTGTTTCCCCACATGACCGTAGAGAAAAACGTTGCATTTAGTTTGAAAATCAAAGGAGTTTCTGCGTCGGAACAAAAAGAAAGGGTTCAGAAAATGCTGGGGACGGTTGGTTTATCTCAATATTCAGAACGCCTGCCAAGTCAGTTATCTGGTGGTCAACAGCAACGCGCGGCTTTGGCTCGAGCCTTGATCACCGATCCGCAAATTTTATTACTTGACGAACCACTGTCGGCCCTTGATCCATTCCTTCGAGTAAAGATGCGCGCTGAGCTGAAGCGTCTGCAGTCAGAACTTGGAATTACTTTTTTGCACGTTACCCACAGTCAGGATGAAGCGATGGCACTGTCTGACCAAATTGTTGTGATGAATGATGCTAAAATCCAACAAAGCGGTGCTCCCAGAGACATTTACAATAACCCTGAAACAGAATTTGTCGCAAAATTTCTTGGAGGTCACAACGTAATTGAGTGGAAAGAAGCCCTTATTTCCGTCCGTTCGGATCTCTTTGGTCTCAAACGCTCAAAAGGAAATTTGAAATGCGAAGTAAACGCGATTGAATATTTTGGTGATAATGTGACTGTGTCAGTCGAGGGCGATACAGGTGAAGAGTATATGGCAAAAATGCCAGAAGCAACTTTTTTCGATAAACCTTTTAGTATCGGAGAAACAGTTTTTGCAGTTTGGAACGACATCGATGCAAAAACTTTGAAAACTCAATGATGTCAAAAATAAAGTTGGAGATTAATATGAAAGCAAATAGCAAAAGTAAAATTTCCCGCAGATCGCTACTTAAAAGTGGTGTAGCCGCTACTACAGCTGCCGCTGCAGGAACACTTGGAGCCCCTATGATTTGGGCACAAAGTAACATTGTTTTGAGGCAATCAGGTACAGGCGTGTCTGCCTTTAATGAAATTGCAGCAAAGGCTAAAGAAGATCTTGGCATTACAATGGAGATGACTGCACTTGACAGTGACTCCGTTGTTCAAAAGGTTGCAACACAGCCCAAGGCGTTCGATATCGCAGATATTGAGTATTGGATGTGTAAAAAAGTTTGGCCAATTGGTAACCTACAAGCAATGGATACAAGCAAGATTGCTAATTATGACAAAATTGTTGGTATCTTTAAAAATGGTAAGCTGACCCCAACAAGCACTATTGCCCAAGGCACTGCACCTCATACAGTGAGCTTTGTGGAAGGCGCTAATGGTAAAAGTTTTTCATCAGAAGAAACTGGTTGGATGACAATGATTCCAACGATTTATAACGCCGATACACTGGGAATAAGACCAGATCTTATTAACAGACCGATCAATACATGGGCGGAATTGCTCAACCCTGAGTTTAAGGGCAAAGCCTCAATTCTGGATATTTCATCTATCGGTATCATGGATATGGCAATGGTTTGCGAAGCTATGGGCGAAATTCAGTACGGTGATAAGGGTAATATGACCAAAGAGGAAATCGATAAAACTATTGGTATCTTCACTGAGGCCAAAAAGGCGGGCCAATTTAGAGCATTCTGGAAAAGCTTTGATGAATCTGTCAATTTAATGGCTTCTGGTGAGGTCGTAATTCAGTCAATGTGGTCTCCTGCGATTACTGCTGTGCGATCGAAAGGGATCCCATGTGTTTATCAGCCACTTAAAGAAGGCTACCGTAGCTGGGGCGGCGGATTAGGAATTGCCGCACACCTGAGCGGTAAAGAGTTGGACGCGGCGTATGAGTATATCAATTGGTACTTGTCTGGCTGGGTTGGTGGCTTCCTGATGCGTCAAGGCTATTATTCTGCAGCGGTTGAAACTTCAAAAGAATACATGTCCGCTGATGAGTGGGGTTATTGGTTTGAAGGTAAAGCAGCCAAAGGTGATATCGTTAATCCGCAAGGGGTAAAAATGGAAAGCGCTGGAGCAGTGCGTGATGGCGGTTCTTTCTATGACCGAATGGGCAGTGTGGCCTGTTGGAATGCCGTTATGGATGAAAACCAATATATGGTTAGGAAGTGGAACGAATTCATCGCTTCTTAAAGAAAAAAGGTCGACGCAAATCTTTGCGTCGACCAATGATTCAGGGGCACCTTTACTAGCCTTAATAAATTGTTAATAGATTACGGACACTAATATTGGCTGTATTACAAAAAAATATCTCAAGTATACTGTTGGCCAGTCCAGTGATTTTGGTTTTGTCGGCATTTATTATTGTTCCGATAATCCTAATTACAGCAGTAAGTTTTTGGGGTTCCACAGAGTTCTCAATTTACCCTGCTTTTCTATTTGATAACTACGAATTTTTGTTGACTTCTGATGTCACTTATCGGGTATTTTTTAGAACTTTATATTTTGCAGTTTTGGTTTGGGCAATAACACTTGTTTTAGGATTTACAGTCGCATACTATCTGGCTTTTTTCATACACTCTCTAACCTGGCAAATCATTTGTTTTCTCCTCTGCACTATCCCATTTTGGACGTCAAACATCATCAGAATGATTAGTTGGATTCCATTTCTAGGGAGGAATGGATTGGCAAATCAGTCATTGATCGAGATGGGCATAGTGGATGAGCCAGTCGAGTGGCTTCTATATTCTGAGTTTTCAGTCTGTTTGGCCTTTGTTCACTTGTATACTTTGTTCATGGTTGTCCCGATCTTCAACACTATGATGAGAATTGATAAATCGCTTATAGAGGCAGCTAGAGACGCTGGGGCATCTAGTACGCAGATTTTAGTAAATGTTATAATTCCTCTCTGTAAGCCTGGAATAATGATTGGTTCAATATTTGTTGTGGCACTGGTGATGGGTGATTTTATTACCGTTAGATTTATGTCGGGTTCGCAAATAGCTAATATGGGACGACTGATTTCTAACGATATAAGTTTACTTCAATATCCCTCCGCTTGTGCAACTGCAGTCGTTTTATTAGCAACCGTGGTCATTATGATTTCAATCATGCTCCGTTTTGTGGATATTCGTAAGGAGTTATAACTTTGGGTGAAAAGCGATCTACAGGTTTTTATGTACTAACTGCAATATTTATTGCGTTTTTAGTATTTCTTTACGGCCCGGTCATAACAATAGGTATTCTTAGTTTTCAGGGCCCAACTGGGGGTTTAACGTTCCCGATGCAAGGTACATCTTTGCATTGGTTTCAGGAATTATTTAGAACACAAATGGTTGGTGATATCTGGGGATCGTTCCAACGAAGTATCATCCTAGGTTTGACGGTAATGGTCATAACAGTTGTTTTTTCGGTTGGGGCGGGGATGGCTTACCGAAAAAAATTCTTTGGCTCAACACCGCTTTTTTACCTTATCATTGCAAGCTTGGTCATTCCATCAATTCTAGTGTCATTAGGCGTTGGCCTGATATTTTCTCAATTAGGGTGGGAAGTTCATTGGTCTACTTCGGGCTTGGGTGCTCAATTAACCTGGACGCTTCCCTTTGGAATTCTGATAATGTTTGCGGTCTTCAACCGTTTTGACAAAGCGTATGAGGAAGCTGGCAGAGATTTAGGGGCAGGTCCAATTCAAGTTTTTCGTTTGATTGTGCTGCCGATAATTGCTCCTTCTTTAATAGGTGTGGCTTTGTTTGGTTTCACACTGAGTTATGATGAATTTGCCAGGACATTGTTGACATCAGGCAGTCGCAATACGCTACCGCTCGAAATTTTTGGAATGACAACCAATGTGACAACCCCGGTTATATATGCACTTGGGACACTCACTACATTATTTTCATTAATAATCATCTTATTCTTTTTGACGTTTTTCGTATTATCACAGCGGCGACGTGACAAGAAAGGGTCCGATGCTGGAAAGGGTCTTGTTTGACGCAGAGCAGCGATATTGTTTTTGTAAACCCAAATTCAACACAGTCTATGACTGATAAAATTGTTTTGTCAGCTAACACTGCTTTAAATAACCGTCGAAATGTCACCGGGGTAACATGCTTTGGCGCTCCAAGTGCTATACAAGGTCCGAGTGATGCAGAAAAAGCAAAGCCAATTTTGTTTTCAAATTTAAAGGAAGCAGAAAAAGCAGAGTCAAAATTGGCTGTTATAGCCTGCTTTGACGATCCATTTCTTTTTGAAGCAAGGAGAACTATATCAATTCCTACTATTGGGATAGGCTGGGCAGCTTTTACAATGTGTTCACTTTATTCTGATAAATTCGGGGTGATAACAACTGTCTCAGAAGCCGTTCCAGTAATTGAAGATAATCTTAAAAATTATGGTCTACTTGATAAATGTAGCTTCGTACACGCTAGTAATATCCCTGTTTTGGATTTTGAAAACAAACCAGAAGAAACCCAAGTTCAGATGAGAGAAATTATCCATAGTTTACTGCAGGAATATTCGGTTGGTGCCATAGCCTTAGGTTGTGCAGGAATGGCACATTTGGCTAATCCGTTTAGTAAAGAATTTAATATGCCAGTTGTTGATGGGGTATATGCAGCTGCTTTGCTCGGAGAGGGGATGCTTGCAGTACCAAATGGGTGATGGATATTTTTCATTATCAGGAATAGTTTAATGTATATAGTCTCGATTAAGTATGTAGTGATTGCTAGTGGAAGGGCGTAGGATGTCTAAAGTTATAAAAGGTGGAACGGTGCTCACGGCGGATAGAAGTTACACCGCCGATGTAAAAATAGATGGAGGTATTATTTCTGAGATTGGTGACAACCTATCTGGTGATGAAATAATTGACGCCAGTTCCTGCTACGTTATGCCAGGAGGCATTGATCCTCACACTCATTTAGAAATGCCTTTCATGGGTACGACGACAGCAGAAACTTGGGAAAGTGGTACATTTGCTGCGCTCTCTGGCGGAACAACAACCATAATCGATATGATCGTCCCAGATGAAAGAGGTCTGTTGGTTGCACTAGATGAATGGTTAGAGCGAGCAAACAGGCAAGCGTCATGTGATTTTGGCTTTCACATGTCGATCACAAATTGGTCTGAAGAAATATTTAATGAAATGTCAGATGTTGTTAGTCGGGGTGTCAATACTTTCAAGCATTTCATGGCGTACAAGGGTGCATTAATGGTCAATGATGATCAAATGTATGCCTCTTTCACAAGATGTGGTGAGTTAGGAGCCTTTCCTTTAGTTCACGCTGAAAACGGAGATCTAATAGCAAGTTTGCAGCAAAAGTTTTTGGAGGAGGGAAATAGTGGGCCAGAAGCGCATGCATATTCAAGGCCTCCTTCCGTAGAAGGCGAAGCGACAAACCGCGCTATAACAATTGCTGACGCCACGGGCGTTCCTTTATACGTTGTTCATACCTCGAGTGAGGATGCGCATGAGGCTATACGACGAGCACGGCAAAAAGGACAGCGGGTTTGGGGAGAACCGTTAGTACAGCATCTGCTACTAGACGAAAACGAATATTTCAATGAGGATTGGGATTATTCTGCACAGCGGGTAATGTCGCCACCGTTTCGTGATAAGTATCATCAAGATGGGCTATGGGCTGGATTATCGGCAGGCTCTTTGCATGTTGTAGCTACAGACCATTGTGCTTTCACAACAGAGCAGAAAAGAATGGGCGTCGGAGATTTTACTAAAATTCCAAATGGAACGGGTGGTCTAGAGGATCGGTTATCATTGTTATGGACATATGGAGTGGGAACTGGCCGAATAACTCCAAATGAGTTTGTTGCAATAACTTCTACCAACATTGCAAAGATTTTAAATATTTACCCGCGGAAAGGCTCTGTTATGAAGGGAGCTGACGCAGATTTGGTAATATGGGATCCATCCGCTGAGAAAACTATCAGTGCAAAAACTCAAAAATCAATTATCGATTATAATGTATTTGAAGGTTTCAAAGTTTCAGGTTTACCTAGAATTACGATTTCACGGGGAGATGTCGTTTGGGATAAAAGCACTAACTCTGTTGCTCAACCTGGTCGGGGTAAGCATATTGAAAGGCCGTCTTTTCCAGCTGCAAATACTGCATTATCAACGTGGAAAGAACTTGTAGCTCCAAGATCTATCAAACGAGATTCAAAGCTTATGCCCATTGGCGTATAAGAATGGTAGCTCTGTATGAATGCGCAAATCCTAGTTGTAGGAATAAAAAATATTTTGAACATTTTTATTAACTGATGAATACATTTATTTAGTGTTCAAGATTAAAATTGGCTGTAGCTGAGAGCTGTAGTCATTGGTCCTGGTTCAATGGATAGCGACGGTCATCAGCCCGATGAAGTGAATTATATTAATTAACTTCGAAAGTGCAATGTTTCCTGTGGAAAATTGCAACATGGTTTGAAGAGTGTCTTGAGGTTAAACTGAAGTTCGATAGCTTTAATTGAAAGCAGAACTATTAAGAAGCAAAGAAGTATGGTAAACAAAATTACAGGGTGTGTTTTTGATTTGGATGGAACACTGGCAGATACCGCGCCAGATATTGCTCTGGCTCTGAACAAATCGCTTAATGATTTCGGATTGAGGCAGGTTCCGTTGGAGTATGTAAAAGGAATGATCGGCAATGGAATTCCTGTTTTGGTTCATAGGGCCCTTTGTCATGTTGAAGCGCCAGAGGATCTTGCGGCTAATGTGATCACTTCAATGCTTGCCTACTCACGTAAGTATTACTGTGAAAAGTCATCACTTATGCACGGGGTTAAAGATTGTCTCGAGGGTCTGAAAAAACGCGGGATTCCAATGTCTATTTGCACTAATAAGGATGAAACTGTGGCGCAGATGTTGGTCTCAGCACTTGGCCTCAGCAGTTATTTTAATGCTATCGTTGGAAGTCGGCCAGATCTTGTAAAAAAACCTGATCCATTGATGTTGCAAATAGCTGCTGGTGCAATAAGTAGCCCCATTGAGACAACTATGATGATTGGTGATTCCGAAGTTGATGCTGCAACAGGTATCGCCGCTAGTTCTGTCTCGGTTATTGTTTGTGGTGGTTATTGTCATAAGCCATATGAAGAACTTAATGTTACCCATCTTCTTGATGGTATGGATGAGTTGCTGGACATTATAGATAGTCAATATTTGATTTCTAGTTAGGCGCATAGAGTTCGACAGGAATAACAATCTTCTCAAAGATATCATTTAAAAATCAAAAACGTTTATTTTATGAAATTGATATCTCGAAATAAGTCTTGTGAGTCTATGTCTTAAAATGCGATATCTTTATTATTTATGATTAGAATTTTAATATCCTCAACAAGAGTTGTCTATCCGTGAAGCCGCATGATGTAATATTAGAGTCTGCAAAACCTGCTGAACTTCTATCTGCTTGCCCGAAATATGAACCGACACCATTACTTAGAAAGTCAGTTCAGAATAATTCGATCTGGATCAAAGATGAAACTGATAGAATGGGACTTGGTGCGTTCAAAGCGTTAGGTGGCGTTTACGCCGTGGGGAGTATAATCGCTAAAACACAAGATTTGCCGATAAAAACTGATAGTTTTTTTCTTGATGAATTTAAATCATGCGCTCGAAACATAACTTTTGTTTGCGCGAGTGCTGGAAATCATGGTCTTGCCGTTGCTGCAGGGGCTCAAATTTTTGGTGCTAAAGCACGGATACATTTGTCTGATACGGTTCCAGAGGATTTCGCTCTGAGGCTTAAACATAGAAATGCAGAAGTAGTTAGATCAGGAGCTAACTATGAAGAAAGTATTGAGGCCGCTATTAAAGATGCTAATGATACTGGTGCAATTCATTTAGCCGATGGATCATGGCCTGGATATATTGAGCCCCCAAGGTTGGTAATGGAAGGTTACACAATCATTGCTAAGGAGTTGCGTGAGGAATTTGAGCAGCTAAACGAGTGGCCTACGCATGTATACCTCCAAGCTGGCGTGGGAGGCTTCGCAGCGGCAATAGCTTTCGAGATTCGTAAAAGCTGGAGAGTTCAGCCCGAAATTCTTATTGTTGAACCGGATGCAGCGCCTTGTCTGAAAGAAAGCATCGAGTATGGTAAAATTATGACGGTTGAGGGACCGGTTTCGGATATGGGGCGACTAGATTGTAAGACACCCTCCCTCATAGCCTTTGAAATTCTTTCATCTGCTGCAAATGATTTTTGTTTGATAACCGAAGAGCAAGCACAGGATGCGGTAAGGATAGCGGGTGAAATGAGGCTTGCGACCTCTCCATCTGGTGCAGCTGGTTTGGCTGCTTTGTTGGCAAATTCAGATAAGGATGCATCATCTTTAGTATTTTTTACTGAAGGAAGTGTGAATTAATAGATGTTACCACAAACTCCTAAACACTTATTTTGTTTATGTTAAATAAATTTTTCTTGTTTTATTCTCTTTAACCGTCTAGACGGCTCCTAGCTTTACGATACTCTATCCAAATGTCGCGATATGTGACAGGAATTTTTATTCTACTGTTTTCTTTGTTTTGAGTTTCGCCGTACGTTTTTACAATTGCGTATGCTGCTAAATACACGACTAAGAGAAGGGAAAATAAATGTATTACCGAAGACTTATTTCTTGTTATGGGTGTGAATAGTTATGCACTTTAATGAGTTCCCTCTTCCTGAAGCAATTCAGCATAAATTAGAAGCACTCAAGTTTGCAATGCCTACTGCCATCCAACAGAAAGCGATACCTGTGGCGTTAAATGGTAAAGATATTCTCGGTTCTGCGCAGACAGGAACTGGTAAAACGGCTGCCTTTTCGATTCCTTTACTTACAAAGATCATGAACAATGCAGAGGTGCGTGGGCTTATAGTTACGCCAACCCGTGAATTGGCTATGCAAGTTGATGCACAAATTCGGATGCTTTTGAGTTTGAAATCAAAGATTCGATCAGTTGTATTAATCGGTGGGGCATCCATGGATCGTCAGGTTCAAATGTTGTCAAAAAACCCACGAATTATAGTTGGAACACCAGGCCGAATTATTGATCACCTAGACAGAAAAAGTCTTGATTTGTCTACATTTAATTATGTGGTTTTGGATGAAACTGATCGCATGCTTGATATGGGGTTCTCCGCTCCGATTGCAAAAATTTTTGATAATGTTGCTGTCGGACGGCAAACCTTGCTGTTTTCGGCGACCTTACCAAAGGGTATTGAAAAAGCATCTGCAAAATATTTAAATAATCCGGCTCGGATCGAAATTGGGCGGGCTAATAGTGCTAGCCAAAATATAGTTCAGACTACAGAATTTGTGAGCAAAGAGGATAAATTCGATGCACTTGTACATGCTCTACGACAGCATGAAGAAAGCGCGATTGTATTTGTGAATAGTAAATTTGCCACTGAGAAATTGGCAAAGCGCCTGAAGGTCTCTAACATATCAGCAAGCGCAATTCACGGCGATATACGTCAAAATAAGAGAGAGCGTGTTATTTTGGGGCTTCGAAACAACAAATTTAGAGTACTGGTTGCAACGGATGTTGCTGCACGTGGAATTGATATACCTCACTTACACCAGGTGATCAACTTTGATCTCCCAAGGCAAACGGAGGATTATATTCACCGGATTGGGCGAACCGGCCGTAATGGAGCGAATGGATTAGCTTTGAACCTAGTAACAACTGCAGATAAGGGTAAATTGGCAGAAATCGATGAATTACTGGGAGGAACGCCAGTTAACTCATCGACAAAAAGCAGTCAGAGAAAACCATCTCGTAAAAAACCTCAATCAAATAGTCGTTGGCGGCATAAACGGAAATCACGCGCCAAAGCAGCTTGAGCTTGGTATCTTCTTGCGTATTTTGGTTAGTTGTAACCAGGTCATTAATTTTACTTGATATTATTTGGTGTGTTTATGAGGCTGAATGATAATTTCCTCGGTGCGGCCCTAATGACGTGCTGCGTTTTGGCTTATGTTTTAAACGACGCTGTGATGAAGTTGTTGTTCTTGGACATTGATTTTTTTCAGGCTATTTTCTTACGAAGTCTTGTAAGTTTGCCGCCTTTGTTGATTCTTGCATTAAGGGCAAAGTCGCTGCTGCAAAAATACCCTAAAAAAAATAAACGGCTTATTATTATCCGTGTCTTAGCCGAAATTGGTACTACGGTTACTTTCTTAACAGCCTTGAAATATATGCCCCTTGCGAATGTTACGGCGATCGCGCAGTCACTACCTTTAGCAATAACGATGGCGGCCGCTCTATTTCTGGGAGAGCGGGTTGGCTGGCGCCGATGGAGTGCAATTTTAATTGGATTTACGGGTGTATTGATTATTATTCGACCTGGCCTGGCTGGCTTTAACTCATATTCGCTTGTGGCTCTGGCATCAGTTATTTTATTAACAATTCGAGAAATATCTACACGAAAGCTTGATAGTGAAATTCCTACCATCGCTGTAGCTTTTTCGACTACCCTCGGTATCACTGTATTTGCCGCGTTATCACTCATTGGAAGTGAGTGGGTTGAAGTTCATATAACGTCTTGGTTATTGATTATAGTTGCAGCATCAGCCGTCACCGTTGCTACTCTACTCGGTATTGTAGCAATGAGGACAGGCGATATTAGTTTTGTTTCCCCTTTTAGATATACATCGCTTATTGGAGCGCTTGGATTAGGGGTTTTATTTTTTGGTGAATGGCCAGACGGGGTGACACTATTGGGAGCCTCTATAATTGTCTTTTCTGGCTTTTACTCTTTACACAGAGAACATATTTTGAGTGCCAGTAAGTAGTTAATAAAAAGGCTGAGTAAGATCCCGGCGTTCAGGATGGTTTTTAGGTTATCTGATTGTTCAGAGGCGACGGCATCGCCCAAACATAAAAAGTCTTTGAACCGATAATAATTTTTGTCAAATTAAAATCAGTGGGCAAATTATGCGTTTTTTTTTGAAGACTCGTTTAATTATAAATTGTGAATTTTTTTGTAGTCTAATTGGTAATCCCATGGCATCCAGAGTACGAATTAAGCATAGGCTCTGTTCGCTTGAGTCTGCTTTTTGATAGGTTCTCATAAATTTCAACTTCAAGTGGATAACAAGAAGCCTCATTACTTGAATGTTTGCTAGAACAATCGCCACCCGGGCAAGCCGATAAACCTACAATTAAATTAATTTCAGCGAAAAACTCCAGGTAATCACCCGGTCTTACCGGACTTGCTTTCATGAAATATTGTCCTGTGTCTCTGGTAAAGCCAGTACACATAAAAACATTTAATACATCGTGCACAAATTGTTCTGCTTCGAAAATTTCCAAATTCATATATTTTGCAAGTGCGCGTGTTAAATTCGAATGACAGCAATTGTCATAATCGCTGCCGGAAAGAAGTTTGTTTGTATATGGATCACATCTGGTTCCGATTACGTCATGAACAGACCCTCCATATTTATCAATGCCATACCAATCCAGAGTATCTGCAGTGATTGTTACCATTGGCCTAAGGTGCGGAAAGTTGGACCAAAGCCTATCCCCAGTACTAACATGAGAACCGTGAAGTGCTCGTGTTTTACCTGAATAAAACTTCTCATTTAAATTGTTTTCAGCCCATAGGTTGAGATCACCAACCTGGGGACCCTTTGAAGATATAATACGAAAGAACTGGCCGGACTTCACAGAAAAACAGGCCCCTTCGCGAGGTTCTACGATGATCTTTTTGATGAGTGTTAGCGTTTTTTTATTTTTGTTAAGCTCATTTAGATCTGGATCTGGAAGGGTCTCATTTGGATAGCAAATTACAGGGCGCACTTCTTTTCGTTTATCTGCATCATTTGGAATAGCCATTTAAATAATTTCCATAAGTTCTTTATTTATACTTTATACTAATTTTTTATTGCCGAAATGCATATGTTATCTAACATTGTACGAATTAAATTATTCAATTCGATATTTTTAGTTAACTTCGATGTTAGGGTTTTTGAAGATTAAGTTGCAGAAATAATATTTATGAAATCAAACGAAGGAAATAATATGGCGCCAAAATATTCTGGGGGCTGCAAGTTTGGGAATATCACTTATACTGTCGATGGAGAAGCGCAATGGAGAGTAAGTTGCCATTGTAATTGGTGCCAAACTACTAGTGGGTAAGCTTTTCGGACATTTGTGTTATTTAACGAAAGTGATTTAGCGATCTCTGGTGATACCTTGAAATCTTACGAAGATACCAACACCAATCATGGTCGTCCAATGATTAATCAAATTTGTTCCAGATGTGGAACACAGCTTGGAATAAAAGTGCAAAGTATGGATGCTAGGCATATCGCATTGGGTACATTAGATCAGAGAAAGGAAATAGAAATAAAAGATAATATCTGGTGGCAGGAGGCACTAAATTTTGTGTCTTTTCCAAATAACTCTGATGTTTACAAAACTGGTTATTGGAATGGTACTGGAGAAAAAATACTGAAGTCATAAGCTTCTCTATCTAAAATCTGGAATTTTCATAATCAATTGAGAGAAAATGAGTAAAGAAAAACGAAAAGTCATTATCTCCTGTGCTGTTACAGGAGCTATTCATACGCCAAGTATGTCCAAATACTTACCAGTTTCGCCTGATGAAATTGCTGATGCAGCAATTTTAGCCGCTGGTGCGGGTGCCTCAATTCTTCACCTGCATGCTAGGGATCCAAGAAACGGTAAGCCAACTCAGGATCCTGCAGTTTTTAAGGGAATTTTACCGAAAATTAAAAAGGAAACCGATGCTGTTATTAATATAACTACCGGCGGCAGCCCTCATATGACAGTAGAAGAACGTATGATGCCAGCGTCAGTTTTTAAACCTGAGCTTGCATCGTTAAATATGGGATCGATGAACTTCGGGCTGTATCCCATGCTCGATCGCTTTAGCGAGTTTGAGCATACTTGGGAAAGAGATAACCTTGAGAAGTCACGGGACTTAGTATTCAAAAATACTTTTCAAGATATAGAGACAATACTGAAGTTTGGTAAGTCTAATGAAACAAGATTTGAATTTGAATGTTATGATATTTCACATCTATATAACTTGAAACATTTTGTTGACCGAAGCTTAATATCTCCACCATTCTTCATTCAATCAGTCTTTGGTTTGTTGGGGGGAATTGGCGCACACCCAGAAGATTTAATGCACATGAAGCGAACAGCTGACCGCTTGTTTGGAAGTGATTATCAATGGTCTATTCTAGGGGCGGGTAAAAATCAGATGACATTAGCATCAATGGGTGCGGCCCAAGGTGCAAATGTGCGGGTTGGACTTGAAGACTCGCTTTGGATAGAGCCTGGCAAGTTGGCTCAATCTAGCAAAGATCAAGTGACTAAGGTGCGAAATATTCTTGAGGAGCTTTCGCTTGATATCGCTACACCCAACCAGGTGCGGGATATGTTGAAACTTAAAGGCAGTAGGCATGTTGCTTTCTAAATTATGAATAGGTTTTTAAAATTTGAATAAAGTGACATTCATTGGAAAACTACAGAATGACTTTGTTTAAGCAAACGAGGGTCTAAAGATTTTATTAAAACTTTCTTACCCTGTAGTATTTCAAAGCTTCTCTCGAGGGTTTCAGTTTCCAGGCGATCCATCGCCTCTTTAGTGTAGAAGGTCAAATGAGGCATAAGGATAACGTTGGGTCTGCCGTATAATTTCTTCATTGGATGGTTTCGTGCATTCAGTGGTTCTTGGCTAAAAACATCTAATCCTAGACCCGCAATCCACTTTTCTTTAATTGCTTTAATTAATGCTTGCTCATCAATTATTGCTCCTCTGGCCGAATTAATGAGAATAGCATTTCGTTTCATCTGTCGTAATTCTTTTTCACCAATTAGTTTCTCAGTTTCAGAATTTAAAACACTGTGAATACTCACGAAGTCGCTGTCTGATAGTAGTTTGCCTAAAGAGTTATATTTTGTAACGCCAAATTTTTCCATTTCATGGTCATCGGTATGAGGACTAAATGCTATAACTCTCGTACGAAAGCCGTGATTAGCCATTCGAGCCATGCTTTTCCCTATCTTCCCAAAACCTACTATACCTAAAGTTTTGCCCGCGATGTCAGATCCAAGCCATTTGGGCTCTGGCCATGCCCACCCATTGTTTTCCATTTGATTTTGAATTGCTGGCAATTTCTTTGCAAGCGCGATGAGCATTGCAAATGCTCCCTCGGCTACCGTTTCTTCTGCATACTCTGGAATATTTACAACAGGTATTCCCTTGGCTGTGGCGGCTGGAATATCTACAGCATCAATTCCAACCCCATATTTTACGATGCCTTTTAGTTTTTTGGCAGCTTCAATCACCCTGCGTGTTATTGGGGTGTAACACATAAGAATAAGAGCTGTGTCTTTGGTCTCTTCAATTAATTGATCTTCAGTAATACCGTCTGGCAACAGAACCAATTGATGACCGGCCTCTTTGATTTTAGCATCAATCATAGGAGTATGGAGTTCTTTGTCAGTTCGAACAATCTTCAAAAGGGTTCCTAGATGTCAGTTTTGTGGTGCGGTTGCTATCTTAAGAAATAATACAAGATCATTAAGATCACTGTCATTTTTGATTACTTGAATTGGCATTTTGGAGCCGGGCGTTACAACATCGGGGCCATGGTCGAAAAGATCGCTTATAGTAATTTCATCCCAAATCAAATCACTTTTCTTAAGAGCCTCAGAATAAGTATATCCTTCAGCTGTTCCAGCTTTTCGGCCAAATATTCCATAAAGTGTTGGGCCTGCACGTCTTTTGTAATTAGGTTCAAGCGAGTGGCAAACGCTACATTTTCGAGCAAATTGCCGTGCTCCATTGTCCATCGTTGCCAATTTTGGATGGAAACGCCTGTTTGCTGGGATTTCTACCTCAATGTCATCTGCTGAAATACCGACAGGCAAAGTAGTAAAAAAATCATCCAGCCCTGCTACTGCCAGTTTTTCCGCGTTATCAAATAACGTTAGACCCCAAACAGGACCGTCGGTGATGTGAAAATCATTTTGTACCGAACTGCTTGCCATATCTGCAATTATAACCCTTCCACCTGCGGTGCCAAATGCAAGCTTTTTAAAAATTGGATGATATTGGATTGATAGTACTGGGTCTTTACCACTTGCCACTGTGACCGATACATCATTCTCGTCAAGAGATTGGATTTTCATTGCGCCATCTGCAGTTCCGTAGGCTATAAACCTGAGTTTCTCGTCAACGTGCATTACGTTGACACCCCAACCATTTCTAACAAGTGAACGGGTATTCCTCTTTTCTTTAAGATCCCATAATCTAATGTGACCATCCCTGCCTGCACTTAATAGCTGGGTATTGTCATTTAAAAATTGAACTGCGTTCACAGGTCCTAGATGTCCAGCCAACTCAGCAATTAAACTCATATCTTCCAAGGACCAAACACGTAAATATCCATCCCAACTGGCGCTCGCCATCAATTTTGAGTCGGCAGAAAATGTAATATTTGCGATTTTACCTTTGTGTAAAAATTTAGCTGCAGGGGATGGATCTTCCGAACCCCAAATAAGGCTCATATCCCATATGAGTGTATAGAAATCATCTCCGCCCGTTGCTAAAAATCTTCCGTCGGGAGAGAAAGCGGCCGTTACTACAGAAGCATCATGACCCAGTAGCCGGTGGCTCTCCTGAAATGATTTTGTGTCCCATAGAACGACCGAGTAGTCAAAGCTAACACTGGCTAAAAGTTGGTCATTTGGAGAAACAACAACATCTTTAACTGGCCCTCCGTGGCCCATGACCCGGTCTAAAGCAACAGCGGGCAAAGTGCTTATAAATAAAAACGATATACAAACGCTTGCATTTTTTAGAAACCTAACCGTCATATACTATCCCAGACTCATCAACTTTTCTATGCTAGCATACCGAAAGCTGACCGCTCAAATCTTTTTTGCCGTGGCTTAAGCGACTTCTTGTCCTAGGCTGGCCTCATATAATCTGAACCAATCTTGGCGATCCAATTCTACTTTAGTCGCATCGGAAATCGAGGAAATTCTATCGATGTTATTTGTTCCCAGGATGGGTAGGATTTTTGCAGGATGTGCTAACAAAAAAGCTACTGCGATTGCGGCAGGGTCGACCTGATTTTTTTTTGCAATTTCATCAAGTATGTCTTGTGTTGTCCCGTTGCCAGTTAGCAAATCGCCGCCTCCAAGTGGTGACCAAGCCATAATACTATGACCATGCATCTGGTGAAATGCTAAATCCCCATTGGTAAATGGCCCTAGTTCTTTGAGACTTATTTCAATTTGGTTTGTGATTAGTTTGTTATTCATTGCAGATTGCAATAATTCCCAATCCCATGGTCTGAAATTGGATACTCCAATTGAACCCACTTTCCCGACGGCTACTAATTCATCAAGCGCCGCGCCTGTAAGGTGGTGGTTCATGAACGGGTCGGGTCTATGTATTAAGAGTAGATCAATATATTCAATACCCATTTCTACGAGTGAGGCGTCAACACTGGCATGAATGTGCTCTCTAGAGGTGTCATAGTGTTTTACTTTGGCTCCAGAGTGTCTTCCGGCATCAATAACGATATCACATTTTGTGACAATTTCCATTTGATCACGTAAGGCTGGTTTTTTCTTCAAAGCCTGTCCCAGAACTGCTTCAGCAGTATACCCTCCGTAAATATCTGCCTGATCAAAAGTTGTTATTCCCTGTTCTAGGCATTTGTTTATTTTAGTTTCCACATGCGATACTGATGTATCGACGTCATCTGCTAGTCTCCACATTCCGTAAATTAAACGACTAAATTCAAGTTTTTCAGATAGTTTTACTCTTTCCATCAGACTCGTTCTCCTGTCCCGAGGGGTGTTTTGGGTGTTCCGTTAGGTACTCGCCCATATGCGTGGGGTAAGGAGCAGGTGTCCATATTGGGCATCACGAGTTTTCCAAAATATTTAGCTTCGTCTATGTGAGGATACCCGGACAGTATAAATGCTCTTATACCCATTTTTTTATAGCTCTCCAATTTTGAACAAACTTGATCGGCTGAACCTACTATTGCTGCCCCACAGCCTGATCTTGCTCGTCCTACACCAGTCCAAAGGTTCTGTTCGACATATCCGTATTTGTCTGCTAGTTCTCTATTTTTTGCCTGATGAGCAACCCCAAGTGAGGTTGAATCAAGCGCTCTATCCCTAATGATTCTACCATATTCGTCATCCAGCTTTGAAACTATATAATCTGCGTATTCTCTCGCTTCTTGTTCGGTTTCACGGACGATCATATGTACTCTTAATCCATAATCTAATGTTCGTTTGTATCTCTCTGCAACGGCATGGACAGCTTTCATTCGGTTTTTAAGTTCATCAATTTTTTCTGGCCACATTAGATAAACATCACAGTGTTGCCCGCATAATTCCAAAGCATCTGGAGAATAGCCACCAAAATATAATAGGGGACCCCCATTTTGATATGGCTTAACTGGATCTGTGCTTAATCCCTTAAAATTATAAATATCTCCTTCAAAATTTATTTCGTCCTGTGTCCAAGCTTGTTTTAATATTTCCACAACTTCTCGTGATCTTTGATAACGATATGGGCTAGGTTCGGTTTGACCGGGGAAGTCAGAACTTATTATGTTTACAGTAAGTCGCCCCTCCAGCATATGATCAAGAGTTGAGAGCGTTCTACCAAGCATAATCGGCTGCATTTCTCCACATCTCACTGCAGCTAGCAGATTGATGCTTTCAGTTATTGGTGCGCACCCTGCTACAAATGAAAGCGTGTCTTGGCCTACTTGATAAGATGATGGGCATAAGATATTTCTGAAGCCCTGAGCTTCCGCCGTTTTTACGATATTCGAACAGTGAACCCAATTTGATCTTAAACGTCCATCGGGAACACCTAAAAACTGATAGTCATCTGAGCACAAAGCGGAAAACCAAGCAACTTCACTTGACTTGAGATTTGCGGAAGTAATTGGAACAATGCTCATGGGTACCTCTAATTATTGTTTGGCTTTCTATTTGCTAGCATCAGAAAAAAGGTATATCAATCGTATATCAATCTTACACTTACTGAATTTGAAAGATAATAAAATTGATTGAGCATAATTTTAATATCGGCCCAAATTCTTTACCCAAATACGTGCAAATCTCAGAGTATTTAGCTCGTGAGATTGCATCGGGCAGACTCGTATCGGGAGAACGCTTAGCACCTGAACGTCAAATGGCTAAAAATTTTAAAACATCAGTGATGACTTTGAGAAAAGCACTGAGCCGTCTGGATGACTTGGGACTTTTGAAGCGCGTTCATGGATCGGGTAATTATGTTAAGCAAAACAATTTGGACGGAAGCGTTTACGCCATGTTTAGGCTTGAGCTAATTGGCGGAGGCGGATTGCCACGAGCCGATATATTAGCTGTAAATTTGATGAGAAAGCCCAAAGATTTAATTCCATTCGGACTTTCAGATAATGCCACCCGTGTAAGGCGTTTACGGTATTTAAATGATTTAGTTATTGCCCTTGAGGAGATCTGGTTAGATGAAAGTGTCGGTATTGTGAAAGGCAAAAATTTATCAGACTCACTTTATAATTATTATCGTGAATATTTAGGTTTGTGGATTTCAAAAGCTGAAGACTACGTATCGTTAGAAAAGGTGCCCTCATGGTCGCCCAAAACTTTTTTATTAGATAGAGGGACTTTAACAGGGTATGTTGAAAGACTAACTTGGGGTCAGTTTGATTATCCAGTAGAATATTCTCGAACATGGTTTGACACTTCGCGGTCAAGGTATGTCCAGAGGATGAAGTGAGAAATAGATGATAAATTATGGAATTATTGGATGTGGAATGATGGGTCATGAGCATCTTAATAATATTAAACTACTGGCCGGAACTAACATCTCTGTTATATTTGAGCCAAATAAGGATATGGCACAGTCGGCATTAAAAGTCGCCCCTGAGGCCGTATTTGCTGATAATCTGGAAGGGTTATTGGAGTTTTCAGATCTTGATTGTCTTGTAATAGCAAGCCCAAATCATTGTCACCTCCCACAACTGCGAAAAATTGACGAAATGCGAAACCTTCCTATTTTGGTCGAAAAGCCACTTTTCACAGCTGTCGAGGATAAAGAGGTAATTTTAAATTTTGCTCGAGATTACAAATCACCTGTTTGGGTTGCCATGGAATACAGGTATATGCCTCCAATTTCGTCATTTATGGACGTAGTAGAGACAGTAACCGGTGGTATTAAGATGTTAACTATCCGTGAACATCGTTTTCCATTTCTGCGTAAGGTTGGAGATTGGAACAGATTCAACACTAACTCAGGTGGAACTTTTGTTGAAAAATGTTGCCATTTTTTTGATCTAATGCGGTTAATAACAAAGTCAGAACCAAAGCGGATAATGGCAAGTGCGGGTCAGAATGTTAATCATTTAGATGAAATATATGATGGCGAAAAACCCGATATTTTGGATAATGGTTATGTCCTTGTAGATTTTGAGAATGGTATAAGGGCTATGCTGGAACTTTGTATGTTTGCAGAGGGCTCCAAGTATCAAGAAGAGATAATTGCTGTAGGTCCTAAGGGAAAGCTCGAAACAAAAATACCTGGTCCAGCGCGGTTTTGGCCAAAAAAACTAGGAGAACCTCCAGTACCGTTAGTTATACAAAGCCCTCGATATCCTATGGACCCTAAGGTTACTAAGGTTACTGTCGATCCGGTTTTACTAGAGGCCGGTGACCACAATGGTTCTACTTATTACCAGCATAAAAGGTTTCTAGATCTTGTGCTTGGAAAAATTCAAAAGCCAGATGTTACCCTTGAGGATGGCTATAAAGCTGTGATCATGGGTATGGCAGCGCAGGAAAGCGCTAAGGAGGGCCGTGCTGTTGAGTTCGATTAGCCGAAACGCTATTGACCTACACCATGGCCGCTGCTTGGCACATTATTTTTAATTTTTCCTCGGCTAGTTTGGGCGGTAGCAGGCCCAATCCACAGTCTGGTGCTACTATTAATCGTTCTCTGTCTATATGACTAAGCGCTTGTTTGAGGCGATTAACTACCTCGTCTAAAGTTTCGATCTTACTTGACGCGATGGCAATACTTCCAAAAATCACTGCCTTCTTTTTAAATTTTTCGAGAAGGTCAAGATCATTGCAGCAGTGTTTGTCTTCAATTGAAATTTGATCAAACTCAGCATCATCTATCATCGAACTAAGATCAATATAGCTCTGAGGGTCGGCCTTCTTGTATTCTGAATCGTCTAAATGATCAGGATATCCACAACACATATGCACTATGCGTTTTACTGAATTTGGAACTTTATGAAAACATCTATCGATCCCTTCAAAACCAAATGATAAAGCATCATTTACCTGTCTTGCAAAAAGTGGTTCGTCTACCTGAATATGCTTGCAACCTGCGTCTACTAGAGCATGAATTTCTTTATTGATTGTCTCTGCCAAGACTTTGTTCAGCCTTGGTCTGTCGTCATAAAAACAATCTGCAGTTGTATCCATAATCGTCAGTGGACCAGGCAATGTGAACTTTAAGGGCTTTGATGACAGTTTTTGAGCTGTTTTAAAGTCACTCACTGAATAGGCAGCTCCACTATGTGATATATCGTTTCTTATAGCAGGCAGGTCCGTCTCATAAGCGCCATCTCGCAAAATTCGATGTTCAAGTTTACTGAAATCAAATCCTGACAAGTGTCTACAATGGTAGTGAATGTAGTTTTCTCGTCGGACTTCTCCATCTGTCGGAATATCAATACCGGCTCTTATTTGGATATCGATCACTTCTTTTGCAGCTTTTACAAATAATTCCTCGTTTTTTTCCTTATTTTTCGAAAGGTCTGCTGCATAATTTTGGGTTGTTTGTGCGCAATTCATACCACCTTTTTCCCGAGAGATATCAAACCAATCTCTTATGGGTGTGTATTTGGGCTTGGGAAATGAACCAATTGTTGTCGTTAGGAGCGGGAGTGGCATTTTAATTCCGTCTAGTTTGTAAGTCCTTTTTTATTACATATCTCAAAAAAGGCTATTCAAAATTTGTATCCAGTTTAAAATTTTAATTGATTTTTATGCCTATTAGTAACAAGCTTTAACGGGACTACTCGACTAACTAAACCTGGAGGTAAATTTATGACTAAAAACAAAAACTCTTCGCTATCCACTGGGATGGCCGCTAAAGAGTTCAATCGTAGAACTCTAATAAAGCGAGGTGCTGCGCTAGCTGCTTTCGCACCTGTGGCTCCTATGTTCGTCAAAAACGCTTTTGCTGCTACTAGCGGTGAGGTGAATGTTTTGATGTGGGGGGAGTATCTACCTGACTCAGTACTTGCAGATTTTAAAGCAAAAACCGGTATCACAGTAAATCATACAAAGATTGGTGATAATGGTGAGATTATTGCTAAAATGAAAGCAGGTGGAGGAGCTGGTTTCGATTTGGCAAGTCCTACAAATATGAGAGCGTTGCAGTGGGAAAATCTTGGTGTTTTAGCTCCATTCGATATGAACAAAATTACCAATATCGGGAACGTGAACCCAGGGATGGTCGCTGTTGGTGAAAGAGATTGGAACTTTGGTGGTAAGGGCTCTCACTGGGTTCCTCAGTTATGGGGAACAGAGTCAATTTCATGGCGTACCGACAAATGGACTCCGGATGGACTACCGAGTTTTGGAGATCTTTGGGAACCAAACCCAGGTATTGACGGCGCATTTATGATGGGTCGAACATACTCAATGATGACAGGGTGTGGTATTTGGATGCATCATCAGGGTAAAATGGATTTTTGGTCTTCCTACAAAGACGAAGACACAATGCGTAAGAACTGGGAAATAATTACAGAATACTGTATTGCTAAAAAAGGTAACTTGGTAAAATTCTGGTCAGGTGCTGATCCTCAGAAACAAGGCTTTACATCTGATGGTGTAGTTGTTGGACAAACATGGGATGGACCAATTGTTTCAATGATGAAAGCAGGTGAGCCTGTCGCTTATCAAACAACGGAAGAGGGCGCTTTAGCCTGGGTTGACGGAATTACGCTTTCAGCCAAGGCGGAAAATATTGATGAGGCTTATGAGCTAATTAATTATAGCTTTACCCCAGAAGTTGGTGGGCAAACTATTAATGAGATAGGCTATAATTCAGCTGTTATCGGAGCTTCAGATTTCTATTCCGATGAAACTAAAGCGATTTCTCAGGCCATTTATCCTGGTGATACAGCGTCTAAACTGAACGCATGGCCACCTGAGCCACCTTGGTTTGCAGATGCGCGCGCCGAGTATGCTAACAAATTTGAAACAGCATAAGTTGTAAACATAAAAATAAGCGGGCGCCAAGTTTATGCTTGGCGCTCGTTTAGTTTATCGGTATCTAAAATATACTGAGGAATAGAATTAATGAGTGCAGACGTTGAACTCCAAGGCGTATCAATCGCATTTGGCGATTTTTATGCCGCAAAAAACGTAAATGTCAAAATAGAGGCAGGTGAGTTTTTTAGTTTCCTTGGGCCTTCTGGTTGTGGCAAAACTACTCTTCTGAGAGCAGTTTCGGGTTTTCTTGAACCGTCTGAAGGTAAAGTTCTTATCGGTGGGCAAAATATGTCAGGCATTGGGCCAAATAAGCGCCCAACATCTTTGATTTTCCAAAATTTAGCATTGTTTCCATTAATGTCTGTGGCGGATAATATTGCCTTTTCTTTAGAGGTTAGAGGCGTAAGCAAGCAGGCAAGACGCAAAAGAGCGGATGAATTGCTTGATTTGGTAGCCTTGAATGGACAGGGCGATAAAAAAGTTCATGAACTATCTGGGGGCCAGAAGCAAAGAGTAGCAATAGCGAGAGCTCTGGCAGTAGAGCCGGAAGTTCTTTTGCTTGATGAACCACTATCTGCACTCGATCTTAAATTACGTCAAAAAATGAGAACTGAACTCAGAGCAATACAGCAGAGAGTTGGAATTACATTCATCTACATTACCCATGATCAAGGCGAGGCTCTGACCATGTCTGACAGAGTTGGCGTTATGAACGATGGTCAACTTGAGCAAGTGGGTTCGTGTTATGAAGTATATCAAGCTCCGAGTACTCCGTTTGTTGCAACTTTTGTTGGAGAAAATAATGCCTTTTCAGGAAAGGTAGAGAAGGTTTCCAAAAGCATCGCCAAGGTGAATGTTGAAGGCACCTCCTTTAGTGGGTCCGTTGGCAGGACAACTTTGGGTGACCCACACCCAGTCGGCGTTGGAGACGACGTAATTATTTTTGTCAGACCAGAGTCTCTGAGTTTGGCAAAAGGTGCCAAGGCTCCAAAAAATAATTTTTCTGCAGATATTGAAACTATCGAATTCGAGGGAAATTTGAAGAATATTTATTTAAAATCGAATAAAAATAAAAGTATTCGATTTAGCGTGCCAAGTGTATTTGACACATCTGATCTAACACCAGGCTCTACGATCGAGCTGTCTTTTGCGACTGAGAGTGCGATTGTTTTGCCAAGCGGCCCGCTGGCCCTTGACTGAGGTACTGGCGTGATGGGTGGTTTTTTCAAAAAAAATGGATCAATTATTTCCACGTTTTTTTTAATTGCGATAACGTTCTGGTTGATTTTTTTAATCTTAATTCCACAGCTATATATGCTGGACCTATCATTTCGACCTAACTTACCACCGTTATTAAGAGGCGGTCCAGATGATGTCTACACTCTGACACATTATAAGCATTTTGTTTTTGGATCTGAAACTAGTAAGGACGCATACAACTACGTGGATATTGGAGTATTTGTTGATACTCTTGGTACCGCCATTTTAGTCACAATTATAAATTTGTGCTTTTGTTATCCAATCGCTTTTTATATCGCAAAACTAGCTACACCAAACGCAACACGCCTTCTTATATTGGCTCTTATTATACCTTTCTGGATAAATGAACTTCTTCGCTCTTTTGCAATTCGAATTCTATTTGCCGGAGAAGGTGTAATTAATAATTTGTTGTTGGAAATGGGTCTACTGGACGCCGCGGTCAACTTTATAGCTCTGGACGTCGCTCTTTATACTGGCCTTACATATGCTTATATCCTTTTGATGATTTTCCCGCTTTACAATGCGTTAGAAACTTTGGATACAAATCAGCTTGAGGCGGCTAAAGATTTGGGTTCCTCAACAATACGAACCCATTGGCGTATTGTAATTCCTCATGCTAAAGCTGGTATCGCTTCTGGATCTACTATGGTCTTTATGCTTACCGCGGGAGCATTGGCTACGCCCGTAGTTCTGAGTAGTCCCAATACATTTTGGTTCACACAACTTATTTATCAATGGTTCAATATGAATGATAATTGGTCACGTGGATCGGCGTATTCTATTATTTTGTTGGTTGTTTCAGTGGCTTTTGTGCTTTTGATGATGCGTATATTTAGGGTTACAATCGGTGAGGTTGTGAGATGACCTCGAACCGTACATTCCAAATATTTCTTGGCCTATATATTTCTATATTTTTTCTATATTTATTCGGTCCTTTAATTATTATGAGCGTTACAGCATTTAATTCGGCTGAATTCCCATCAATAACTCCATGGGAGTGTTTTAGCTTTAGGTGGTTCAATGAAGGAAAAATTGCATATGATGGGCAGCGATTAGCTGGTTTAGCAGCTGACAGGGATTTGCACGTTGGTTTGATTACGAGCCTATTTATTGCGCTTGGAGTTGTAGCTTTGTCTGTTCCAATTGGAATGTCTGCTGCAATAGTTCTAACTCAGGTGCACAGTAAGTTGCGCACTCTCTTTTACTCTATGTCCATCATGCCTGTATTATTTCCTGGGGTTGTTATTGGGATTTCAACGGTTGTTTTATGGGATCGAATTGCCACGATTGGTGGTGAAGGAATTATTTCAGAGCTAGGCAGAAATGGTATCTTTTTGACGATCTTAGGTCAAACTTGCTTCATATCTACATATTGCTTTCTTATTTTTGTTGCTCGACTTCAACGCTTTGATACGACCCAAGAAGAGGCGGCATTAGACTTGGGTGCCAGCCAGATGCAAGTATTTATTAAGATACTGATTCCATATCTTATGCCTGCTATAGGATCGTCTGCTGTTATAGCGTTTCTAGCTTCTTTTGAAAATTACAATACAACTGTATTTAGTATACTATCCGAGCAAACACTCACGACGGTTATTGCAACAAAAGTACGTTTAGGAATAAGTCCTGCGATTAGCGCACTTGCTTTTGTAATCATCTGTCTGACCCTTGTAGCGGCTGTGTTATACGAGTTCTTTCGGCGCCGTCAGGAAAAGAAAAAGGCTTTAGAGAGCGCAGCAAAAATGTATAAAGAAATCAGTAGCGATCGGTTGAAGGAAGATAGCAAAAAAGCATTTATTTTTCCAAAATCAATTTTTGTTATTTTATTTCTCTTTTTAATGGCGATCCTAGGTTGGCAGCAGATTATCAAAAATAATCTGTATGGAGGTGAATGCATCGTGAAGGCGGAGGATGCTAAAAAATCTAATTTTGCAGACCAATTAAAACTTCTTCAAAATAACGCTGATACGCTCGAATCTGAAGGTGGTGACGGGGGAACTGGAAGCACAAACGAATATAATGATATTTTCGGTGATCCAAATTTATTTAAGAATTTTGGTGGTTTTGATAACTAATATTTTAAGCGGTTGTAAAAATTATTCGTAAGTCTAAAGAGTATCGAACTACAGCTTAAGTTATATTGATCCTGTTGACACTTTCAATTAACCGTGTGATTTTGGGCTTCTAAAATGTTTAAAAATTAGCACCGGTAGCTCAGCTGGATAGAGCACTTGACTTCGAATCAAGGGGCCGTGGGTTCGAATCCTACCCGGTGCGCCACAAACAGCCTAACTTTTTAGAGTTAATCTAATCTAAGCATCTGACATCACTCAGTTATTCTTAATGCCATGCTTTATGGCTTACATGGAGTACTGACCAAAATGCAGACCAAAAGTATCCCATATACGTTTAACAGAGGTGGCTATTACTACTTCTCACGCAGAGTGCCATCTGACCTTATAGGCCACTATAGCTATCCCAGAGTAGTGCAGGGGCTTCGTACACGCTCTCCTAACCAAGCAAAGAATACAAGTTTAACTAAGCAATTTCACTGACAAAAGTTCTTTGGCACAGACAGGAAGTGCGGTAAACAAGGATAGCTATAAAGATTTAGAGGTTTATTGGTAACAATGATTGAAATACATAAAAGACAAATGGAGTTCTGGAAATCCAAACTGGGTATCAGTGACTATGGTGTTGCTTGGATTGCTTTCCTTAAGGGTTTGGTTATCGGTCTGCTATTCTATCACTTTCTGATTGCTGCATAGTGGTAAAATATGGAAAATTCTGCGTTATTGACCTGCCATTGTGGCGCTGTCGAGATAAACCTGAAACTTCCTAATGGAATTGAACAGGTTCAAAGATGTTCTTGTTCGATGTGTAGTAGAAAGTATGCTGTCTTTGCCTGTGTTGACCTTAAGAATTTAAATGTGATCAAAGGTAAAAATGAACTGAAGGAATATACTTTTCATACTCATACTTCAAAACATTGGTTCTGTTCAATTTGCGGGATTCATACACACCACCATGCCCGTAATACACCAACTCAATATGTTGTAAACTTAGCGTGTTTGGAGGGAATAAAGGTTGAAAACTTTGCAGATGCCCCTTGGTTTGATGGTCGGGAACATCCAAAGGACCGAAGTAACAAACAATTAGAAAAAGAGAACCATCGACAACTTTAGTTTAGGAAAGAATAACGAGCCTTTTATTGTTGCAAAAACTCTTTGGCTCAGACCAGAAGTGCAGTAAATAAAGATCGTGATAAGGATGTAGAGGTTGATTGGTAAATGGAGGATGTACTCACTCCAAGTTTGTTTGCCTTTTCATTCTTAGTTGCTTGGGCAGCAGGTTGGTTGATGAAACTATCAAATAAGTCTACCAAGCCAGTATGACATGGCTTTTATTATGCTGCTATTGCGTCTTCAGTAATGGTGCTGTTGGCTGTATCGCTGAAATAAATTGTAGCATACATATGCATTAGTGGTTTATTATGAAATGTTTTAAATAATACAGGTCTAGGAAATATATAACTTAGTAGCATGGATAAAGAACAACCAAACTAGAGCAGTAGCCATTGGTGTCCTTCTTGCTGCTCTTGCTTATACGCAGTTGGCTAATAAACCTCGAAACCTTGAGGATTGCCTAGTAAAGGTATCTAGAGAGGCAAAAACAAAAGAGGCTGAAACTTTAGGAAATACGACTTGTAGAATGAAGTTTAACTGATACAAAACTTGCATTTTGCCAAAACCCAAGCAAAGTTATGGTCACTGATAACAATGAAGTAATGGAACCCAGAGGTTATTACTTAACTGCACAAACAATGTTCTGCATCAGTAGTGCAATCTGTCTCGCAACAATCGCAGTCAACACAGTTATCCATGTCACCACAACCGCACCTGCTACAGTTACAGTCACTGCTACAACATTCACAATTATTTATAAGATTGTCAGAGTTCATACATCAAAGGTACACAAGTCCTGCCAAGGGTCAAATAAAATTATTATTGCACTCACGCAAAGCTAATTAACTGCCCCACAGTGATTAACCGTTAAGAAACTCAACACTGCAAGCTACTCTGCACACTCATCCTGTTAATATACATTTTGGGAATTTGCGATCCTAATCAATGGCAGAGGTCATATATACGATCAGGGTAGGGTGCAATGGTCCATCAGCCCCTCTATTTGTTGTTAATTAGTGTCACATATCTGGCTAAAACTTTCGTGCTGGTTACCTCTAGGTTATAAAGGTTTGATGTAACCTTGATCTATCATCTGTTGAAACATTTCATTTATAGAGGTATCCAAAGAACGGTATTCAATACCGAGCTCTTCTTTACTTTTCGAGTTGTCAGCTCGCCACTTGTGTCCCATATTTTTTGCGATTAACCGTCTGGTCATTGTTTTATCAAGAAGCGGGCCAACCAACCATACCAACCATTTTGGCAATTCTTTGGTTGGCAATGGATAGTTTTGACCATATTTCTCCTGAAGCATTTGGGATAGTTTTAATGGTGTGGTGGTCTCGTTAAATACGATATGTCGTCCGGCCGCTTTTGAAATATATGCAGCTCGTATATGAGCATCAGCGACATCTCTGACATCAACCATACCGACTTCAAATGGTGGAGCCCCTGACTTCATAGTTCCATCTCCGAGTTGCAAGCATATATCATGACTTGCAGATGTTGATTTTCCAGACACAGTGGGTCCCAAGACTACGGGAGGGTTAATTACAACCAATGACCAGCGCATTTGAGTATCAGCCAACTTCCAGGCTTCTCTCTCTGCAATGGTTTTGGAGTAAGAATATGGCTGATGGGAAGGTGAAGATGTGTTATTCCATATTGCTTCTGTTAGCGTATTATTTGGGGCATGCTCGCATTCATCAGCATCTCCGTAAATCGCTGCGCATGAACTTGTAAGTACTACCCGTTCAACTGAGTCTGTAACATTTACTGCTTCAAGAACATTTTTAGTTCCCTCAAGGGCAGGATTGATCAGATCTTTCACAGGATCATTGAATTTAAATAAAAATGGTGATGCAATATGAAAAACAATGTTGCAGCCCTTCGCTGCAGCATTAAAGCTTCCTCGCTCTAAAAGATCAGCTTTGAAAAGGATTATTTCACCTGGATTATTTTCTGATAACTTAACTAGATGGGCAACTTTTTGTTTGTCATCAGGGTCTCTGACGGTAGCGTGAACTGTTACCCCTTCTTCCACTAAGTGCTTAATTATCCAACCAGCAATAAAACCTGTGCCACCAGTAACTAATACTTTTTTTTTCTTTTTTATTTTGAAATTCATATGGCTCTAATCTCTAATGATTCATACTTATTTAAAACTTAGGAGTTTACTTTTGCTTTAGTGTGTTAACTTAAAGCAAGTTTTAAACAACTACAGAATTTGTACTATTTTATAATGGACAGTCGGGTACTTCTCAATAATAGGAAAACAATTGACGGGATCAGGACACTGTATGTCTTCTGACAAAACATAACTGGGAGAGTCTACGATGAACATCTTTTTTCATGGAACCATTGAACCAGGCTTTGGTGTATTAAAGGCCAAAATTGAGGAAGACATGGCTGGGCCAATGGGTAAGTTAATTAGTGAATATCGCTTGGCCGATCTCGGTAATAATGAAGTCATGTGTGCAATGAATTGTACAGACATGGAAGCGATGGGTGCCTTTATGGCTGATCCTGCAGAAATTCAGTGGGATAAAGATAATGGCGCAGTTTACAAAGCCTATATAATGTCGGAAATGACCGAATAGATAGGAGTAAATGAAATGGCAAAATATGCATTATTGCAATTTAAAATAAATAATGACTTTTTTGATTGGGAAAAAGCTTTTTATTCTTCGCAACCCATGGCACGAGAGGCAGGTATCTTGGAGCTATTTCATGCAAAACAGGCCGATGATCCGTCTTCCATTGCTGTTCTAGTAACTGTTAACTCATTTGAAGTAATAGATGAATTTATGAAAAACGCTGGTGACGCTATAGCAGAGTCAGGACATATACTCGAAACAACTCAGGTAACACGTTACGAGAATTAAGATACATTGGCCTATGTTGATAGTGTTGTAAATAAAGATAGCCTTAACGATATAGAGTTGTTTCGGTGATTAATATTTGAAGGAACTATAAAAATGCTGATGATAAAGAAAATACATTTTGTACTTACAATATCAATTTTAATTTTATTACCGCTCAGTCTTAGCGCTCAACCATCTCAGGTTCCAGATGCGACTTGGGGCTCCGTAGATCATTTTAAATATACCAGTGCAGGTAAAAGTGAAACATTCAAGAACGTTAAATTAAGTTCAAATTCCATTGCTGTTGGAAACGATATTATTGTCACTAATCTCGACACAGGCAATGAAATAGCAACCTTCAACGTTAAAAGTATTAGATATGGCCGACAGGTAAAAATGTGTTGGATTGGTGATAGCGAAGGCATGATTTCTGAAAGCTATATTACAGTAAAAGAATGTAAGCGCTAAAGGAAAAAAAGAGAGGTTCTAGAAAAACTTTAAAAAAGTTTGAACCAATAAGAAACT
>CABZJF010000009.1:0-58383 GCA_902525915.1 Paracoccaceae bacterium | reverse complement strand
GCAAAAGAGAGAACTTATGACACTTTTAATATTTGGAAATATTCTTTGGATATTTGCACATACATTCAAGCGCTTATTGCCGAATTTCAGGAATTCCTTAGGAAATGCTGGCAAGGGTGCCGTTGCTTTCTTGATAATTATATCATTGGTGCTTATGATCTTAGGTTATAGATCTGCCGAGTACATCGGCGTGTGGACACCTCCACAATTTTTCCTTCATATTAATAATTTAATGATGGTTGCAGCTGTTTTTGTATTTGCAATTGGCCATACAAAAGGTCGCTTACGAGGTCGTTTGCGCCATCCAATGCTTACATCTGTAAAAATTTGGGCTCTTGCTCACCTTTTGGTAAATGGTGATTTGGCATCGATAATTCTATTTGGTTCAATGTTGGCATGGGCTGCAATGGCTGTAGTTTTAATAAACAGATCTGAAACATGGGAGCAACCAGAACCCGGTGAGTCAAAAAAGGATGCAGTTCTGGCGGTGATAGTATTGTCTGTATTTGTTTTCGTTTCGGGTATTCATTGGGCTTTAGGTGTTTGGCCATTCCCGGGAGCTGCGTAGTGGCTCAGCTATATAGATTGCTTACAGGCGAAGACAGTTCTGAGTTTTGTCACAAGGTGAGTTTAGCATTGGCAAG
Source organism: Paracoccaceae bacterium (assembly GCA_902525915.1). GTDB lineage: Bacteria > Pseudomonadota > Alphaproteobacteria > Rhodobacterales > Rhodobacteraceae > Salinivivens. The sequence goes on along the minus strand of CABZJF010000009.1, from coordinate 57,739 downwards.
AGGTTGGTGTCTGTACGGGGATCCTCCGTATAGCTATGACGGTCAAACCATTAAGATGCGCTGTGCTCAAGCAGTGATTAAGAATGTAAGCCAGGCATACAATGCGAACATGAAGTTGGGAGAACAATGAAATATAATCTTAGCCTCTGGCCCTAATTAAAAATTTAATCTATGTATTGTTCCCACAATAAATCTATAAAATAATTTCTGCTCTACAGGTATAAGCCAAATAATGTCGACTTCAAAGAGTAATCAACGTCCGCTTTCACCGCATCTGTCAGTTTATAAATGGCAGCTGCATGCTATTACTTCAATTCTTACGAGGATTACTGGTAATGCACTGATTGTTGGCGTTATACTATTTGTGAGTTGGTTACTTGCTGCAGCCACTTCTGATGCTAGTTTTCGGGCTGTAAATGCGATAATTTCGAGCTGGTTTGGTAAGCTGGTTTTAATTGGATCTCTCTGGGCACTTTGGTATCATACTTTAGCAGGCATTAGGCATCTTATTTGGGATCAAGCGGTATGGCTTGATATTAAAAAATCAAGACTTTTAGGTTGGGCTGTGGTGATTGGCTCCTTTGCTTTGACCTTGTTAACCGTATTATTTTTGTGAACTCATTGCAGATTAATTATATTGAGGTATCGGATAAATGACATTCAAAATGATTAAAACAGGAACCTCGCACTTTAGAGCCATGAAAATTAGTTCTATAGTATTAGTACTGTTGATCCCACTTTTTTTATTTACAATAGCACCTATTGTTGGTGAAAAACGTGAAATAATTCTGGCGAAACTTGAACAGCCTATTTATGCGCTTATCGTCGCATTAACTTTTACTGTAGGTCTGCTACATTTTAAAAATGGGGTTCAGGTTTTAATAGAGGATTATGTGCACGGAAGTATGAGCAAAGTATGGATAAATATTACCATTGCCTTATCTTATCTGTTGATTGGACTGACACTTTTCGCGTTGACTAAAATATTGTTATAGGAACTTTTCATTGAAAGCATATTCTCACGAAACCCACGAGTATGATGTAGTTGTTGTGGGCGCTGGTGGTTCAGGCCTTCGTGCGACTTTGGGCATGGCTGAGCAAGGTCTAAAAACAGCTTGCATAACAAAGGTTTTCCCTACTCGTTCGCATACCGTAGCGGCACAAGGTGGCATAGCTGCTTCACTTGGAAACATGGGTCCTGATCATTGGCAGTGGCACATGTATGATACGGTTAAAGGCTCGGATTGGCTTGGTGATACAGATGCTATGGAGTATTTGGCTAGAGAAGCCCCTAAGGCGGTATATGAGCTGGAACACTATGGTGTGCCTTTCAGCAGAACTGAAAAGGGTGAAATTTATCAACGACCGTTTGGCGGTCATACGACAGAATTTGGTGACGGACCGCCAGTTCAAAGGACGTGTGCGGCGGCAGATAGGACCGGCCATGCAATCCTTCATACATTGTATGGTCAATCACTGAAGCAGAACGCTGAATTCTATATCGAGTACTTTGCTGTTGATTTGATAATGGCCGAAGATGGGCGCTGCCAAGGTGTTGTTTGTTGGAAGTTGGATGATGGGTCCTTCCATGTGTTTAACTCGAAAATGGTTGTCCTCGCAACCGGTGGCTACGGGAGAGCGTATTTTAGCGCAACATCAGCTCATACATGTACCGGTGATGGTGGGGGCATGATTGCTCGTGCTGGACTTCCGCTTCAAGATATGGAGTTTGTACAATTTCACCCAACCGGCATTTATGGTTCAGGCTGTTTAATTACAGAAGGGGCTCGAGGTGAGGGTGGTTATTTGACGAATTCAGAGGGCGAACGTTTCATGGAGCGGTATGCTCCACATTATAAAGACTTAGCTCCCAGAGATTACGTAAGCCGCTGCATGACTATGGAAATTCGTGAAGGTCGAGGTGCGGGTAAGTCAGGAGATCACATACATCTTAATCTGAGTCATTTGCCAGAAGATGCGCTTGCGGAAAGGCTTCCTGGCATTTCTGAGTCTGCAAAAATTTTTGCTGGAGTTGATGTTACCAAAGAGCCAATACCAGTGCTCCCAACGGTTCATTATAACATGGGCGGTATCCCCACAAATTATTGGGGTGAGGTTTTGAGTCCTAAACCAGAAAACCCAAATGAAATTGTGCCAGGCTTAATGGCTGTTGGCGAAGCTGGTTGCGCATCAGTTCATGGGGCTAATAGATTAGGTTCTAATTCTTTAATTGACCTCGTGGTTTTTGGAAGGGCAGCGGCAATAAAAGCTGGTGAAGTTGTAGATTCAAGTTCATCTAATCCAGATCTAAATAAGCTATCAATTGACCGAGCTTTTGATCGTTTTGACAATCTCCGTTATGCGAAGGGTGAAATTCCGACAGCTGATCTCAGGTTGCAAATGCAAAAAACTATGCAAGAGGATGCGGCTGTTTTTAGAACATCAGAGACGCTCGCGAATGGTGTCAAAAAGATGAATAAAATTGCATCTAATGTAAAAGATTTGTCAGTTGCCGACAGAAGTCTAGTCTGGAATAGTGATTTGATGGAAACATTAGAGCTTACAAATCTAATGCCGAACGCGTTAAGTACTATTTGGGGTGCTGAAGCCAGGAAAGAAAGCCGAGGTGCACACGCTCATGAAGATTTTGCGAGTCGTGATGATGAAAATTGGCGTGTGCATACGATCGCAAGATTTTCTGACAACGCAAATTCAATTGATTTAAGCTATCGGCCTGTAATAAAAGAGCCTCTTTCCTCCGAAGAGCAGGGAGGCATAAGTTTGGAAAAAATAGCACCGAAAGAGCGGACATTTTAGAGGTTATGGCATGGTACAACTAACACTTCCAAAGAATAGTAGAATAAAAAAGGGCAAAACTTGGCCAAAGCCTGAAGGAGCTAACAATTTACGCGTCTTTAATATTTATCGTTGGTCGCCAGATGACACAAAAAACCCTAGCTTAGATACTTACTTCGTAGATATTGATAACTGTGGTCCAATGATTTTGGATGCTTTAATAAAAATTAAAACAGAGATAGACCCGACCCTTACGTTCCGTAGATCTTGTCGTGAAGGGATTTGTGGATCATGTGCTATGAGTATAGATGGTATTAATACTTTGGCATGCATTCATGGAATTGATGACATAAAAGGGGATGTAAATATTTACCCTCTACCTCATATGCCTGTGATTAAAGACCTTATTCCTGATCTAACTCATTTTTATGCCCAACATGCCTCGATTATGCCATGGTTAGAGACCAAATCCAACAGGCCGGCAAAGGAGTGGAAACAGTCTATCGAAGATAGGAAGAAATTGGATGGCCTATACGAATGCGTAATGTGTGCATCGTGTTCGACCTCATGTCCATCTTATTGGTGGAATAGTGATAAGTACCTAGGTCCTGCTGCTTTGCTTCACGCTTATCGTTGGATTATTGACAGCAGAGATGAGGCGACCGGCGAACGCCTGGGTGAGCTTGAAGACCCGTTTAAACTATATCGCTGTCATACAATAATGAATTGCACAAATACATGTCCAAAGGGACTTAATCCTGCCAAAGCAATAGCTGAGGTAAAAAAAATGATGGTAGAGAGAAGTATTTAGCGAAAACTTTTATGACGTTTTATTTGGCTGGAAACGCTGCTGCCAGAGCCACATCGATCATTTGCGCAAATGTCTTTTCTCGTTCATCAGATGGCAGGGCCTCTCCCGTATGAAGATGATCAGATACAGTTAAGATTGCAAGCGCTTTTCTATTAAAACGCGCAGCTAAAGTATATAGTTCAGCCGCCTCCATCTCTACAGCCATAATACCATGTCTGACCATTTGCTCATTAAGATCTGGTCTTTCGTCATAGAAAGTGTCGGAAGAATAAATATTTCCAACGTGGGTTCTAATGCCTTTACTCTTTGCAAAATTATAGGCGTTATGCAGAAGTTCAAAATCTGCACATGGAGAAAAACTTACTTCTTTCATTATAGTAGAAGAAGGCGTTGATATGTAACTGGTCGTTTGTGCAATGACTATATCGCGAATATTTATATTTGGCTGCATTCCGCCGCATGAACCGATTCTAATTAAAGTTTTTACATCATAATCCCTTATGAGTTCATTCGCATAAATTGAAAGGGAAGGCATTCCCATACCACTGCCCTGTATAGTAACGCGGTTTCCATTGAAAGATCCTGTGTAGCCAAACATTCCTCGAACCTGGTTTACGAGACGAGGAGACGTCAGAAAGTTTTCTGCCACCCATTTTGCTCGCATTGGATCTCCCGGTAAAAGAACCGTTCCGGCGATTTCATCATTTTTAGCTCCAATGTGAATAGTCATTATTTACCTTTGGTATTTTACGAATGGGGTTAAAGATGCAATTTGATCGTATAATTTCCGTGCATCATGATTAAATTCTTGCGTCATCCAGTAGACCGACGAAGTTCCATTTTCATCGGCCGCCTCGTAGACAGATTGAATTAAAGCTTTTGCAACACCATGACGCCGCATTTCTTTCAGCGTGAATAAGTCTTGCAAATAGCATACATCTTCCGTCCGCCAGTTGTGAGCATGAAAAATATAATGTACAAGCCCGTGCAGCTTATCTCCACTGTAAGCAACTAAACAGCATTGATTTTTGTTATCTCTATTGATTAGTCGAGAGAAGGTTTCAGAGTATATTTCCAGTGGCAGTTTCGTTTCGTAAAACCTCAAATATTCTCCCCAGATAAACTGCCATTGATCCCTGTCTTGCTCTTCTAGTGGTCTAATATTAAATCTTTTAGTCATCGTTTGGCCTGTTTTCTGAAGTATTTTATCTATCATACACCAAAATAAACATCCAAGCTTTTTTGAGAAGGTCTCTGCAATGGCAAAGTTATTCAGCTGCTACTCGTTGAGGATCTGCGAGCTCCACTATATCAATCATTATAGAATTTAGCTCAAAGTCTTTTGGAGTGTAAACTTTAGACACGCCCATTGCTTTAAGTGCAGTGGCGTCTTCGTCAGGGATTATTCCTCCAACTACTAATGGAATATGGTTCAAATTCGCTTTTGACAGCCTTTCTAGTGTTTCTTTTACTAACGGTATGTGGCTTCCAGATAGAATAGATAGCCCAATAACATGTGGTTGTGTTTCTAGAACTGCATCAACCAGTTGCTCTGGCGTTAGGCGAATTCCCTGATATTCTATTTCCATTCCACAATCTCTGGCACGAAAAGCAATTTGTTCGGCACCGTTTGAATGCCCATCGAGACCAGGCTTTCCCATAAGAAACTTTAATCTTCGTCCTAGTTTGTCAGATATTAAGTCTACAGCCGAACGTATTTCATCCAAGCCTTCAGTTTTGTTTGATTTCGATTTTGACAGGCCAGTAGGTCCGCGGTATTCACCATATACTGATCGCATAATCGCAGCCCATTCCCCGGTTGTTACGCCGGCTTTAGCAGCGTTTACCGAAGCAGGCATAATATTATCGCCGTTCTTTGCAGCATCATTAAGCTCAGCTAGTGCTTTTTCTACTACTTCAGCATTTCTTCCCTCACGCCACTGATTTAGTCTATCAATCTGTTCATTTTCGACTGCAGGATCAACAATCATAATACCCTTGTCACCTGTAGTAAGAGGAGACTCTTCTGTGGATGTATATTTGTTTACACCAACAACAACTGTTTCATTCGTTTCAATTTTGTTGAGCCGGTCTGCATTTGAATCCACGAGTCTTGATTTCATGTATTCGATTGCTTGAACTGCGCCTCCCATACTATCAAGGTTTGCCAATTCGTGACGCGCACCTTCTTTTAAAATGTTAACTTTTTCTTCAACTGCTGGATTATTATCAAATAGATCTTCATACTCGAGTAAGTCTGTCTCGTATGCCATAATTTGTTGCATTCGCATTGACCACTGCTGATCCCAGGGACGCGGTAAACCCAATGCCTCATTCCAAGCAGGTAGTTGAACAGCTCTTGCTCTAGCCTTCTTTGACAAGGTTACAGCTAGCATCTCGATTAGAATTCGGTAAACATTGTTTTCAGGCTGTTGTTCTGTCAATCCTAAAGAGTTTACTTGTACGCCATATCTGAAACGGCGATACTTTGGGTCAGAAACACCATATCTCTTTGTGCAAATCTCATCCCATAGATCTACGAAAGCGCGCATTTTGCACATTTCTGTTACAAATCGAATGCCCGCATTTACAAAAAACGAAATTCTTCCCACGAGCTGTGGAAACTCCTCTTCGGAAACACGTGGGCGTAATTCATCCAAAACCGCAGTGGCAGTGGCTAATGCGAATGCAAGCTCCTGTTCCGGAGTGGCGCCCGCTTCTTGTAAATGGTAAGAACAAACATTCATTGGGTTCCATTTTGGAATTTCTGAATAACAGTATTCTGCAACATCACCTATAAGCTTTAGAGAAGCTTGAGGTGGGCAAATGTAGGTTCCCCTGCTAAGATATTCTTTGATTATATCATTCTGAACAGTACCTTGTAGTTTTCGGATGTCAGCTCCTTGTTCTTCAGCTACCGCTATGTACAGAGCTAGAAGCCATGGAGCTGTAGCATTAATGGTCATCGAAGTATTCATGTGATCCAAAGGAATTTGGTCAAATAAGGTTCTCATATCTCCGAGATGACATACGGGTACACCAACTTTTCCAACCTCACCGCGGGCAAGCAGATGATCGCTGTCATATCCTGTTTGAGTTGGAAGGTCGAAAGCTACCGAAAGTCCAGTTTGCCCTTTGGCTAGATTTGATCTGTATAGTTGGTTCGATGCTGAAGCTGTTGAATGTCCGGCGTAAGTTCTAATAAGCCACGGACGATCATTTGTAGTTTGTGACATCTAAAACTCCTTGAATACTCTATGCGAAATAATCTTAGACTTGGACGGTAGATAATGAAATATTATGTCGGAGTCAATTTGCCGCATCGCGGCGAAAAATATTGAACGCTTTTTAGCAGGAAATTTTAATCGATATTGAAACAAAATCTTTTTTAAACCCTCAACTAAACTACTACTTAATATGGTTCGTATTTTTAAAAAGCAATAAAATTACAAATTATACACAAAAAAAGTTGCAATCTTTCGTGGAGAATTATAATGGTTGCGGCAGATATGATTCTGCATTGCGGCAATCATGAGAAATTTAATATGGAGATGATTATGGCCTTAGACGCTGACGTTGCATACCCAACTTATGATGCACCAGAAAAAGATTTATATGAGTTAGGTGAAATACCTCCATTTGGATATGTCCCGAAGCAAATGTATGCATGGGCAATTCGCCGAGAAAGGCATGGTGAGCCAGAAAAGGCCTTTCAAGTAGAAGTTGTTGATACACCACTTCCATCTGGTAACGAGGTATTGGTGCTAGTTATGGCTGCAGGCGTCAATTACAATGGGGTCTGGGCTGGTTTGGGAGTGCCTATATCGCCTTTTGACGGTCACAACGCAGATTATCATATCGCTGGCTCTGATGCATCAGGTATCGTTTGGGCAGTAGGTGATAAAGTACGTAACTGGAAAGTTGGTGACGAAGTTGTAATTCACTGTAATCAAGATGATGGCGACGACGAAGAATGTAATGGTGGTGACCCTATGTATTCAACAAGTCAGCGCATTTGGGGATATGAAACTCCAGACGGATCTTTTGCTCAATTTACTAGCGTGCAAGCTCAGCAGCTTTTACCACGACCTAGACATTTGAGTTGGGAAGAAAGTGCCTGCTATACTTTGACACTAGCCACGGCGTACAGAATGCTGTTCGGTCACGATCCACATGAATTAAAGCCTGGACAGAATGTTTTGGTATGGGGTGCATCTGGAGGACTTGGTTCATATGCGATCCAATTAGTTAAGGCGGCCGGTGGAAATGCAATCGGAGTAATATCTGATGAAAGTAAGCGAGACTTTGTCCTTGGCCTGGGAGCAAAAGGTGTTATCAATCGGAATGACTTCAAATGCTGGGGTCAATTACCTACTGTAAATACTCCAGAGTACGCTGAATGGTTTAAAGAAGTTCGTAAATTTGGTAAGGCAATATGGGACTTCACTGGCAAGGGTAATAATGTAGATATAGTTTTTGAGCATCCTGGTGAAGCGACTATTCCTGTTTCGACATTTGTCTGTAAAAAAGGAGGAATGGTCGTGATTTGTGCTGGCACCACCGGTTATAACTGTACGTTTGACGTTAGGTATTTATGGATGCACCAAAAGAGAATCCAGGGCAGTCACTTCGCCCATTTAAAGCAAGCAGCTTCTGCAAATAGGCTGATGGTCGAGCGTCGCCTTGATCCATGTATGTCAGAAGTTCTGCCGTGGGATCAAATTCCTCAGGCTCATACTAAAATGATGAAAAATGAACATAAACCAGGAAATATGGCAGTTTTAGTACAAAGCCCGCGTATTGGTCTATCGACATTTGAAGAAGTAATTAAATAAGAGAACCAAGCTGGCTTAAGCCAGCTTGAAACTACTTTGTACAGTTTTATCCACTCTAAATAAAATAAGTATTTAATAAATTAACTATATAACAGTAAACTATACCTGTTTATCATGTTTAACTGGTAAGCATTAATCTTTTATATATGGTGCATAAAATGCATCAGAATTTTAACCCGCTATCTTTTGATCAAGAGCAAGCTCTAAGTAATGTTTTTGTTATTTTAGAGCGAGCAGGAATAAATTTAAGAACTGGTCAAATTTCAGCACAAATTCCTAAGACTAAATCATTACACGCACTTATAGGAAGAGCCGGCTCAGGTAAAACCGCGTTATTAAGTCATATAACTGAAAAAATGGCTGAGATCGGTGTAGAAAGTATATCGGGTGATTTTGACGCCAGGAAAAATAAGAAAAAGCGTACAGTTTCAATTTTAGCTCCGACAAATAAAGCGGCAAATATACTCCGAATGAGAGGTGTGCCCGCAACTACTATTCACCGAATACTATATACTCCCGTTTATGATCCAGATTATGAAAGAATAGTGGAATGGCTGGTCGGTGAGAGAGATGAAAAGCCTGTTTTGGATGGTTTGTCAGAGAATTCGTTAAGTCGCGCATGGGATTTTTACAGATCTAACAAGTCTATTCCCGGGGCGCTGGCAGCGGCGGGCCTGAAAGGCTCTGATTTTATAAGTGGCTGGAAAAGGAGAGAGGAGCCCTTGGACATTGGTTTTATTGATGAGTCATCAATGCTTGATGATGATCAGTTAAATGATTTGAAGGAGATTTTTTCAACCTTAATATTATTTGGCGATCCAGCTCAACTCGCGCCAATCAACCAATCAGGACGGATGGTTTTTGACAAGCTTTCGCCCGAGAATAAGTCAGTTCTATCACAAATTCACAGGCAGGCTTCGGATAATCCAATTTTAAAGCTTTCAAATTTTTTACTAGATCCTGCAACCGACTTTACAGACTTTGAACGGCAATTACGTGAAATTGCAAACGAAGATAATAGAGTTGTTTGGGCTCAAAGAGTGAATGTAGATCTAATGGCCCGTAGCCCAGTTCTGGTTTGGCGTAATGCTACTCGAGTAAGGTTAATAAATGCTTTTCGCACTGTATATAATGCGCCAAATGATAGATTACTTGAAGGTGAACCGCTTATCTGTGATGGACTGGAATTACCTCTTAAACATAGGAAAAAAAGGATTGATCTTGAAGCTCGTGGACTAACTAAAGGTGCTAACGTTATTTATCTAGGACCTGGTAAAAAATTGGGGTTCTCAAAGCTTTTTGTGGTTGGATCTGATGCGCCTAGGCTTTCAGCTGCATCAATAATCAAAATTGAACTGCCGAATGAGGATGAACCATTCATTCCGTTTGCTGCCACTATGGGAGCTGTTTTTCTGCATGGCTCTGCTGTGACTATTCACAAAGCTCAAGGCTCACAATGGGAAACTGCACAAGTTTTTGGGCCAGATATTTACGCAGCATCCCAGACCAACAGGATGGAGTCAGGTTTGCCACTTTGGAAAAGGCTAGCATATGTTGCAATAACGCGTGCCCAGGAAAAACTTTATTGGATCACTCGTAGCCGGTTGTCGAAGCCAGTTAGCCCTCTTGATATTTCCGATCTAAATTAAGTGGTCAAAGCCAGTGGCAAATTACATGAGCAAATATAATTGATCAGCTATTGCTATCGAGCCAAAAAGTTGCAGGACCGTTATTCAATAATTCGACTTTCATGCTAGCGCCAAATACCCCTTGCTGCGTTGGAATTTTTATTCGTTTGAGGTTCGCAATGAAAAGTTCATAGAAGTAGTTTGCGTCTTGTGGGTTTGCAGCACTTGAAAAACCAGGTCGGTTTCCTTTTTTAATGTCTGCAGCTAACGTAAATTGTGAAATAACTAACGCTTCTCCACCGATATCATGAAGAGTTAAGTCCATCTTTCCTTCAGATGACTCAAAGATCCTTAGTTTTGAAATTTTTTGTGTAAGTGCGTTTACAACATTCTCGTCGTCGCCTTTCATAGCGCAAACAAAAATTAAGACTCCCTTAGCGCAGCTACCCTTAAGTTTGCCCTCGACATATACCTTTGCTGATGAAACCCTTTGTAAGAGTACCCTCATTACTTATTTCGCCTTTCACTTCTATTAACGTTACGTTTTCCCGAAATGTTACTATTATCATTTAAGCTTTTTGTTCCAGAATACTTTTTCTGGCTTTTTTCTGCTTGCGAATTATCAACTCTATCTTTTAGTAAGTTCTTTACCCTACTCAATCGAACCTCTTGGATTTCACCCTTTTTTAACGTGCCAAGTTCAAAATCTCCGAAGCTAATTCTCAATAACCGATTTACGGATAATCCCACAAAGCCGAGTGCTTTGCGGATTTCTCGGTTTTTACCCTCACGAAGCCCAATACTTAGCCAAGCATTTGCGCCCGTTTGACGATCAAAGGAAACATCCATTGGTTTAAAGTGTGTGCCTTCTACAAAAATTCCGTGCCTTAATGGTTCGAGCATACTATCCTTCAACTTACCTTTAACTCGTACTCGGTATCGCCTCAGCCAACCAGTTGAGGGTAATTCAAGACGTCTTTTTAGTTCTCCATCGTTTGTTAGCAGCAATAGTCCTTCGGAGTTTAAATCCAGTCTTCCGATTGAAACTACTCTCGGCAGTTCCTTTGGCAGATTGTCAAAAATAGTTGGGCGATTTTTTTCATCTTTTGAGGTAGAGACGAGACCAACAGGTTTATTATATATCCATAAACGTGTCTGTTCTGGTGGTAACAATAATTTACCATCAACTTCTATGATGTCGTTTTTAGTTAGATTCAGCGCAGGACTAGTTATAGTCTTACCATTCACCTTGACCCTTCCATCTAGGATTAATTTTTCGGATTCTCTTCTGCTTGCTAGCCCAGCTCTAGCAATCATTTTAGCAATGCGCTCGCCTTTGTTTGCTTGGTTTTTCATTAGAATTTGTGTATGTTATTATTAATAATTTAGGAAGGGCCAATTGAACTCTTTTACTAGTAGTGGCTTCACAAATTTTATGAAAATGGCCATAGAACAAGCTAAAATAGCGCAATCTGCGGGAGAGGTTCCAGTGGGTGCGGTATTGTTAGGTCCAGCTGGTGATGTCTTGGCAAAGTCAGGAAACAGAACTCGAGAACTCAAAGACCCCTCAGCCCACGCTGAAGTATTAGTAATCCGGGAAGCTTGCCAAGTTCTAGGAAATGAAAGATTAATTGGTTGTGATTTATATGTTACTTTGGAACCTTGTGCTATGTGCGCTGCCTTAATTTCAGCTTCTCGAATTCGCCGGCTCTATTATGGTGCGAGTGATATAAAATCAGGTGGTGTTGAACAAGGTGCTCGTATCTTTTCACACAGTCAAACGCATCATCGACCTGAAATATATCCGGGAATATGTGAAGAAGAAGTAGTTGGACTTATGTCGAGTTTTTTTGGCGATTTAAGACAGTAAAATATTCAAAGGATATGGCTATAAGTCATTGGACCAAAAGGGTTGGTAATTGGCTTGTAGAAACTATTTAAGGGCTGTACTGCACCGACCGCATGTGCTTGGGTGCTTGAAATTTCCTACATCGGGTAGAATTTTCCAGCATCGCTCACATTTCGTTCCAACTGATTTCTTGAAATCAACTGCAGCGCCATCAATTTCACTTGACCTGTATGCGTCTTTAGGGGGATTTGCAGAAGTAAGTTTTATATCGGAGGTTATACAAATATCCTTAAAGGGTACAGATTCTAGAACTGAAAGCGCATCCTTGTCTTGTACATGAACGGTTGGTGCGGCTTCTAAACTAGATCCAATGACCTTATCTACCCTCTGTAATTCTAGAGCAGATGTGACCAGTCGTCTGTAGTTCCTTACAATTAACCATTTTTTTGCGAGTTTATCATCCCGCCATTCAGATGGTGTGTTTGGTATATCTACAAGATGAACTGAACTATCTTTGTCAGGATAACGTTCAAGCCAGACCTCTTCCATTGTAAATACCAAAATCGGTGCTAACCATGTCGTTAGACGATGAAAAAGTAAGTTCAGTACTGTTCGAGCCGATCTTCGTTCGATGGTATCTCCATCGCAGTAGAGGACATCTTTCCGGATATCAAAGTAAAAGGATGATAAATCTACGGTTGCAAAGGTAAAAATGGCTTGGAAAACACCCTGAAAATCGTAAGAGTCGTATCCTTGTTGTACTTTTTCATCTAACTCACAAAGCCGATGCAAAACCCAACGCTCTAATTCTGGCATTTCATATGAGACTGTTTCGTCTGATACATCGTAATCACTAAGTGATCCAAGCATGAAACGCATTGTGTTTCGCAGTCTTCGATAACTGTCCGCTACACCCTTCAAAATTTCAGGCCCAATTCGTAAATCTGCAGTATAGTCCGATTGAGCAACCCACAATCTTAAAATATCAGCACCATATTGCTTGATAACTTGCTCGGGAGCTATCGTATTTCCTAAAGACTTTGACATTTTCATGCCTTTTTCGTCCAACGTGAACCCATGCGTTAGAACGCCATGATACGGCGCCCGTCCCTTTGTCCCGCATGACTGAAGCATCGATGAATGGAACCAACCTCTATGTTGATCAGTTCCCTCTAGATACAAATCAGCAAAACCGTCGTCTGATCCATCGTCGCGGTCTCTTAAAACAAAAGCGTGTGTTGAGCCGCTATCGAACCAAACATCTAAGATATCAAAAACTTGGTTGTAATGATCTGGATTTTCTAGTCCTTTCAAAAAACGCTCTTTTGCATTCTGCTTATACCAAGCGTCTGCACCTTCTGTTTCGAAGGCTTCCGCAATTCGTTTGTTTACTTGCTCATTACGAAGTAAAAAATCACGATCAGTCGGTTGGGCGCCTTTTTTAGTAAAACAAGTAAGCGGAACTCCCCATGCTCGCTGCCGAGACAAGACCCAGTCTGGCCTTGCTTCTATCATTGAATACAGTCGATTGCGTCCAGTTTTTGGCGTCCACTGAACGAGCTTATCAATCGACTTTAGCGCTCTTTGCCGAATTGTATCGCCATATTCATCAAAAGTATCATCGACTTTCTTATCGATAGCTGCGAACCACTGTGGTGTATTTCTGAAAACTATTGGTGCTTTTGACCGCCAAGAATGGGGATAGCTGTGGGTCAGACGTCCTCGAGCAATAATATTCCCGGCCTCGACAAGTTTATTTATAACCTCAGTGTTCGCTTTCCCTTCCTTGCCTTTTCGATCGAAAACTGTAAGACCTGCAAAGAACGGGACATGTGCCAAAAATTCACTTTCTTCACCCACATTGTGGGTCATTCTGTCCAGCCAGTTACGTTTTAAAAAACACTCATAGTCGTCTGCTCCGTGACTGGGCGCCGTATGCACAAACCCTGTGCCAGCATCGTCTGTAACATGATCTCCATCAATTACTGGTACATCATAGCTCCAAAATGAATCTAATTCTGAGAAGGGGTGTTGGCACACACAATCTTTTAACTCGGAACTCAGAACATCTTTAACTCTCGTGTGTTTGGTGACTCTAGATTTTTCTAATGTTTCACTGGCCAAGTTGTCAGCAATTATATAGTAATCACCTTTTGCGGTCCAACTTTCCTCTGATGTTTCATCAACGCGATATAAACCATAAGAAATTTTGGGATTGAAGGCGATTGCGCGATTTGATGGAATGGTCCACGGTGTCGTGGTCCAAATAACTATTCGAGCTTTTGATATTTCCGCTGATGCATTTTTAATTTTAAAGGCGACCCAAATAGTGTGAGACTTGTGGTCATGATATTCTATTTCAGCTTCTGCCAATGCAGTCTTTTCAACCGGTGACCACATTACAGGTTTCGATCCTTGGTAAAGGGTCCCATTCATTAAGAATGTCATGAACTCTTCTGCGATTACTCTTTCAGCATGGAAGTCCATTGTAAGGTATGGGTTTTCCCACTTTCCCATAACTCCTAATCTTTTGAATTCCTCCCTCTGGGTCTCTACCCAGCCAGCGGCAAATTTTCGGCATTCTTGTCTGAAATCTATAATATCAACATCGTCTTTATTTTTTCCTTTGGACCGATATTGTTCCTCGATTTTCCACTCAATTGGTAACCCATGACAATCCCATCCAGGGATATATCTCGCGTCTTTTCCCATCATTTGCTGGCTACGAACGACCATATCTTTCAGAATTTTGTTAAGTGCGTGGCCAATATGCAGATGTCCGTTCGCATATGGGGGGCCATCATGTAATATAAATGAAGATCTGCTCTTTTTTTGGCGAAGAGTGTCATAAACCTTAATATTTTCCCACTTTGCGAGCCATTCTGGTTCTCGTTTTGGTAACCCGGCTCTCATTGGAAAATCTGTTTTTGGCAGATTTAAGGTATCTTTGTAGTCTGGTATTTCAGCACACATTACGAATGTTCTCTAATTTTTTGGTATTTTTCGAATTGATTTGATTTGTAGATAGCTAGTCCCGGCCACTTCTAATCAATAAGCGCCGGGCAAATAATTAGGAAGAATGATGTCCTGGTTTTAAACATGGCGTACGTATAGCGAAATCAAACTTGCGCGTCCAGAGCAAAGCTCTTTCGACTGATATATCAAATTGATTTAATATATTTTTCAACTGCAGTCCTAACGCTCGATGATCCGCTTGCAATTTCTGAATTCATGATATTGCTTAATTCTTCAAGATTTACGCGTCTAAGCAAATGTTTGACTGGGCCTATTGACGCTGGTCTCATGGATAGACTCGAGAACCCAATAGCACAGAGGCAAACGGCTTCTATTGGTCGCCCCGCATCTTCTCCGCAGAAGGAAATAGGCGTTTTCAATTCTTTACAGCGATTGATTACAAACTTGAGATAAGTGAGAAAACTACTGCTTAGAGTGTCATATTTTCGTCTCACCAATTCATTTTCCCTATCCGCAGCAAAAAAGAACTGTTTAAGATCGTTGCCTCCAACAGATAAAAAATCTACAGCCGTAAAAAAGTCTTCTGGGGCATACGCGAGAGATGGAGTTTCGAGCATTGCTCCAACTTTGAGTTCATTCGGAATGTTATGTCCCAACCGTTTTTCTCCACTCAAAACTCTATCGACTAATTCTTTTGCCTTATAAAACTCACTATCTTGTGAAATTAGTGGAAACATTATTGATAAATTGCGTCCATTCGAGGCACGAATTAATGCTTCTATTTGCATTCTCATAATGCTGGGTCTGTCTAATGCAATTCTTATTGCCCGCCAGCCTAAGGCAGGGTTGGCTTCGTTTATATTGGGCATGTAAGACAAAACTTTATCGGAACCTATATCAAGCGTTCGAAAAACAATTTCTTTGCCTTTCGCAGCCTCTAGTACTCTCGAGTAAAGGTTTTTTAACTCGGATCTTTTGGGCATCTGGTTTCTTATTAAGAATTGTAATTCAGTACGAAACAACCCGACGCCGTTAGCACCTGAGCTGGTCAGACTTGGTAAATCAGCCATCAAACCAGCATTCATGCGTAAGTCAATTATTTTGCCATCTGTAGTCTTTGCGGGTTCCTCTCTAAGAGCCGTGTAACGGGCTTGGTTTTCAGCTTCCATTGCAATTTTTTCAGAAAATGCATTCGCAACATTATCATCAGGACGCAAATGCACTATTCCTTGTGTACCATCCACTAGAATAGGGTCACCATTCAAAGCTTCAGTTGTTATATTTGTTGCATTTATCACTAACGGTATACTAAGGGCGCGCGCAACGATTGCAGCATGGCTACCAACGGATCCTTCTTCTAGAACAACTGCGTTAAGTTTCCGTCCATAATCCAATAGCTCCGCCGGGCCAATATTACGAGCAATCATAATTGGATCTTTTGGAATTTCTGCTCCGGTATTAGTGCCTTGTCCGGTTAAAATTCGTAACAACCTATTAGACAAATCATCTAGATCATGAAGCCTCTCTCTCATGTAACTATCTGCCACTTGGCTCATGCGGGCTCTTGCAGCAGATTGCTCTTTTTCTACGGCTGCTTCGGCTGATAAGCCTTGATCGATATCAGCTTCCATACGCCGAAGCCACCCGCGTGAGTTTGCGAACATTCGGAAAGCTTCAAGAATTTCAGTTTGTTCCCTATCTCCGTCGGCAATCTTATCTACAATTTCATCAACGCCCTGCCTAAGAAGGTCTACAGCATTTTGAAGTCTTGTTTTTTCTTCTTTTGGATCATCAGAGACTAAATTTGTTACCACAACCCTGGGCTCGTGAAGCCAAACACTACCTTTTGCTGCTCCCTCTTGCCCGCTTGTCCCGCGAAACAAGACGGATTGCTGATGTAATGCTGTAAGTCCTGTTTCATCACCTACAAAAGCCCCAAGTTCAGTCATCTCGGCAAGAACCATTGCCACTACTTCAAGTGCATAAATTTCTTCACTACTAAATTTCCGTGACTGTTTGGATTGCGTTACAAGAACACCAAGAGTTTCTCCTAATCTTTGAATAGGCACACCAGCAAAAGAAGAAAAAATCTCTTCTCCAGTTTCTGGCATAAATCTGAAGCCTTTTGATGATGGAGCATTTTCTGTATTTATTACTTTCTTTGACCGGGCAACTCTACCCACAAGTCCTTCACCAATTCTAAGCCTAGTTTGATGAACCGCTTCTGCCTTTAGACCCTCTGTTGCACATAGCTCGAGGGTTTCATTATCTCTGAATAAATAGATCGAACATACTTCGGCACCCATAGAGTCGGCAATTAAATGGGTGATTTTATCTAATCTCGCCTGGCCTTTCTGTTCTTCGGCCATTGTATCGCGCAAACGACGCAGTAGTTGCTGGCTATCTGTCTGAGTACGTTCTGACACGCTTTATCTCTCTCGTTTTTAGGAGGAAACTTCATGTAATTCAAATGCATCATGCAATGACTGTACTGCGAGTTCCAAATATTTTCTGTCAACTAAAACAGATATCTTTATTTCAGAGGTTGCAATCACTTTAATATTTATTCCTTCATCTGAAAGAGTTTGAAACATTTTGGCTGCAACACCTGATTGTGATCTCATTCCAATTCCAACTGCAGAAATTTTCGAAACATTTGTATCAGCAAGTAAGTCTTGGAAATTTATTAATTCAGACTCCTTCGCGGTATTTAGTGCCATTTCAGCCCTGCTTACCTGATCTATTGGACATGAGAAAGTCATGTCAGTTCTTCCAGCTTCAGCGATATTCTGAATGATCATATCGACATTTATACCCGCATCGGACAGTGGACCAAAAATAGCAGCAGCAATCCCAGGTCTATCTGCTACTGATACTAATGTCATTTTGGCCTCGTCCCGTGAATATGCAATTCCTGATACTACATTTGATTCCATAATTTCCTCCTCATCGCAGACAAGTGTTCCCGCTTTGTTACTAGGCTCTTCGAAGCTAGACAAAACCCGCAACTTAACTTTAAATCGCATAGCCATTTCGACAGATCGGGTTTGCAAAACTTTCGCACCGAGTGATGCAAGTTCAAGCATTTCCTCATAGGAAATTTTATCGAGCTTTATCGCTTTGTCACATACTCGTGGATCCGTAGTGTAGACTCCGTCCACGTCAGTATAGATATCACATCTTTCCGCTTCGAACGCTGCAGCAAAAGCCACGGCGGTGGTATCAGACCCCCCTCTGCCCAAGGTTGTAATGCGGTCTTCATTGCTAATTCCTTGAAAACCCGCGACTACTGCAACTTTCATTCCTTGAGCAAACTTTTCATTAATTATTTGAGGCGAAATACTTTCTATCCTTGCTGACGAATGAGCCGAAGTAGTTCGAACCGGGACTTGCCAGCCTTGCCAGCTTCTGGCTGGAATATCCATTTCCTGCAAAGTAAGTGCCATAAGACCTGCCGTGACATTCTCACCTGATGAAACAACAGCATCATATTCACGTGCGTCATAAAACTGTGAGGTGTCATTTACCCAGTCAACCAATTCGTTTGTTTTACCAGACATTGCTGATACTATAACAATAACATTCTTCCCATGAGCCACCTCAAGCGCAACTCGTTTAGCCGCCCTTTTTATTCGGTCGACATTTGCAACAGAAGTACCGCCAAATTTCATTACAAGTAGAGACATGTTATTCCTATTTACTCCATCGCAGGCGGTGTAAATGTTAATTACATAACATACAAGTCACATGTAAAGGTAACCATGAACGTAAAATAAGGTTATTTTTTGTTTAAAATAAATGCTTAGTTGGTTTTCTTTGCTGGAAGAAATGGTAATGGCATAACGGGAATTCCATCATCTATGAGTTTTTTGGCATCGTCGGCCTTTGCTTCGCCATAAATTGACCGTTCTGGAGCTTCGCCTAGATACATTGATCTAGCTTCATTAGCAAAATTGTTTCCAACGTACTCAGAATTTGCTTCAATTTTCTTTTTCAATTCCAAGATGTCATTTTTGATTTTTGATTTTGTTTGTATTTCTTTGCGCGGTTCATCGTTTTTCCTAGAAGTGCTTACACTTGGCGCCATTATTGCTTTGGTAATATTTGTTGAACCACATTCCGAACATATAATCAGTGATTTTCTTATTAACATATCGAAAGCTTCAGCTGATTTGAACCAACTGTCAAATCTATGATTTTTATCGCATTTCAGAGTGTAATTAATCATACTAGCTCATTGTGTTCTCACTAGTTATCTACGTTAGTTTATTTTAAATTCAAGTAATATTAATTTCAAAAATCAATAAACGGAAACCAATCTGTTCGAAGAATCTGGCCTTCTACCATCTTATGATTTGGAAATGGGGGAGAAGTTGGGCCAGGTCTCTCTGTATATCTGGTATCGTCCCCGAGCAGCCTCAACGAAAATGCTCGCCTCTGTTGGTCTGCTGCAGCGCCACGAGCGCCGTGCAAAATATCGAAGTTAAATGCCACGGCATCTCCAGGGTTCATATCGAACTCTTTGATATCCATTTGTTCTTTGTCAGGGTCTGGAACGGGTAAATATTCATCCGCATTAGGATAGAAATTTTCGTTTGATAACCATTTAGTTGGGAGTACAGGCTTTGACCATTTATGTGACCCCGTCACCATTCTTAAAGTAGCTTTTTTGACTGGATCAAGAGGAACCCAGAAACTTAACGTCTTTTTTCCTTTCACAAAATAATACGGTCCATCTGTATGCCATGGAGTCGGTTTTAAAGTTCCCGCAGCTTTTACTAAAACATGGTCATGGAACAGCTGTACAGTTGTAGATTGCATCAGAAGTGCCGCTGCTTTGGCAATATTTTTATCAAATGCAGCATTCCGAAATTCATTGATACGTTGCCAGTTACAATAGTCGTCAAAAAAGCGCCCTATCTCGCCGTCATTTAAATTTTCTGCAGCATATGGACCGGGCTCCTCGATGTTCTTTTGCACGCCCATTCTTAAACTGTCTAAATGTGCTTTGAACAACCCAGGTATAAATGCAATTCCATCATTTTGAAAAGAGTCTATGGTTGCTTGGCTTAACATTTCATCACATAACCTTTTTAAAAATCATAGACGATCTTTTTGGGGAGTTTTGTCAATGGCTTTGTTTAAAAATTTACGATAATCTGTAATACTAAGATTGGATCTTTATATGAAAGCATCTGTTTTACATAAATTTGGCACACCGCCGACTTTTGAAGAAATAGCAGACCCAGTATGCGGAGCAAACTCGGTAGTAATAGAATTAAAGGCATGTGGCGTTTGTAGATCTGACTATCATGCCTGGTCGGGTAGTGATCCGGATGTCAAACTGCCTCACATTATGGGGCATGAATTGGCTGGTATTATAGCTGAAACTGGATCTGGAATTAAAAGATTCGCCGTTGGTGATTATGTAACCGTTCCATTCATTCTCGGTTGTGGAATATGCTCTGATTGTCAAACGGGCAATTCAACGATATGCGACAAACAGGAAACGATTGGTTTTACTGTAAATGGCGGTTTTGCTCAATTTGTAGAAATTTATTTTGCTGATTTTAATTTGGTAAGACTTCCATGTTCGCTTGGTTTTGAAACAGCAGCGGCGATGGGATGCAGAGTTACAACAGCATTCAGAGCACTCACCGACCGAGCGTGTTTATTGCCGGGTGAATGGTTGGCCGTTTACGGGTGTGGCGGTATTGGGACGTCCGCCATTTTGATCGCAAAAGCTCTGGGTGCAAAAGTTATCGGCATCGATATCAATACCTTGGCATTGGAAAAAGCCCGTGATCTAGGTGCTGATATTGTTTTGGATTCGGCAAAATTTCCTAATATATGGAAAGAAGTTAGGGAACTAACAAATGGAGGTGTCCATGTATCTATAGATGCATTGGGCATAGAGGAAACATTTCAAAAAAGCATTCGCTCCCTTAGAAAGCTTGGCAGGCATATTCAAGTAGGGATGCCCACTGGAAATAATGCCAATGTTTCGCTTGCCCTTCTAGATTTGATATATTCTAGACAATTGAAAGTTATTGGAACAAGGGGAATGGCGTCTTCTAGGTTTAGTTCTTTACTGACAATGATTGACGAGGGGTCGATTAAAATAGATAGTCTGATTTCAAAAAGGCTAAAACTAAGTCAGGTTTCTGAGGCTTTGTCACAATTTGGTAAAAGATCTGAAGCTGGAATCACAATAATTAATAACTTTTCAATGTAATAATTTGCATCCATCTTAAGGCCTAGCCTATTCAATATATACTTCAAGATTCAAATTTTCTTATATTTATACCTCTTTTTTCAAGTTCACCCTTAATTGCCTTAGCTATATTGACGGCTTCAGGCGTATCGCCATGAAGGCAAACGGTATCAATTCTAGTTTTTATCTCTTTACCAGATCGGGTAATGATCGCACCGCTTTCAACCATTTTGGCAACGCGCGCTCCGGCGATTTTTGGATCACTTATGATTGCACCCGGAATCGAGCGGTCTACTAATGTTGCATCATCATTATAACTGCGGTCTGCAAAAACTTCTCCTACCCATTTAGCTTGAAGGTTTTCAACCGCTTCCTGCTGTCTTGTCTTCACTAAAGCCATAATCGGCACTTCGTTTGCGACTGAGATTACTGCTTCATAACATGCTTTGGCTAGTTCGTAATCTTCCGAACACATATTTGAAAGTGCACCATGTAATTTAACATGAGTTATTTCAGTGCCCTGCGCATTCGCCATTCCTTTAATCGCCCCAATTTGGTACCGAATTTGATTTTGGATAGTTTTAATCGGCAGGTCTAGGCGCCTCCGTCCAAATCCTACTAAATCATCGAAACCTGGATGCGCTCCAATTCCCACGCCTCTTTGTTTTGCTAATTTTATAGTTTTTGCCATTACATCAGGATCTCCGGCATGAAATCCACAAGCGATATTTGCAGAGGATATTATATCTAATAGGGCCTCATCATTTCCCTTTACCCAAGATCCAAAGCTTTCACCCATATCCGCATTTAAATCTACACGCATAAACTTCTCCTAGATTAATCTTTGGCCCATACCGCACCGTCGATCAAATTAAAATCCAGCAAATCTTCCATTTTCTCGGGATCACGAATTGGTGCTGAGCATCTCTGTTTGATGATTTCTAAACTTTTAGCGTCTTCTGCAAAAATCCTATTTGCTTCCTCTCGTGCTATAAACTTAAATCTAACTTTTTTATTAGGTTTAAGCTGAGCAATTGCTGGCAGATCAGGGGGAATGATACATCCTATGCGTGGATAACCTCCCATTGTTTGACAGTCTGCCAAAAGCACAAATGGTTGCCCAGAACCTGTCATTTGAATATCCCCCGGCACTATCACATCTGACAATATTTTCAGTTGGTTGGAAGTAGAAAAGCCCGAGCCAGTATGGGTTAATTTGACTCCTCCTCTACTCGACTGATTATCAATAGAGAATTCTGTATCTATAAATCTTTCAATTGTTTCTTGATTAAATAATCTAGTCTGAAAAGACTCAACTAATCTAAAAGTAGTTAAATCAAATCTGTTGAATGGTTCAATTTTTTGGCATTCTATCGGATTTTGTTTATTTTCAAGCTGAGCCAATATGTCTTTGGGTCGAGTGTATTGTCCGATACCGGCAACTGGTTGGGCCGAACAAGAGTTAAATATTTTGGGTGTTTTAAAACCTCCCCTTAAATGCAAATAGCTGTATCGGCCATTTTGCTGCGTTGTCAGGTTTAGCATATTGCCTTTATATAAATAATGACTGGCGTTCCAAGCCAAGGGTTTTTGATCTGCACTAGCAAGCATAGAGGCTCCCGTAAGGGCTACCATGCAATCTTCTAAAACATTAAATGCTCCTCCGTTCCCAATAAGCTCAAGAGCCGTACTATTCGGGCTTTGGTCAAGCAGAGCCGCGCCCTCGGCCATTGCATAATAGTCTGCTGCACCAGACCTTGATAGTCCCAGAGATCGAAAGCCACTTCTTCCCATGTCTTGAAAGGAGGAAAACCCTAAAATTGACACCACTTCCAACATATTAAGTCCTAATTTCCGATATTTTTACCCCACCAAGCCCATCAGAGTTGTTATTCTTTATTTGAGCCAACTCGCTTGGATTAATTTCCAAAAAAGTTATTTCATCGCCTGGGTTGAGTAAAATTGGTTGTTGCCTGTTAGAATTGAAGCATTCGAATGCTGTTTGGCCAATATGGTTCCAGCCAGTTGGGGTGTTATTTGAAAAAATAATTAATTGTCGAATTGCGCAAACCAGCGCACTTTGGGGGACATTTTTTGATACCTCAGCCAACCGCGGTACGTCCCATTTTTCAGAAAGCAAACCGGCATAAGGCTGACCTGGAGAAAATCCGATAGTCATAACGCGGGTTTTCGTTGTGGTAAATTCGCTTATTGCTTGAGCTCTGCTAAGTTTTGCTAACTTTATGACTTTTTCAAACTGTGGCGCTAAGTCAGTTCCAAACACGCAAGGTATCTTAAATAGCTTGCGATTTGAGGGTAGCTGTGACTTATACCAATTTTTTTCTTTAAGCACACCATCAAAAAAATTTAGGATTGAATCGGCTGCCGCTATCTTTATATCGATTCTGAAATATGCGGCTGTCAATGAGTTGGAGCTTTCTAGTATATACGGGTGATTTTTTTTCTCTATTTCTTGTCGAAAAGCTAGAGCCGCTGAGTTACCAATTTCACAAATTTCTTGGGAAAACTGAACCAAAATGCCATCCAGCCCCACGAAATTCATTTTTGGAAAATTATCTGTCATATATCTTTCGTTTTCTGCATTATGTTCTTAGCAACTTATCGCTAAATAAAGCAACTTTAGTAATCGACCCATTTAGAACTTTTGACACGTTGCAAATATCGCTTACAGATACTTGCAGTAACCCCTAATGAACGTTAAATGATCCTAGCCCATTTAATGGAGAGATTATATGTCAATTGATAGAGCAACAGCGGCAAGGGTGGCAAAGCTCGCACGAATTAAAGTTGAGGAAAGTTCCTTAGAAAGCTTAGCAAACGAATTTAACCAGATTTTAGGTTTTATTGAACAACTGAATGAAGTGAATGTTGAAGGTATAGAACCTATGACTTCTGTCTCGCCGCAAAAGTTAAAACGCCGCATCGACCAGGTCAGTGATGGGGATCAACAAGACAGGGTGCTTTCTAATGCTCCAGACGCCAGAGAAGGCTTTTTTGCTGTTCCGAAGGTGGTGGAGTAATGGCCGAATATAATAATTGGACAATTGCAGAGGCCAGAGACAAACTCCGAGCAAAGGAAATAACTTCTGAAGAACTTACACTTGCATGCATTTCGGCGATTGATAATGCAGATGCCCTTGGAGCGTTTGTTCACAAGACGCCTGATGAGGCAATTGATCAAGCAAAATCTGCAGATTTACGTTTAAAACACGGAGATGCTCCTGCACTTTGTGGGATTCCTATTGGGGTGAAGGATCTTTTCGCTTGTAAAGGTGTCTTAACCCAAGCTGCTAGTAAAATTCTTGAGGGTTTCAAGCCAGAGTATGAGAGTACTGTAACGCAAAATTTGAAGAATGCTGGTGCTATAACTCTTGGTAAACTGAACATGGATGAATTCGCTATGGGCAGTTCAAACGAAACATCTGTTTATGGCAATGCTATTAATCCTTGGAAGGTTTCTGACAAAGTTTTGACGCCAGGAGGATCCTCGGGAGGGTCAGCGTCAGCCGTTGCTGCTGACTTATGCCTGGCAGCAATAGGCACAGACACGGGAGGTTCTATTCGCCAGCCCGCAGCCTTTACTGGGATTGTTGGCATAAAGCCTACCTATGGTAGGTGTTCTCGATGGGGTATAGTGGCTTTTGCTAGTTCGCTCGACCAAGCTGGCCCTATGTGTAAATCAGTGCGTGATACTGCAATCATGCTAGAGCCAATGTGTGGCTTTGATAATAAGGATAGTACTAGTTCCGAAAGTCAGGTCCCCAACTTTGAAGCTATGCTCACAGGTGATATTAAAGGTAAAAAAATTGGGATACCCCGTGAATATAGGCTCGAAGGCATGTCGCCTCAAATTGAAAGTTTGTGGCAAGATGGCGCCGATATGTTGCGTGGCGCTGGTGCTGAGATCGTAGATATTTCACTGCCGCATACCAAATACGCACTTCCGGCTTACTACGTGATAGCCCCAGCGGAAGCCTCGTCAAATTTAGCAAGATATGACGGAGTGAGGTTTGGTCGACGAGCTACTTTAAGTGCAAGTGAAAACATAACTGAAATGTATGAAAGATCTAGATCTGAAGGTTTCGGGATGGAAGTTCAAAGGAGAGTCATGATAGGCACTTATGTTTTATCAGCAGGTTTCTACGATGCGTACTACAATCGTGCAAGAAAAGTTAGGTCGCTTATCAAGAGAGATTTTGAGGATGTTTTTGCGGCTGGGATCGATGCAATTTTAACACCCACAACACCATCAGCGGCTTTTGAGCTTGGTAAAATGGAAAGTGCGGATCCAGTTGAAATGTATTTAAATGATGTTTTTACTGTAACTGTTAATTTGGCTGGATTGCCCGGCATATCGATACCCGCTGGGCTGAATAGTGAAGGACTTCCTCTGGGGCTGCAGTTAATTGGGCGTCCATGGGAGGAGGGAGACTTGATGAATATCGCCTACACTTTGGAAATTGCTACAGAATTCTCTAAAAAACCTGAAAAGTGGTGGTAAAGAGGAGTGGCATTGAAGTTCCTTTACTTTATTAAATCGCAACACTGCATCCTTGCCATTTTCTTTTTTGTTTCTGCATGTGTTTCAAGTAACGATAATAGTATCGGGATACCGCCAGTAAATGTAGATATAATAGAAGAAAATAATGGTGTTGTAAGTAAGCCAACGCTTGACAATCCTGGTTTGTCTGATGAAAACGATTTTGAAGCGGTGGCAGAGCGTCAGACCATTGAGAGTGACGCAGAGCGTTTAAAGCAAAACCAGGAAGTATACACTATAATTCAACCCACTAGCGTTCCAAGAAGACCGGGAAGTAACATACCTAATGTTGTCGAATATGCACTGATAACGAATAACCCACTAGGAGTTGCGATTTATGAGCGTCGTTTCAAGTCACAAGCTCGGTTCGAGCGTAACTGTAACAGATATGTATCAGATAGTTCTGCTCAGGAAGCCTTCTTGATGGCTGGAGGTCCAGAGAGAGATCAGTACGGAATTGACCCCGATGGGGACGGTTATGCTTGTAGATGGGATCCTAGTCCTTTTCGAAAGGCGGTAGGAAATTAGTCAAAAAGTGTTGACCAATTAATCACTGCAGCTTACACGACGACTGTATGCGGGAGGCTGGATGGTCGCGGAGTTGCTAAGCTTCGAGGAAAGTCCGGACTCCACAAAGCAGCGGTGCCGGGTAACGCCCGGGCGGGGTGACCCGACGGAAAGCGCCACAGAAAATAAACCGCCTAAGTAATTTCTTGGGTAAGGTTGAAAAGGTGGGGTAAGAGCCCACCGGGTTCATGGTAACATGAACCGCATGGCAAGCCCCACCGGGAGCAATGCCAAATAGGAGCCACGCGCGTTAGTTAGCGTTATACGCTTGATTTCGCAGATTTGCTTTGGATCAGTGGCTCGGGTAGGCAGCTAGAGGTTCGTTGGTAACATCGGACTTAGATGAATGGCCATTTATGAAGGTTAATCCTTTAGGACAGAATCCGGCTTATAGGCTTCCCGCATACTTTTATAATCAGAAAATAATTTGTAATAATGGCGCATTGACGTTGACACAGACGAAATGTCCAGTAAAAGGCTATCTCGACTTATGGTCGTGACTTTATCAGGAGAAATCATATGGCTAAACCAACCACAGTAAAGATACGCTTGAATTCATCAGCAGGTACTGGCCATTTCTATGTTACCAAAAAGAATGCCCGTACAATGACGGAAAAAATGGTCGTACGAAAATATGACCCGGTAGCACGAAAGCACGTCGAGTATAAAGAAGGCAAAATTAAATGAAAAAACCGCGCCAGAGACGCGGTTTTTCTCTAAACGTGTAGTCTATTTTATTCTTGATTTCCCATAAACATCAGCAAGAACTGAAACATATTTAAGAAGTCAAGATACAGGCTTAAAGCGCCGTGAATTGCTGACTTATCCAACCATTGTTGATCGCCATGATGAGCATGCTGTAAATATTGGATTTTAATGTTTTGAGTGTCGTATGCAGTAAGGCCTGCAAACACAAGTAATCCAATAATGGAAATCGCAAACATAAGAGCTGGCGACCCCAAGAAAATATTTATAATCGACGCTATGATTATACCAATTACGCCCATTATTAGAAAGGCACCCCATCCCGAGATATCTTTTTTCGTCGTGTAACCCCACAATGACAAACCTGCAAATGCTATGGAAGTTACTAAAAAGGTTTGAACTATTGATACCGATGTATACACAATAAAAATAGAACTTAATGAAATACCAATCAGTGATGCGAAAACAAAGAACAGTAACTGCGCTGCAGCTGCCGATGATTTGCGCATTACATGCCCAAAGCCAAAAAATAATATACCCAGTGGCGCCAACATTATTATCCATCGTAGAGGAGATAGATATAGTGCTGAACCTAGCGCTGTTAGCAATGTACCATTTGCCATTTGAGCTGTTGCGTAGGAAGGGTCTGTCGTGGTTGCCAAACCAGAAATAGCCCACGCTGCCAGAGCCGTGATAAGCATCCCAACAGACATAGTCCCGTAAACTTTATTCATGTGAGCTCGAAGTCCGCTGTCTATTACTTCGCTTCTCGAACCAGCGGATGATCTTATAGTTTTATAATCTGCCATTTATGCCTCCAGTGAAAACAAGCAATCAATTGTTAATATTGGCTGATTTCTAAGCTTTTTCAAGCTTCTCCAAGAAAAAAAAGTATTTTTTTTGAATTTTATATTTTTACGACAACTTTACCAGTGGATTTTCGGTTTTTGATTAATTCTAAGGCAGCTGTCGTTTCGGAAAATGGATATATGTGAGAGATATGTGGTGTCAATTTCTCTTGTTTGTATAATTCCATTAATTCTCTCAAGCTGTTGGAGAGAACTGTTGGGTTAAATTTCAAATAACCGCCCCAATTTAAGCCAATAACTGACAAGTTTTTTACTAACAGGTGATTTGCTGCAATCAAAGGGATATCCCCACTTGCAAAGCCTATTGTGAGTATTTTCGCCTCTGGTTTACAAGCCCTCATGGCTTCCTTGAATAGTTCTCCTCCGATAGGGTCGTAAACAACATCCGCACCTCCCAAAGATTTTACTACTTCAACTAGATTATCTGTATTCGTATCTATCATCACATCGGCACCGAACTCTCGCGCTATTTTCAACTTTTCTTTTCCACGTGCCGCTGCCAAAACCTGCGCGCCAAAATATTTTCCTAGCTCAACAGCTGTGAGGCCGACGCCCCCCGCAGCACCCAAAACCAATAATGTGTTATTTTTCTTCAAACCTGCGCAATGTTTTAATGCCAAATGACTTGTTCCGTAGGCTACCTGAAAGCCGGCCGCCGCTTCACTTGGCATTGTATCAGGAATTTCTATTAATCGTTCTGCTGGAAAATACCCATATTCTGCTAAGCCGCCTTGGCCTGCAAATACGGTTACACGAGTTCCAATTTTAGGTGATTTTGTATTAGGGCCGATAGCAGTTATTGTACCTGCCACTTCCAGACCCATTGTAAATGGAACATTGGGAGTATCTTGATATTGATTTTTCTGCATCAGCAGATCTGCGAAATTCAAACCGCAAGCTTCAATTTTAAGTTCAACTTGCCCGTGTTGTGGTTCCTGGCGAGGTATATCGCAAAACATCGCAGGTTTCTCAAAATCTACTACTCTGAAGGCTTTCATTTTATGCTTCCTATTTTACGAACAGTATTACCATGATGAATTTGGAGTCAAACCAATGGGACCAATAGGTTTTAGCAAACTTGTTTTTATTTTTTTATTAGTTTAGCTGTTTTTACAGTAAAGGGCACCTCAATGACTAGTTTTCCAATTCTGTCGAATAAAGAGAAAAAGGAATTGATCCAGTTAGCTAATGAGGCTGCAGATTGTGCCCGAGAAGCCATTCTCCCATATTTTCGAAAAAATATTGATGTCAGTAATAAAGATAAGGAAACTTTTGACCCGGTGACTGAGGCCGATAAAGCTGGCGAAGATGCAATCAGAAAAGTTATTTCGTTTTATCGTCCAGACGATGGTATTTGGGGGGAAGAGAATGGAGAAAGCGAAAGTAACTCTGGATATAGATGGGTGATAGACCCAATCGATGGAACGAGAAGCTTTATTTCAGGTACTCCAACTTGGGGTGTACTGATTTCTCTAGAACAAATTGGAAATGGTCCAATCTTGGGCATAATAGATCAGCCATATATTAAGGAAAGGTTCATTGGTGGTTTTGGCACTTCAGAAGTGCAAGGACCTTTAGGAGTACGGTCTCTTCAGGTTTCGGCTACTTCATCACTTTCAGAAAGCAAACTTTTTACAACATTTCCTGAAGTTGGTACGGAAAAGGAAAAAATGGGTTTTTCTGCAGTTGCGCGAGAAGCCAAATTGGTTAGATACGGACTAGACTGCTATGCCTATGCTTTAGTAGCTGCAGGACAAGTAGATTTAGTTATTGAAGCTTCGTTAAATGCCTATGACATTCAGGCTCCAATCAGTGTCATTCAAGCGGCGGGTGGCGTTGTAACTTCTTGGTCGGGTAAACCAGCCCATCTTGGAGGACAGGTTATAGCAGCTGCTAACCAAAAATTGCATCAACAGGCATTAGATATTTTGAATCCTTATTCTGATGACAAATAAAAACCTAACAGTAATAAAAAATGCTGATCTAATCATTTCAATGGACGATGTTCGGCGGGTCCTTAATAATTACGATATTCTTATCTCTGACGGTCAAATTCAGAAAGTAGAGAAAAATATTAGATTGAATGGATTGGAAAAAGTTATTGATGCGGCTGGTTGTTTGGTTACGCCTGGACTAGTCAATACGCATCATCATTTATTCCAATCTTTGACCAAGGCAGTGCCTGGTGGTCAGAATGCTCTCTTGTTTGGATGGCTGAAAACTCTCTACCCGATTTGGTCGCGCTTTGGGCCGGAAGAAATAAGAATTTCTACAATACTCGGTCTTTCAGAACTTGCTTTAAGCGGTTGCACCATGAGTTCGGATCATCTCTACTTGTTTCCAAATGGTGCGACTTTGGATGACACAATATTTGCGGCTCGCGAAGTGGGCTTAAGATTTTATCCGACAAGAGGTTCTATGAGTATAGGTGAAAGTCTGGGTGGCTTGCCTCCTGATAGTTTAGTTGAAAAAGAACAAGATATAATTAATGACTGTATAAGGTTAATCGATAAGTTCAATGATACTTCACCTGCATCAATGATAAGGATTGGACTTGCTCCTTGCTCGCCATTTTCGGTAACACGAGAGTTGATGAGAGACACTGCAGTGCTTGCCAGGGATAAAAAAGTTACTTTGCATACCCACCTTGCTGAGAATGAGGAGGATATTACCTATTCTTTGGAAAAATTTGGCTGCAGGCCTGGACAGTATGCAGAAGAGCTAGGTTGGACTGGAAAAGATGTTTGGCACGCCCATTGCGTTAAGTTGGATAAGCAAGAAATAAATCTTTTTTCGAGAAGTCGCACAGGTGTCTCGCATTGCCCATGCTCGAACTGCCGTTTAGGTTCAGGCATAGCACCCATTAATGAAATGTTAACAAGTGGCGTTAATGTAGGTTTAGGTGTTGATGGGTCCGCCAGCAACGACAGTGGCAGCTTAATAAGTGAAGCCCGTCAGGCTATGTTACTCCAGCGCGTCAGCAACGGTGCAGATGCATTGTCAGCAATGGATGCACTAGAACTTGCAACACGCGGTGGGGCAGATATCCTTGGGCGTCCGGAATGTGGCCGCATTCAAATTGGTGCCCGAGGCGATCTAGCTATCTGGGATATTTCTGGGATTGATTCTGCTGGGAGCTGGGATCCCGCCGCGTTGCTACTGGCTGGTCCTAAAAAGGTTAAGCATTTAGTCGTAGAGGGACGCATTATAGTTTGTGATGGGAACATAGTAACAGTTAAAATGTCAGAAGTTCTTTCTGAAACCAAAAGGCTGGTTCAAAATTTGCAATTTTAGTCAATTTAGGTTTTTTCGAAACTTTGTTTAAGATGAGAGTACGGTTTGAGCTTCATTAGAATAAACTAAATTGCCTGCAACAAAAGCAGCGGTAATTGCGCGGTCATCTCCCATCATCAGGGTTGGAAAAATTGCTGCCCATATGTTATCCGCTGACCTCACTCTTTGAGCGATAATACTAGTAGAATGGAGATCTAAAGCTATAATGTCAGCATGGTAACCTGGTTTAAGATTTCCAATTTCCTGATCTAAATGTAAACTTTTGGCAGATCCCATTGTTGCAAGCCACAGTAGCTGAGCAGGGTGCAGTGTATTCTTGCGCAATTGCGCAATCTCGTAGCAAGATGCCATTGAGCGCAACATAGAAAAACTTGAGCCACCACCTGTATCAGTTGCTAACCCGATGGTTATTTTTTGTTTTTGTAAATGCTCTATATCAAAGAGCCCTGAGCCGATAAAAGTGTTTGATGTTGGGCAATGAACGACTGCAGCACCAATATCTTTTAATCTGTCTATTTCTCTTTGTTTTAAGTGTATCGCATGACCAAAAACTGCATTTTTACCGAGTAATCCAAACTGCTCATAAGTATCTAGGTAATCTCTTGCTCTTGGAAATAAAGACTGCACCCATTCAAGTTCGTCGATTTGTTCGCTGAGGTGTGTTTGCATCAGGCAGTCAGGGTATTCGGTCCACAATTCTCCAAGCATAGAGAGCTGTTCTGGAGAGGAAGTTGGTGAAAAACGAGGAGTTATGGCGTATCTTAGTCTTCCGTTGAGATGCCACCTTTGTATCAGGTTTTTGGATTGATCGTATGCTACTTGAGGAGTGTCTAATAATGCCTCTGGTGCGTTTCGGTCCATGGCGTTTTTTCCAGCAACTAAACACATATTTCTTTTTTGAGCTGCTGAAAATATTGCATCGGCACTTTCAGGGTGAGTTGTACAAAAGGTCGACACAGACGTTGTTCCATTAGAAATTAAAAAGTCCAAGTAAATTTCTGCTATTTTTGCCGCATACTCGGTATTTCCGTATTTTTGTTCCTCAGGAAACGTATAAGTATTCAGCCAGTCAATTAATCGTTTGCCCCAACTCGCGATTATTGGAGTTTGGGGATAATGCGCGTGCGCATCTATAAATCCGGGTAAAAGCAACTTTTCGTGAAAATCATGAACTTCTGCATCCGGGTTATTGGCTATAAGTTCATCGGGACTTCCAATTTTGGATATCTTTGATCCAACAATTAAAATTGCGCTATTTTCAGCAATATTAACACTATCGCTTAATTCATAATGGAATGGATTTTCCATGAAATTTAAAACTGTTCCGATCAGAACTTTTGTATTATCTGCTGTATTGTTGTTCAAAAGGACGGCTCCGATGAATGCGATTGTTAAATCGATACTTTTTAAAAGGAATAATGCTATTTGCATTGTTTTTGCAACAAACTTCCTATTATGCAGGTACATATCACTGCTTGGAGGTTTAAGATGCTAAACGATGAACAAAAAAATGATAGCGATTTGGGTTCAAAAGATGCTTCTTACGTTATCGATAAGCAGAAAATGGCAATTGTGTTGTCTGCTCTTGCTAGTGGAAATAGAGTAGATCTCACTGAAGTACTCGAACCACTACACCCTGCTGATATTGCGGACATAATTGAACAGTTAAATACGACCGACCGAGCGCGATTTATTAGGTTATACGATACAGAATTCTATGGCGATATTTTATCAGAAATTGATGAACATATCCGTGAAGAAGTTATTGCAGAATTAAAGCCAGATGTTCTAGCAGAGGCTGTAAGAGATCTTGAAAGTGACGATGTCGTCGATATCGTCGAGGATTTGGAAGAAGAGCAAAAGGAAACTATATTAAAAGCGCTAGACGAGGGTGACCGAGTAGCGGTTCAAAGCTTACTAAGCTATCCAGAACAATCTGCTGGTCGCCTAATGCAGAGAGAAGTAGTGATGGCTCCAGAGCATTGGTCGGTAGGCATGGCAATAGATTTCCTTAGAAATGACGCTAATTTACCTGAACAGTTTTATCATATTGTCTTGGTTGACCCGCGCTTACATCCTGTGGGTAATGTTTCTCTTGGAAAATTAATGTCATCAAAAAGATCGGTTCTACTGAAAGAAATCATTGAAGATGTTTTCCAGGTGATACCCGCTGATCAAGATGAAGCTGATGTGGCCTATGCTTTCAACCAATATCATTTAATTTCGGCACCAGTGGTTGACATGGAAAACAGAGTGGTTGGTGTAATAACAATTGATGATGCAATGGTTGTTCTAGATGAAGAGTTAGAAGAAGATATTATGCTATTGGCTGGTATAGGGGATAGCAGCGTTAGTGATACTATAATTGAAACAGTTAGGGGCCGACTGCCCTGGCTGGCAGTAAATTTGGTAACCGCAATACTTGCCTCCATTGTTATAGCACAATTCGAGGCAACAATTGCGCAGTTTGTGGCGCTCGCAATACTGATGCCAATAATTGCCTCAATGGGTGGAAATGCTGCAACTCAAAGTTTGACAGTGGCTGTTCGAGCTATCGCAACAAAGGATATCTCGAGCACAAATATTGGTCGCGTTATTCGCCGTGAGGTTGGAGTTGGCATTCTTACCGGTTTGATCTTTGCTGTTTCGATGGGCTTGATTGGGGTATTTTGGTTTGGCACTGCTATGCTTGGCGTCGTCATTGCCATATCCATGTTAATAAATCTTGTGGTTGCAAACCTTGCCGGAACAACAATACCAGTTATCTTGGAAAAATTGGGAATTGATCCTGCTTTGGCATCAGGAGCGTTCGTTACAACTGTAACAGATGTAGTAGGCTTTTTCGCCTTTTTAAGCATTGCTGGGATTTTATTATTATGATGGATACCCAGGCTTTAAAAAGTGATATTCGAAAAAAAATATTTGAAAAACGCAAGTTAGCTCACAACGCAGGCGATACCACTGAGACAGTTCTTTTATCTTCTTTTTTAGAGGATTTTCGTGGCCATTCTGTGGCAGGCTATATGCCGATAAGGACTGAAATTGATCCGCTTCCTGCTATGACTGAAATGTCATGTTATAGTAAAGTCGGTGTTCCAGTTATTCAGGAAATGAATAAGCCACTATTAATTGCTGAGTGGACGCCAAGCACCGAGATGACAGAAGGGCAATTCGGTGCAAAAGTTCCGGTGTCAAAAAACTTTTTCGATCCAGAATTATTAATTGTGCCTTTGGTAGCATTTGACCGACAAGGTGGAAGGTTAGGTTACGGCGGCGGGTTTTATGATAGAACGCTAGAAGAACTTAAAATGAAGAAGCCGGTACTAGCCGTTGGATTTGCGTATAGCTGCCAAGAGATTGAGCAAGTCCCATTGGAAATGACAGATCAGAGTTTAGATTTAGTTATTACAGAGAAGGCAGTGATAGATCTTAGGTCTAAACCTTGATTAGGCTTTCCAACAAGCAAAGTAAATGCTAGGCGCTCGGTAAGTTGGTCTTTTAAAGATTGGGATCTCTAATGAGAATTATGTTTTTTGGGGATGTAATGGGTCGGGCAGGGCGTTCTGCAATCATCAACGAATTGCAGAATTTACGCTCTAAAAATGGTGCTGATTTTGTAATTATAAATGCTGAGAATGCATCCAGCGGTCTGGGGTTAAGCTCACAACATGCAATGGATATATTGAGCTCAGGCGCAGACTGTATAACCTTAGGCGATCATGCATTTGATCAAAAAGATATGATGCAGTTTATTGAGAAAGAACCCAGGATTATTAGGCCCTTGAACTATGCCAAATCTGCACCAGGTAAGGGCGCTAATATTTTTAGCGATAAGAGAGGCAGAAAAATTTTAGTTTCACAAATTCTTGGTCAAGTATTTATGAAAAGAACGTTTGATGATCCATTTTCATGCATAGATTCAATTTTGAAAAAGCACACCCTCGGTGGCTCAATACAAGCAAGTTTTGTTGATATTCATTGTGAGGCAACTTCTGAAAAGATGGGAATGGGACATTTTTGTGATGGAAGAGTGAGCGCCGTGATTGGTACGCATACTCACATACCCACTGCTGACGCAATGTTATTACCTAATGGTACTGCGTACCAAACGGACGCTGGTATGTGCGGTGATTATGACAGCGTGATTGGAATGGAAAAGAGTGAACCATTACGTCGGTTTGTTACCGGGATGGCAAAAGGAAGGTTCTCACCTGCCACTGGCTCTGCTACTTTGTGTGGCGTGCTTTTAGAAACAGACGATATATCCGGAAAATCTGTATCTATAAAGCCGTTTAAACTCGGTGGAAAAATAGCTACAACTTAGAATGAACGTTTCGTTAATTCCTTATATAATTTTAATTTTGATGGGGGCTGCGTGGGGTTTAAGTATTCCACTGACAAAGATAACTGTATCTACAGGTTATGGTCAATTTGGATTAATATTTTGGCAATTTGTTATTGCTGTCATCGTCCTAGGATTTGTGCTAATCGTACGCCGAAAGAGGCCTCTTTTTGAGCGAAAAACAATTTTTCTTTTTATAGTTTTAGCTCTTTTGGGAACAATTTTTCCTAACTCAGCCTCTTATGTAGCAACCTACTATTTGCCTGCAAGTTTTATTGCAATATTGATTGCGACTGTACCAATGTTTTCTTTTCCAATAGCTATGTTAATGGGGCTTGAGAAAAAAGATTTCAGGCGAATTTCTGGATTATTTATTGGTTTAATAGGGGTCGTTATATTCACAGGACCTGAGGCGAGCTTTCCAGATCGACATCTACTTATTTTTATACCACTGGCGCTTTTAGCTCCATTTTTTTATGCAATTGAGGGAAATTATGTCGACAAATATGGTACTGCTGGCCAAGATCCCATCCAAACATTCACTGGGGCATCTATTTTAGGGACTTTTCTGATCCTACCAGTAACTATTTCTACAGGACAATGGATAGACCCCTTACAGCCTTGGCCTAAAGAAAATTATACCCATGTAGCCTCATCTTGTTGTCATGCATTTGCCTATTGTGCTTATGTTTGGTTAGTCTCTCGTGCTGGAGCTGTTTTTACCGCACAAGTTGCATATTTTGTCACCGCATGGGGCGTGGCCTGGTCTATTTTAATTCTGGGAGAGGAGACATCTCGGTACCTATGGCTCTCAGTAGCTTTCATGTTTTTGGGAATGTTTTTGGTCTTGCCAAAAAACAATCGTGTTAAAACAAACAGCAAAGTGAGGGTTCATTAATGGCAATGCATCGAATTTGTTCTTGCCCTAGCATTAAGCAGTTATTAAATAAAAGACGTTTTGATATGGAGGAATAAATGGCGGGTCACTCGAAGTGGGCGAATATCCAACACCGTAAGGGGCGCCAAGATGCCGCTCGATCAAAATTATTTTCCAAGCTTAGCAGAGAAATCACAGTAGCAGCTAAAATGGGTGATCCAGATCCGGAAAAAAATCCACGTCTACGTTTGGCCGTGAAGGAAGCAAAATCTAACTCAGTTCCAAAAGACGTTATAGAACGAGCTATAAAGAAATCTTTGGCTGGTGACGGTGACGACTATGAGGAAATTCGTTACGAAGGATACGGGCCAAATGGAGTAGCTGTAATTGTTGAAGCTATGACCGATAATAGAAATCGGACGGCTTCAAATGTACGATCCATATTTTCCAAACACGGTGGAAATCTCGGTGAAACTGGTTCCGTTGGTTTCATGTTCGAGAGAAAGGGGGAGATTTTATATCGCCCTGAAGCTGGGGATGCTGATACGATAATGATGGCTGCCATTGAAGCTGGTGCCGAAGACGTTGAAAGTATAAGTGAGGGCCATACAATATGGTGCGCTGATTTAGATCTCAATGATGTAGCTTCATCTTTGGAGACAGAATTAGGTGAGAGTGAGGCTACTAAACTTATTTGGAAGCCGACAACAACTACTGAACTTGATCTAGATTCTATGCAAAAACTTATGAAACTTGTGGATTCCCTGGAGGATGACGATGATGTGCAAAGGGTGACAACAAACTTTGAGGCATCTGATGAGGTTATGTTAGCTCTGCAAGAAATGTAATTTTAATCGGCATTGCATAAGCAAGGATTCTTAATAAGGTAATAAATTTTTGGAAAATTTTTTGTCTGGGTTTCTCCTGGGCTTATCACTCATACTTGCGATAGGTCCGCAGAATGCTTTTATCCTCAAAGCTGGTCTAACAAAGCAGTTTGTTCCTTTATTATGCCTGGTATGCGCTACCTCTGACGCAATTTTGATACTTGCCGGCGTCTTTGGTTTTGGAGTATTTTTTGAAACTTTTCCCAACTTGACTGGCTTTATTGCCTATGCAGGTTCTGCATTTCTATTTTTTTATGGTTTTTACGCGATCAAATCAGCAATTAAGGGTGGTAAGAGTTTAGAGGCTGACGGTGTGCTTAAATCTCCATACAAGGCCGTCATTTCATGTTTAATGTTAACCTGGCTAAACCCTCACGTTTATCTTGATACAGTAGTACTTCTGGGCGCTATCGCCAATCAAAGTAAGGATCCGTTGCTTTTTTCAGTAGGGGCTGTTGTTGTCAGTTTTGTTTTCTTTTTTAGCTTAGGTTTTGGGGCTAGGTTACTTAGACCACTTTTTCGTAATGAGAAATCATGGCGTGTATTAGATGTTTTT
Source organism: Paracoccaceae bacterium (assembly GCA_902525915.1). GTDB lineage: Bacteria > Pseudomonadota > Alphaproteobacteria > Rhodobacterales > Rhodobacteraceae > Salinivivens. Next base: position 19,972 of record CABZJF010000009.1, on the reverse strand, counting down.
ATCGCTCTAGTTATGTGGTCTATTGCTTTGTCGCTAGTACTGGTAAACTATTAAGCTATGGCAGGTCAAAAAAATATGGTTACCAGAGTTAATCAGCCAGAAATTCTTGGAATACTCTGGATGGTATTGACGGGACTACTTTTCCTAGGAGTAACTGTTCTTGTAAAAATTTTAGGACCCAGAGTGCCGGCTCCTGAGGCGGCATTTTTGCGTTACTTGCTGGGTCTAGTATTGCTGATCCCAATGTTAAAAATATCGCTGAAGGATAAATTAGACTCTGTCTTATGGGTCAATTTCATAGCCAGAGGGATTTTTCATACTTTGGCTGTTGTGCTTTGGTTTTTTGCCATGACGCAAATTCCTATAGCGGAAGTTACCGCGATGAACTACTTATCACCGGTTTATGTAGCGCTGGGTGCCGTACTGTTTTTAAAAGAAAAAATGGCAATTCGCAGGGTTCTTGCTGTTATTTTTGCGTTAGTCGGTGCTTTGGTCATCCTGAGGCCTGGGTTTCGAGAAGTCAGTGTGGGGCATGTTGCAATGATGGGTACTGCGATATTCTTTGCAGGTTCATATCTTTTTGCTAAGCACCTTACAAATCGGGTAAGCGTCGAGACCGTAGTAATCATGCTATCTATACTAGTCACAATAGGTTTGTTTCCACTTGCATACATCGTTTGGGTGCCACCGACAATAGATGAACTAATAATCCTTTTTGGGGTCGCAGTTCTGGCTACTTTGGGTCACTATACCATGACCAAAGCCTTTATGGCAGCACCAGTTACGGTGACACAACCAGTAACATTTTTACAGCTAATTTGGGCGATTTCCGTTGGTGCTCTGTTTTTCAACGAAAATATAGATCCTTTTGTTATCGCAGGCGGCATTATAATAGTTTCCTCGGTAAGTTTTATGACTTGGAGGGAAGCGGTGTCAAAAAAGAAACAAGTCACACCCGTGACCCATGAGACGAAGTTGTAACAATTGTCTTATGTCAAAGTGTATGTTTAATCTGACTGCCAGGAGTGATTAATCATCATGGAAGCAGACTATATAATCGTTGGTGCCGGTAGCGCCGGTTGTGCAACTGCTTTCAGATTGTGTGAAGCTGGTCATCGGGTAATAGTTCTGGAATATGGGGGCAGTGACAGAAGCCCTCTAATTCAAATGCCAGGAGCATTAAGTTATCCAATGAATATGCCTAAATATGATTGGGGCTTTTTTTCAGAACCGGAACCCTATTTGAATGGTAGGAGGCTAGCTTGTCCTCGCGGCAAAGTTGTTGGTGGCTCCTCAAGTATTAATGGAATGGTATATGTTCGGGGGCATGCTTTGGATTATGATACATGGTCCGAGATGGGTGCGTCAGGATGGGCCTATGCTGACATTTTACCATATTTTAAAAAGCTAGAGAGTTGGAATTCAGCCGGACACGGTGGTGACCCAGCATGGCGAGGAAAATCGGGACCACTACATGTAACTCGAGGGTCAAGATCAAATAAATTAGTAAGAGCATTTGTAAATGCCGGCTGTGAGGCAGGTTATGAGGTGACTGATGATTATAACGGGAGAAAACAGGAAGGTTTTGGCCCAATGGATCACACCATCTTTCAGGGCCAACGTTGGTCAGCTGCCAAAGCGTATTTGCGACCAGCAATCAAAACGGGCTTATGTCGGCTGATTTCAGGTTTTGCACGAAAAATTATAATTGAGAATGGTATAGCCACGGGAGTCGAATATGATGGAATTAGTCAGGCAAAAGCCATCTTGAATGCTAGTAAAGAAGTGATTTTATCTGCTTCCTCTATAAATTCTCCAAAATTGTTAATGTTATCGGGTATTGGGCCTGCCAAACATTTAAAAGAGAACGGAATTGAAGTCCTTGCTGACCGTCCTGGTGTTGGCCAGAATTTGCAAGATCATCTGGAATTATACATACAGATGGCAGCCAATGAACCTGTAAGTTTATATAAATATTGGAATTTATTCGGTAAAGCCTACGTTGGGCTGAGGTGGATGATAAGCAAAACAGGACCAGGAGCGTCTAATCAGTTTGAAAGCGCCGCTTTCATTAGAACAAAAGCTGGTGTTAAGTATCCGGATATTCAGTATCATTTTCTTCCGATTGCTGTACGGTATGACGGAAAGGCTGCAGTAAGTGGGCATGGTTTTCAAGCGCATGTTGGCCCAATGCGAAGTCCATCTCGTGGGTCAGTTACTCTTAGGTCAAATGATCCTTATGATCACCCCGCAATATTATTCAATTATATGTCCACTGAGAAGGACTGGGATGATTTTCGAACATGTATTCGCCTAACTCGAGAAATTTTTGAGCAGCCATCTATTAAAAAATTTATAAAGTATGAGATTCAGCCCGGTGATAGTCTGCAAACGGATGATGAACTTGATGAATTTATTTCGCAAAATGTAGAAAGTGCTTACCACCCATGTGGCACATGCAAGATGGGTGACATAAGTGACCCTATGGCAGTAGTTGACAAATTCACAAGAGTTATCGGTGTTGAAAAATTGAGAGTGGTTGATAGCAGTATATTCCCACAAATAACCAATGGTAACCTAAATGGTCCAACTATAATGGTAGGCGAAAAAGCAAGTGACCATATTTTAGGTAAAGATCCAATGCCTCGTGCTAATGAAAATGTTTGGGTGCATCCCAATTGGGAAGATCAGCAGCGGTAATAGTATGAACCGTGTCAAGCACTAAGCCGACTGTTACGTCTTATCACGTAGAAAGTGCATAAGAGGCCGAGGACTGCGGATATCAACATTAAGCTAATCAGAGGTATTTCAGTACTACTACCCGTCAGCAAAATTCCAGCCATAGCTGATAGTATGGAGCCAAGACCTATCATTATTGACCCTCCCAAACCAGAAGCTGTTCCCGCCAATTTAGGGTTGATTGATAATAATCCTGCATTAGCGTTTGGAAGAGAAATTCCATTGCCTAATCCTACTAACGTCATTGTGCCAAAAAAACTCCATTCCGAGCCGAATCCCAGAATACTTACAGCAAGTGATAACACCATGCCTGATACGTTTATGAGCATACCGATCGATATCATGGAGTCTATTCCAACCTGAGTCGAAAACCGACCCGCGAGATAATTACCAACAAAATATCCTATCGCAGGGGCTCCAAAGAAAACTCCTAATTTTTCTGGTGGTAGGTAAAAAACTTCAGAAGCTACATATGGAGCACCTCCAAGATATGCGAAAAAGGCACCAGCACCTAGGCCTGAAGCTACGGAATAAGCCCAAAAGCGACGCGACTTCAGCAATGTGGGATAATCATTAAATTGTTCAAAGATGGAAGAGCTACGGTCTAGGGCAGTTTCGCCAAGATCGAAGTAAACTAGTACAAAAGTTATGAGGCCCGCGAGAGTTAAAGCCCAAAAATTATATTCCCAGCTGAGGTATGCATCGATAAACCCACCAATACCAGGGGCCACCATAGGCACGAGTGCCATGCCCATCGTTACATAACCAATTTTAGAGCCAGCTAAATTTGCTTCGGTCGTATCCCGTATAACTGCTCTAGATAAAACAATAGTTACAGCTCCGCAGGCTTGAAATACCCTTGCTGTTAGTAGCCAGAAAACTGTGGGTGCGTAAATACACCAAATTGAAGAAACAATAAAAACTGCTATTGCAGTGAGAATGACTGGCCTTCGTCCGTATAAATCTGAGATTGGCCCAACAAATATACCAATCACAGCACTTGCTGCGAGATATATGCCTACGGTTAGGCCCAAAGTTGCCGTTGACGTGTTAAAATGATCAGCCATCGATGGAAGGCTTGGTAAAAATATATTCATAGCCATAGCAGAGATGCTAGCTAGTACTACGAGAGTAAACGTGTGTGGCTGTGATTTTTTATCTAAAAACCGAGCAGGTTCGAACTTTGTCATTCAAATCCGATATACGCGATGTTGGTAATTGTCCAGTTATCATAAAACAATAAAGGCCTTACAGATTTCTAGTAACTATTGATACTTCGAACAACTAACGTTGCGGAAATAAATCTTCCATTTATGCTTAGTTATGTCTACAAACTAGCGAGTTGAATTTTGAGGTTTCGGATGAAAGACGTCTTGCAAGAATTAAAAAAGAGAAGAGAAAATGCGCGTCTGGGTGGAGGTATAGATCGCATAGAAGCCCAACATTCGAAAGGAAAGTTAACTGCTCGCGAACGAATTGAAATTCTTATGGATCAGGATAGTTTCGAAGAGTTTGACATGTTTGTTACGCATCGTTGTACTGATTTTGACATGGAAAAATCTAAAACTGCTGGTGATGGTGTTGTGACAGGCTGGGGCACTATAAATGGTAGAATGGTGTACGTTTTCAGCCAAGATTTTACAGTTTTTGGTGGGTCGTTGTCTGAAACGCATGCGCAAAAAATCTGTAAAATAATGGATATGGCAATCCAAAATGGAGCACCGGTCATTGGGCTTAACGATTCTGGCGGCGCTCGAATTCAAGAAGGCGTTGCGTCCCTTGCTGGCTATGCAGAAGTTTTCCAACGCAATGTAATGGCCTCAGGAGTAATCCCTCAGATATCAGTGATCATGGGGCCGTGTGCTGGCGGTGCTGTCTACTCACCTGCGATGACCGACTTTATATTTATGGTAAAAGATAGCTCTTACATGTTTGTGACTGGCCCAGATGTTGTTAAAACAGTTACTAATGAGGTAGTAACTGCTGAAGAACTTGGTGGTGCATCAACCCATACAAAGAGATCATCTGTTGCAGATGCGGCATTTGAAAATGATATCGAAGTTTTGTTTGAAGTACGCAGGCTCGTCGACTTCTTACCTTTAAATAATCGCGGGAAAGCACCCGTGCGGCCATTTTATGATGACCCAAATCGGATAGAGTCTTCTTTAGACACATTAATACCGGATAATCCAAATACGCCGTACGATATGGAGGAGTTAATTGAAAAGTTAGCTGATGAAGGTGATTTCTATGAAATACAAGGTGAATTTGCAAAAAATATAATTACGGGTTTTGTTCGCTTGGAAGGTCAGACAGTTGGTGTCGTTGCAAATCAACCAATGGTGCTAGCTGGATGTCTGGATATTGATAGTTCGAGAAAAGCGGCTCGATTTGTTAGGTTTTGTGATGCATTTGAAATCCCAATTCTAACTTTAGTAGATGTTCCAGGATTTCTACCAGGTACGTCACAGGAATATGGCGGCGTGATTAAGCATGGTGCGAAATTGCTATTTGCTTACGGTGAAGCAACAGTTCCAAAAGTTACTGTTATTACGCGAAAAGCCTACGGGGGAGCATATGACGTTATGTCATCGAAGCATCTAAGAGGAGACTTTAATTATGCATGGCCTACTGCTGAAATTGCCGTGATGGGTGCAAAAGGTGCAACAGAGATAATCCATCGCGCGGATTTAGGTGATACGGAAAAGATTTCAAAGCATGCCCAAGAATATGAGGATCGCTTCGCCAACCCATTTATAGCTGCGGAAAGAGGCTTTATAGATGAAGTAATTCAACCACGCTCCACTAGAAAACGGGTGTCCCGTGCGTTTGCAGCTTTGAGGAATAAAAAATTAAAAAATCCGTGGAAAAAACACGATAATATTCCTCTCTAACTGAAAGACCTAAATGCATATTAAATTGTTTTTCTTGGATTTTTTAACGCTATGATGAAACACAGAGGATTTCCATCACGCTTGCCCGGAACAGACTATCAATTTACTATCCGAAGGCCTAATCCTAAGGGAGTCACACCGATTGTAGAGCGTGAACGTTACAGAGATCGTAAGCCTGCTGACAAAAGAGCGGATAATGGTTTTGTTAGAGCTTTGATGGAACAGTTTTGGGATCAGCCTTTTGAAAGAGGTAACTTGGATGCCGGTCGTTTAAGTTGGCTGTTTGGGCGAGAAGTTAAAGCATATGAGGACAAATTTGATGCCAAATCATATGAGGCAAAGCTTATTTTAGATCTTAATTTGATAAAAATTAATTTTCCTGAAACCTTTGATTCCGATCAGAGAGGATGAACAATGTTTAATAAAATATTGATAGCCAATCGAGGTGAAATCGCTTGCCGCGTAATAAAAACAGCAAAACAAATGGGAATTAAGACTGTCGCTGTTTTTTCGGACGCGGACAGGAACGCTTTGCATGTGCAAATGGCGGATGAAGCAGTCAATATTGGACCACCTCCAGCTAATCAATCGTACATCGATATAGACAAGTTAATCTCTGCAGTTAAAAAAACTAATGCTCAAGCTGTTCATCCTGGCTATGGCTTCTTATCTGAGAATGCAAAGTTTGCGAAGTCATTATCTGATATCGGCGTAACGTTTATTGGGCCACCGGAGAATGCTATCGAAAGTATGGGTGACAAAATTACATCGAAAAAGATTGCACAGGAAGCTGGAGTGAATACGGTTCCAGGTTACATGGGTGTAATAAAAGATGAAGATGAGGCACTAAGTATAAGTGAGAAGATCGGTTATCCTGTAATGATCAAAGCTTCTGCAGGTGGCGGCGGCAAAGGGATGAGGATAGCCTGGAACGATAGTGAGGTGAAAGAGGGTTTTCAGTCCTCAAAAAATGAAGCGGCCAGCAGTTTTGGAGATGATAGGGTCTTCATAGAAAAATTTGTAACTCAACCTCGACATATAGAAATCCAAGTGCTGGCAGACACTAAGGGTAACTGTATTTATTTAGGAGAGCGGGAATGTTCTATACAGCGAAGAAATCAAAAAGTAGTTGAAGAAGCACCAAGTTCTTTTCTAGATGAAAAGACCCGTAGAAAAATGGGTGAACAAGCTTGCAACCTAGCAAAAGCAGTTGGGTATTCCAGTGCAGGAACTGTGGAATTTATAGTAGATAAAGACAAAAACTTCTATTTTCTGGAGATGAACACTCGGTTGCAGGTTGAACACCCTGTAACTGAGCTAATAACCGGCATAGATTTAGTTGAGCAGATGATAGCAGTGGCTACTGGCAAACCTTTATCAATCACCCAAAAGGATATAAAACTAACAGGCTGGGCAATAGAGAGCCGCCTCTATGCAGAGGATCCTTATCGAAATTTTCTACCATCAATTGGAAGATTAACCCGCTATCGACCTCCTGCTGAAATAAAGGATAAACATTCTATCGTCAGAAATGATACAGGCGTTTACGAAGGTGGTGAGATCTCTATGTACTATGATCCTATGATCGCTAAACTTTGTACTTGGGCTCCTGATAGAGCGAAGGCTATTGAGCAAATGCGGATTGCTCTTGACCGATTTGAAGTAGAGGGCATTGGGCATAATTTACCGTTTTTATCTGCTGTCATGGATCATAAAAAGTTTATTTCTGGTAAGATCACTACTGCATTTATTGCTGAGGAGTATTCAGAAGGTTTTAATGGTGTTGATTTAAATGATGATGAGATAAAAGATCTTGCAGCATGTGCTGCGGCTATGAATCGTGTAGCAGAAATTCGCAGGACAAAAATCTCTGGTAGGATGGATAATCACGAAAGACGTGTTGGTGACGACTGGGTGGTCCAAATTGCTGGGAAAATGTTTTTGGTGGATGTAGTTGCTGATACTGCTGGAGCAAATGTAATTTTTGAGGATGAAACATCCATTCGTATTTCTGGAGACTGGTTACCAGGAAAAAAATTAGCAAATATGACTGCTGGTGATAAAAATTTAGTTATTAAAATCAACAAGATAACGGGCGGTTTCAGAATGCGCACCAGAGGAGCGGATTTAAAGGTTCTCGTTAGGACGCCTAGACAAGCGGAACTTTCGAAACATATGCAAGAAAAGCTCCCGCCTGACACTTCCAAAATGTTGTTGTGCCCAATGCCAGGATTACTTGTTAAGATTGATGTTGAGATAGGGCAGGAGGTCCAAGAGGGTCAGCCATTATGTACCGTTGAGGCGATGAAAATGGAAAATATTTTAAGGGCAGAACGTAAAGGCGTTGTAGCTAAAATTAATTCTAGTGTTGGAGACAGCTTGGCCGTTGATGATATCATACTTGAGTTTGGCTGAGAAACCTATGTTCATTGCAAAATATAGAATTAGGAGCTTGTAGTGGATAAAAGCAAGATAGACTGGCAAAGACTGGCAGAAAAAGAACTTCGCGGTAAATCAGTAGAAGAGCTAGATTGGACAACACTCGAAGGTATAAAGGTAAAGCCAGTTTATTCTAAAGAAGACCTCAAAGAGATTGAGCACCTTGGCAACTTGCCAGGATTTGAGCCCTATATACGAGGTGTGAAGGCTACTATGTACGCTGGCAGGCCTTGGACAATTCGGCAATACGCCGGATATTCTACCGCGGAAGAGTCTAATGCTTTTTACAAACGTGGATTAGCCGCTGGACAGCAGGGTGTTTCAGTTGCTTTCGATTTAGCAACACACAGAGGGTATGATAGTGACCACGAGCGTGTCATAGGTGATGTCGGAAAGGCTGGGGTTGCGATCGATAGTGTCGAAGACATGAAAATTCTTTTTGATGGGATACCGTTAAACGAAATTTCTGTGTCTATGACAATGAATGGTGCAGTGATTCCAGTTTTAGCTAATTTTATCGTTGCAGGCGAAGAGCAAGGGCATAAGAAATCTGATCTCTCCGGTACCATTCAAAATGATATTCTTAAGGAGTTTATGGTAAGAAATACCTATATTTATCCCCCTGAACCGTCAATGAGAATAGTTGCCGATATTATTGAATACACATCTAGTGAAATGCCAAAATTTAACTCCATATCTATTTCTGGATATCATATGCAAGAAGCTGGTGCGAGCCTTGTTCAGGAGTTGGCCTACACTTTGGCTGACGGGAAGGAATATGCTAAAAAAGCTATTGAGAAGGGTCTCGACATAGATGCTTTTGCTGGAAGGTTATCATTCTTTTTTGCAATTGGTATGAACTTTTTTATGGAGGCAGCAAAATTGCGTGCTGCCCGTTTGCTCTGGCACAGAATTATGACAGACCTCGGCGCAAAAAATCCTAGATCTAAAATGCTTAGAACTCATTGTCAGACATCAGGAGTGTCATTACAAGAGCAGGACCCTTATAATAATGTTATCCGTACTGCCTATGAGGCAATGTCTGCTGTTTTGGGAGGCACTCAATCTCTTCACACAAATGCGCTGGACGAAGCAATGGCGCTACCTACAGATTTCAGTGCCCGTATTGCTCGAAACACTCAGTTAATTCTTCAAGAAGAAACAGGTGTGTCCAATGTTGTTGATCCATTAGCGGGTTCATATTACGTGGAAAAATTGACTGCTGATCTAGCCGATGCCGCTTGGCGGTTAATAGAAGAAGTGGACGAAATGGGTGGCATGACAAAAGCTGTAGCCGCTGGCATGCCGAAGCTAAGAATAGAAGAAACCGCAGCTCAGCGACAAGCTGATATAGATCGCGGTGATCAAGTTATAGTTGGTGTAAACAAATACCGGCTTACTCAGGAAGATGAATTAGACATTCGTGACATAGACAATGATGCGGTCCGAGCCGCACAAGTAAAACGACTAGAAAATATAAAGAAAGAGCGTGATGAAAAGACCTGCTCGGCGGCCCTTCTTAATTTAGAAAAAGCAGCTGAAGGCGGTGATAACTTGTTGGCGGCGGCAGTTGAGGCATCGCGGGCTCGCGCAACTGTGGGAGAAATTTCAATGGCAATGGAAAAGGTGTTTGGGCGTCATCGTGCTGAAGTTAAAACCTTAGCAGGAGTTTACGGGGCTGCATATGAAGGAGATGAAGACTTCATTGCTATACAGCATGAGTTAGAAAAGTTTACTAAAGACGAGGGAAGGCGTCCTCGAATGTTGGTTGTGAAAATGGGCCAGGATGGCCATGACCGCGGAGCAAAGGTAATTGCAACTGCGTTTGCAGATATAGGTTTTGATGTTGACGTCGGCCCTTTATTTCAGACCCCTGAAGAGGCAGCACAGGATGCAATTGACAATGATGTTCATGTAATAGGTATTTCCTCTCAAGCTGCGGGACACAAAACACTCGCACCAAAGCTTATTGAGGCTCTCACAAGTCGTGATGCTGGAGATATTTTAGTTATTTGTGGTGGCGTAATCCCTCAGCAAGATTATGAGTTTCTTTACGAAAACGGCGTTAAAGCGATCTTTGGTCCTGGAACCAACATTCCTGCGGCGGCATCTAAAATACTAGATTTAATCAGGCAAACTAAAGCCTAAATTAATAACTGAAACTACTCCTCTTTTGGAGCGCTTATGTTGAATTTAGATCATATTGTGATTTCTGCAGAAAGTTTATTGGTTGGTCAGCAATTTATCGAAGATAAGCTTGGTGTAAAAGCTGATCCTGGAGGTGAACATCCAGTATTTGGTACCCACAACAAATTAATCTCTTTTGGTGACACATACCTTGAAATTATTGCCGTATCGCCAGGATTAGTTCCTGAGCGGGTTCCTAGATGGTTTAATTTGGATAATTTCACTGGTGAGCCAAGAATAACAAATTGGGTTTGCAGCACTAGTTTTAGTAAATTTGTTCCAAATGATTTAATGCACGGAATGGGTGAGATAATAAATCTTTCGCGCGGATCCCTTACGTGGAATATAACCGTACCGGATGACGGCCAACTTCCATATCAGGGATTTGCGCCTGCACTAATCGATTGGGGGAGATCAGTGCACCCCACGCAGACGCTTAAAGATAACGGGATTCGTTTAAAAAAATTTATTATCAAACATAAATCTGCTACCAACTTGCGTTCATCTTTCAGTGAATTATTATCTGATCAGCGGATCGAATTTCGTTCTACGCTTGGAGCAGGGTCTTACGAACTATGGATAGAAACTCCACAGAACAATACAATAGCAATCAAATAATCGTCCGCGATGCCTCTGCCGAGGATGCTCAGGCTATTATGCACATTTGGAATGCTAACATCAGCAGCACCTTAAATACGTTTAATAGCCGCATAAAAACTGAGTTAGAAATTAAAGATACAATTCTCGAAACAAATAAAAAAAACTATGGTTTTTTTGTAAGTGAATGTGAAGGTATCATAATCGGATTCGCCACATATTTTCAATTTCGTAACGGTGTTGGTTATGCAAAAACGTTAGAGCATACGATAGTTATTTCGGAAACCATGCAAAGGTGCGGTGTGGGTAAAGCACTAATGACTAGTCTTTTAGAAGACGCAAAAAGAAAAAGTTTTCAATCAATTTTTGCTGGCGTTAGTGGTTCTAATAAAAGAGCTGTTAAGTTTCATGAATCTTTAGGATTCCAAGTTGCGGCAGAACTTCCTAAAGTTGGATACAAATTTGACAAATGGCTTGATTTAATTTTGATGCAAAAATTTTTACAAACCGATCGCAGAGATGATTTTTGAATGTCTATTTGGACAAAAATAACTACTGCCATTTCTATGCTAGCTAAGGGCGAACCTTTAGCTAAGATTTTTTCAAAATTAAAAACTCCACCTGAGAAATCTGTTGCATTCACAATTGCCGTGATTGCACTTGGTGCAAAAATGGCTAAATCAGACGGAAGCGTTAAAAAAGAAGAAGTTAAAGTATTCCGGCGAATTTTCCATATCCCTGAGTCAGAGGTTGCGGCGGCCGGAAAAGTATTTGACTTAGCTAGACAGGATGTTGCTGGGTATGAAGTATATGCTCGCAGAATTAGAAAGATGTTTGGAGAGCGGCATCAGACTTTATCTGATCTTATGGAGAGTTTGTTTCATATTTCACTTGCCGATGGGGAGTATCATCCCAAAGAAAATGAATTTTTGCGTAATGTAAGTGAAATATTTGGATTTTCCCAAAGTGATTTTTCGAAATTAAAGGCTCGTTTCGTGGAATTTGAGGCTCTGGATCCGCATGAAATTTTGGGTGTCTTGCCAAATTCTGAAATGCAGGAAATCAAAAGGGCTTACAAAGAGAAAGTGCGAGACTATCACCCTGATCGAGTTATTGCCAGGGGTATGCCAGAGGAAGCCATTAAGTTAGCTCAAACCAAACTGGCTCAGATTAATAATGCTTATGAGAAAATTGTGGAAAATATATAACTAAATATCAGAAATTTCGACTTCTGCTTTTAGTGATTCAGCTAGTGACTCAAGCCTGATAAGTGAAACCTCACCCAGTCGCTTCTTCTCGAGCTCGCCAATTTTTAGTGACAATTTGTTCTTCTTTTTAGCGTATTTTAAGTATGCTTCTGAATGTGCGGAAGTAACCCAGAGATTTGCCCCTAATCGCATGGCCTTACCGAGTATTTCAGCGTTTTTAATTTTTTGTGAGCTTAGCAAGCGCAGTAAAGGATCAAAAGAAGTTCTGGAGTGACTGTTTTTATACCGAAACAAAAGAGCAAGACCTAGAAACACGCGTTCTGAGTGTTTCAAGCCACCGAGATTAGCCCTTGTTATGTAGTCAAAACAGGCTTCGTGTCTATAATCAGGATGGGCACGCCATGATACATCGTGCAGGTAGCATGCTGCCTGAATTAGCCTTGTTTGACTCTCTTTATCACTTGAGAATAGGGGTTTTACAAAGTTAAAAAGCGCTTTTCCAGCGCCCGGAACCCGCGAGTCCTTTGCTTCTGCAAATCTACAAGCTTCAATTAGAGGGTCCCTATCTTTTAGCATCTGAGGCATTTTTTCGTACAGCATGCCCTCTCTAATTCCGTAGCTTGATATGGCGGTATCCTTAGATTTGAAGACACTAGATAGCTTTTCAAGAATCTCTAGTGCATATGGGATAAACATTATTCTATTTGCCGAAATTGAGCATTGTTTTGCTATGTTTTCTAGACCGTGATCTTTAATAAAGTATTTCAGTTCTTTAATAGATTTTTTTTCCATGCGATATTCGTGCAAAACCCTTAACGGGTGATCGCATCTTTCCATATCTATTCGTGCGAGTGCACGCCAAGACCCACCGACTAAGAATAATCGATTATTGTGGGGAACAAACGACTTAGCAAGGTGAGATAATTGGGAGCTAATATATTCAAGACGCTCCTTCTTTTTATCTATATCCATTAATTTTAATGGACCAAGTTCAACACTTGCGCAGGTTCCAACTTTTCCATTGCTAATTTCCGCTAATTCGAGTGATGTCCCGCCCAAGTCGCATACCAAGCCATATGCTCCCGGCCAACCCGTCAGTACGCCTTGGGCTGCTAGTTTAGCCTCCTCCTCTCCCGAAATTACAGCAATAAACTGACCAGTTTTTTCCATAACTTCTTGACAGAAATCCTGTCCATCAGAGGCAGTTCTAACCGCTGCGGTAGCCACTGCTGTGAGTTCATGAATGCCCATAGATTTTGCCAGTTGCTTAAATCTAGCTATTGCCGAGATTGCCCTGTTTCGTCCCTCTGGATTCAGCCGGCCGTGTAAAGATAACCCTACACCGAGACCACACATTATTTTTTCATTGAAGAAATATGCTGGTGAGCGGGCGGCTCCATCAAATACTACTAAACGTACTGAGTTAGAGCCAATATCGATAACTCCCACTCTGGATAGGTCTCGAACAGATGGATCATCGAATACCGTTTCTTTGAAAAGAGGTGGTGTTACGGCAAGGTCTTGCATTTACGATCGTTACCTTTGCGCATTTTTATCTTACCTTATTTCGCATTCAATTATTATTGGGTCAACATTCAATTTATGATTATAAATCATTAAATTTGTGCAGCTGTGAGGCAGTAAATTTTAGACTTATTTTTTTTCCCTCACTAAGCGCTGCTTTGTCTAAAAAGTCTACCAATCTACTGGCTGTGCTAAAACTTCTCTCGCCATGGCGTGCGATGTATTGCAAGACTTCTGGCTTCGGGTAAATTTGTCGGTCGGCAAAAAGTTTAGCGATCAAGGCTAAAAACAATTTATCGTCAGGTGGAAGTAGACGTACATTTCTCATACCCAAAATTCGTGAGCGCAAATCTGGCAGGTTTACTGTCCAAAACTTAGGATCTTTTTTGCTTGTAAGCAGTAGGTAACAATTGTTTGCGAGTAGCATATTGAACAAATGAAAAAGATTATTTTCTAATTCTGGGCTTCCTGGTTGCTCATCAATATCTTCTATTACAAGTGAAGCTGAGGTTACCTTTGGTAGATCGATATCAAAAATATCCGACATATTTATGACGTTTGCTGATAACGACTTGGCCCATACTAGTGCTAAATGAGTTTTGCCAGAGCCTGCCGGTCCTGATAATACATGCTGACGATTGGGCCAGCTAGACCAATCTTCCATTAACTTTACGGCGATCGAATTGCAGTCCGAAATGAAAAAGTCACTTCTTCCTAGAGCGGGACGAGAGGGTAGATCAAATGCTAACTGCTTAGGTATCTGGTTTGCTTCCATTTTCACCCAAAAATAGCCTGCTCAGTTTATATTTTTTGATTAAAAATCTTAAAATTACGCCTGCGCTGGCAGCAAGAGGTACCGCCAACAGCAAACCGATAAATCCAAAAAAGGCTCCAAACAAAGAAAGTGCGAGGATTAACGATACAGGATGTAAACCTACAGAATTACCCACTAATTTCGGAGTCAAAATATTACCCTCAAATATTTGACCAACAATAAATACACCAAAAACTAACGCTACGAGTTCGAAATCCCCCCAGAATTGAATTAGAGCCAATCCAATTGCTAAAACACCGCCTAATAGAGCGCCTACGTAGGGTATGAAACTAACCAAACCGGCTATTAATCCAACTATGAGACCAAATTCTAGCCCGATTAGGCTTAGAGCAGTTGCATAGTAAATGCCCAAAATCAAACAAACTGCAATCATGCCACGCACGAATGCTGACAAAGTGGTATCTATTTCTGCAGCTAAACTTCTAATGACTACAGCGTGATCAAGGGGAAGTAGTTCATTAATTTTTAGTAATATACGGTCCCAGTCCACCAGAAGATATACGGCTACGACTGGAGTGATTACCAAAAGTGTTATTATATCGATCAGCGAAATAGCAGAGGCCATTACACTTCCAACTATATTTCCCAATTTTTCCTGAGCAATTGTAGTAAACTTAGATAAAGTTAAGTTTACAGCTCCAGATTCAGGAGCTATCGAGGCAATTTTACTTATTACAACCTCTTGTACTGTACTAATTAGATCTGGCGCGGCTTTAGCAAAAAGTCTTATTTGATCGATTACCAATGGTATAACTAGCAGGAAAATAAAAAATATGACAAAAAAAGCCGCCACTAAGATCAATGTTGTTCCTAGTACTCGTCCGGTTCCGAAGCGTTCTAGTCTATCGACAATTGGATCCAGCAAGTATGCAATTGCAGCGCCCAGAACAAATGGGAGTAAAATATCTCCCAAAAGCCAAAGGAATAAAAGCAATATTGCCGCAGCAATCGTCCAGTATTTGATCTGATCTTTCACTGGCAGGGCCATGTGTTTCTCCTAGACTGTTACTACATAGATCGCGCATGCAAGCATTTGATTCAAGTTGTATTTTTATCTTACAACCCTTGTTTGTGCCCTATACACTCGTTAAACGTTAATTGTTTATGTTACATACCATCACAAGGGGGTTTTTATGAGGCTTTCCAGTTACTTTTTACCAGTTTTAAAGGAGACCCCAGCAGAAGCACAAGTGGTTTCTCATCGATTAATGTTGCGGGCAGGAATGATTAAGCAGCAAGCCGCTGGCATTTACTCATGGTTACCACTCGGTTTCAAAGTCTTGCGGAAACTTGAAAACATTATTCATGCAGAACAGATCAAGGCCGGTCATATACCAATACAAATGCCTATTTTACAATCTGCGGATTTGTGGCGTGAGAGTGGTCGTTACGATGATTACGGCCAGGAAATGCTGAGGATAAAAGACAGGCAAGATCGTGATTTACTATATACACCAACCGCAGAAGAAATGGTGACTGATATATTCCGATCGCACGTTTCGAGTTATAAAGATTTGCCACTTACACTCTATCAAATTCAATGGAAATTTCGCGATGAAATTCGTCCTCGTTTTGGGATCATGCGGGGTAGAGAGTTTTTCATGAAGGATGGGTATAACTTTGATTTAACAAAAGAAGATGCATTGCATTCTTATAACAGGCACCTTGTAAGTTACTTAAAGACATATGAGCGCATGGGATTGCAAGCGATCCCGATGAGGGCTGACAGTGGTCCAATCGGCGGCGATAACACGCATGAATTTCTTGTACTTGCTGAAACAGGGGAGTCAGAAGTTTTCTATGACTCCAAAGTGACAGATTTGACTTTTGGTGATCGGGATATCGACTACAATGATAAAGCCGCGTGCCAGTCTATACTGGATGAGTTTACATCGCTCTATGCTAGGACTGATGAAACACATGATCCAAAGTTATTTGCAGAGCTACCGAATGATCGGCAAAAAAGTGCGCGTGGCATAGAGGTTGGTCAGATTTTTTATTTTGGAACAAAATATTCAGAAGCTATGGGAGCTTATGTTGCAGATGATGAGGGCAGTAAAATGCCTGTCCATATGGGGTCTCATGGGATCGGAGTTTCGAGACTTATTGGAGCGATTATAGAAGCATCACACGATGAAAATGGAATTATTTGGCCCGAAGGAGTAACCCCATTTCATTGTGGGATTGTAAACTTGAAGCAGGGTGACGAGGAGGCAGATGAGGCTTGCGAAGCCCTGTATAATTCGCTCAGCGTATTAGGCTTGGAACCTCTTTACGATGATCGGAATGAAAGAGCAGGAGGCAAATTCGCCACTATGGACCTGATAGGCTTGCCATGGCGCTTGACCGTAGGGCCGCGTGGTTTGAAGAATGGAGTGGTAGAGCTTACAAACAGAAAAACTGGCGTTTTAGAGGAACTTCCTCCTGAGAAGGCAGTTGAGAAAATTGCTTACGTATATAGATCATTGAAAGTGGGCGACTTTTTATTTAACTGAGTATCTGTGCAGGCTTTATGAGTGTATAGCTAAATGTTTTCACATTCTTTTAAGGTGTCTATTGGCACTATTTCTAAAGCTTTCTTGTGTGTAGAGTTAAGATTAACTTTTGGAGCGCAACCTTCGTCATATGCTTGTAAGAAACGACTGGCGCAAAGACACCACTGATCGCCAGCTTTAAGACCTTTAAAATTAAACTCTGGTTTGGGTGTAGATAGATCGTTGCCCACATATTTAGAAAAGGCTAAAAATTCCTCAGTCATAACCGCACAAACTGTATGACTGCCATAGTCGGCCTGACAAGTGTTACAATGACCATCTCTGAAAAAGCCAGTTAGAGGATCATTCGAACACGGAAGCAGTTCTTCACCTAAAACATTTAAGCTTTCCGCCATACTGTAGTCACTACTCATGTACCCACCTTTACTTATTTCCTAATTTCTTAATTAGATTATACTCTGATCTTATCCAGATAGTATTAGAAATGATGAAAATTCACCGAAATTTTTCTAGTAAACGCTCTAAAGCACTTTTCTTTGTTTCTTTACTAATATCGAGCGTCTCTTTGCCAGAAGATGGTTTTGTTTTAAGCACTTTTCTATCTGAGGTTTTTTTTGAAGTATTACTTTGCCCACTTACAATATTCAAAAACTTTTCTTGATTTCCATCTTGTAGTTGAGGAAAGCCTTCCGCTACTGCTTCAAGCAAAAAACTTAGATCAGCATCACTATTCTTTGGAAAATTACTTAAGACGTAAGAGGCAACTTTGGCTTTATCGCCTGGATGCCCAATACCCAGGCGAACTCTGAAATAATCAGGTCCTATGTGTTGTTGTATCGAACGCAACCCGTTATGTCCTGCATGTCTGCCACCAATTTTTGTTCGTATCTTCAAAAAAGGTAAATCTAGCTCATCGTGAAATACACATATCTCAGTGCTGGAAAGCTTGAAAAACCTGGATGCATCACTCACTGATTGTCCGGATAAATTCATAAACGTAGATGGTTTTAAGAAAATTAGTTTTTCCTGGTTCAGTGTCACTTCACTTGCCAAGCCTTGAAATTTCTTTTTCCAAGGTGTGCCTCCGTACCGATTAACAATGGTATCAACGACCATGAAACCAATATTATGCCGATTTTTTGAATGATTTTCACCGGGATTTCCAAGGCCAACGTATAGCTTCATAGCGCAACTCTGCAAATAAATAATCCACCGTTAGCATAGACGGAAGGTTTGTAAAGAAAAAGGGCGATACAATGCATCGCCCTGAAAAAACAAAATTTGTTGTTATTTATTCTTCTTCGGTGGTTTCTTCTGTCTCAGTCGTTGCTTCTTCTTCTTCTGACGTTGCCTCTTCATCACTATCAGAAGATCTTAAGCTGGAAGGTGCTGAAATATTAGCAATTACGAAGTCCCGATCGATTGTAGGCTTTGCACCCTCAGGTAGTGTTACTGATGAAATTGAAATAACGTCTCCAATATCGAGACCGGTCAGATCAACAGTAATTTTTTCTGGTATATCTGCTGCAGTAACAAGGAGTTCAACCTCTGGGCGTACAACTGTTAAAACGCCACCACGCTTGAGCCCCGGCGCGCCTGCTTCATTAATAAATTCAACTGGAATGAATAAATTAATCTGCGTAGTTCTTCGAAGCCTCATAAAATCTAAATGAGTAGGAAGATCTTTAACCACATCACGCTGAACGTCTCTGCAAATCACTCTGACGTCATCCTGGCCGTCAACTTTTAGGTTATAAAGAGTGGACTTAAACCGGCCTGCTTTCAAGCGCTTTAGAAGTTCATTGAATGGTACTTGGATAGGCATGGGGTCTACGCCTCCACCATAAACCACTCCTGGGACCATGCCATTACGACGAGCTTGACGAGCGGCGCCCTTGCCTGTCCCCGTCCGCGCAATAGCAACTAAATCTGGTATTTCTTTTGCCATTTAATTTCTCCTAATATTCGGGCTCCTCCAAGGCTGTAGCCCACTGGAAAGTTTCCTTATATCAAAAAAAAAAATATTTAAAGTCGAAAATTTAGGTTGCCAAAGCTTAGGGTCATGACCAGCCCTTACCAAAGTCTTTTGGCAATAAAATCGCAGATCGATCCACGTCTTTTATATTTTTGTATCCGGATAATGCCATAGAAATATCTAATTCGTTCTGCATCAACTTTAAGGCTAATTTTACTCCCTTTTCTCCATAAGCTCCCAGGCCGTATATATACGGACGACCAATGTAAGTACCTTTAGCTCCCATCGCAATCGCCTTTAAAATATCTTGACCAGACCTTATTCCCCCATCCAAGTGAACTTCAATCTTATCCCCAACCGCTTCTAATATGGACGGTAAGGCTTCTAAAGAACTGATAGCGCCATCTAATTGGCGGCCACCATGGTTTGAAACTATGAGTGCATCAGCACCAACTTGAAGCGCCATCTTGGCATCCTCTTTGTCTAGTATGCCCTTTAAAATTACCTTACCACCCCAGTATTCCTTAATTTTTGAAATTTTGTCCCAGTCCAAGGCAGGATCGAATTGAGTGTGGGTCCATTCTGAGAGGCTTGAGGTGTCACCAACACCAGACACATGCCCAACTATATTGCCAAACGTGCGACGCTTGGTTTGCAGCATTTCCAAGCCCCAAGTCCATTTGGTTGATAGATCTAACATATTCCTCAAAGTTGGTTTGGGCGGTGCCGATAACCCATTTTTAAGGTCTTTATGTCTTTGACCTAAGATTTGTAGATCAAGTGTAATTACAAGTGCTGAGCATTTAGCAGCTCTCGCTCTGTCTATTAAACTATGGACAAATCCGGTATCTTTCATGGTGTATAACTGAAACCAGAATGGTTTGTCGGTATTTTTCGCAACGTCTTCAATTGAACAAATTGACATTGTAGATAAGGTGAATGGTACACCAAATTCTTCAGCTGCTTTGGCAGCCTTAATTTCGCCGTCAGCCCGCTGCATGCCGGTGAGGCCTACTGGTGCCAAAGCTACTGGAATTGTTACAGGTTGCTTAATCATCTCCGAGTTAGTTTTGCGGTCT
>CABZJF010000008.1:0-61709 GCA_902525915.1 Paracoccaceae bacterium | reverse complement strand
CGGCAAAGAGAATTTGAAGAGCGTACTACTTTGTTCATGGATACTCTGGATTTAGACGAATTTTTTGCCCAACTCCTTGTTTCTGAAGGTTTCGCGAGTTTGGAAGAAGTAGCTTACGTCGAATTAGATGAGTTAATGGTAATTGACGGAGTGGACGAGGAGACAGCCAGTGAGCTGCAAACTCGGGCTCGTGAGTTCCTTGAGAAAGAATCCCAGGAAGCTTTAGACAAATTGCGCGATCTGGGTGTAGAGGAAGCATTGCTAAACTTTGATGGGCTATCTCCACAAATGCTACTTGCTCTAGCTGATGATGGAATAAAGAATGTTGAAGAGTTTGCAAAATGCGCCGACTGGGAACTCGCGGGAGGCTGGACAACGGTTGACGGTGAAAGAGTTAAAGATGACGGACTTTTGGAAACTTTTGGCGTCACTCTTGAAGAAGCCCAAGATCTAATTATGACAGCACGAGTTATTCTGGGATGGGTAGACCCAGATGAAATTTCGCCAGTTAATTCTGCTGAAGCTGAAGAGGGAAATTTACAAGAAAGCTAACATGACAGACACTTTTGAGCATAAAGATACATTACGGGGTAACGAAAGAAAATGTATCGCAACTGGTAAAGTCGGGGAAAGAGACGCAATGTACCGTTTTATAATCGGCCCGGACAGCCAAGTTCTACCCGATTTGGGTGCAAAATTACCAGGAAGGGGTCTATGGGTCTCGGCCAATGAATTATCTTTGAGATTGGCTATGGAAAAAAATCTTTTTGAGAAGTCGGCTAAAAAGGCTTTAAAAGTGAGTAAAAATTTACTTTCTGAGATAGAATGCCTCCAATCAAAAAGGTTACTAGATCTTATTCGTTTGGCACGTAAAGCTGGCCAAGCAGTATGTGGCTATGAAAAGGTAAAGGAGTGGCTTTCAAAAGATAAAGTTTTACTACTGATACAAGCGTATGATGGTTCTGATAGGGGCAAGTCAAAACTTACCACGCCAGATAAAGCAAAATTCATTGGCTGCTTAAGTTCACTGGAATTGGGAGAGGCATTTGGGAGACAAAATGCAATTCATTGTGCAGTTACATCTGGTGGTTTAGCTAAACGTATAGTACAGGAAGCGCACCGGTTAACAGGTCTTCGACAGAATTTTGGTGAAAAATCACCTGAAAGGAAAAGACAACTAAATGAGCGATAGTGATGGCAAAAAGACTCTAGGTCTGCGGGGTGGACCCCGCGCAGGTAATGTCAAACAAAGCTTTAGCCACGGACGTAGCAAGAGTGTTGTTGTCGAAACCAAACGTAAAAGGGTAGTTGTGCCAAAATCTGGCACCACAAAACCTATAGATGTAACACAAGCCACAGAGAAAGTCGCTAGTGCAAGACCTTCTGGTGTTACAGATGCAGAAATGGAACGTCGGATGAAAGCTTTGCAAGCTGCAAAAGCCCGCGAAGCAGAAGAAAAATCGGAACGGATAGCTGAAGAACAAAATAGGCAAGAAGAGCGCGACAGAAGAATAGCTGAACAGGAAGCTAAAGAAAAAGAACAAAGAGATGCTGAAAACCGGGCTCGCAAAAAAGCTGATGAAGAAAAGGCAAGAATAGAAGCCGAGGAATTAGCAAAACAGGCTGCCCTAAATACGCCGGTGCCAAAAGGTGACCCAGAAACTGTGCTGAAGGAGCAGAAAAACCCTCAGTCAGCACAAAGAAAAAAAACTCGCGAGGATGAACCTAGTGAAAGACGAAACACAAAGAGTCGTGAGGGATTTGGTCGGCGATCTGGCAAGTTAACTATAAGTCAAGCCCTAGAAGGTGAAGGCAGTCGACAAAAATCAATGGCCGCAATGAAGCGCAAACAAGAACGAGCACGTCAAAAAGCGATGGGCCAGATCCAGGAGCGCGAAAAAGTTGTAAGAGAAGTTCAAATACCTGAGGCCATAGTCGTTTCTGAATTAGCAAATAGAATGGCAGAGCGTGTAGCAGAAGTTGTAAAAGCACTTATGAAAATGGGTATGATGGTAACCCAGAACCAAGTAATTGATGCCGATACGGCTGAGTTAATCGTTGAAGAATTTGGACACAAAGTCGTAAGAGTTTCCGATGCAGACGTCGAGGATGTTATCAATGAGGTGAAAGACGCTGAGTCTGATCTAAAGCCCAGACCAGCAGTAGTAACAATAATGGGACACGTAGACCACGGCAAAACATCTTTGCTGGATGCAATTAGAAACACCAAGGTAACGGCTGGAGAAGCAGGCGGAATTACGCAGCATATCGGGGCGTACCAAGTCGAGACAAAACGAGGTAATATCATAAGCTTTCTTGATACTCCGGGGCACGCGGCATTCACCTCCATGCGCTCAAGGGGTGCTCAAGTTACCGATATTGTAGTTTTAGTAGTAGCTGCAGATGACGCTGTCATGCCACAAACAGTGGAAGCAATAAATCACGCGAAGGCTGCAAATGTTCCAATGATTGTTGCTATTAACAAGGTTGACCGAACCGAAGCGAACCCAGATAAAGTGAGGACTGATCTACTTCAACATGAAGTAATAGTAGAGAAATTGTCTGGCGAAGTCCAAGATGTCGAAGTCTCGGCAATGAATGGAACTGGATTAGATGAATTACTCGAAGCTATAGCGCTACAGGCAGAAATATTGGAACTTACTGCGAACCCAGACAGGGCTGCTCAGGGTGCAGTGATTGAAGCTCAACTAGATGTGGGACGGGGACCTGTAGCAACCGTGCTAGTTCAACGTGGGACTTTGCAACAGGGTGATATCTTTGTTGTAGGCGAACAATGGGGTAAAGTGAGAGCACTTATAAATGACCAGGGCAAACGTGTTGATACCGCAGGACCTTCAGTACCTGTCGAAGTGCTAGGATTAAATGGAACACCCGAAGCTGGCGATGTTTTGAACGTTGTTGAAACTGAAGCCCAGGCGAGAGAGATTGCAGACTACCGAATTGCAGTTGCAAAGGAGAAACGCGCTACTGCTGGGGCATCCACTTTAGAACAAATGATGGCAAAAGCTAAAGAAGACAAAAATGTTTCAGAGCTTCAAATTTTAGTTAAAGCTGATGTGCAAGGTTCTGCAGAAGCAATTGTCCAAGCAATGGAAAAGATTGGAAATGATGAAGTTAGAGTTCGCGTGCTACACTATGGTGTTGGAGCTATAACAAACACAGATGTAAGCCTAGCCGAAGCGTCTAATGCACCAGTAATTGGGTTTAATGTACGCGCGAACACCTCTGCTCGTCAGGTCGCAAATCAAAAGGGTGTTGAAGTCAGATACTACTCTGTAATCTATGACCTAGTTGATGATGTCAAAGCTGCTGCAAGTGGACTTCTATCAGCAGAAATCCGTGAAAATTTCATAGGTTATGCTCAAATCAAAGAAGTGTTCAAAGTGTCTGGAGTAGGTAAAGTTGCAGGTTGCATAGTAACAGAGGGAGTTGCGCGACGTAGCGCTGGCGTTCGCTTACTGCGTGACGATGTTGTCATACATGAGGGTACACTTAAAACACTTAAGCGCTTCAAGGATGAGGTGCCCGAAGTGCAATCAGGACAAGAATGCGGTATGGCTTTTGAGAATTATGAGGATATCCGAAACGATGATGTCATAGAGATTTTTGAGCGACAAGAAATCCAGCGGACTCTAGATTAAGATCATAGCCAATCTCTAAGAACCGATATTAGTGGAATATCTGCAGCTGGCATCGGAAATTCTTTTAAGCTGTTTACATGCACCCATTTTAAGTTCTGGCCTTCTTTAGCTTTGGGTGTGCCCTCCCACTTTCGACAAGCGAAAAGCGGCATCAATAGATGAAAATCTGAGTACCCATGACTGGCAAAGGTAAGGGGAGCTAGACAACTTGACCAGGTTTCAATTCCTAGTTCTTCATAAAGTTCTCTAATTAAGGCATCCTCTGGAGTCTCCCCAGGCTCAATTTTACCACCGGGAAATTCCCACAAACCCTCCATGCTTTTCCCACTGGGCCTTTGGGCTATTAAAACTCTTCCATCTCGATCAATAAGTGCAACCGCTGATACAATTATAACTTTCATGATCTATAGTCTGCATTTATTTCTATGTACCTGTCAGTCAGATCGCAGGTCCAGACCCTTGCATTACCTGTACCTATGCCTAAATCAACATTTAAATTCAAACGTTGGCGCTTCATATATGCAGCACCATCGGACTCTTTATAATGTGGGGATACCCATCCATCCTCTGCTACCAAAATATCCCCTAATCTTATTGACAATTTATCTCTTTCAGCAGATGCACCTGACTTGCCGATTGCCATAACAATTCTTCCCCAGTTTGGATCTTCTCCAGCAACAGCAGTTTTTACCAAAGGAGAATTGGCTATAGACATAGCGTGCAACTTAGCTTCTTTTCGGTCTACAGCACCAGTGACACTAACCTCAATAAACTTGCTTGCCCCCTCTCCATCACATACGACTTGATGCGCCAAATCAAGCATCACTTTTCGTAATCCCTCACGAAAGTCCGGATGATTTTTAGTCACTTGAATACCACTTTTGCCAGTTGCACTGACTAATAAAGTATCAGAAGTTGAGGTATCACTATCAACCGTAATACAATTGAATGTTTCCTCATTTAAATCTGAAACCATTGACTGCAAATCATTTTTATCAATTAGAGCATCTGTAAAAATATATACTAGCATAGTGCCCATATTCGGAGCGATCATACCTGACCCTTTTGCAATGCCTGAAATTGTTATTTTGCCTCCACTCGAACTGACTTTAACACTACTACCCTTAGGAAAGGTATCTGTAGTCATTATAGCCCGAGCAGCATTCTCTATTTTTGAACCATGAAGCGAGTCAACCAGATGATCAAATACGTTTATTATTTTTTGATATTCTAGCAACTCACCTATTACTCCCGTTGATGATGAGAATATTCTCTCGACTGGTATCTGCACTCTTGTTGAAAGCTCTGAAATGATTTCTCTAACCGCCAACTCGCCATGTCGACCCGTGAAAGCATTTGCATTACCCGAGTTTATAATTATTGCAGCCCCCGTGTTCCCAACGTTGATTCCAATTTTATTTTGACAATCAATTACGGGCGCAGATCTCGTCATTGAGCTGGTGAATAAACCGGCAATTACAGTTTCAGGTTCTAAGAGAATAAGAGTGGCGTCTTCACTATCTCCTGATTTTATACCAGCGTTCGCCGTGGCAAATCTTACTCCTGAAATGGAATGCATAATTGGAAAATTTTTAGGAGCCAACGGGGAGACATTTGATACTATTGACATTGCATAACCCTATACTGATCTTTGTATGACCTTTAAAAATAGTAGAATTTGATACATTTTGTGTAGCTCTTTTAATCCACAAATACATTAGGGTCTATATTGATTAAGAATTGATTTTATATGTAATTTACTCAAGCAATTACGGCGGTATACTTAAAAAAAAAGCCAGAAAGATTATCTTTGCTTATGAATAAAGCTACTTAACCTATTCTAAAGTTGCAGAGAACGTTGACACTTTTTATGCATCCCCTTAAATCGCTTAGAGTATTTTTACTAGCGTGCTTAAAACTTTTAAGGTTTTCTGACCATAAAAGCACTGATCATCAAATTTAAATCCTTTGTGGGTAAGGAATGAAATGTTAGGTCTTGGAAAAATTGCAAAAAAGGTTTTCGGCACTCCAAATGATCGACGAATACGAGAAGCTCAAAATATCGTCGAAAGTATAAATGCGTTAGAGAAAGATTTCAGCGTTCTCTCTGATAGTGAAATAAGCTCAAAAACAAAAGAGTTTAAAGAGCGTCTCGAGAAGGGAGAAACATTAGATATGTTACTTCCAGAGGCTTTTGCGAACTGCCGTGAAGCCGCAAAGAGAGCGTTAGGTCTACGGGCATTTGATGTTCAATTGCTTGGAGGAATTTTTTTACATCGAGGTAACATTTCCGAAATGAAGACGGGTGAAGGTAAAACTTTAGTTGCTACCTTTCCAGCATATTTAAATGCTCTTGTTGGAAAAGGAGTGCACATTGTTACAGTGAATGATTATCTTGCAAAGCGAGATGCAGACTGGATGGCAAAAATTTACACTGCGCTAGGAATGACAACAGGGGTCGTTTATCCACAGCAAGAGGATGAAGAAAAGTTAGAAGCATACTCCTGTGATATTACGTACGCGACAAATAATGAATTAGGTTTTGATTATCTGCGCGATAATATGAAACCAAGTATAGATCAAATTGCTCAGAAACATCATTATTTTGCTATTGTAGACGAAGTTGATAGCATTTTAGTAGACGAGGCCAGGACTCCACTAATTATATCTGGTCCAGCTCAGGATCGATCAGAGCTTTACATAAAAATTGATAAACTAATTCCAACCTTAAAAGAAATGCATTTTACAATCGACGAAAAATCGAGAAATGTTACTTTTACGGATGAAGGAATCGATTTTTTGGAGCTACGGCTCAGAGAAAGAGACCTACTTCCGGAAAACCAATCCCTTTACGATCCCGAGAGTACAACTGTGGTCCATCATGTTAATCAAGGGCTTAGGGCGCATAAACTTTTTACTAAAGATAAAGATTATATTGTAAGAGACAAACAAGTCGTTTTAATCGATGAATTTACTGGACGGATGATGTCGGGAAGACGATTATCAGAGGGCCTTCACCAAGCGATTGAAGCAAAAGAGGGCTGTGAGATTCAGCCAGAAAATGTCACGTTAGCTAGCGTTACATTCCAAAATTACTTTCGGCTGTATGAAAAGTTATCTGGTATGACAGGTACTGCTGCAACAGAAGCAGACGAATTTATGGAAATTTATAAGCTTGGGGTGCGAGAAATTCCAACAAATAAACCTGTGACTAGATCAGATGAAGATGACAGGGTTTACCGAACTGCAAAAGAAAAATACGAGGCCATAGTTAAAGAAGTCAAGGAAGCAAACTCAAAAGGTCAGCCAGTTCTATTAGGGACAACATCAATTGAAAAATCTGAACTTTTGTCAGATTTACTTAAAGTGTCTGGTATCAAGCATAATGTCTTAAATGCACGTCAACATGAGCAAGAGGCATATATAGTTGCTAACGCGGGCAAGTTTGGCGCGGTAACAATTGCGACAAACATGGCGGGCCGCGGCACTGATATACAATTAGGCGGCAACCTGGAAATGGAAGTCTTGGAAGCTCTAGAAAAAAAACCAAAATCAAAACCCGACCAGATACGTAAAACTATTGAAGAAAAGCATTCGAAAGAGAAAGACCAAGTTTTAGAAGCCGGTGGCTTATTTGTTTTAGCATCAGAACGGCACGAAAGCCGTAGAATTGATAACCAGTTAAGGGGTCGCTCGGGCAGGCAAGGTGATCCTGGCAAAACCTGTTTCTTTCTAAGTTTAGAAGATGATTTGATGCGTATATTTGGGTCGGAAAGACTCGACAAAGTATTATCAACTCTTGGTATGGAAGAGGGGGAGGCAATTATACACCCATGGGTAAATAAATCCCTTGAACGCGCACAGTCTAAAGTTGAAGCCCGAAATTTTGATATTCGTAAACAATTACTGAAATTCGACGATGTAATGAATGATCAGAGAATTGCTATATTCGAACAACGCCTTGATATAATGCGCGCTGACGATCAAACTGAAATCATTGATGATATGCGCAACGACGTGATTGACGATCTGATAAATATTCATATTCCTCCAAAATCATACCCTGACCAATGGAATCTAGATGGTCTCAAAGGAGCGTTGAAGGATGGTATGAATCTTGATTTACCAGTCAAAGACTGGGCGAATGAAGAAGGTGTAGACGACGAATTGCTGACACAACGTATTGAAGATGCGGCGAACTCAATGATGGCTGAAAAAACAAAAGCCTTTGGTAAAGAAGCAATGCAGCAAGTGGAAAAACAACTTTTGCTTCAGACAATTGATACTAAATGGCGAGAACATCTTATAACTCTGGAACATTTGAGATCCGTTGTCGGTTTTAGGGGTTATGCTCAGAGAGATCCATTAAATGAGTATAAAAATGAGGCGTTCCAGCTATTCGAGCGTCTTTTAAATGGCTTACGTTACGATGTGACAAAACAGCTTAGCATTGTGAGACCTCTAACTGATGAAGAACGCAAGGCAATGGTTGCAAAGTTTTTAGACGAACAAAAGAAACTGCAAGTAGCTCCTAAAATAGAGAATACAAAAACTACCAAATCAAAGTCAAAATTGCCACTTGGAGCAAAAACCCCACCTGAACAAATGCCAACGGGTTGGCAGTCAACCGGCAGGAATGAAATTTGCCCGTGCGGTTCTGGAAAGAAGTTTAAACATTGCCATGGTCGGTTATAATAAATAATTTAATAAACTAAGTTTACCTTAGGTGAGTTTGTGGTAGGCTCTTTCTGCTAATTATGTTTTTTTTGAGGAGAGAAAAATGAAGAAAGTGCTTGCGGCGATAATATTTTGCAATTTTATGGTATCATCGGCTATTGCTGCTGAAATTAAAATTGGATTTGTTACTACATTAACAACACCAGCAGCTGTTATCGGTGAAGATATGAAAAATGCTGTTAACCTGGCCTTAGAACATCTGAATGGGAAAGCTGGCTCACATAAAATTAAAGTAGTATTTGGTGATGATGGATTCGCACCTGATACTGGGAAGCAAGTAACTGATCGCCTTTTAAAACAAGATAAGGTTGACATAATTGCAGGATATATATGGAGCCATGTTTTATTAGCGTCGCGCAAGTCTGTATTGGATGCAGGGAAAATACTGATTTCCTCAAATGCAGGACCTTCACAAATGGCGAGCAAATTGTGTCACGAAAATTTCTTCTCTGCCTCATGGCAAAATGATCAAACGCCAATGGCAATGGGTGAGGTTTTTAATAAAGCCGGTATAAAATCGCTTTACATAATGGCTCCTAATTATGCTGCAGGGAAAGACATGGTAGCTGGAATCGAACGTACATTTAAAGGGCAAGTAGTTGGCAAAGACCTAACAAAATGGGGTGCGGATGCCCAATTAGACTTCTCAGCTGAACTAGCTAAAGCAAAGGTATCGGGGGCTGATGGATTGTTTGTTTTTTATCCCGGAGCTGCTTCTGGAGCTTTTACAAAACAATATCACCAAGCAGGATTAAAGGATTTGCTACCCTTATATTCTGTTTTTACGATAGATGGCATTTCTCTACCAAAACTACAGGCTGCAAATTTCTCCGGAATAGTGGGGTCAAAAGTAACACAACAGTGGGACCCCTCTTTAGATAATCAAGCGAATAAGAAGTTTGTTAACGATTTCAAAAAACAGTTTGGCAAATATCCTTCATTCTATGCTGCCCAGTCTTATGACACTATTAATATGATAGCGTCTGCTGTAATGGCGGTTGATGGCGATATGAGTGATGTTGCCGGTCTCCGATCTGCACTGAAAAGCGCTAATTATAGTTCAGTTAGGGGTAAATATTCGTACGGGAATAATAACTTTCCAATTCAAAACTTTTACCTGAGAGAGGTTGTTGAAGATTCGGATGGCAATTGGACTACAGAGGTAGTTGATACTGTTTTTACAAATCACCAAGACCCATTTGCAGCTGATTGTAAGTTAAAATAATCAATAGTCCATCAGTATAAAACTGTGACAATTAGCTTGTAAAGATCTGGGGGCAGTATTGGACTATACTCTGCTTTTGATACAGGTGCTAAATGGGCTTCAATTGGGAGTTCTTTTATTCCTAGTAGCCTCAGGCCTTACTTTAGTTTTTGGGATTTTAGATTTTGTAAACCTTGCACACGGTTCGATTTACATGTTGGGAGCGTTCGTATGCGCTTCACTGACTTATGCACTGGATAGTTATTTATTAGCAGTAATTTTGGCATTACCCATTATTGGGATTATCGGATACGTTTTTGAGGTTTTCCTTGCCCGTCCACTCTACAGTAGAGACCATCTGGATCACGTACTAGGAACCTTTGGTGCAATTCTGGTAATTGACACAATTGCCCATGTAATTTGGGGTCCCGCTGGAATTGCTATTCCTTTACCGAACTACTTGGATGGGCAAATCAAAATCTCAGAAAATATTGAACTACCTACATTTAGAGTTTTAATTATCATTGTTGGACTACTAGCAGCTTTCGGTCTACTTTGGCTTGTTAATTTTACCAGGTTGGGAATGTTAATACGGGCGGGCGCATCTAATAGAACAATGGTGTCAGCACTAGGCATTGATATAAGAACCCTTTTTGCAATCGTATTTGCTATTGGCGCAACTCTGGCTGGTATGGCAGGAATGCTTATTGCGCCTATCACTGAAGCTTCACTCGGTATGGGAAGCAATGTAATAATAACTGCTTTTGTGGTAATTATAGTGGGCGGAATTGGTTCTGTAAAAGGCGCACTTGTAGCTGCTTTGCTTATCGGACTAATTGACACCCTTGGACGCGCCTTTCTAGACGATTTTTTCAAAATATTCATGAGCACAGCTGCTGCCGAAAATTCTGCTCCAGCCATTTCCTCAATGTCGATCTACCTAATTATGGCATTGATATTGTCGTTTAAACCAAACGGTTTGTTCCCTCCTAGATTACGGTAAATATAATTCCATGCAATTTATCAGATCACTTAAGTTTTTCATTTTAGCTTCTTTATTGGTCTTTCCTATCCTTTTTAACCAAATCGGAATGTCATTCTATCTAGATTTAGCCACTCGTTTATGTATTTTGGCCATAGCAGCAGTTGGTTTAAACCTTATTCTTGGGTATGGCGGTATGATTTCCTTTGGCCATGCCGCTTATTTAGGACTTGGCGCCTATGCTGTCGGAATACCAGCACACCACTGGCTTTATGGCGGATTAGGTTTTCTAGCTACAACGAATGGATTTGTGCATATCTTGATTGCAGTAGCGATTAGCGGATTGTTCGCATTGTTAACAGGACTAATATGTTTAAAGACAAAGGGTGTTTATTTTATAATGATAACGATGGCATTTTCACAAATGGCATACTATCTGTTTGTTTCAATTGAGGAATACGGAGGTGACGACGGTTTAGTTATTAACACTAGATCAGAGATACCACTGATTAACCTTGATGATCCAATCCAAATGTTTTTAGTTTCTTTTTCAAGTTTAATCTTTTTTATGTGGCTTGTTCATCTGATTACAAAGTCAAATTTCGGCTTGATTTTATCAGGAATCAAAGACAACGAAGCTCGGATGGTTTCACTCGGCTACAATGTTTACTTTCATAAATTGATAGCGTTTATATTTTCTGGAATTATTTGTGGTTTCGCTGGGGTACTTCTAGGAAATTTTACTACTTTCATTTCTCCCGAAATGATCGATTGGTCAAGGTCTGGAGAATTGATGTTTATGGTAATATTAGGGGGTGTCGCAACGGTAATGGGCCCTCTTTTTGGTGCAATAGTGTTTGTCATTTTAGAAGAAGTTTTATCTTCAATTACAATTTATTGGCACCTTCCATTTGGGCTTCTTTTAATCACTGTAGTCCTGTTTTTTAGGGGTGGCTTATCCTCACTCTTTTCAAAGTAAGGTGCAAAGTGTGCAGAACATATTAAAAATAAAAAACTTAAATAAAAACTTTGGCGGTGTGATAGCGACAAAAAATCTCAACCTTTCCGTGTCAGACGGAGACTTACATGCTATTATTGGCCCAAATGGGGCTGGGAAAACTACATTAGTTTCACAAATATTCGGACAAGTTTTCCCCGATAGTGGTCAAATTTTTTTTCAAAATATTGATATTACGCAAATTTCTGAATACAAAAAATCTCGGCTTGGAATTAATCGAACATTTCAAATTACATCAGTTATGAAATCAATGACGGTCTCTGAAAATATACAATTAGCGACCGACAAAATTCGAGAAAATTCGCTTAATTTTTTTACGACATTTACAAACAAAAATTATATTCTAGATAAAATTGACTTTTGCCTTGGTCAGGTAGGACTAATTGAGGCAAATAATCAACCAGTAGCAAGTTTGAGCCATGGAGATTGTCGCAAACTAGAGATTGCTATGGCATTGGCTTCAGATGCAAAGCTCTTGCTACTTGATGAGCCAATGGCTGGTCTCGGACCGAGTGAAACACAAGAAATGATCTCCCTACTGAACAAGCTGAAAGGAAAACAAACTATATTATTAGTAGAGCATGATATGGATGCGGTATTTGCATTAGCAGACAGAATATCAGTCCTAGTTTCAGGTGAAATCATTGCAACCGGGGAGCCAGATAACATAAGACGCGATTCTAAAGTACAAAAAGCCTATTTGGGGGAACCTTAATGTTAACGTTAAGCAATGTTGAAACACATTATGGATCGAGCCAAGCATTATTCGGAGTGTCGCTAAATATTAAGCCAGCCGGCGTTTCGACACTTTTAGGGCGAAATGGGATGGGTAAGACTACAACCATAAGTTCAATAATGAATATCAAGTCCAAAACTAGTGGTTATGTTTCATTTAACGGACGAGATATAACTAATTTGCCAAGTTTCAAAATCGCTAAATTAGGTATTGGCTTGGTACCTGAAGGTCGGCAAATCTTTCCTAACTTAACGACACATGAAAACCTTATTGCAACTGCAAACATTACTAAAACAAAAAATCTAACTTGGACTTTAGAACATGTTTATGAGCTTTTCCCAGACCTAAAATCTCGTGCCAAATTCATGGGTAATTTGCTCTCAGGGGGTGAACAGCAAATGTTGGCAATTGGAAGAGCTCTGCTTACAAACCCTAAACTTTTGATATTAGACGAAGCGACCGAGGGACTTGCACCCATAATTCGAGAAAAAATCTGGGAAGCTCTTAGAAACATACGTGATAGTGGCATATCAATTTTAATTATCGACAAAAACTTGAAAGATTTATTAACTATTTCAGATAACCACAACATAATTCACAAAGGCAAAATAGTTTGGTCAGGATCATCCGCTCAATTAAGATCTTCTAAAGAAGTAACAAAGACATTTCTGGGTATCTAACGAACCGAGCCTGTTAATTAAAGTTTTAAGAACCTTAATGAGCCCAAAGCAACTTGGCTCTCAATGTGTATCAAAGTCAAGTGCCTCAAAGTCGGTTTTACCGTGTCTTTCGAGCAAATATTGATTTGGAATTTCTGATTTCCGATTTATTCGCTCACC
This sequence comes from Paracoccaceae bacterium, assembly GCA_902525915.1. GTDB lineage: Bacteria > Pseudomonadota > Alphaproteobacteria > Rhodobacterales > Rhodobacteraceae > Salinivivens. The sequence goes on along the minus strand of CABZJF010000008.1, from coordinate 48,531 downwards.
ACGCATCACCGCTGGCCTAGAGCTTAAATTTTTTGCCCATCTAAGTACGTTGTGATAATCACCAACTTGTAAAAAATCAGCAGCGCCGTATTGCTTGCCTAAGACTAAACGACCATACCAGGGCCATATCGATATGTCCGCAATGCTATATTCATCGCCAGTTATAAATTCTTTTTTGGATAATTCACGATCAAGAACATCAAGCTGACGTTTAACTTCCATCGAATAGCGATCAATTGCATACTGTATTTTCTCTGGCGCATAGACATAAAAATGACCAAATCCACCCCCAAGGTACGGCGCACTAGACATCTGCCAAAAAAGCCAATTTAAAACTTCTGTACGTTGATCGCCGTGTGTCGGTAAAAGAGAATTAAACTTTTCAGCAAGATATAAAAGTATAGCCCCCGATTCAAAAACCCTTTTCGGCTCATCTCCAGAATTATCTAAAAGAGCCGGAATTTTAGAATTTGGATTAATATTTACAAAATCTGAGCCAAACTGTTCCCCTTTCCCGATGCTGATCAACCAAGCATCATATTCTGCATCGCCATGACCCATTTCTAAGAGTTCCTCAAACATAACAGTAACTTTTATACCGTTTGGAGTTCCTTGAGAATATAATTGAAAGGGGTGTTGCCCAATAGGTAAGGTTTTATCATGTGTTGATCCAGCTATTGGGCGGTTAATAGATGCAAAAGTTCCACCGTTTTCATTCTCCCACTTCCAAATCTTTGGGGGGACATAATCTATAGGATAATTCACAACAGATCCTTACTTTAAAAATTAGACTATCACATAAATTTTAAATTTTTCGTCTTAGTGAAACTTAATATTAGAAAGCATATCATCAATGATTGAATTCATTGTCGGAGATGGACGCATAATATTTGCTACCTTTTCTTTATCTGGATGATAGTATCCCCCTAAATCAACTTCGAATCCTTGAATACTATCCAGCTCATTAAGGATTTTTGCGGTATTATCCTTTAACATATTATAAACCGAGGTGAACCGTACTGCCAAATCGTGGTCTTCTTTTTGCTCAGCGAGTGCTTTCGCCCAATAGAGAGCAAAAAAGAAATGACTGTGTCGATTGTCTATCTCGCCAACCTTTCGACCCGGAGACTTATTGTTATCCAATATTCCTTGCGTTGCTTTTTCAATAGCCGACCCAAGGGTCGCAGCTTTTTTATTTTCAGAATTAGCCGCCAGAAAGTTAAAACTCTCGCCTAAAGCACAAAATTCGCCTAAGCTATCCCATCGTAAATGGTTTTCTTCTAATAATTGCTGAACGTGTTTTGGGGCTGAGCCACCTGCTCCAGTTTCAAAAAGGCCCCCACCATTCATTAGTTTTACAATAGATAACATCTTTGCTGAAGTGCCCAGCTCTAAAATTGGAAACAAATCAGTTAGGTAATCACGAAGAACATTACCAGTAACTGCAATACTATCTTCTCCTTTAGTAATTGTCTCAAGAGTGACTCTTGTAGCTTTTCTTGGCGACATAATCAAAAATCTGTCACGTATTCCTTTTTTATTTAGAACTTGTTCTACAATAGGAATTAACTGCGCATCATGAGCCCTATTTTGGTCAAGCCAAAATATTGCCTGCGTATCAGTGGCTACCTGACGCTCTATAGCAAGATTAATCCAATCCAAAATAGGTGCTTTATTTACTGAACATGACCGCCAAATATCACCAGATTTAACCTCATGCTCGTGCAGGATAGTGCCATTTTCGAGGATATAACGAACGGTTCCACCTCTCGGAATTTCAAACGTGGTAGCATGACTACCATATTCCTGAGCCTTTTGTGCCATTAACCCGACATTAGCAACGGTGCCTGAAGTTGAAGGTTCCAAAGCACCTTTCTCTTTAAAAAAGTTTATTGTCTCTTCGTAAACGGGGGCATAAGAATTATCAGGAATGACACATTTAGTATCTTTCATAGATCCATCAGGGCCCCACGCTATTCCTCCAGCTCTAATTAAAGCTGGCATAGAGGCATCTATTATAACATCGGAAGGAACATGTAAATTTGTTATTCCTCGTTCACTATCGACCATATACAGATCTGCTTCTTTCTCAATAATAGCATTAAAGTCTTGCGTGATTTTTGAATCGTGCGATACACGTTCTAATATCTCACCAAGCCCTGAATTGGGGCTCACGCCCAACTCATCTAGAACTTTTGTATGTCTTTTAAAAACATCTTTAAAAAAAACAGAAACAACATGACCAAAAATAATTGGATCAGATACCTTCATCATAGTAGCTTTTAAGTGAACGGAAAAAAGTACATCCTGCTCTTTAGCATCCTTAATTTCATGTAACAGAAAAGCGCGAAGTTCTGATATAGACATAAAAGTTGCATCAACAACTGTACCATTTTCCAATTTTATACCTGTTTTTAAATCCTCTGTATTCCCCTCTGAATCAGTAAATTCAATCCTTGCAAAACCGGCCTGGTTTTCTTTGATAGTAGCAGATTTTTCATTACTGAAAAAGTCATTCCCGTCCATTGACGATACATGGGTAGCAGAACTTGATCTCCATTTACCCATGAAATGCGGATTGGCCATAGCATATTTCTTTACTGCTTTGGCTGCGCGGCGGTCAGAATTCCCCTCTCTTAAAACAGGATTAACAGCTGATCCCTTTATTGTATCATAGAGGTTGCGTACGCTAATTTCATGCTCTGTTGATGGTTCATAAGGATAATCAGGTACAGCAAAGCCTTGTGACTGTAACTCCTTTATGGCCGCAACCAGTTGTGGGACTGAGGCCGATATATTTGGGAGTTTAATTACATTAGCTTTTGGGCTTTGCACTATTTCACCAAGCTCTTTGAGCCCATCATTCTGTTCTTGTTCATCCTTTAAATACTTACCAAAAGTCGCCTTGATTCTTCCTGCTAGAGAAATATCCTTACTTCCAACATTGATACCTGCCAATGCCGCGAAAGATCGAACAATTGGAAGCAAAGAAGCACTGGCAAGCTCTGGCGCTTCGTCTACAATTGTATACAATATGTCTGGGTTGGAACTGTTCGACATTTAAAATTAACCTTTCAATTGTAGAAAATAGTGCAATTTATAGGTTCAGTGCACGGATATACCAAGCAAAACTCTGCACTGGTGCGCTTAAGACATTTGTTAGAGAATTTCAATTATAATATTGGATTAATTTATAATTTCCTAATGTCCCAACCTTTGAATCTCTTCGTTAAATTCCTTTTCAAATACTAGATCTTCATTATGAAATGCAGCAATAGAAGCCTTAACATAAAAGTTTTCGTAATCACTCCACATTTCTGCATAAGTCTCAGTCCTAATGGACCAGTCTCCTCTTCCAATTTCTTCCGTCCAATGAGTACGGCCACGTGCGGAAAGCGGGTCATCAGGATGTATTGACCACCATTCTCTCGCAACAGAGCCTGTAATAAGACCATGCTCTTGATCTATTTTTTTACCAAAATCATCAATTATTTCTGTGGTAACAATTCCTGATTTCAAATCACGTTTTACATTTCTTTGATTTCCACCCTCTCTTACAGTTTCAATGTTCCAAGATTTCCCCAAAACAGCTGGCTGGAACCCGCGTTCATCTAAATCACCATGTGATGAAATTGGAAGATCAAATTGGCCCTGAACAAGCGTCAGGGTACCAAGATCAGGCATTGGCCAAAGTAAAGGCCAATAACAATTTGATATTGAGACTCTTATTTTATGACCTTTGGGAACCCTGTAAGCTATTTGATCAAGTGTGACCTCAATATCCATCAATTCGTTTGGGATAATATCAGAAATTTTTTCGTGGCCATTTCTGTGTAATAAGTTCATACAACCATAAGTTATTCTAGTCGATGCCCCGTCAGGATGAATATGGTTGAGTCTAACTATTATTTGACCAGATTTAACATCACTTTTTATTTTAAGTCGGATTACGGGTGCACCGATAATATCAAGTCTTTCAGTTAATATTTCACTATCGTAACACTTCGATAGACTATCATCTCGTCGCTGATCACCAGGCATTTCTGGTCCAAGCCAGATTGCGCAATATTCTCCTCCATCCGAACCACAATCTTGTGGCGAGCAAATAATATGATTTAGATCTTTAGTTTTATTAAATTCAGTAAGTTTAGAATTCTCGGTTAAACTGAAGGTGCTGATCGTTGGGCCATCTGGCCAATTATCTTCATTTACCCAAACTCCCGGTCTTTCCGCATACCACGATTGCGGTCTAACACCATCCATTAAATAAACTGTATATTTTGGATCTTCTTCTACCCCCGTTTCTAAGTCTTTCAACCATCGGCCCCACCACCTTAAGGCTTCTTGCAAAAATCCAATTTTTGGTTCGGGAACTGCAAAGTGAGGATACTTGTGAACCCACGGCCCAACTACACCTTTAACTGGCGCCTTGATATTAGATACCAAATGCGACACTGTATTTTTGTAAGCATCTCCCCAACCACCTATAGCGAGAACAGCTGCCTGGATCCCATCGTAATTTTCACAGACAGAGCCGTGCTTCCAATAACTATCACGAGTTTGATGCTTAAGCCATTTTATAGGTAAAAATGGCTCTTCCCTTAAGCGCTTATTCCACATAGTAGCCCATTCATCCCCAACAAGCATTGGATCAGGAGGCCTTGAGGAATAAGACCACATTGTCGATCCCCAACCTAAGTTTTCATTTAATAAACAACCGCCTTTATAATGAATATCATCTGCATAGCGATCAACTGTAGAACATAGTGTAATTATTGCCTTTAAGCGTTCAGGCGCACGCTCTGCTATTTGTAGAGAGTTGAAGCCACCCCAGCTGATACCCATCATTCCAACTTTCCCAGTACACCAAATCTGAGCTGCAAGCCAATTTATAACCTCAACGCCATCTTTTAGTTCACTCTCTGTGTATTCATCCTCCATTATCCCATCACTATCACCATTCCCTCGCATATCAACTCTCACACAAGCGTACCCGTGCGAAGCAATAAATGGATGAGTCAGACAATCGCGAGCAACGGTGCCATCTCTTTTTCTGTAAGGCAAATACTCTAGGATTGCTGGTACTGGATGAATTTCACTATTTTTTGGCATCCATATACGGGAAGACAATCGGCATCCATCCGAAAGAATAATTCCCTGATCTTCTATTTCCTTAATTTCGAATAAATTATTTTTCATTTCTGATAACCCCAAGACTTTGCAGTTGCCAAACAATATACTAAGAATGTACCAATACTATGTTAATAATCAGTTGGTATAAAACGGATTAATTTTGCCTTAAGTATCGTAAAATTAATCATTATTGAGTTTAGTCGGTTTATAATGGGTAATTCAGAGTACTCTAAATGGATAGGGAAAACACAAGAAAAAAATGATAAGTTACTACCATTTCCGGCACAGTTTATGGAAAATACGCTCAACCGAGATGCTACGTTTACTGAAGGAAAGGAATTACCGCCACTATGGCACTGGCTTTATTTTTTAGAATCAGAAAAACTTTCAAACTTAGGAAGGGATGGTCATCCAAAAAAAGGTGGGTTTTTACCACCGGTGACCTTACCGAGGCGAATGTGGGCAGGTGGACGCTTTTGGTTTAAAAAACCGTTATTAATTGGGCAAGACAGCCTAAAGAAGTCAATAGTCTTATCTATAAAGGAAAAGAATGGGAGCTCGGGACAATTATGTTTTGTGACAGTGAAACATGAATATTTCCAAAATGAAACTCTCTGCTTGATTGAAGAGCATGATATTGTTTATCGCGAGGATCCAAAAGAAAATGATAAACTTATTGATGGGGTTATTGCCTCGACAGATTGGGATATTTGTGAGGAAATTACCCCTTCAAGCACTTTACTATTCAGGTATTCAGCACTGACCTTTAATGGTCACCGTATCCATTATGATAATGAATATGCTATTAATACTGAAGGATATAATGGATTGGTTTTTCACGGGCCTTTAATAGCCACTTTATTGATAGATTTGTCTATGCGCTTAAGTAAAAAAACACCCTCATATTTTGAATTCAGAGGAGTTTCACCAATATCAGGACCAAATGCATTTTCAATCGCGAGCAAAGAGCAAGGTGACGATATTATTTTATCGGCTATTAAAAAAAATGGAACTTTATCAATGAAAGCAAAAGCAGTCTATTAAACTAACCCTTCATCGACTCCCAAAAGGTTTTAACAGAGGAAAAAAAACTATTTGTCTCAGGATTGTTATCCTCAGAAAGCTCCTCAAACTCCTGTAACAATTCTTTTTGCCTGGCAGTCAAATTAACCGGTGTTTCAACTGCCATCTCAATAAACATATCACCTTTCTGAACTGTTTTTATGGCAGGCATACCTTTACCCTTTAATCTCATCTGTCGTCCCGACTGACTGCCGGCTGGAATCCGTACTCTACTGCGCCCACCATCTATTGTAGGTACCTCTACCTCTCCACCAAGGCTCGCTTTTGCCATTGAAACTGGAACTCGGCAAAAAAGATTGAGACCATCTCGCTCAAAAATTTTATGCTTAGAAACTTCTATGAAAATATATAGGTCACCAGAAATACCACCTCTCGGACCGGTCTCACCCTCACCGGCGAGACGAATTCGGGTTCCAGTTTCCACGCCTGGTGGAACATTTACGCTTAGAGCTCTATCCATCTTTTGCGTACCCTGTCCTCCACAAGAAGAACACGGATTTTTAATTATTTGCCCTGCTCCAGAACAAGTTGGACAACCTCTTTCAACTGTAAAAAAGCCTTGGGTTGCACGGACCTTGCCCAACCCAGAACACGTTGGGCATGTAGTCGGTGAGGATCCACCTGCAGCGCCAGTGCCATTACAAGATCTACATGCAACAGAAGAAGGAACATTTATTGTTTTTTGCAGTCCGGCAAAAGCGTCCTCAAGCGAAATTGATAAGTTATAACGTAGATCTGACCCGCGTGACTGTTGCTTACGACCACCGCGGCCACCACCCATGAAGTCACCGAACAGATCATCAAAAACATCAGAGAAAGCACTAGAGAAATCTCCACTTCCGCTGAAACCTGGACCTCCACCTCCGCCTTCAAATGCAGCGTGACCATACCGATCATATGCCGCTTTTTTCTCTGCATCCTTTAGGACTTCATAAGCCTCATTCACTTCCTTAAATTGAGCTTCAGCATTCGGATTGTCTGAATTTCGATCTGGATGAAGTTCTTTAGCTTTTGTTCTATAAGCCTTTTTAATCGCATCTTTTTCAGAGCCTTTTGAAACACCCAGTACGTCGTAGTAATCACGCTTTGACATAAATGGTGCCCCTTTCAAGGAATGTTTTCATCAAATTAAATTCAGCCGTAAAAAGGCATTTGTTCATTACGAACGTTGCTCATCATCAAGATCTTCAAAATCTGCATCAACGATGTTGTCGTCAAAATCAGCACTACCAGGTTCTTTATCAGAGTTTTCACCGTCTTCTTGACTAGCTTTATATATTGCTTCGCCTAATTTCATGGCTGCGTCTGTGACATTCTGGATTCCAGATTTTATTTTTCCTGCGTCCTCAGTTTCCAGTTCTTCCTTTAATGCCGAAATGGCTAATTCAATGGCTTCAATAGTTGTCGGATCTACTTTGTCGCTATGTTCTTCCATAGATTTTTCTGTAGAGTGAATTAAGCTCTCAGCCTGATTTTTAGCTTCGATTAACTCTCGACGCTCTTTATCTGCTTCAGCATTTTCCTCGGCATCTTTAACCATATTTTCAATATCTTCATCTGAAAGACCACCAGAAGCCTGAATGGTTATATTCTGTTCCTTGCCAGTACCCTTATCTTTTGCAGAAACGGATACAATACCATTAGCATCGATATCAAAGGTGACTTCGATTTGGGGCATACCACGGGGAGCTGGGGGAATATCTTCCAAATTAAATTGCCCAAGTATCTTATTGTCTGTAGCCATTTCTCGCTCCCCTTGGAAAACTCGAATTGTCACAGCATTTTGATTGTCTTCCGCAGTAGAAAACACTTGAGACTTTTTAGTTGGTATAGTCGTGTTTCTATCAATTAATCTAGTAAATACGCCACCTAAAGTTTCAATTCCAAGTGACAAAGGAGTAACGTCCAAAAGTACTACATCTTTAACATCACCCTGAAGTACGCCAGCTTGTATTGCTGCACCCATTGCCACAACTTCATCTGGGTTTACACCTTTATGAGGTTCCTTTCCAAAAAATTTAGTTACCTCTTCCATCACTTTTGGCATACGTGTCATTCCACCAACAAGAACAATTTCGTCTATATCGGAAGTCGACAAACCGGCATCTTTCAAAGCAGCCTGACATGGCTTTATTGATGCCTTTATTAAGTCACTTACCAAACTCTCAAGCTTAGCTCTCGTTAGTTTAATAACCATATGAAGTGGTTGGCCGGTACTGGCGTCCATAGAAATAAATGGTTGGTTGATTTCTGTTTGACTAGCTGATGAAAGCTCAATCTTAGCCTTTTCTGCCGCCTCCTTGAGGCGTTGAAGCGCCATTTTATCTTTTGTTAAATCAACGCCATTTTCCTTTTTGAATTCATCTGCAAGGTAGTTAACGATCCTCATGTCAAAGTCTTCACCACCGAGAAAGGTATCACCATTTGTAGATTTTACCTCAAATAGGCCATCATCAATCTCCAAAATAGTAACATCAAATGTACCACCGCCTAAATCATAGACCGCAATCGTTTTGCTCTCATTTTTATCTAAACCATACGCCAAAGCAGCTGCTGTTGGCTCATTTATGATTCTTAAAACCTCAAGACCCGCTATCTTACCAGCATCTTTCGTTGCTTGCCTCTGCGCATCGTTAAAATAGGCAGGAACTGTAATAACAGCCTGTGATACCTCTTCGCCCAAATAACCCTCTGCAGTCTCTTTCATTTTTTGCAATATAAAAGCTGAGATTTGAGATGGACTATATTTTTCACCTTGAGCCTCTACCCAGGCATCACCATTGCCCCCATCAATAACGTTAAACGGAAGGTTCTTTTTATCTTTCTCCAAATTGGAGTCATCAACACGACGGCCAATGAGGCGCTTAACCCCAAAAACTGTATTTGTTGGATTTGTAACGGCTTGGCGTTTAGCTGGCTGCCCTACCAATTTTTCATTATCTGAAAATGCCACAATAGATGGAGTTGTTCTTGCTCCTTCTGCATTTTCTATGACACGCGGCTGAGACCCATCCATTATAGCCACACAACTATTAGTTGTCCCTAAGTCAATTCCAATTACTTTTCCCATTACTTTTCCTCATTATTTCCATGGTCTTTTGAGAAATTCGACCTTGCTCTAATTAATGTAGTATTTAGACCTTGTTGGTTTTAGATCAATCGAGGTGTATATAGGTAGCCTTTGGCAAAGCTTCAACCACATCCCACATTTTATGTAAAATTTAATTTAGCAGTAACAATTGAATAATTTTATATGATCAATTAACTAAATTTACTTAGTTAAGGTGAAAATTAGTCAGATATTTAAATTTCAGGAAAGTAATAAAGATTGGATTACTTTAAGTTAACCGAAGTATTTCGCGATTTAGCATTACAAGCCGGTGATGCAATTATGGAAATTTATTCTCGCGGTAATATTGCAATCGAAACTAAAAGTGATTCTAGTCCAGTAACAAATGCCGATAAAACAGCAGACACCATTATTTACAGAGGGTTAAAAAAGGCTTTCCCTGATCTAGATGTTGTTACTGAAGAAAAATCAGAAAGCCATTATTTACGGAAAAAGAGTTTTATTTTGGTTGATCCTCTCGACGGCACAAAAGAATTTATCAATAGAACTGGAGAATTCACGGTTAATATAGCCTATATTCAAAATAATTCTCCAACCCATGGTGTTGTATATGCGCCAGCAGTTAAGCGCTTGTTTGCCACCGATCAAAATAAAAAATCTTATGAAATTATACGGCTAGCTGGTAGAAAAGGAAAAATCTTAAATAACCCGCTCCAAGTTTCAGTCCCAGACCCAAGCGCTTTAACAGTCGTAGCATCAAAATCCCATATTAATCCCGAAACAAAAAAATATATCGAAAAATATTCGATCTCAAATAGTAAAAATGCTGGATCTTCTCTCAAATTTTGCCTTATCGCCGCTGGTGAAGCTGATTTATATCCAAGATTAGGGCGAACCATGGAATGGGATACAGCAGCGGGTCATGCAATACTACTTGGTGCGGGCGGGCACGTAACAAATCTTTCGACAAAAGAACCGCTTTATTATGGCAAACCAGGTTTTGAAAACCCATTTTTTATCGCTTATAGCGATAAAGCCATAATTAAAAATTAAGCTGCCTGTATTTTCTGATTTTCCGTTAAAATGGTAAAAAGGGTTTGCGGATCTGGATTTGCTCTGAGTTTAGCACAAATAGAATTATCTCGTAAAGTCCGTGACACAATTGCTAATGCCTTCAAATGATCTACGCCAGCATTTTCAGGAGCAAAGAGTCCAAAAATTATGTCAACTGGTAACTTATCAACCGAACCAAATTCTACAGGCGATTCGAGCAAGATAAATGCTCCACAAACATGGTCTACATCGATTGATCTAGCATGTGGCAAAGCTACACCATGCCCTACACCAGTTGGCCCTAGCTTCTCACGCTCAAGTAATGCTTCTAGTAAAACTTCACTGCGCATATTATAGCAGTTGGCAGCCAATTGAGCCATATCATGTAGCACGCGTTTCTTACTAGACGCTGCTGCAACTACCTTTACAGCTTCCGGCTGAAGCAAATCGTAGAGTTCCATTTCCGCAACTATTCCCTAAAAATCCCAATATTTTTTACTTTGGCTCAACCCAGCCAATATTTCCGTCGTCCCTTTGATAAACAATACTCACAAGTTTGTTTGCATCGTTTTTAAATACGAAAAAATCTTTACCTGAGATCTCCATTTGCATCACAGCCTCCCCAACGGATAATTTTGGTATCGTTGTCTCAACTTCTGCAATAATTATTGGCTGTAGAGTTTCCGGCTCTGATTCTTCGTTTTCATCTTCTGAAGCGAGGATATATGATGAAGCAGAAGAAAGTTCAACCGGTGTTGTTCTTGTGGCATGATGGTCTTTCAGTCTTCTTTTATAGCGACGTAATTGTTTTTCCATCTTTGCTGCACAATTATCAAATGATGCATATATTTCATTTTCATGCGACCGAGCTTGTGCTGTTAGACCTGTCGATAAATGAATAGTAGCTTCACATACAAACTCGTGACCACTTTTAGAGAAAACAATTATGGCGTCGGTTGGACGTTCTGCGTATTTTGAAACTACGTCTTCAATTTCACCTTTAACGTGCTGCTGTAATGCCATACCAATGTCAATTTGCTTTCCAGAAATTTGGTAGCGCATATTTACTCCTTTCATGGACAAATAAACTAGTAATCAAAGCTACGCTTTGCAAACAGCTTTGAAACCTTTTGCTAAATAATAAGGGCTCTTCTTGATATCGAAATCTAGTCAAGGCATGCATCAACCGATATCATGTTATCTTTTATTAAAATGGACCGTGCATTTAGTGTCAATTAAAATTGTCATAAATTTTACAAGATTTTAAAATTATCACCTAAATAAACTCGCCGCACATTTTCATTTGAGACGACCTCATCTGGCGAACCAGCCATCAATACTTTTCCATCGTGTAAAATGTATGCATGAGACACTATATCAAGTGTTTCACGCACATTGTGATCTGTGATTAAAACTCCAATTCCACGATCCTTTAAATCGTGGACCAAAGATCTTATATCAGATACAGAAATAGGATCCACACCAGCAAATGGCTCATCTAAAAGTAAGTATTTTGGATTCGCAGCGAGCGATCTTGCTATTTCAACTCGCCGGCGTTCTCCTCCAGATAAGGCAAGCGCCGGAGCAGTCCTTAAGTGTTCTATAGAAAACTCTGCCATAAGCTCTTCAAGTCTTTCTCTTCGCTTATGAATATTTTTCTCAGATATATCCAGAATCGCCATTATGTTTTCTTGAACATTTAAACCCCTAAAAATAGACATCTCTTGAGGCAAATACCCTATGCCTAGTCGTGCTCTTCTATACATAGGCAGTGCGCTTATGTCTGCGCCATCCAGAGATACTTTACCACCATCCGACTGAATCAGACCCGCTATTGCATAGAAAGATGTAGTTTTGCCTGAACCATTCGGACCAAGCAGGGCGACTACTTCTCCCCTTTTTACAGATAGAGAAACATCCTGAATTATAGTTTTTTTCTGATAACTTTTTCGTAGACCTTGAACTACTAAACCAGATTGTAAATTTTCAGAAATTAACTTAGTCATTCACCGGAACCTTCTTGTTTTGTGGGCAATAAAGTTGTTTGCACATTACCAGTCATTGAAGCAGAACCCGTTTCTGTGTTAATGACAGCCTTGTCTGCTTTAACTGTGCTTCCGGATTGTGAGAAATGCACCTCGCCTAAAAAAGTGAGTTGACCTTCTATAAAGTTATAAATTGCTTCATTTCCCCTAGCAATATCGTTACCACTCTTCAAAACGACATTTCCGAAAGCATAGAATCTTTCTAATTCGTTTGTATCAACGTTAAATGAAACTTCTGCATAATCGGACGACAGAACTGTACTGCCCTGTATTATAGTTACACTTCCTTTCATTTCACTCGTTCCAGTTTTTTGATTGAAAGATAAGGTATTAGAAGAAAAAGAGATTGGCTCGTTTCTGTCATTTGCTATACTACCGAAGCCTCCATCAGTAATATCTGATAGTAAATAGCTCGGTAAAATAATAAGTATGAGTAAGAAAGCTTTGGTCATTTATCTATATATTAGATTTTTCCGGCAGATAATCTACCAAAACCCTATCACTGAACCACACTTGTACTGGTGCTTGGGGAGTTTTTCTCTTTATTTCCATTTTTCCCGCATAAATCTTACCCATAGGAGACAAACCTTCCACTGGGCCTTCTCCAAATATGTAAGTTCCATCTGTTGAAATACGCAATTCTGGAGCAGATAATCTATAACCAGATGAACTAGATATTAAAACTGAACCAGACATCTTGAGTAGGTTTTCAGAATATAAATATCGCCCGAATTCCGCTGTTGCTTCAATTTCTAGGCCATTTATACTTTTTACCTTTGCACTAACCGTCTTCATTTCGAGCACCTTTTGGCCCTCAAAACCCTCAACAGCTGATTGTGCAGACAATGAAAGCTCATCTCCGGCATCAGTTTGTCCTGAATAATAAAGTTTATTTATTTGTTGCTTTGCAAGTTCCTCTGCAAACTCATTATTATCAAATGGCAAAACTGCTTGCGCCGCCTGGTCTCTAGACAGAAGAAACATCGCAATAATTAAACTCACTCCAAAAAGGGGTAACGCAATTTTTAAGAAGTTAATTACGCGAAAATATATTATATCATAAGTAGCCAAGTGCTTATCCAGCCTAATGTGCAAATATATCAGTCTCGGGCCATCCGGATAAATCGAGTTTTGCACGTGTAGGTAAAAAATCAAAGCATGATTTTGCCAGGTCAAGTCTTCCCTCTCTCTGTAGACGAAGATCGAGCTCATCCTTCAATTTATGAAGATATAAAACGTCCGAAGCAGCGTATTCAAGTTGCGCACCTGTTAATGAGTCAGCTCCCCAATAACTTGATTGCTGCTGTTTGGAAATATCAGTATCAAGTAGCTCTTGTAATAGATTTTTCAGACCATGCCGATCAGTGTAAGTTCTTACTAATTTACTCGCAATTTTAGTACAATAAACAGGTCTAGTAAGAACACCAAAAGCGTTTAACAGAGCTGCTATATCAAAACGCGCAAAATGAAAGATTTTCAATATTTCTTCATTACTTAACAATTTACAGAGATTTGGGGCAGAGTTTTGTTCAACTTCAATTTGCACCATATGAGCAACTCCATTACCGCTAGACAATTGAACCAAACATAATCTATCCCTATTAAAGTTAAGACCCATTGTTTCGCAATCTATCGCGACAACAGGCCCAAGATCTAAATCTTCCGGCAAATCTCCTTTATGAAGTATATTAGTCACGGTATTAATCCTATCTCTTTCATCATCAAGCAATAAACACTATGGTGATTGGAAGCAACTATTTGAAGAGCTTTACCGCAAAATAACGCCATCCGACATAGGGTTTGATGCCAAACAGCGAAGTTAAGATTTAAAATGACTACCCCAAGCATTACAAAATTACTCACTTGGAAAAAAAATAAAGAGTGGACGTCAAAATGGTTCCAAGTCGATCAGGAACTCATAAATTCTTTTGCGCAGGTTACGCACGACAACCAGTATATTCATATAGATCCAAATAAGGCTAAAGATACTGAATACGGGACAACAATTGCACATGGATTTCTAACTATGTCCCTACTCTCCGCAATGTATTACGACGCTATACCCCAAATAGAGGGTCTAAAAATGGGCATAAATATCGGTTTTGATAGACTAAGGTTTTTAGCGCCGGTCAAATCTACCGATAGGATCCGAGGAGTGTTTAAACTCTCAAAAATTACTGAAAAGAGCCCTGATGTTATAAAATTAACCTGGAGCACTAAGGTAGAAATAGAGGGAAATGCGAAACCTGCATTGTTAGCGATCTGGATTGAAAGACAGTATTTTTAACACTATATCCACCCCGATAAATTGTTTTCAATAATTTTGCAGAGCGCACCTATATGCGAAGGCTCATCGTTTAAACAAGGAATGTATAAGAATTCACTGCCACCAGCCTCCTCAAAGCTTTCTTTTATTTCCTCGTTAATTTCTTCAAGAGTTTCAATACAGTCTGCTGAGAAAGCGGGCGCAATTACTGCAATATTTTTTTTCCCGTCCTCTTTAGCTAACCTTGCCACCTCCTCAACAGTATAAGGTTTCAACCATTCTTCTGGACCAAATTTAGACTGAAAGGTTGTAACAATATCGGTATCAGACCAACCAAGGCGCTCTTTGAGGAGCCGCGTAGTTTTCTGACATTGACAATGGTATGGGTCACCTCCTTGCACTAGGTAACGACGAGGAACACCGTGGTATGAACAAACTAAAATTTCTGGTTTTTTATCAGCCTTTTTATAGGCAGTTTCTACTGACTTGGCCAACGCGTCGATATACTGAGAATTATCAAAATATGGTGAAACCGTTCTAACAGATGGCTGCCATTTCTCATTCATGAGAGCTCTGAAAAATTGATCATTAGCCGTAGCACTTGTAGCCCCTGCATAGTGGGGATAGAGCGGAAAAAATAGAATTTTGCTGCACCCCATACTAACCAAGGATCGGACACGTGATTTTGTTGAAGGATTACCATAGCGCATACAGAAATCCACAGCTACATTATCTCCATATTTCTCGTGCATAATCTTCTTAATTGCAGCTGTTTGAGCTTTGGTTATTGTCATCAATGGACTTTCTGACTCAGTTTCATTCCAAATTGACTTGTAAGCGGCACCCGACCTAAAAGGCCTTGATGTAAGGATAAGCAATTGTAGCAAAGGCTGCCAAAGAAAAGGAGAATAGTCGATTACCCTTCTATCCGATAAAAATTCATTCAAGTATCTTCTCATTGACCAATAATCATAGTTATCGGGTGTGCCTAAATTGGCAACCAAGATCCCAATTTTTTGTTTTGGAATTTTTGGATGGTCTTCTTCTGCGTACTGTGGTGTCTCGAGTGGCGTTGAAGTATCAAACATTTCTTTCCTTCAGAGCTAGTAATCAACCTTTTCAATTAACTGAAATAAAACATTTAGCACTATGGTCAATCAGGCAAGCTGCTTTCTATTGACCTAAGGGCATCAGCCAAGCGCATTTTTGCACTGCCCGGCATGAGTGGCTTTTGCTGACTAGGATCGGGCACCCAACCTGTCAGATAAATATGTTCATAAGTTGCACTCACCATGTTATCTGGCCTGGAGAATTTCCTCTGATATAGCTCAGAAGCTAACCGAAAAACACCACGTTTTGTAAATTTCTTTGTCCTATTTATGAGCACATTTGTTTCTGCCATTGCACGCAAGTCGTGCAGCAAAGCATAAAAATCTTTATAGAGACACTCAGTAATAGAACTATCTGCGACCGGCAAAGCAAACCCTGCTCTTTGCATAAGCGAGCCAAGATCACGAATTTCAGCCAAAGGCATAAACCTTGGATGAATTCCGCCGGATAATGTTGTTTCTGCCTCTATCAGCACATCACGCAGCTCGTTTAATGTCGTTCCACCTAAACATACAGCAATCATCAAACCATCACTTTTAAGGGCAAGCTTTAGTTGGATTAGCTGACCCACAGGATCATTCGCCCAATGTAATGCCATACCATGTATTATAAGATCATATTTGCCACGTTTTAAATTTAGGTTCTCGTTATCTTCGATAATGGTCGCCGATGGAAATGCTTTGCACCAAGTCGTTGATAGACCCGTTACTATAGCAATTGACTGAAAATCTCTATTAATATTACTAAGTCTGTCTTTAACCTCTAATATGGCAAGTTCGTGGAGAAAATATCCACCACTATCAATGGCCCTACTTCGGCTCATCTTCAATGCTGTTCGATCAACTAACATCTTAGGGTTATTCATGTAAATTATTACCCAACACGAGAATAAAATTCTGAAATTGATAAATTTATCAACAGCATTTAGTACTAAATAAACCGTCACTAAATAACAAGATCATAACATTAAAGCAAATAAACCTGAAACTTTTTAAAGTGAAAAAGATTACAATATATCTAACTCAAACATGTGGATTTTGTCATGCCGCAAAAAGATTACTAGAAGAGAGTGGCATTTCCTATGACGAAATCGATATTTCATCTGATCTTGAGGACAGGGGAGAAATGATGAGAAAATCAAATGGGATGCGAACCGTACCGCAAATATTTTTAAATAATAAACATGTTGGTGGTTTCTCAGAATTGTATACCCTCCAACAATCTGGCGAACTTGAAAAATTGTTGAAAGATTAACCAATGTGGAAAGGCGCACTTTTTCAACTATCCTCTACAGATGATCCCAAAGAAAACTTAGAAACTATAAATGAAATGATTAATATGGCTGCAGCTAAAAATGTAGATTTTATTGCGTTGCCAGAGACTGCAAACTGCATTTCAAACTGTAAAACACATCAAGACAAAGTACTACAAGTAGAGGACGAAGATATTACCCTGGCAAGTTTAATCAAAGCTGCCAAAAATAAGTCTCTCAATATATTAGTGGGCTCTCTAGCTCTCAAACATAATAAAAGCGGGCATAAATTAATAAATCGGTCTTTCTTTATAGACACCTCAGGTAGAATTTTAGCAAAATACGATAAACTTCACATGTTTGACGCAAGCTTATCATACTCAGAAAAATATAATGAAAGCTCGAGATTTGAGGCAGGGGAAAAAGCGAAAGTCGTTTCAACTGCCCTCGGAAAATTTGGTTTGAGCATATGCTACGATATCAGATTTCCCCATCTTTACCGAGATCTTTCTAAACGGGGAGCGCAGATATTAACAGTACCTTCTGCATTTACGGTGCCGACAGGTAAGGCTCATTGGGAAATACTTTTGCGCGCGCGCGCGATAGAAAACGGTGCTTTCGTAATTGCTCCAGCGCAAACTGGAACACATAATTTTTCCAATGGCGGTTACAGAAAGACATATGGTCACTCAATGGCAGTCGACCCATGGGGGACTGTTCTGGTAAATGCGACTGGTAGTGTAAATAGTTTATCGTACTTTTCGTGTGATCTATCTAAAGTGGAAACAGTTCGTTCTAAATTACCGTCATTGACGCATGATTGTAAGTATAGTTATGAGTAGTTATGGATAGCGAAAACTCATTGGCAGTATCACTTTTTGGAGAAATCCTTGCTCTGGATCAGCTAGTGCGTAATCGGTTAGCTAAAGTCTTACCTAAGGGAATGGAGCTATCCCATTTTTCAGTATTAAATCAATTGAGCCATACTAAGACTGAAAGAACACCAGCTCAAATTGCGAAAAGTTTCCGTGTTACAAGAGGGGCAATTACAAATACTCTTAATAAATTGGAGTTATCGGGATATATACACGTACGGCCCGACTGGGACGACGCAAGACGGAAAATGGTCAGCATTAGCCCCGCCGGTATCGTAGCAAGAAACAATGCATTGACAGCCGTTACACCGATCATAAACGAATTAGTACGCGAAATGGGCGAAGAACGCTTGAGGGCGATTGTTCCAATCTTAAGAGAACTTAGACAAAAATTTGAGTGACATCGAAATTGATTTGGACTGAACTAAGCCTAACTTAAGCTAATCTAAATTATATCTGATTATCAAAGTCATGATTTTATTGTAGCACTTGATACAACGTTTGTTTGTTGATAGTTAGCCACGAAAATAAGGTGTTTGTTTTATGTATCGCGTTTGGAATTTTTTAACTAACTACTCGCTGCTCCTAATTATTGGAGCAATTATAGCGCTTATTTGGGCTAACACGAATCCAATAAGTTATCACTATTTTGTGGATTATGTTATTTGGGATTATTCCCCAATCGGCCACTACCATCATGGCCATAGAACTCTGACCTTACATTACTTAGTGAATGATATTCTCATGGCTCTGTTCTTTGCAATTGCGGCTAAAGAAGTTTGGGAAGCAATTATTCTTGAAAACGGAAGCCTAAGGGGCAAAAAAGCAGCTACGCCACTGTTTGCAACTGCGGGCGGGATGTTTGGACCAATAGCAGTCTATCTTGGTATGGCTATGATGCTTGGTTCCGACACTTACAATGCGGTTGCAAATGGATGGGCAATCCCAACAGCTACCGACATAGCTTTTTGTTACCTTGTGGGACGATTAGTGTTTGGTGCTGGCCATCCCGCGGTAAGCTTTTTATTACTTCTGGCCATTGCAGACGATGCAGCTGGATTAATCATTTTAGCTATTTTCTATCCCTCAGGAGAGCTGGCTCCAGAATGGCTTTTGTTGTCTGCTGGCGCTGCTTTTTTGGCTTATCTAATATTCAATTGGCTTCCTGGAAAACTCGACGCTAACGACCCAACCAAAGCAAAAGCAACCTGGGTTCGTAAAAATTTGTCTTTTTGGCCATATGCTGTCGCTGGTTGCATAAGTTGGTATGGTTTTATGCGCTCAGGCCTACATCCAGCATTAGGACTACTCCCTATTGTTCCAGCAATACCTCACGCAGATCGAGCGTTTGGGTTTTTTGACCAAGCAGAGGAACACGTTCATGACCTTCTCAATACTATGGAGCACGCTCTTAAACATCCAGTCGAAGTGGTACTTTTCTTCTTTGGGTTGCTAAATGCTGGCGTAGAATTTTCTGCCATTGGCGATGCAACTTGGCTGGTTCTAGCTGGTCTGATAATTGGAAAACCGATTGGTATATTTTTATTTGGGTGGCTTGCCGCAGTTCCACTGAAACTGGGAATGCCTGAAGGCTTAAGGTTGGTTGATCTTGTAGTCATTGGATTTGTCGCAGCAATTGGTTTTACAGTTTCATTATTTGTGGCAACCGTCGCTTTTGAAGCAGGGCCTGTGCAAGATGCGGCAAAGATGGGGGCCTTGTTTAGTTTCGCAGCCGCAATTTTATCCATAATCGCTGGTAAAGTTACAAAAGTTGAAAAGAAAGAATTAGAAGTCTGAACCATAAACAAAATTCTGGTATTATGCTTTGCTTCATTTAGTATTGCCTGATAAAATTGTATCGTTAACGGTTGAGAATTGATCAGTTAGTTATTCGTACTATGAAACGTCCATGTTTATTTATTTTCGGACTCGGCTACACGGCAAACGCATTAGTAGATTATTTAAGAGATGAGAATTGGGAGGTTTGGGGCACAACCAGAAATGCTCTGACGGCCGATTTGCTCAGAAAAAAAAATATAAACGCACTATTGTGGTCAGATGAGTCAGAAATCAAATCTGCTATCAACCAGTCAGACTATATTTTGCATTCAATAGCTCCAACCGAAGTTGGAGATCCTGTTTATGAAAAATTTGCAGAGCAAATCATTTCAAGATCTAAACAACTTTCATGGTTTGGATACCTCTCTACAACTAGCGTTTACGGTAATCACGACGGAAATTGGGTCGATGAAAAAACACCAGTTAATCCATCAAACAATAGAGGGCGTCTGAGGTTGGAGGCCGAAAACAGATGGGCCAGCATAGACAATTTACCCATACATATATTTCGTTTAGCCGGCATTTATGGTGTGAACCGAAATCCATTAGATAAAATTAGGTCAGGCAAAGCACAGTTAATAAGTAAACCAGGACAATTTTTTAGTCGGATCCATGTTGAAGACATTGCAAGGGTTTTGAAAGCCTCAATCGATATGCCAAACTACGGTTCAATATATAATGTATGTGATGATATGCCTGCAGCACAAGATGAAGTCTTAGACTATGCAGCAAAACTAATTAACTACCCTGATCTTCCAAAAGTTGTTTTTGAAGAAGCAGACATGACCCCGATGGCCAGAAGTTTTTATGCGGATAACAAACGCGTTAAGAATGATCTCATTAAAAGAGAATTTAAACTTATCCTAAAATATCCAGACTTCAAGTCTGGCCTGAATGCATTAACTGGCAACCTAGATTAGGGAAAAATATAGCTCTTATGCTAATTTTGAATTAATCTTAGAAATACCCAGTGTTGCTAATACTTTGTTCACAATATGCTCAGAATTCATTTTGGCCACGTCATACATATCTGACTGGCTCGCTTGGTCTATAAAAACATCTGGAAGAAACATGGATCGAAACCTGAGCCCACGATCTAAAAAGCCTTTTTCTGCTATATGTTGCGCAACATGAGACCCAAAGCCTCCAACCGCGCCTTCTTCAACAGTAATTATAACTTCATGTTCAGAGCATAAAAGTTGTATTAAATCATAATCAAGTGGTTTAGCAAATCGAGCATCTGCAACTGTGATATCGAAACCCATTGGTCTCAAAAGTTCGGAAGCTTTCAGGACCTCCTTTAAACGAGTACCAAAACTTATGATAGCAACTTTGTTACCGGTATTAATTATTCGGCCCTTACCAATTTCTAATAAATCTCCAGCGTTTGGCAGCTCTACCCCAACACCCTCTCCTCTAGGATAACGAAATGCTATCGGGCCTTCACTATATTCCGCAGCTGTTTGTACCATATGGATAAGCTCTGCTTCATCAGAAGGCGCCATAACAACAAATCCAGGTAGATTCGCGAGAAAGGAAATATCAAAACTTCCTGCATGAGTAGCCCCATCGGCACCAACCAGACCTGCCCGATCAATCGCAAACCTAACTGGTAGTCTTTGTATTGCCACATCATGGACAACCTGATCATATCCTCTTTGAAGGAAAGTTGAATAAATTGCACAAAAGGGTTTCATACCGCCAGCTGCCAGTGCAGCAGAGAAGGTTACCGCATGTTGTTCAGCTATTCCAACATCAAAACATCTAGAAGGGTATCTCTCCGAAAAAAGTTTCAATCCCGTTCCATCCGGCATTGCTGCAGTAATTGCACAGATTTTATTATCCTTAGAAGCAAGATCCAGCAACGCATTTGAAAAAGCAGATGTATAACTTATTGCATTTGACTTGCCTTTGTCCTGTTTACCAGTAACTAAATCAAATTGCGCAGTTGCATGACCCTTATCATCTGCATTCTCTGCGGGAGCAAAACCTCGGCCTTTTTTTGTAACTGCATGGATTAAAATTGGGCCAGATGCCCTCTCTTTTACAGTTCTCAAGACAGGCAACAATTGATCTAAATCATGGCCATCAATCGGGCCAATATAAGAAAAACCTAAAGCTTCAAACATTGTGCCACCAACAGCCATACCTTTGAGCAACTCTTTTGCCCGCTTAGCTCCATCCCGAAAAGGTTCTGGCAAAAAACTTATAGCACCCTTCGCAGCTGCTTTTAAATCCTGAAAGGGAGCTCCTGCATAAAGTTGCGATAAATAACTCGAAAGTGCGCCAACTGGTGGTGCTATCGACATTTCGTTATCGTTCAAGATAACTATTAATCTTTTGCCTAAGTGGCCTGCATGGTTCATAGCCTCATAAGCCATACCTGCAGACATTGCGCCGTCACCAATTACAGCAATGGCATCTCCAAGCCCAGATATACAATTACCGCCTAAATCGTGAGCGACTGCGAAACCCAAGGCGGCACTTATCGAAGTGCTTGAATGTGCTGCACCAAAAGGATCATATTCACTTTCACTTCTTTTTGTGAAACCACTAAGACCATTTTTTTGTCGCAATGTTCTTATTCGGTCACGCCGGCCAGTTAGGATTTTATGTGGGTAAGCTTGGTGACTTACGTCCCAGATAATCTTATCTTTGGGAGCATCAAATACATTATGAAGTGCAACGGACAACTCAATTACACCTAAGCCAGCACCTAAATGACCACCAGTCTCAGAGACGGCAGAAATAGTTTCTTTACGTAATTCATCTGCCAAGAATTTAAGTTCTTGATCAGTAAAACGCTTTAAATCAGCAGGTATTTGTACCTGGTCCAACATTGGAGTATCTGGCCTTTGGCTCATTCGCTGCCCCCGGTTTAATTCATTTATTGCGCGAAATAACGAAACTTGCCAACTGTCGCAAGTTCTTTGCTTTAACACCGTATGGTACTAACGCTTCATGAGCTTTATCTATCAAGAATGACGAATGTTTTTTAGCAGTATCCATTCCAAGCAGCGATACGAAGGTAGCTTTATTATAATCCTTGTTTAAACGCTTTCCAACCTTCAATGGATCACCCTCAACGTCTAAAATATCATCGATAATTTGAAACGCCAAGCCAACTGATTTGGAGTATTCTAAAAGGGCACTTGGGTTTTCCCCATTCATAACTGCGCCAGAACAAGCTGACCATTCGATCAGTGCACCAGTTTTCATCCTTTGCATTCTAATAATATCATCTAAATTTAGAGCTGTATCAGATGTTTCTGCTAAAATATCTAATGCCTGCCCAAGCACCATGCCGCCAGCACCAGATGCTAACGACAATTGGTGAATTAATTTTTGTCGGTAGTCATCCCGAATTCTAAACCTTGGATCACTTAGAAGTTGAAATGAAAATGTTTGTAATCCATCTCCCGCAAGAATAGCTGTTGCCTCGTCCCATTTTTTGTGAACAGTTGGCTTACCACGTCTCAGGTCATCGTCATCCATTGCTGGCAAATCATCATGAACAAGAGAATAAGCGTGCAGTGCTTCAATTGAACAAGCCGCCCAAATCGATTTGGAAAGATCAATATCAAAAAGTTTTGAGGACTGATTTACTAAGTAACCTCTCAGCTTTTTGCCTCCCAACAGAGCATATTGCATGGCGTCATTCAAGCAGCTACTGTCAAAGGATTGAAAAACAAATTTAAAGTGTTCGTCTATTACAGATGAGTTAGTCCTTAATTCCTTATCCAAATTCTATAATCCGTCCATTTCGACCGTGCCATTTGGGTTTCCATCTTCATCCAAAGTAATCGCCGCAACTTTTTCTTCAGCCTCTTTGAGTTTTCGCTCACACCGTTTTTTAAGTAACGCTCCTCGTTCATATAACTTTATCGATTCGTCCAATGCTACATCGCCACGATCTAGTTGATCAACTACTGCCTCTAGCTCTGCCATCGCTTGCTCAAAGGTCATTTCTTCAATCGGTTTTTCACTCATTATTTTGCCTCTATTAAAATTTCAATATGCGCTCTGGAACATGCAGCAAGTGCATCCAAGTTGTATCCCCCCTCAAGTATAGAGACCACTCTAGATGAACAGCACTCCCTCGCCAAATTACATACTTCACTAGTTATCCATACAAAGTCATCTACTTCCCAATTCAATTCTGCTAATGGATCATCAAGATGAGCATCGAAACCAGCGGATAGAAATATCAAATCTGGATTAAAAGATCGCACCTTAGGAAATACTCTTTCTGTATAGACTTTTCTCATCAATGCTCCATCAGAATTTGGCGCCAACGGTAGATTAAGGACATTATCAAATTCGCCCTGCTCTTCAGCGCGCCCCGTACCGGGCCATAGTGGCATTTGATGACTTGTGACTGTTAAAGCACGAGGCTCATTCCACAATAAATCTTGTGTTCCATTACCGTGATGCACATCAAAATCTATAACAGCGACCTTAGGTAGTTTATGAAAATCTAAGGCATGTTTAGCAGCGATTGCAACATTTCCAAAAATACAAAAGCCCATAGGTATCTGCGCCTCAGCATGGTGCCCCGGAGGCCGTACAGCAACAAATGCATTCTTTGCTTTGCCAGATATAACTGTGTCCACAGCAGATATGGCCCCACCGGCAGCCCTATATGCCGCAGTAACAGTGCCTGGCGACATATGTGTATCCCCATCCAACTGGCTCATTCCAGTTTCTGGACTGTTAGCATGAATTAAATCTATGTGTGATTGTGGATGAACTGCGAGGATATTTTCTTTTTCAGCGAGTGGCGCCTCAATTCTGAGTAAATCCAAATCTTCTACAGCCCGCAAAATATGCTCTAGGCGCGCTACCTGCTCTGGATGCCCAGATGGGGTTTCATGTTTCAAACAATCACTATGAGTTATAAAAGCAGTCGTCATTTTTTATCCAACTAATCTTTATACCAACGCGGACTGGTAATTTCTAATCATATACTACCCAGGTGACAAACCTCTTAATCTCTCCGATCTTCTCCGCAATAACTCAAGTGTTACAAGAAGAGCGATAGAGATCGCTACCAATATTGTTGCCACTGCAAGGATAGTGGGGCTTATTTGTTCTCTCAATCCTGTAAACATCTGCCAAGGTAAAGTTTTCTGATTTGTAGAGCCTACGAACATAACTACAACAACCTCATCAAATGAAGTTATGAAAGCAAATAGGCCTCCAGATATAACACCTGGCAGAATAAGAGGCATTTGTATCTTAAAAAACGTCTTAACTGGATCAGCACCCATATTAGCGGCAGCCCTGGTCAGCGAGCTATCAAATCCTACAAGAGTTGCGGTTACTGTAATGATTACAAATGGGATGCCCAAAACGCTATGAGCGAGAATTACTTTGACGTAACCTACAAAATTTTTATCAAGCCCTATCCTGTCTTCAAGAAAGTTTCCAACGTGAGAATAAAAGAAAAACATGCCCGTTGCAGAGATAATCAAGGGGACAATCATTGGTGAGATTAAAATAGCTGTAATTGCCCTTTTAAACGGAACGTGACTTTGACTTAACCCAATAGCTGCAAGGGTTCCAAGAGATACAGAAACGATAGTTGCTACCGGAGCAATTAATAATGAATTTTTAAAAGACCGCTGCCATTCATTATTGGTAAAAAAATCTTTGTAATGTTTGAGAGAATACCCATCTGGATCAAACCGAAGCATCTCAGGAGTAAAAGTGAAAAAATCTTGCGCATTAAAAGATAAGGGCATCACAACAAGAATTGGAGTTATTAAGAATACAAAAATCACCCCACAAATTACTCTAAATGTATAGTGCCACAAAACCTGACCAGCCGATAAATATGGCTGAAGCTTTGCTCTGTATCTTTCCAAATGAAGCCAGTACAAGAACCAACCTGAAAAGCAACCTAATATAAGTCCTAAGAATACTCCAATAATTCCAATAAAAAAAAACCCAAATATGATAAGAA
Organism: Paracoccaceae bacterium; assembly: GCA_902525915.1. Taxonomy (GTDB): domain Bacteria; phylum Pseudomonadota; class Alphaproteobacteria; order Rhodobacterales; family Rhodobacteraceae; genus Salinivivens. The sequence continues at coordinate 22,840 of CABZJF010000008.1, read as the reverse complement.
AAAAGCAAATACTGTAACGAACGACTAACTCCTTTTGACGCAAAAAGATCGCTAGAAAACTAATCAAAAACATAAATAAAGCGCCAGAAATCAAACCGAGGGGTCCAGATCCGTTAGCAACACCAGCAACTAATCCAATTAAACCTCCCACTATTGCCATACAACTAAGGGTAAATACAAACGGACTCATAAAGCTGTTCTTAGGTTCACTCATATTGCTATCCACCCAGTTTCACATTATCGATCCCGACGATCTTATCGTAAGTCCAGTATAAGATAAGAACGGCAACAAGTAGTATTGTGCCCAAAGCGGCTGCCAGTCCCCAATTCAAAGATTTCAATATATGGTAAGCTATACGGTTAGATATGAAGACACCTTTGGTACCACCTACAATCTCAGGTGTGATGTAATAGCCAATAGCAAGAATAAAAACTAAAATAGAACCAGCTCCAATACCAGGTATAGACTGGGGGAAATATACCCTCCAAAAAGCGGTCCAGTTTGTTGCGCCCAATGACTTTGCTGCACGCAAATAGCTAGGTGGTATTGTTTGCATAACTGAATACATTGGTAAAATCATAAATGGTAAAAGGATATGGGTCATGGCAACGATAGTCCCAGTCTCATTATTTATCATGATCAAGCGAGCGTCATCGGAAACAAGACTGAGTTGCACTAAAATATCATTAATAACACCCTGCTGCTGCAACATGACCTTCCAGGCTGACGTTCGTACTAGCAAGGAAGTCCAAAAAGGTAATAATACTAGTATCATGAGGAGGTTTGCCTGCCGCATTGGTAAATTTGCAAGTAACCACGCTACTGGATAACCAAGAAGTATGCATGAAAACGTGATTATCAAAGACATAACAAGAGTACGTTGGAACAGCTTAATGAGAATGGTTTTATCTTCAGGCTGAAAATCTGCACCCTCTGCTGTTTTACGCATATCGATAGCATTTAAAAAATATCCCGACGTATAACGCGGACTATGGGTTTTTATAGTTTGCCATACTTCAACTTCACCCCACCCTTTGTGAACTTTAATTAATTTTTCTTTAAATGGACCGTCAGTTTCGATATCCCACTTTTTTGCTTTTCTTGCCGTTTTCTTAAATAGTGATGCAATACCGGACTTTTCGTAATTGAGCCTCAGTGCAACTTTAGTATGAACTTTTGCCTTAGCCGCATTCTGGATATCCTGTGCAAATGCTTTATAAACGAGCTCATCTGGCAATTCGCCACCCAGAGCATCCCAAGACTGTATTGCACTAACCGTTGCAGGCAAAGTTTGAGAAACTAAGTCATTCTCAACCGAACGCGAAAGCATGGAAACAATCGGCATAATAAATGCGACAAGAATAAAGATAAGCAAGGGCGAAATTAGCAGCAGCGCTCGTATTTTTTGTTGCCTAAGGGAACGACTTAAACTTTTCTTTAAAGGCGTACCGTCTGCTGATAACAGAATGCTGTTAGGTGAGCTGTTAACCATAAAAGGCCCATGAAGAGTATTAAAATATTAGTTTAATTTTGTGACTAGAAGGGCCCAATTGGCCCTTCTAAATTATTTACAAATTATTTTGCTAACCATGCCTGGAATTTAGCATCGAGATCGTCTCTGTAATCCGCCCAAAAATCATAATTCATCAAAAAAGCTCTTGATAGATTTTCTGGTGCAGTTGGCATATGTGGCGCCATATCTATACCAAGATCAGCATGCTTACCAACCAACGGTGCTGAAGAAGCTCTAGCAGGACCATAACTGATATATTTCGCCTGATCTGCAAGTCGTTGTGTGTCTGTTGCAAACATGATGTAGTCCAACGCGCGTGCTTGTCTTTCAGGACTAAGACCTGCTGGAATAATCCAACCATCTAAGTCCATAACCTGACCGTCCCAAATCATCGCAACAGGTTGCTTTTGCTCTTCGATCAAAGAAAATAGACGACCATTATAGGTGGCGCCCATGATTACCTCACCATCAGCAAGTAACTGGGGAGTATCAGAACCAGAGGAAACCCAAATAACGTCGTCTTTAATTGTATCGAGCTTAGCAAGTGCTCTATCTTGGCCTTCTTCGGTGGCAAGTACATCATATATATCAGATTTAGCTACGCCATCACAAAGTAGGGCCCACTCCATTTGATTGATCGGAACACTAAAGAGAGAACGTTTGCCTGGATATGTTTTGGTATCAAAAACAGCACAGACATTGTCTGGGGGATTATCTCCAACGAGATCTGTTCTATATCCAAAAGTAGTTGAATACACGATTTGTGGAATAAAACACTCAGAAACAAGCATATCCCCAAAATCTTCAGATGCCGGTGTTCCATCTGGCGCTGGTGCAAGCATAGTATCTGGATCAATCTCCAGAGCTAAACCTTCATCACATAGCTGCATAGCTGGAGCAGCCTCAACGTCAACGACGTCCCAGGTGATATTATTAGCCTCATTCATCGCTCTCAGCTGCGCAACAGCAGTTGATGAACTGTCATCATTAAGTATCGTTACGCCTGTCTTGGCAGAGTAAGGCTCATGATATGCCTTAAGTTGGGACGCAGAGTAAGCGCCACCCCAAGACACAATTGTCATTTCCATTGACATGTGACTTCCAGCAAAAGCAGCACTAGAAATCAATGCTGCTGACGCAGTTGTCATAATTGTTTTAGTGAAGTTCATTAGCTTCTCCCATGTTACCCGTTGTAAGAAAACAGTATCAGCCTGACGGGCAAATAAACCAATACTGCAAAAGCTATATTCAAAATGAATACGCTAAACCAATTCCTTTTCATGCATCTAAAGCACGACAACACTCGGGAGACCAACCTATCTCAACCTTTTCTCCAGGTTTCAGCCGCACTTGATTAGACGAATTTCTTGTTTTTACAATGAAGTCTTCGTTACCAGCTACTTTAAGTCTGGTACGAAAAGTATCACCCATATAAATAAATTCCAAAACTTCCGCTGTCAGAGTATGCGCTTTTTTTGGAAGCTTATTTTTATTCAGCTCTACCCTTTCTGGTCTTATGGAAACTTGAGTTCGCTCGCCGACTTGGGAAACATTAACGGGTTTACAGTCAATAATATCACCACTATCCAGTTTGACTGTTGCAATGTTACTCTTTAACTCTTTCACAACCCCATTCAGAGTATTATTTTCACCAATAAATTGTGCGACAAAACTGTTTTCTGGTTCTTCATACAACTGGTCGGGAGTGGCTAACTGCTGAATGCGGCCATCGTTAAACACCGCTACGCGGTCTGACATCGTCAATGCCTCTGTCTGATCATGCGTGACATATACCACTGTTATCCCCAAACGATGTGCAAGTGCCGTTATTTCAAACTGCATTTTTTCACGAAGTTGTTTATCTAAGGCACCAAGTGGCTCATCCATCAAAACTAATTCGGGTTCGAACACGAGCGCACGTGCCAGGGCAATGCGCTGTTGTTGACCCCCGGACAACTGTGCTGGCCGCCGCCCCTTAAACCCGTCCATTTCAACCATATCCAGTGCTCTAGCAACCTTTTCTTCACGAACAGACTTCTCAAGCTTTCTAACTTCTAAGGGGAAGGATAAGTTTTCGGCAACTGTCATATGTGGGAAAAGCGCATAATTTTGAAATACCATCCCTATTCCACGTTTGTGCGGTGGTATGTTGTTGATTGAAACACCATTTAACATTATGTCGCCGTGTGTTGCTGTTTCAAATCCAGCTAACATCATCAAACAAGTTGTTTTGCCCGAACCAGACGGGCCAAGCATAGTTAAAAATTCACCTTTTGGGATTTCAAGGTTTAGATCTTTTACAACCAGCGTTTCGCCATCATAGCTTTTTTGCACACGATTGAACCGTACAAAAGCTTCTGCTTGTGAGTCTTTGGGCAATATTAACTTCCTGGTTCCGCTTTAGCTTCTCTATAGAATCGTCTGATTAAAACATATGACTCAATACCAGATCAACAGGATATGCAAAAATAATCTAATAGATTGTTTATATTGCTATTTTTTGAACTAAGATAATTAAATCGGAGCGGATTCCCACAATCCTTTTTCTTCTACTTTACTCATACCTTCGTCTAACGATTTCCAAGCGCGCTCAATCAAAATATCAATTTGTTCTTTATCAATAATCAAAGGTGGTGAAATAATCATTCGGTCCCCAACATGACGCATTATAAGACTGTTGGCAAAACAGCACTCACGACAAATATACCCGACCGTACCAGAAGGGGATAAAAATTTGGCTCGGTTTGCTTTATCTGGTGTCAAAGCTAGCGAGCCCATCATTCCAACAATTTTTGCCTCACCAACCATTGGGTGATCACTCAGGGTAGCCCACTTTTTAGCCAAATATGGCCCTGTTTCATTTTGAACGCGCTCAACAATTCCTTCAGATTCAATAATGTTTAAATTTGCCAATGCAACGGCTGCGGCTACTGGATGACTTGAATATGTGTAACCGTGGTTAAACTCATCTTTTCCTATTACTTCAGCTATTTTTTTTGAAACAATGGATCCGCCGATTGGCTGATAGCCGGAACTTAAACCCTTCGCAATAGTCATAATATCAGGCCTAATTTTCATGGTTTGCGAGCCGAACCAATTACCGGTTCTTCCAAAACCACAAATAACCTCATCAGCAATTAAAATTATCTCATACTTGTCACAAATCCTTTGAATTTCTGGCCAATATGTATCTGGAGCTACAATAACTCCACCAGCACCTTGAACAGGCTCAGCTATGAACGCTGCAACTCTTTCTTCACCAAACTCTACTATTGCCTCTTCGAGTTCCCTCGCTCTAGCTAACCCAAACTCCTCTGGACTTAACTCACCACCTTCCGCCCACCAATCGGGTTGATTAATATGTTGGACGTTGGGAATTGGCAAACCGCCCTGTTGATGCATTGCATTCATACCGCCTAGCGACGCTCCACCCAACGTAGATCCGTGATATGCATTTTTCCTGCTGATTATTATATTTTTCTCTGCATGACCCAGTAATGCCCAGTATTGCCTCACAATACGGATGTTAGTGTCATTTGCTTCAGACCCTGAACCCGCATAAAACACATGGTTCAAGTCTCTCGGCGCTAACTTTGCAAGTTTTTCTGACAGATCAATCGCCGGAATATGTGTAGTCTGAAAAAAGGTGTTATAGTAAGGTAGTTCTCTCATTTGCCGCTCAGCAGCCTGAGCCAGCTCTTCTCGACCATAACCGATATTAACACACCATAATCCAGCCATTGCGTCCAAAAGTTGTTCACCATTACTATCGTAGACATAAACCCCCTGCGCAGATGTGATGATTCTTGACCCTTTATTTGCCAAATCATGTTGAGCGGTAAATGGATGCAAATGATGCGCCGCATCACGCTTTTGCAATTCCTCAGTAGGAAAATGGTTTCGTATATTCATTTACCGTGACCTCTCAAAAAAACACTCTGTCTTAGAGCTTGGAACAGACTAGTTTGTAATGCTTTTATCGTCAACGATTTGAGTTTTTAAGATACTAAAGATTTACAAAAGCATAATCAAAATGGGCTTAATATTTCGATAATTTCCAATTATCTCTCGGGAAATGGCAGGTATAGCCTCTGGGATACCTTTGCAGATAGTTCTGATGCTCTGGCTCTGCTTCCCAAAACTCAGTAGCTTTTGAAACCTTGGTAACCACTCTTCCTGGCCAACGCCCACTTTCGTTAATCTCTGAAATTATTTCATGAGCATCAACTTCTTGCTCAGTGTTGAGAGCAAATATTTCTGACCTATAAGAATCACCAATATCATTCCCCTGACGATCTAAAGTAGTAGGATCATGTATCTGGAAAAAGAACTCTAACAGATCTCGATATGAAGTTACTTTCTTGTCGTACTCTACTTCTATCGCTTCCGCATGCCCTGTTGTTTTTGTACAAACCATTTTGTACGTCGGGTTACTGACATGTCCTCCTGTGTATCCAACGCGGGTGCTTAGAACGCCAGGGCGCATTCGAATCAATTCTTCCATTCCCCAAAAACATCCCCCAGCAAAAATTGCTTTAGCCATGCTACTCTCCTATTTTGCTAATGAAGTCACCATAGCCTTCTGCTTCCATCTCATCTAATGGGATAAATCGCAGACTGGCGGAGTTTATACAATAACGCAAACCACCTCGTTCCGGCGGTCCATCTGGAAAAACATGTCCAAGGTGACTATCTGCGAATTTTGACCGTACCTCAGTACGCAACATTCCGTGGCTACTGTCTTGTAACTCTGTAACATGAGACGAAACTAGTGGTTGGGTAAAGCTTGGCCAACCACAGCCAGATTCATACTTATCATTGGATGAAAATAACGGCTCTCCCGAAACAATATCTACATAAATACCAGTTTTTTTATTATTAAGGTATTTTCCAGTACCCGGTCGCTCTGTACCGTTTTCTTGGGTAACCCAATGCTCAATCTCATCTAATTGGTCAATACGCATTGGATCTTTGAAGTATTTTGACAAGACAACTTCTCCTATTTTGCAATTAAATGAAAATATAGACCTTAAAAATCTTATTCAAACATTCACGATAGAAATAGTATTTAATAATCCATTTAAGTGCTTACAAAATCTTCCTTTTTATATCCTTGGAGATAAAGTAAGGAACTTAAATCACAGTGATTAATCACTATATCACATTTCTCTGCTACAATTGGTTTTGCATGTATGGCAACACCAATTCCTGCTATCGCTAGCATTCCAAGATCATTCGCTCCATCCCCAACAGCCAGAACATCGCTGTGCATGAGACCTCGCTCTTTCACCAAACGATTTAATTGATTTACTTTTTCATTTTTTCCCAAGATTGGCTCAGCAACCTTACCCGTAAAAAACCCATTTTCTTCAACGAGTATATTTGCATGTTGTTCATCAAAGCCTAAGTTTGTTCCGATCGGAATTGAGAACGCTGTAAAGCCGCCCGATACTAAGGCTGTATATGCGCCGTTTGCCTTCATCGTGCTGACTAAGGTTTTACCACCCAGGCGAAAGGTAATTCTTTTTTCTAAAACTTGTTCAACGATAGAACTCGAGCATTGAGCCAATAAACTTACTCGCTCGTTTAGAGCATCATGAAAACCTAACTCGCCATTCATTGCACGCGTTGTTATTTTTTTTACTTCATTTCCCACTCCACACATATCGGCAAGCTCATCAATACACTCTTGCTCTATCATGGTACTATCCATGTCAGCTAAGAGTAGCGATTTAAAATGATTTTCTTTTTTCTGGAACACCATATCTATTTTAATTCGCTGTAACTGCGACCATATTTCATAATGCGCTGTACTCTTTTTTTCTACATCGAAACAAACAGCTTCATCGTCACAGAGCCATGAAAGATTTTGACCATCCATGGAAGAATAGACTGAATTTACCAGTTTCTGGCTTAGGGTCTCAGTTCCACCAGTGCATAAAAGTATAACACTATACATTGAATAACTTCCGCTCACACCTTTTAAGTACTTGAACGCCCTATAGCGTTAAAAACGGACTTGTTAAAGTCTTTCGAAATCTATATCCGTTTTTGTGGGACACCCCTCCCCAACGAGGGGCATATATCTGTAAGGGTAAAATAAATGAATATAGAAAAACCGGTTGCGCGGCCGGAGAACGCGTATTTTTCTTCTGGACCATGCGCCAAATATCCCACATTTTCCACTAACAAATTACTCTCTGCTGCAGTAGGTCGATCACATCGAGCTAGCGTAGGAAAAAAGAAACTAAAACAGTTAATAGATGGTGTAAGAGAGATCTTAGAAGTTCCATCTGATTATCAAGTAGGGATTGTACCAGCTTCAGACACTGGAGCCGTGGAAATGGCAATGTGGTCTCTACTTGGTGCTCGAAATACAACGATGGTAGCTTGGGAAAGCTTTGGAAAAGACTGGATTAATGATGTTGTGAATGAATTAAAAATTAATCCTAAAATTATAACTGCAGAATATGGCTATATCGTCGACATGTCTTCAATCGATTATGACAACGACGTTGTATTTACATGGAATGGCACCACTTCTGGTGTTTGTATGAAAAACGGAGACGATATTCCACTCATAAGAAAGGGCCTTACAATTTGCGATGCAACCTCAGCCGCGTTTGCCATTCGACTGCCTTTCGAAAAATTGGATGTTACGACATTCAGCTGGCAAAAAGTGATGGGTGGAGAGGCTGCTCATGGTATAATTATATTATCACCAAGGGCAATTGAACGCCTAGAAAGTCATAAGGCTGATTGGCCAATTCCAAAAATATTTAGAATGACCAAAAATAATAAACTGATCCAAGGTATATTTGAAGGAGCCACAATTAATACGCCCTCAATGTTGGCCGTTGAAGATTTTTTATATGCATTGGAATGGGCCAGAGAAATTGGTGGCTTAGATGAATTAATTTCAAGGGCTGAAAGTAATGCAAAAACAGTTTGGGCTTTCTGCGATCAAAGAGATTGGATAGATAATCTTGCCATCGATTGTGAAACTCGCTCTGTTACATCCGTTTGTTTGAAATTTACTGATCCAAAAATTAAAGACCGAGTTACGTTTTCAAAAGCCATTGTTAAGCGCTTGGAAAATGAAGAGGTGGCCTATGATATTGCCTCTTATAGAGATGCACCCCCTGGATTACGGATTTGGTGTGGTGGAACTGTCAACAAAATTGATTTGGAGCAAATGCTGCCATGGCTTGAGTGGGCATACCACGAGGAATTAGCAAGGCAGATTTAGGATTAAGATCCTACCCGTCAGTGTTAAACGTACTTTTAATTAATAATCAAGGAGCTAAATATGGTACCCAAGGTACTCGTTTCCGATAAGTTATCTCAGACTGCTATTAAAATATTTAAAGAAAAAGATATCGAAGTCGACTTCATGCCTGAAGTAGGCAAAGATAAAGAAAAACTTGCCAAAATTATAGGTGATTACGATGGTTTGGCCATACGGTCAGCAACTCGAGTTACCCCTACAATTCTTAGAAATGCAAAAAAATTAAAAGTCATCGGACGAGCTGGAATCGGTACAGACAATATCGACAAGGAAGAAGCATCAAAAAAGGGTATTATTGTTATGAATACACCCTTTGGGAATATGATAACCACAGCTGAACATGCAATCGCCATGATGTTCTCAGTAGCGCGTCAAATACCTGAGGCATCAATTTCGACGCATGAAGGGAAATGGGAAAAATCAAAGTTTATGGGTGTTGAGCTTACTCGAAAAACACTCGGTGTGATAGGAGCAGGGAATATTGGTGGAATTGTTTGTGAGAGAGCTCGTGCATTACAAATGAAAGTTCTGGCTTATGATCCTTTCCTTGGTGAGGAAAAAGCAGAGAGCATGGGCGTAGAAAAAGTTGAGCTGAATGAGCTCTTACAAAAGGCAGACTTCATAACTCTTCATGTGCCATATACCGACGCAACAAAAAATATTTTAAGTCGAGAAAATTTAAGTAAAACAAAAAAAGGCGTTCGAATAATAAACTGCGCAAGAGGTGGTTTAGTTGATGAGAGTGCTCTAGCAGATCTCATTCGATCAGGACATATTGCAGGAGCTGGTTTCGATGTGTTCTCAGATGAACCGGCTACTGACAATCCATTATTTAAAGTTCCAAATGTGGTTTGCACTCCTCATCTAGGCGCGGCAACTAGTGAGGCACAAGAAAATGTTGCAATCCAAATAGCCGAGCAAATGGCCAACTATCTTAATGAAGGAGCTGTAGAAAATGCATTAAATATGCCTTCCATGACCGCCGAAGAAGCTAAAATAATGGGACCTTGGGTAAAGTTAGCCGGGCATCTTGGGAATTTTATAGGGCAGATGACCGATGAGCCATTGGAGGCCATAAATATTTTATATGATGGTACTGTTTCAAAAATGAATTTGGAAGCCTTAAATTGTTCCGTGATCGCCGGGATAATGAAAAAGGTAAACCCAGATGTGAATATGGTTTCCGCTCCAGTAATTGCAAAGGAGCGTGGTGTACAAATTTCTACAACAAACCAAGATAAATCTGGAGCGTTTGATGGCTATATAAAAGTGACTGCTGTAACTAAAACGAAAGAACGCTCGATTGGGGGAACCGTATTCAGTGATGGCAAACCCCGGTTTATACAAATAAAAGGTATAAATTTAGATGCTGAAGTTGGTAAAAATATGCTGTATACAACTAATGAAGATGTGCCTGGAATAATTGGACAGCTTGGGCAAATTCTGGGCTTAAACAAGATAAATATTGCTAACTTTACTTTAGGACGTGCAGAAATTGGTGGTGAAGCCATAGCCTTACTTTATCTTGATGGCCCAATAACTCCAGATGCAGTAAAGCAATTAAAGGACACAGGCATGTTCAAGCAAGTTAAGCCTTTGGCTTTTGATTTAGCAAAGTAATTCAAACAATGAATTTTAACGCTTTCAAGTAATCACAAAATATGAAACTAGTTGCAGATATTAAGGTTTAACTAATGTTTATAGTTGCAGCATTATATCATTTTACCAGGTTCAAAGATCACAGAAAATTATGTGGCCCCTTGCAAAATGAATGCAATTCATCCGGAGTTACGGGATCGCTTTTAGTGGCACCAGAAGGAATAAACGGTACAATCTCCGGCTCTCGCCAAGGCATTGATAACGTGATTAAATACATAAAAACCCTGCCAGGCTGTACCAATATTGAGCATAAAGAAAGTGTCGCTTCTTTGCCGCCATTCCCAAGGATGAAAGTAAAGATAAAAAAAGAAATTGTAACAATGGGTCAACCCGACGTTAACCCAGCAGAAAAAGTTGGGAAATATGTTGAACCCAAAAATTGGGATTCATTTATAAATGCATCAGATGTGGTGCTTATTGATACGCGGAATGATTATGAGGTAGGCATTGGCACCTTTAAAGGCGCGATAAATCCTAAAACAAAGAGTTTTAGCGAATTTCCAGAATGGTGGGAGGAAAATAAAGATAAATTCAGGAATAAAAAAATTGCTATGTTTTGTACCGGTGGAATCAGATGTGAGAAGTCAACTAACTACCTCCTGGGCAAGGGTGTAAAAGAGGTACATCATTTGAAGGGTGGGATTCTAAAATATTTAGAAGAAATTCCTGAAGAACAAAGTAGCTGGGAGGGTGATTGCTTTGTCTTTGACGCCAGAGTTTCGGTAAGGCATGAGTTAATCGAGGGACCACACCAGTTATGTTATGCATGTCGTCACCCAATACTCCCAAAAGATCAAAACCATAGCAAATATGAGCATGGCGTTTCTTGTCACCAATGTTTTGATAAAACCTCTGATTACGATAAAGGCCGATTTAGAGAGAGACAAAAACAAATAAAACTTGCACGTGATCGAGGAGAAAAGCATATGGTTGGTTATGATGGGAATTGAACCTACTGTGATATTCTAGGACGCCCAGATGCTTCTACAGTCAAAATTGCTTCCACGAACATCTCACGAGCCTCGGCTTTTGCTTTTTTAATATTCCGTGATACTTTCGTAACGATATCAGCTGCACCTGAATCACGCGCTTGATCAATTGCTTTTTCGACTAAGAAACTTTCTAAACAATCTAAAGCTTGTTCCTCATTTAAAAAATCTTTCGGTCCATCCGGAAAATGAGCCCTGAATTGCCCTTCACTAGGAGCAGTAATAGAGCCTTGCACTCGCCGAGTTATACGCCCGACTACCGCTCCAATGGCATTGGCTACATCACTATGCTGGGGGAGTATCATATCACACTTCAGAAGGTCACCAACTGCTGGATAATATGAAGACGCAGAGGCACCAAGACCTACAACGGGTAAATTTAGACCGGTATCAATTTTCACAATATTGTTATGGGTTCTCAAACCTTGAACCATTATTATATTATTTGCTAATTCTTCAGCAGGATAATCAAATTTCTCCTCTTCATGAAATGCACTTTCCAATAAGAATGAAGCTGTTTGTTTCTGTAATTGATTTATTATCATTTTAGACAAACCTTCCGCGGTTTCTCCCAATAAATCACCGGAGCCCTTGCGTCTTCTACCAAACAACAAAATAGCTTTTTCTGCAGCAGCCGCATCCCAAGCAGTCATTTTTTTCAATACATGGCTAGCATCAGACGGTGTGACACCGGCAACCTGTATGAGTCCACGCGACACAAGTCGCTCGATGGATTTTATTTCGATCCGTGTCTGAATGACCGACCTGAGTGATTTTGCGGTTCTTTCAATTCGTGAGAGTACTTTTAAATCTCTAGGCTGCAAACCATGATCATCTAAACTTGAAATAAGCCTTATAAATTTTCCATCATACTCGCCAGGAGTTGTCGTTCTTAGTTGTTCATCCAAAATATCATGAATATGCGGTTCTTGATGAGCAATTAATGATATAGGAACTAACCTTTTAGGGCCTAAATGCACACCACCCTTCAGCCCCTCGGACAGAAAATGGACTTGGCTGTCACCGCCCAGCCCTGTTGTGCGCATTGCGACCGCTTCGACCATTGTGCGAAAATTCCCAACGCGAGCACCAGCTGCGTCAAGTGCAGGGCGCCCATCCTTAAGTAGTGCAACGTCGGTAGTTGTCCCACCGATATCAGATACAAAACCTAGATTTAAATTTGTCATCCATTTCGCACCAACAATTGACGCTGCAGGCCCACTTAGAATTGTCTCTATAGGTTTTTTGCGAGCCTCACTTGCAGAAATAAGCGCGCCGTCACCACGCACGACCATCAAAGGGGCATCAATTTTTAGATTGGACAGAGTAGCTCCACAACGACCTATCAATCCATCAATTATCCCAATTAATCTTGCATTAAGAACGGCAGTAAGAGCCCGTCTTGGTCCATTGAGTTTTGAAGACAACTGATGAGATGCAGTTACGGGTTTATCGGTCAAATTCCTTATTAATTCCATAATCTGAAGCTCATGGGCAGCATTGCGGGTTGCAAATTGGCTGGCGACAGCAAAAGCTGAGACCCCATCCCGCTTTAAGATCCATTCTTTGATTTCTTCTAAATCAATTCGACACGTTTCGTCACCAGCATGATTATGCCCACCTTTTGTTTGTAAAACTGGATCACCTGCCAACGCATCATTAATACTATGCTTGGCTAGGTCACCATCGCGAAACCCAACAAATATTAAGGCAACTCTACCACCCTGGTCTTCAACAAGCGCGTTTGTCGCCAAAGTGGTTGAAAGCGATACAAGAGAGATATCCTTTGTTTTTATTGCAGATTTATCAATGACATTTCGTATGGCCTCAGATATGCCAAAAGATAAATCGTGACGGGTAGTGAGTGCCTTTGCACTAGCTATGACCTCTGTTTCATCACGTAAAATAACAGCATCTGTATATGTGCCGCCAGTATCAACTCCTAAGAAAAAAGCCACGTTGCTCTCCTAGACCTTATTGCAGAGTTTCAAATAAAAAATAACAGCACATTAATTACCGCCTATTCAAGCTAATTGTCTAAGAGCCCACGTTGCAGCGTCTCGTATTGCGAAATCTGGATCTTTAGTAAGAGGCGTTACAACTTTTTTAAATTTCTGCTCCCGTGAATTGCCAATCGCATAGAGAACATTTCTTACAAATCTATCGCGACCAATACGCTTTATTGGACTACCAGAAAACTTATCTCTGAAAGCTCTATCGTCTAACGAAACAAGCTCTTTCAGATCTGGCATTTTTAGTTCTTCTCGAGCATAAAGCCTTGTTTCACTGCCAGCTTTTGCAAACTTATTCCAAGGACAAACAGCCAAACAGTCATCACAACCATATATTCGGTTGCCAATTTTTGACCTTAAATCAATTTCTACTGGACCGCGATGTTCTATGGTAAGGTAAGAGATACAGCGTCTCGCATCAATTTGATAGGGTTTTGGAAAAGCGTCCGTTGGACAGATGTCAATACATGACTGACATGAACCACAATGATCCACTTCCGGATCATCGGGTTCAATTTCTACTGTCGTGAAAATAGATCCAATAAAAAACCAATTCCCTAGGTCACGGCTTACCAGGTTTGTATGCTTTCCCTGCCAACCCAGCCCAGCCATCTGCCCTAAGGGTTTTTCTGGTACGGGTGCGGTATCTACAAATACCTTTACTTCGCCACCGACCTCTTCGATTAACCAACGTGCAAGCGACTTCAATTTTTTCTTTATGACAAAGTGGTAATCTTTATTTTGCGCATAAACAGAAATTGCTGCTTTCTCAGGGTATTTCAGAACATCCATAGGATTATGTACCGGAGCATAACTCTGAGCTAGCATTATCACTGATTTCGCCTCCGGCCAAAGAATTTTAGGGTTTTCACGCCATTCAATTCTATCTGAAAGCCAAGTCATCTGACCATGATAATTCAAACTTAAGAATTCTCGAAAAGGCTCTGAGATAGATGGTAATTCGGACGGATTACAAACTTTTGTTAAGTCGAAGCTGAGATCCTTCGCCCGATCTATCAATTTCGATTTTAAATCAGTCACAGTTTTTCCAATGAATTAAAAATCCAAATCATTATAATGAACAGGCGGCGGGAAACCTGAAACTTGATCTGCTAGTAAATTACGAAAGGCAGGTCTTGATTTAATTTTAGCATACCAATCCTTCACGGCATTAGACCTACTCCAATCGATGTCACTTAAATAGTCTAGTGTGGAAAAATGCGCGGCAGCAGCAAAATCAGCAAGGGTCATAACTTCTCCTGCGAGCCAACGTCGGTGCTCCAGCAGCCAAGCCATGTAATCAATATGATACTTTATATTTTTTGAACCCTCCTTTATATTTTTACTATCCGGAAATCCTTGTCCCATTATTTTCTTATTTACCCGCTCATAAAGGAGCTTTGATGTGACTTCATCATGAAATTTGTCATCAAACCATGAGACCAATCGTCGAGCCTCAAACCTTTCTTTAGGAGTTTCTGGGAGCAAAGCCTTATCAGGATACTCTTCTTCTAAGTATTCGCAGATTGCAGTACTTTCGGAAAGTATTTCATCACCAATTTTCAAGACGGGTAATTTGCCCGCAGGGTTTCTTCTCAAGAATTCTGCTGATTTGTCCCAATAACGCTCTTCAATGAGCTCAACCTCTATCTTTTTCTCAGCAAGGCTTAACCGAACTTTCCTACAAAATGGTGATAAGGGGACGTGATATAGTCTAAACATTTATAGCCTTCGTGATCCAAAAATTTTTGAAACTAATATTCACAAGAAATTTCGTAACGCAAACATAAAGATTAACTGAAAGCTACAATTGTTAGGACCAATAAAGATCAGAAAACATGACAGGTGTATCACCTACCTGCCAAGGGTCTATCTTTGTCATAATTTTATTGAATTCTGAACTTTGCTTAAAACTATCTAACCACTTTATCAAATTATTCCAGTCTTGGTCATAAAACCAGACTTGGTCAATGTGGGCAAATTGTCTGACAAAGGGTAATATTGCCAAATCTGCAATGGACATATTTGCTCCAAACAAATTTGGAGAGAGTATATTTTCCAATTTATATAGAAATACTGAAGCTTTATCTCTAGATTGCGCAGGATCTGCATCTGGAAACCTGTTCGGATATTTTGCCCTATCAAGAGCATGCTTAAAATTTCCATCACACTCTGAAATCAAATCGAAGCCATACTTTGGCATTTCCATTAAATTAGTCGGATCATTCTGAGTCAAAGCCCATTTCATAATATCAAGACTTTCGTCCAGGACTGTCATTCCAAGTCTCAACGATGGAACAGTGCCACTTGGTGATGTAGCTAAAAATTCTTTGGGCTTTTTTCGAAGTACTATTTCTCGAATTTCTACGTTCATCTTCGCGTGCAAGAGGGCAAGCCTAGCCCTTATTGCGTATGGACACCTCCTAAAGGTATAAAGTGTTGGCTGTTTCAATTGGGACATTACTTTTTTAAACTTAAAATAAACGGACTTTATCTAATAGACCATCAACTGACTATTTGAGGCATCACTTATCGTAGCATCAACAATTGAACCTTCCTGCTTTGGACTTGCAAAAAGTACTTCAGCAAATTGCTCTGTCCGACCCAAAGCGGAACTTTCCATAAGTACTTTATGTTTACGTCCTATTTGCTCTTTCAGATGTTTACTGCGTAGTTTTTTCCCTAATGATCGGAGAAGTGCCGCCCTGCTTTTTATTATTCTTCCATCAATCTGGGGCATGCGAGCTGCAGGCGTTCCATCTCTCTTAGAATATGGAAAAATATGTAGCCATGTTAAGCCGCACTCTTCGACCAACTTAATGGAATTTTCAAAATGTTCATCAGATTCAGTAGGAAATCCAGCTATTATATCCGCCCCAAAAGTCACTTCTGGTCGTAATTTTCTAACTTGTTCACAAAATAAAATCGCGTCTTCTCTTAGGTGACGTCTTTTCATCCGCTTTAGAATTAGGTCATCACCATGCTGAAGGCTTAGGTGAAAGTGAGGCATAAGCCGACGTTCAGTTGCGATTGCATCTAAAAATTCTTCATCTACTTCAATACTATCTATGGAACTTATTCGAAGCCTGTTTAAGTCGGGAACAAGCCTTAAAATTCTGGTAATTAGGTTTCCTAACTTTGGGTGCACCGGCAGGTCTGCACCCCAGCTCGTTAAATCTACGCCCGTCAATACAATTTCGTTATACC
This sequence comes from Paracoccaceae bacterium, assembly GCA_902525915.1. Lineage (GTDB taxonomy): Bacteria > Pseudomonadota > Alphaproteobacteria > Rhodobacterales > Rhodobacteraceae > Salinivivens. The sequence goes on along the minus strand of CABZJF010000008.1, from coordinate 6,171 downwards.
CTTTTTGAACAAGGCGTTTTATCTGCTCAACAACTACCCCAGCAGGAACAGATCGAGAATTACCTCTACCAAATGGTATTGTGCAGAATGTACAACGATGATCACACCCATTTTGAATTTGTACATAAGCACGACTTCGAGTTCCGAAACCGTCTATTAAATGACTGGCAGTCTCTGAAATTGACATAATATCATCGACTTGAACTCGCTCACTTTCAACCGGTGCGCCTGACGCCAAGTTTGACCAGATTTCAGGACGTATTTTTTCTGAATTTCCAAGCACGAAGTCAACTTCACTCATTTTTGAAAAACTCAATGGATCTATTTGAGCAGCACAGCCTGTGACTATTAAAGTTGACTTTGGGTTTTCTCTCCTGAGCCGACGGATTTCTTGCCTTGACTTACTTACCGCCTGGTGAGTTACGGCACATGTATTAATAACAACAGCGTTATTTAACCCAACCGTGCCAGCCATATTTCGCATAGACTCTGTTTCATACGAATTAAGACGACAGCCTAGGGTTGAAAACTTGATATTGTTTTCCATCAGATAGAGTCCAGGAACTGCGAATTTAGCTGACCGTTGAAAACATGCATGGTTGGACCATTCATCCAAACGCCTTTATTTGTAGAATTAATTACAAGCGTACCACCATCTAGGTCAACTTGAACTTTGTTACCAGTGATTTTCCTTCGAACCGATGCAACCACTGCAGCACAAGCTGATGAGCCTGAAGCCTTAGTCACTCCGACACCTCTTTCCCAAACCCTAACTCGCAAACGATCTTTGGAAATTAAGGAAACAAATTGAACATTTGTTTTTTGTGGGAATAGAGGATGATTTTCTATTTCAGCACCCTCGGCTTCTATCTTTACCTCATCCAGATTATCTACAAAGAAAGAACAATGTGGATTTCCCATGCTTGTAGCAGTCGGTTTTCCTGGGATTGGTAAAAATAACGTATCAACGTCCTCTAACAAAGGTATTTTCTGCCATTCTATCTCTGGCAGCCCCATATTTACAGATACTGATCCATCGGCCTCACGCTTTGCTTTCAACGATTTGTGATCAGTTGAAAGATCTATTTCATCTTTGTTTATGTCATCCATCAAAAATTTGGCTATACATCGCGTAGCATTTCCACAAGTTGCTGATTTAGAACCATCAGAATTAAAGAAAGTTAAACGGGCATCAGATATTTCACTATCGTGAATGATCGCCAACTGATCAAAACCTACTCCAAAGTTCCTATCTCCCAATTTTTTAATAAAATTGGCAGTTAGATTAGTGCTTTTAAGTCGAGAATCGATCACAACAAAGTCATTTCCAAGACCATGCATTTTAAAAAACGATATATTTTTAACGTTGGTGTCAATCATGGCGCGCGTATATCCCTAAATTTAGCGTGAATCCATAGATAGTTCAAATTTCTCTATTTTCGGGCTTGACCCCAGGGCTTAGTGTTCCTAGTTAGCTGTTTAGTGGGCCGTTAGCTCAGTTGGTAGAGCAACTGACTTTTAATCAGTGGGTCACAGGTTCAAATCCTGTACGGCTCACCACTAAAACAAAGGCTTAGCAAATAAATCCTGAGCCTTTTTTTGAAGTAAAAATTTTCAAATAATTTAGAGATTTATGGCCAATTCGATTTATTTGTTTAAGTGTAAGCATTTTTTAGGAACAAAATTGGCAAAAATAACGATTGATATTGTTTGGTTTAAAAGGGACTTGAGAATATTTGATCATAGTCCACTTTCACTAGCCGCTAAAAACGGAGCCATTCTACCCCTTTTTATATTTGAGCCAGAGCTTTGGAAAAAACCAGATCATAGTTATCGGCACTATATGTTTTTAAAAGAAGCTCTAAACGATTTAGAAAAGCAATTGCAATCAGTAGGTGCTAACTTGACGGTGATGGTTGGCCATGCCGTAGACATTTTTGATAAACTTAACTCTCAATACAAAATAAAAACGATCTTTTCGTACGAAGAGACCTGGAATTTATGGACCTACAATAGAGATACAGCAGTTAGATCATGGGCAAGAGCTAATAAAGTTGAATGGATTGAGACACCAAAGAATGGGGTTGTTCGTAAACTAGGCGATAGAAATGGATGGTCACGAAGATGGTATGCTACGATGTCCGCTACCCTCAGTTATCCCCCTAACACAATTAAGTCTGTAAAGGTTAGAAGTGATAATATTCCAGAAGCATCACATTTAAACCTATCAACACAACAAGCCTGTTCAACTCAGATCGCCACAAGAATGGAAGCAATCAATACCCTTAATTCATTCTTACATTCGCGGGGACAAAATTATACCTTTGAAATGTCATCCCCTATCACCGCTGAGAATAGTTGTTCCCGCATATCTCCATATTTAGCATTTGGACAAATTTCCGTTCGGGAAGCTTTCCAGATAACGGAAAAACGCATACGTGAACTTCGTGGTGTCGATGCAAAATATTCAAAATCCCTAAAAAGTTTTTCATCACGGCTAAGATGGCACTGTCATTTTACACAAAAAATTGAAGATCAACCTAATATTGAGATTAACACTTTACACAGTTCATTTGAAAATCTTAGGCCTTCTTTTGGTGACCAAAAACTTCTAAATGCTTGGGCAAATGGTACAACTGGCTATCCCATGATTGATGCTTGTATGCGCTACTTGAACGCGACGGGCTGGTTAAATTTTAGAATGCGGGCAATGTTAGTAAGTTTTGCAAGTTATCATTTGTGGTTAGACTGGCGACAAACCGCATCACATTTAGCAAGACAATTTTTAGATTATGAACCAGGTATCCATTACAGCCAAATACAAATGCAGTCTGGTACGACAGGAATGAATTCAATCCGTATATATAACCCCATAAAGCAAGGAATGGATCAAGATCCCGATGGAATATTTATTAGAAAATGGGTGCCGGAGTTAAAGGATATACCAAAACAATTTATCCACCAACCTTGGCTTTTGGAAAATAGAAGCCTTAATTATTCAAAACCAATCGTTGACGAAAAACTTGCAAGAACGGCTGCGCAAGAAAAGATATATTCGCTAAAAAAACAGATTAAAAATTCAGTAGAAACTGCCTCTCTTGTTCAAAAACATGCAAGCCGACTAAATAGAAAGCCTCGAAGAAAACTGAAGACAAGTGTACCTGTAAAACAGCAATTAAGTTTAGATCTCTGAGTTCTGATCAGGGACCAGTTTACCGGGGTTCATTATATTTTTGGGATCAAATAACTTTTTAATATCACCCATTAAACTCCAGGCCTTGCCATGTTCTAAATACATGAAGTTCTTTTTCCCAGTGCCAACGCCATGTTCACCAGTAATTGTCCCTCCAAAACTCAATGCAATTTCATTAGCGCGGCCAGCAAGTTCTTTTGCTCTTCTCAATCCATCACGAGTCGTTCCGTCAAACAATATGAGCAAATGATAATTGCCGTCACCTACGTGACCAACAAGAGGAGCTAACAAACCGGATTCGTTTATTGCCTCCTTGGTTTTTAATATGCAGCTAGCTAAAGAAGAAATCGGAACGCAGCAATCAGTAACTAAAGATGAAGCCTGGGGCCAAAGTGATTTTCCAGCCCAATAAGCATCGTGGCGAGCTTTCCACAACCTATTCCTATCTTCCGTTTTTGTCGCCCACTTGAAATCATATGCCCCAAATTCATCACTAATAGATTTGAAGTCTTCAACCTGCTCGGTGGTACTTAGTTCAGACCCATGAAATTCTATAAAAAGATGCGGTTTCTCAGGAAATGATAAATCTTTATTATAGTTATTCATTCCCTGCATTTGGACTTCATCTAACAATTCAACGCGAGCCAATTGAATGCCAGATTGAATTGCAAGAATTACTGTCTGCACAGCATCGGATATATTGTCAAATACGCAACTCGCTGATTTTATAGATGCCGGTTGTCCATATAACTTAAGCTTAATTTCTGTAATCAATCCCAGAGTTCCCTCTGAACCAATAAAAAGTCGTGTTAAATCATATCCCGAAGCTGATTTTGGTGCTTGAGTGCCCGTGTTTATTACTCGGCCATCGGGAAGCACAACCTCCAAGGCAAGTACATTTTCCCGCATTGTTCCGTAACGCACAGAATTTGTACCAGATGCTCGAGTCGCACACATGCCACCGATCGAAGCGTCTGCACCGGGATCGACTGTAAACATAAGTCCCTGATCTCTCAGGTATTCGTTCAACTGTATCCTGGTTACTCCTGGTTCAACGGTTGCAATTAAATCCTCTGTCTGAACAGCAGTTATTTTGTTCATTCTGGAAAAATCAACGCTCACTCCACCAACTACCGGCACTACTTGACCCTCGAGCGAACTACCAACCCCAAACGCGACAATCGGACAATTTTTTTCTGAACAAAGCTTAACAATATTTGAAACTTCTTCAGTGTTATCTGGAAAAACAACTGCATGAGGTTTTACAGCTGGTGTGTAAGCCGCATCCCTGGAATGAAGATCAATAATACTGTCACCCGTTGAACATCTATCTCCAAGGAGAGACCGCAGTTCAGTTGTAAGAGTATAAAATTTATTTTCCATGGTTTCCTGTATTTAAATCACTTTCAAAAAAGCAGCCATAAAGACACTGAGTGGATTAAAGATTATAGAGATGATTTTTTTAATCAACCTGCTAGGGCAATGCCATCAGACCTGGGATCTGAAGCAGCTTCGACGGATCCATCAATGTGTCTAACAACGCAACCTGCGTGGCCCATTAAACTGGAATTCTCTGATACTACCTCGACTTGATGATTAGCTTCACGCAACTCCTTTATTAATTTTTCATCAAAAGATTTTTCTAACTTTAAGCTTGTGGTATCGTCACCCCAAGTTTTGCCCAGTAGCCATCTGGGGGCAGAAATAGCTTTCTGCAAATCAACCCCATGAAATGCATATCTAGAAAATATTGCTGCTTGCGTTTGCGGTTGCCCCTCTCCACCCATCGTTCCATAGGATACTATGCGACCGTCATTCATAATAGCCATTGCAGGGTTTAAGGTATGGAATGGTTTTTTTCCTGGAGCAAGGCAATTTGGACCGTCAGTCAAAGAAAACCCCGCGCCCCGATTTTGGAAAAGAACTCCTGTTTCTGGGCAAATCAAGCCACTGCCAAATTCCCAGAAAATACTTTGAATAAAACTCACAACGGTTCCTTCTGGATCCACTGCACCCATCCAGATAGTATCACCTTTTTTCGCAATTTCTGGCCAATCCGCCGCTTCGCTTAAGGAAATATTAGTTGCACTGCTATCCAGATATGAATCAGAGATAAGGTCAGCAGGATCTACTTTCATGTCGGCGGGATCACCTAATTCCAGATTTCTTGTGATAAAGGCCTGTTTTGTCGCTTCAACCAGTCGGTGAATAAAATCAAAATCATCGCATGCCTCAGTTTTTATTCGATCATAAATTCCGAGAATCGCTAAGGACGACATCCCTTGAGTTGGAGGTCCTAGATTAAATAACTGCCCCACTGAGGTATTAATTGAGAGAGGTTTCTGTAATTCTGCCTTAAATTTTTTTAAATCCTCAAATAATAGTGGGCTTCCCGCCTTGGCCAAAAAATCGCCATGTGTTTTTGCCATATCGCCTACGTAAAAATCATCCAGCCCTGCGCGACCCAAATACTCAAGGGTTTCACCTAATTTAGATTGAAGAAGTTTTGATCCAACTGCAGGCACCTGTCCTTTATCGAGATAAAACTCCTTAAATCCAGAAACTGGTGCAAGTTCATGTTTTTTAGCTGCCGTAGTATCAGATTGATTCCTAGTGACAGCTATTCCATTTTTTGCTTTTTTTACAGCAGCAGCGAGCAATTCGCTTAGTGGAATTGCGTGCATTGGACTATCAATCTCTAATGCTAACTTCCATCCTGCAATCGTACCTGGAACGGTTAAAGCTGCTAACGGCCCTCTAGTTGGTAACGAAACCTTGAATCCTTTTTTACGATACCAATCGAGAGTGGCTTGTTCAGCTGCATGACCGCACGCAGAGATGGCAATAGGGGCTTGGTTCATTTTTTTTATCAACCAGAAACCATCGCCGCCAATGCTATTCATGTGTGGATAGACGACAGCAATTTGAGCGGCAGCGGCTACCATCGCCTCAACGGCTGTTCCGCCTGCCTCAAGGAT
>CABZJF010000007.1:0-81817 GCA_902525915.1 Paracoccaceae bacterium | reverse complement strand
GTTTATTCGGATCAGGTCATTTGCTACGAACGCAGCGTCTTATTTTACAAGATCTGTAATCTCCTTCACATTAGGATATAAATTGGAGGTAACCATGAAACCAAAAACTACGTTAATAATAACTGCTTTAATTGGGTTAGTTTTTTCGTCGGTAATGTACATTGCGCCAGAATTCGTAACTCGTGAGCAGTTTCCAAATGCTGAAGGTCAAGGTTTTGCTGACCTTGTTACAGTCAGATATGGAATAGCAAGTTTAATCCTTGCTTTAGTCATCATCACTTATCATTTGCGAAATGTTGAAGGTCGAGCTTTCCAAGCGCATGTAATGAGAGGCTATACTTTGGCGTTCAGCGTAGTTTGTATTACCACTCTTATATTGCAAATTTTAGGAAAAATATCAGCAGTACCGCCAATTGTAGGCACTGGCCTTGTTGCCATTCTTTCCTTTATATCATGGCGTGGTTTAGCAAAAGACCCTGACTAAAATTAGGTTGTAAATATATTGCAAAGTTAGGAACTAATCTATGGCAATTACCCCAGTAAGCACACTTGTCTCTAAGGCCAAGGAACAGATTGAGACACTTTTGCAAGAAGATGCCGAGGCACAGGTTGAAGCGGGCACTGCGCAGTTTGTAGATATTCGCGACATTCGTGAATTGAAACGAGAGGGCCGCATAAAGGGCGCTCTACACGCCCCAAGGGGCATGCTAGAATTCTGGTTAGATCCTGCCAGCCCATATCATAAACCAGAATTTATCACGGACAAAAAGCTAATTTTATTTTGTGCTAGCGCATGGCGTTCAGCACTAGCCGTAAAGACCTTACAAGACATGGGCTTTGAGAACATTGCCGAAATGGAGGGTGGATTTGGGGCATGGAAAAAACGCGGTGCGCTTATTGAAGAATAACCGAAGACAAACATCTTTTTCAAAAAACTTACGAGAGCAGTATCTTGGGCAAACTAACCGCTGCTAGATTTTTACCACACCTCAAAATTCCGCTGCTCACTCACAAAGACGTTTATTTAGATAGTTTTATTTGCTATTCCCCAGTCTGAAATAAATTCAATTAGTTGAGGATGCGCATTTTTTGAATATGTCGCTTTACACTTATCAAAGTTGTAACCCTTTTCTGGGTCAAAAGTAGTAAGCACACAAATATTCATTACTATCTCCTTAATCGGCACAGTATCTAGTTAATAGGAGTTGCTCCCGTTTCTGTTCTCCATAGAAGCCCATCTTTCTTACGGTGAACCATCAATAAAGCTTCCTTGTCGCCTGAGGCAAAGGTAACAAAAGAATGGGTAATTAAAACATCTTCATTTTCATAAATGCACCTCTGGTTTTCTCGAACTATGGACTTTTGCATTTTTGCCCAATCATCAGGATTTCCGCCGCCCTTCCTGTGAATTTTGCCTGAAGAGTGCATTAAAAATTCCCAGTCATCATGTAAACATTCGCGCCACAAATTAATGTCAGCATCTTCCTGCGATTTTAAAATTTTTTCGTAAAGCATATTAACTATCTCCTTTAATTAAGGCACAATACTAAACAGAGTTTTAACCTGCTCAGAGCCACCCACTCGGTATGCACTCATAAACCCAAGTTTAGAAAACATACTTGCATAATTTCCTGAAACATCTCGGCGAAACAAACTCTGATGGTTCTTTAAGCCTTCGGTTGTATCATATCTTTCAACGATCACATAATACACGTGATCACCAATAGGGTTTCCTTTTGTTATGGTCAGGCTGTCTAGACCTAACGGCTCATCCCCCATTGGATGGGTATCTTTGATCCAGTTACCCCATTCAACTAATCCTTTTTCCACGTCCCCGACTTTACTCAGTGGGACTTTCAGAACAGCGCCCCAATTTGTGGTTGGAATGTCTGACGCTGAGCTAGCTTGGCCAAATCCAATAATGCAAGCAGCTATTAGTAAAAATTTTTTCATTAGGTTTTCCTTTGCTTTGAATATAAAATTACTACTCAAATGGGTAAGCTATTCAAGTATACTATCTGTACTGAACCGGTGTAAATTTTATCCCCACCCCGACCCACAATACCCCTGCTCACTCACAAAGACGTTTATTCGGATCAGGTCATTTGCTACGAGTGTAGCGTATCCGCAAAATAATCTTTGACAAATATCACCAGTATAAATGATATAACGTTGCAACCATATGGAGAAAAAAATGTTTGTATCTTTTACTGATTGGGAATTTGACGGAAATGTAGATAATGTAGTTGAAGGCATCAAAGCAAATTGGGCTGAAATGCAAAAGTATGGCGCAGTAAATACACGTTGCACGGTTACTGGAGAAAATACTCTTAGAACCATGACGCTCTGGAGTAGCCAAGAATTACTTGAGGCAAACGTTGATACAATAAGAGGTTTAGCAACTGCAGCTTCTGGTATGACTCCAACATCAGGAATGAAGGGTTCGCTTTTAGTCGAGCTTGATTAATTATTGCAGCAATAGCCCACATGGGCCAGTGGGGTTGCTCTGGGGTATATATACTTGTGCTACGCAACAAATAATTTATATTTTAATTGCAGTTGGATTACTCACCATCGCAAAAGGAATGCTGGAGAATGATTGCACCCCGTGCGTATTCACAGGTAGGTAATACACCTCTTATTAAATTAAATTTGCCTGAAACTGATAATTGCGCATCAGTATGGCTAAAAATTGAAAGTGGCAATCCAACTGGATCTTTCAAAGATCGAATGGCAATTTCTGTAATAGGGAATGCCCTAACTAGAGGTGACCTAACAGAAAAACAGACGGTCATTGAGTATACGGGCGGTAGTACAGGTTCTGCGCTAGCATTTGCTTGTGCAAGTGCTGGCATTAATTTTATAGCCATATTCTCGGATGCATTCTCAGATCTAAAACGGCGCACTATGGAAGCATTTGGCGCAGAAGTCATAACGGTGTCATCTCATGGTAGAGGTATTACACCAGAACTAATTCAAGAAATGAAAGCTATTTGTGCGGACAAAGTAAAAGCATTGGATGGGTTTTATGCAGACCAATTCGGTTCAAAAGATGTTGTTCTTGGTTATGAACCAATGGGAACAGAGATAGCAGACCAAATTGATCAGAAAGTAGACTTATTTTGTGCATCCGTCGGTACAGGTGGTGCATTAATGGGAACTTTAAGTGGTTTACACGCATCAGGTTTATTCCCTAAAACAGTAGCTTTGGAGCCTTCACAATCGCCCTTATTGACTACAGGGAGAGGTGGCCCTCATAGAGTTGAAGGCATAGGTGTGGGATTTTATCCCCCATTTCTAGATGATCAAAAAGTCGACGATATTTTAGCTATCGATCAAGACGAAGCATTTGAAATGAGGGATATTCTGGCAGTAAGGCATGGTATTTTTTGTGGTACTTCAACAGGTTTAAATGTTGTTGGCGCAATTAAACTGGCTAAAAAAATGTCACCGCACCAAAATGTGGTGACACTAGGTTGCGATAGTGGCCTTAAATATCTGAACTAAGGTAACCTCACCCCAAATCACAATACCCCTGCTCACTAACTAAGGCGTTTATTTGGATCGGATCATTTGCTAAAAGCGTATCAATTAATTACTGAGGAGATGGTTCTTGAAGGTTGTGCAAATTCTCACGAACGTTTTTCTATCTGAACAAGAAGCTGATCTTCTTACAAGTAATCATATAGAAAATTTTCCACAGCATCTAAAAATTTTCAAAAAACATGGGCTCGAAAGAGCAATATTAGCAAAAGACTTAAAGGATGATGGAAGTCACAGACTATATACTATTGCTATTTTTTCCGATCAAAAGTCATACGAGAAATGCATTCCACTTCTAAAAAAATATGCCGAACTGGTTGAACCGTCAAAGTCCGAACTTCCTCAAAAAATGATTTCAAGTGTATCGAAAGTCTTGCATGACACTGACAAGACTTAAGCTACTCAGATTACATTCTCAGATGAAACCGCTATTGGTTTTCCATCTCTTCATGCATCATTAGATGCTGTTCATACATATCCCAATCTGATGTAAGATCCATAAGTGTCCAAAATAAAGTATCAGCTGCCAGTATAGCTAAAGAAACTGTTCCGACCAAAAGGCACTTTCGAGTAAAATTATCCATTGATTGCTCCCAGATAAGAAAATGGGCTATTTGATTTATATATTCTTGATCAATTTCACAATAGATTTGGTTCTTTAAAGTGTAATAATGGCTTCAATGGAAAATATTGTGGTGATAGGTGCTGGCGTAGTTGGGCTATCTTGCGCTTACAACCTTCTCAAGGGCGGCGAAAAAGTAACCCTGCTGGAAAGAGGTCGTCCAGGTTGTGGACAGTCCACGCGAACTGGTGGCGGTATACGCTACCTACATGGAACCCAAGAAAACATCAGCATGTCATTCTTGAGTGAATTATTTTGGAAGAATTTCGAAAGCGAATTCAATGTCGACATCAATTATCAGACAACTGGACATCTTTTCCTAACTTCAAACCGTCAAAAGTCTGAAAAGTTACAAAGCATTGATCCTAATGGCCTATTAAATTTGAGTGCGTTAGATCAGAGGCAGATTAAAACTAAATGGCCTAATTTAGGCCAACTTATCCAGGATTATGGGATTTACTGTCCTATTGGCGGGTATTTAGATCATCAAAAAGTTATTGATGGTCTAGTTTCAGGTTTTCATAAATTGGGGGGAAAGCTGCGAGAGGGAGTTGAAGTAAATACGATTTCTTTAATGGATAATTCCAAATACCGCATAACCTCTTCAGGAGGGATAATTGAAGCAAACATTATAATTAATTGCGCTGGCGCATATGCGGGCCAGTTTGCAAGTTACTCGAAAGCTGAGCAGTCCTTTACATCAAGACATCATGAGTTGTTGATAGTCAGGCCAGAGAAACCCTTTCCAGAGAACTGTCCATGGCTAATCGACATAGATAACCAAGTTCATACCAGGCCTGATGGGGATGGCAGAGCCTTAGTTGGTGGCTTTCTCGGTAACAATGAGACGACAGAGCTTCAGGGATATGATTTCCCAATATCGGAGAATTGGAAACGACGAGTTCTTATTGCGGCAGAAAGGTCATTTGGGCTTATTGATTGTAATTCGGAAGTTCTTGAACATTGGGGCGGCCTGTATCCAGGCACGATAGATTATCAGCCAGTGATAGAGAAAGAAAAGCCTGGTCTGTTTACAGCTGCAGGCTTTTCAGGAACAGGTTTAATGCACGCACCAGCTGCAGCGTTAATCATCAAAGATCTAGTTAAATTCGGAAAGAGTGAAAAAATTAATCTTGCAGCATTCAGCTCGCAGAGATTTGAAACACTCAAAAGCGTCTCCGAAAATACTGGCTTTTGACTAATCGATATTTAGATTGGATACTGTAACGTTGGGGTACTAAGCCTGGAGGAAAGTATGAATAATTTTGCTGGTAAAAAAGCCTTAATCGTAGGCGCTAGCGGCGGAATGGGAAGTGCAGTAGCATCTATGCTTGCGGAAAATGGAGTGAGTTGCGCATTAGTTGGTCGTGACAAACAGAAACTAGATGATATTTTTTCAGTTTGTTCTTCATCTGGTAATCCATGTTTTACATTTTCTTGTGAAATATCCAACAGTTCAGAAATTGAAGAATGTTGTGAAGAGGCAATCAACAGTCTCGGTGGACTAAATTATTTAATTCACTGTGCTGGAGCCTTTAATAAGGCTTCAGCTGATGAGTGCGACTTAGAAGCTTGGGATGATATTTTAGATGCAAATTTTCGTAGCACATATCATTTCGCAAGGCACTTACTTCCACAAATCAATAAGATATCAGGTGGTGCTTTTATTCGTATAAACTCTAGAGATGCGCCACATAAATGCATTGGCATTCAAACGGCACAAAAACGGGCTATCGATGGTTACATGGAAGTTCTTTTTGAAGATGTTAGGGAATACGGTACTAAAGTTTGCACCATAAATCCTGGATTTGTTAATACATCGATGGTTAACCCTGAACGTTTAAACCCAGAGCTTATGATGCAGCCAGAAGATATATCACAAGTTGTTCAGTTTGTTTTGAGTACTTCCGCAAGGGCTTGTCCAACTGAGATTATAATACAGCCTCAGCGTTCGCCATGGAAAAGTACTGGCATGCATCTTTAAATTGCTCACATGAAGCCTCAACTTTTAAAATTCAAAGCCGTCGTACTTTGAGGAAATAAAATGTGAGAGCAGTATCTTAGCAAACTAACCACTGCTAGATTTTGACCCCCACCCCATTGATCACAAAGTTATCAGTAAAATGTTTCCCCACAGAAGTTTGCATCCTACAAATTAAACAACCAATATATGATATTTTATGTACTTAATGGGGGGCCAATTGAGGGGCCAGATAAGCTATAATTATCCAAGCTATTGTTAATATTAGTTTAAGTAGAATGCAATGGCGGAGACGGTGGGATTCGAACCCACGAGACGGTTTCCCGCCTACACACTTTCCAGGCGTGCGCCTTCGACCACTCGGCCACGTCTCCTTAGGCTCGCTGTTATATACCTTTATCAAGTTTGTAAAAGGGATAAATTTACTATGCAGACTTAATCAACAAAATGAATATTTACACGCCTGTTTTGCTTGCCTTTCTTTTCGATTTTTCCAAAGCGCATTGATCCAATCTCTAATGTAGTAGCAACATGAGTTCCGCCGCATGGTTGTAAATCAATTTGTTGATCATTAGAACCGATCCTGACAAGTCTAACTCTTCCACTTCCGATTGGCGGTTTAACAGACATAGTTTTTACAAGACCAGGTTGAGCTGCTAATTCTTTATCTGTAATCCACGAGTTTGTGATTTTATAGCCTCCGGCAATTAACTCGTTGAGGTGACTTTCAAGCTCCTCTTTATGGGATAAAGATTCTGGCATATTAAAATCTAGCCTGCCCTTTATATCACTTATAGAACCACCAGTTACAGGCAATGGAATTACTACAGATAGCAAGTGAAGAGCTGAATGCACTCTCATATGATTGTAACGAGTTTCCCAATCGATAAATTGCTCTACGGTATCACCTAATTTGGGTAAATAATCATGATTCATGGGCACTAAAATTATTTTTCCATTCTCGCCTTTACGAGTTGTTACTATCTCACAGCGAACACTACCGAATTGTAAAAAGCCCTTGTCTCCCGGCTGACCCCCAGAGGTTGGATAAAAAATGCTTTTATCCAAAATAATTGACTTATCTTCACCAATTTCAACAACGCTACCTGAGCAGGTTTTTAAATAACTTTCTTCTAGATATAATGGAATGGTCAATCAAACATCCTTCAACGCTTCAGGGTTTCTTATCCAAACATCTCGCTGTGCAAAAGGAATTTCTATTCCTTCTTTCGCGAACCGCTTTGCAATCTCATGATTAACATCTGATTTGACAGATAGCATGTAATTAACATCAGAAAGAATTGCACGAATCTCAAAATCCATACTATCTGCACCAAAGCCTTGAAAAATAACTCCGGGTGCCGGTTCCTTTGCAACATGGTCAATTTTAGAAATTATATCCCTTAGAATTTTTTCCACCTTTTTCGTATCGGAACCATAAGCCACACCAACAGGAATAATAACACGACCAATCGTATTTCCACGCGTCCAATTTGTAACAACTCCAGATACTAAATCCGCATTAGGAATTATCACGTCAGTTCTATCAAATGTCTCTATTCTAGTTGAACGAACAGAAATATCACGAACATACCCCATTTTGCCGCTTACCTCGATCCAATCGCCTTGGCTAATTGGTCGCTCAATAAGAAGAATTACACCTGATACAAAATTTGAAACGATGTTTTGAAGTCCAAAACCAATCCCTACAGATAAGGCACCGGCTACAATTGCGAGTGAAGATAAATCCAGTCCGGTGCTTGAGATTGCAACGAGTGCTGCAATAAAAATACCAATGTAGCCAAGACCTGAAACCAACGCATTCTGCGCACCTGCATCAAGATTAGTTTTTGGTAAGATACTTCCTCTTAGTGCAGATTGAATTACTCGGGTCAACATGTATCCAATGGTGAATAATAAGACAAACGTGAGAAAATCTAATGGAGAAATTCTACTGTCTCCAACCTTGATACCATCTTGAAACTTTATCCATAGCTCGGTTAGGCTCGATACACGGGCACCCCATATAATCGCTAAAAACGGCAATACAGAAATTGTTATTATAAACCCAATCAATACGGGGGCTAACGCGTCCGTCTCCTCTTCAGATTTATTTAAAATTGCAGCATATAGATCAAATGTTAATCTCTGCAAAATTACAATTAGAGCTAAAAAACCAAGAGTTTTAACCATAGGAACTGCAATCGCAGAACCAGCATTTACATAGCCTATAGCAGCGATCAGCGGAGATATTATTGCGACGCCAATTATTATACGTCTAAGAAAACCTAAAAGCTTTAATCTTAAACTGCCTGAGGATGACTCACCAGAGATAACTAATTTCATTGACGCGGAAATTCGCCACAACATAATTCCCGCCAATACAGTTATTGCGCTAGTAAAAACTTCATAAGACTGTTGCTCTATTAATTGCAAACGTGAGACTTCGGACCCGTACTCCTGAGCCACTAATATTAAAGCACCCAAAACTGCAAATTTTTCTATATTTCTGTCATTTAGGTTGTCTGCTTCAAATACGTGCCAAGCCATTTGTAGTCTTTCAGCTAGCCAAAGCGCTAATATAAAATAGCCTATCCAGACATAAAAGTTTTCAGCAATTAGGTCACCTCTAATGCCAAAAATATTTAATGACTGCGCTAAATGAATTAACGAGTAAAGGGCAACATAACGTAATAAGTATTTAATAGAGGAAGATAAAAATCCTGCTACTTTCTCAAACCGTTTTGCTTTTGCATTTAACTGATTGGAAATAGCACCTGAATAAATAAAGAGCAAAACAGAAAAAAAAGATATTAATAATACAGATATTAATCTGTTACTAAACTGCTCTTGAAAATAGTTTGACGACAGAACATCGGTAGTCTCTTTTGATAGTGTTAAGAAGCTATTAACTAGATCTCCAAGGGTTGTTCCCCATAACAGCGGATTTAGTATGCTTGGACCCAATTTCAGAAATTCTAAAGCCTGCCGCTGCGAAATTAAGTTATCAATCTCACTGACCATACCGTCAGCGCGATTAAAGGCCTCCTGAGCTCGGACTATTGGTTCATTTAATTTTGCAAGCTGCTTATCTAAAGCAAGCCGACGATCCTTCAATGGATCAGTGCCATTCTCGGGCTTCGGCCCAAGTGACTCAATCTGTGTCCTTATTGTTTCAATTCTATCCTGATTTTCATTTTGCAGCTGCTGAAATGATGTACGCCATTGTACCAATTGCGCTCGCAGCTTTTCTAATGCCTCTACAGATGCTTTGTCTGTTTCGATTACCGTTTCTGCCCTGAGTGCATTTAATTCCCACTTATTATAGTCAGCAACTTCTTCTGCCCAATTAAAATTAAAGGAAATTAAAACAAAAATAAGTGTTAAAAACATTTTCCGCATAAGGGTTATTCCTCAAAAACACTCGGCATACTTACTGGATTATCCAATAACCACTTGGGTACCGGCAAACCCTTACTCTTCAAAAACGAAGGATTGAACAACTTTGATTGGTATCTCGTGCCATAATCACACAAGATCGTAACAATTGTATGATTTGGGCCTAATTCCTTGGCTAAATGCATTGCACCGGCAATATTTATTCCGCTGGAGCCTCCTAGACAAAGCCCTTCATTTTCTAATAAATCGAACACAATTGGGATTGCTTCATCATCTCCTATTTGGAAAACGTAATCAGGTTGTAAATCTCGCAGGTTTTCCGTTATCCTACCCTGCCCGATACCTTCCGTAATTGAACTTCCATCAGATTTTAATTCCCCGTATTTATAGTGGGAATAAAGTGCTGCTCCCATAGGATCTGCAAGGCCAATTTTCACACCTTTAGGCTGTAATGCCAAAGCAACACCCGCTAAAGTGCCTCCAGAGCCACATGAACATACAAATCCATCCACCTTACCCTTTGTTTGCGACCAAATCTCCGGACCAGTAGTTTCGACATGGGCCTGTCTATTAGCCACGTTATCAAACTGATTTGCCCAGACAGCACCATTTACTTCAGTTTTATTCAATTCCTCTGCTAGTCTTTGTGAATATTTCACATAATTGTTGGGATTACGATAAGGTACAGCTGGTACCTGGACAAGCCTGGCCCCTGTAAGCCTCAACATTTCTTTTTTTTCCTCGCTTTGCGTTTCGGGTATTACAATAACAGATTTATAACCCATAGAAGCCCCAACGAGAGCGATACCAATACCAGTATTTCCAGCCGTTCCCTCAACGATCGTACCTCCTGGACGAAGAAGACCTTTTGCCTCAGCGTCTCGTATTATATACAAAGCAGCTCTATCTTTTACAGACTGCCCAGGATTAACAAACTCTGCCTTGCCCAGAATTGAACAGCCTGTAGCCTCTGAAGCTGCTCTAAGTTTGATTAAAGGAGTATTTCCAATGCTAGAAGCCAGGTCTTTCGCAATCATATTTTACCAATCTACTAGTAAATTTTAGGATAATCCGAAACGGTTAATTATAAGAAAGTCTATTCTTGTTCAATGCTAACCACAATATCATCGTGTTTAAAGGTAAAACGCGAAGTTTATCCGATCTACACCAGTCCAAAACCAATTCAAAATCAAAGATATGTGTTTGTATATCTTCACCTTCTTCTTTTAGGCCATAAATGCCTGGGGAATAATCTGACAAATCAACTATTCCAACATAATTATAAAAATAAGTAGTCGCTTCACCCGGATTTGGATAACCAGAGTTAATTTTCACCAATTTATTAACTTGAATACCAGCCTCTTCGTAGACTTCTCGTTTTGCCGCTTCCTCTGGTTTTTCACCAAATTCAATCATACCCGCAACAGGTTCATAAACCCATGGAGCCCTATCACCTCTACAAAAAGGCCCAATACGAAACTGCTCAATTAAAAGAACTTTATCATGTACTGGATCATATGGAAGAATTAATGAAGCCTCGGAACCCATTAAAATGACACGTTTTTTTATATCTGGTAATCTCTGGCTAAAATATGGATATTTGAGATTAATTTGGTTCAAGGCAAAAAACCCTAAATATTCTCGCGAAAGACTTTTTACCTGTACTTTTGCGTGCTTGCTTGGCCCACCTTCAATTACATTGCTTACACTTGAGCGCTCTTTTACATATATTTCTGCCCTTTTTAAAATACTATTATACATGCGTTGCGCAGTATTACCAAATTTTGTACCAAAAAAATCCATAAATTCAGTAGTCGCTAGATACTGGATTTCGTAATGTTTCGTGCGCCAATCATCAAAGCTCCATACGATTTTAGAAGCCATATCTGAACTTTCACAAAAATATGCAAAAACTTCTTGTAAGCCGTCATTTGTTTCAACAAACGTTTCTCTTAAAACATAACCAAACCCAAGCTCATAATAATTTAAACGTTCAATGTCGTGTTCATTTAAGTCTTTAAGAACAATCCCGTGAACTTCTGCCCCATCTTTCGGAATAATCACAGGAAATGGACCACCTTCAGCCCAGTAGACGCAAAAATTTTTTAAAGAGCCAGTACAGATATGCTCAGAATGTAACTCACGACCTAGAACTATTTTACGAAAAGTTTCGGAGATAAGCGTTCCAAAGACAAAAATATTCATGAATTGAACTTAATTAATAACGGAGCTATTGTAATCTTTAGCAATCTAATCAATTGATGTCAGGTTTTTGCAGCGTAATCTGAGTTACGTCACAATTACCACTCTCAAAAGTAGCAGCGCAGGATGTTAAATAAAAATTCCACATCCGACGGAAACGATCATCGAAGCCCATAGCACTTATATTGTCCCACTTATTGTTGAAAACTTCAAACCAACGGCGTAAAGTTTGGGAATAACTTTTTCCAAATTCAATAGAATGCTGCACACTTAAACCGGCTTTATGCACCTCTTTCCGGAGAACGGATGGACTTGGCAACATACCTCCAGGAAATATATACTTTTGGATAAAATCAACACTTTTTCTGTATACTTCCCATCTGGCATCTTGAATGGTGATTATCTGTAATGTTGCCTGCTTGCCAGGCTTCAGACATTGTTTAATTTTATCGAAATATACAGGCCAATACTTTTCACCAACTGCCTCAAACATCTCAATACTAGCAACACCGTCGTAAACTCCAGTTTCATCTCTGTAGTCTTGCAGTTTGAGATTAACTTTATCACTTAAACCCTTGCTTTTAATTCTTTTTTGTGCATATTCTAGTTGCTCTTTTGAGATTGTTAAACCGGTTACTTTTAAGCCTCTTTCCTTTGCTGCATACTCTGCAAATCCACCCCAGCCACAGCCAATTTCCAAAACATGATCGCCTGGCTTAACACCCATCTGATCAACCATACTAGCATATTTAGCAATTTGAGCTTTTTCTAAGCTTTCTTGGCTAGTATTAAAAAGCGCAGAAGAGTATGTCATAGTTTCGTCGAGCCACAAGCTGTAGAAATCATTTCCCAAATCGTAATGATAGCTTATATTTTTCAGAGCTTGACGTTTAGTGTTTGATTGAAACCAAAACCTAGCTTTCTCCCAAGCTCGAACTAAGGCCATTCCCGGAAAACCATCATACATATCATCATTGTCTGCATGAATAAAATCCATAAACGCCTGCAAATCTGGTGTCGTCCACCAACCATCGAGATAAGCATCGCAGAAACCTAGATCGCCTTCACGAACCAATCGAGCAAAAACATCAGGATTATTGATTGTAACCTCTGCAACAGGGCCCGGCTTCGACCCCTCTGCTCTAAACCTTCTTCCATCTGGCAAAATAAAATCTACCCGACCCGAATTAAGCTTACCAACGAGATCAAATACTCGAGCAAAATATCGAGGTAAATTTTGTTGATTATTCGTTGATGTCAAAACTGACATAATTCAAAAACCCCTATTCGAATATACTTCCAATGCTCTTTTTCGTCCCTCCTCAGGAGATATTATAGCTGGAGGATAGACAGATTCTTTATCAAATTTCCAGTGTTTTGGTATTGCATTGAAGTAAGATAAAGAGGTGTCGGATGGAGTGTCTGATAATTCAGCAATCCAGCGCTTAGTATAGATACCCTTTGGATCAAATTTTTGCAATTGAGTGACGGGGTTAAAAACTCGAAAATAAGGCGTGGCATCAGGGCCCGAGCCCGCCGACCATTGCCAACCCATTGCATTAGAAGCAGGATCCCAATCAATTAAACAATCGCTAAACCACTCTAAACCAATGCGCCAGTGGGTCATAAGGTGCTTTGTCAAGAATGAAGCTACCATCATCCTGCCACGATTATGCATACGACCAGTCACATACATTTCCCGCATTGCGGCATCGACGAATGGAATACCAGTTCTTCCTTGTTTCCATGCGACTACATCCTCATGGTTTGAATCTGTCCGCCAAGGAAAAACCTCCCACTCCTCCCTCCAACTTTTGCTTACAATATGAGGTGTATGATAAATCAAATGATAAGCAAATTCACGCCAAACCAATTCCTTTAAAAATGTCTCAGCTCCGATAACCCCATCTAAGAAAGTGGGAAAAGCGCTATTCCAGCATTGATTTGGACTTATTTCACCCCATGCAAGGTAATCTGATAGTAGCGAGGTAGCGTTCAAATGGGGGATATTTCTATCTTCTGAATAATTAGCAACTGGCCCTTTGAGAAAATTTTTAAGTTTGGTCTGAGCCGCGAGCTCCCCGGCTTCTATATACTTACCTAAAATATTGCTTCCACGGGACATAGCAGCCCCCAGATTGAGATCTTCTACCATTAATGTAGACGGTCTTTCACTGGGAGAAGAAATATAGTTGGGAGAATTGAGAGTAAGGTCGACGAATTGATCTTTCACAGAATTCCAAAATGGAGTGTAAACTCTATAAAAGCCCCCTGTTTTTGTGCTTACTTTCCACGGCTCGAATAAAACCTGCCCTCGATAACTTTTGGCATTTATGCAATTTGCTTTAAGGTCTTGTTTAATTTCGGTATCGCGTTCGATTGCATTGGGATCAAGATCACGGCTCCATACAACAGAAGTTGCTCCAGTTTCTTTTATTAACTCTCGTAATACAGCCTTTGATGTTCCTTTTCTAATAGTCAAATATGAACCTAATCGTTCATATTGGTCTTGCAGGGAGACCAAACTTTTTTCTAAACGTAATTTTGGGGCTGCGCCGAGCTTAGAAAACCAATCATCGTAAATAAACACGGGAATTACATACGCACCAGAATTTACTGCTTCAGAAAGTGCTGGATTATCAGAAACACGCATATCGCGCCGAATCCAATATAAAATAGTGTCTTTGTCGGACAAAACTGATCTCCAACTTGTTATATAGAGCAATCTAGAGCATCTACTAACTTTTCAATCTCTTCACGGTTTGTATAGTGGACGTAACTTAATCTAAGCACACCCTTACTTGAATCTATGCCATGAGCTTCTAAGGCTCGAACAGCGTAGAAGTCCCCACTGCCCGCCATGATACCTTTTTGAGCAAGCTTGTTCGTAACGTCTTTTGGATCCTGTTTAATATCTAATGCAATGGTTGGAGCCCTCAAAGCTGCGTTGTGAGGCCCTAGAAGCCTTACAGAGTTTTTATTTGATGCCCAATCAAGAACAGGCGACATAATTTGTGTTTCATGCGCTCTCATTAAGTCATGAACGAATTCGCCACGTTCTGTTGCCGATGCTGATGACGAACCTCCATGGTGCTGATGAAGAGTGTCAATATAGTCGGCAATGCCGGCACAAGCAGCAATTTGTGCGTGATCTGGTCCAGCTGGAGTAAAGCGTTTGGATAAATATTTTGAGTTGAAATAATGGCCCTGATTAGGAAGTGTTTCCCCCAAAGCTTTTCTAACAACCATTACGCCTTGATGTGGACCATATGTTTTATACGATGAGAACATGTATATATCCGCACCAATCTTACCAACATTTGGCAGTCCATGAGGTGCATAACTTACCCCATCAACGCAAGCAAAAGCACCAGATGAATGTATTAAACTTACTATTTTATAGACATCGTTAATTTCGCCGACAACATTTGAGCAGTGAGGAAAACATACAAGTTTAACTCGGTCGTCTAAAAGCTTTCGCAAATCATTGATGTCAAGATGGCCGGTATCTTTATTCAGTCGCCACTCTAAGACTGTAATTCCTCTGTCAGCCAGTCTTCTCCAAGGACCTGTATTAGCTTCATGATCTTGATTTGTAACTATTATAGAGTCACTACTCTTTAGCCAGTTGGCAAAAGCATTCGCAAGCACGTACGTGTTTTGAGTTGTTGAAGGTCCAAAACTTACTTCATCAGTTTCAACTCCAAGTATAGCGGCAAGGCGAAGTTGCGCCTCATCCATTTCCGCACCCCCAAGCCGCGACGCTTCGTAACTTGAGTATGGTTGAACTTTCCTTTGTGTGTAGAACCGATGTAATCTATCTATAACCTGCTGGCAGGCATATGATCCTCCTGCATTCTCAAAAAATGCTTGATCCTTCAATGTCGGTTGCGAAAAAGCAGGGAATTGCCGTCTCACAAAATCAATATCTAAATGCATTAAGCCTACCTAAAAACTAAGGATTAGTACTGAAACAGTCTGACAATCAATATACATATTGAATTATAATAAAGTAATAAATTTCATGGGAAAACAATTACTTGTTTACATCAACCACAACGCGTCCTTTTATTTGTCCACTTTGAATTTCCTTCCCTAACCTTGGAAGATCCGCAAGGACTGCATCATTTATCATTCCATCAAGTTTTTCCATGGGTAGGTCAGTAGTAATACGTTTCCATGCCTTGACCCTATTTTCATAGGGTTGCATCGCACTGTCAATTCCCAGCATATTCACGCCTCGGAGCAAAAAGGGTATAACATTTGCAGGAATTGCAGTTCCACTGGCATTGCCGACTACTGCTACTGATGCTCCGTATTTTAATTGCCCTATCAATCTTGCAAGCATTTCACCACCAACAGCATCAACGCATCCAGCCCATGTTGCCGCTTCCAAAGGCCTTTTAATTGCCTCGTTAATATCACCGCGTTCTACTATTTGAGATGCACCAAGATCCTCAAGATAACTACTCGCTTCTGGTCGACCAGTCACTGCTGCAACTTCATATCCAATATTAGCTAATATGGCTGTTGCCACAGACCCTACTCCACCGGCAGCACCAGTCACCAGCACAGGACCATCCTCTTGCTTTACACCGTGATCCTCTAAAGCCTGGATCGCCAACATCGCTGAAAAACCTGCCGTTCCAACAGCCATTGCCTGTTTAGTTGTTATGCCAGCGGGCAGCGGAACAAGCCAATCAGCTTTAACTCTGGCTTTTTGAGCATATCCACCCCAGTATGCCTCTCCTACCCGCCAACCGGTCAAAATTACTTTATCACCTTGATTGTATCTCGGATCATCCGAACTCTCTACCGTTCCCGAAAAATCAACACCAGGAACATGGGGGTAGTTTCTTACTAAACCGCCTCCCGCTCCAAGACATAATCCATCCTTCCAATTAACTGTTGAATACTCAACCGCGACCACCACCTCACCATCGGGTAAGTCCTCAAGTGTAACACGAGACACACCAGATGATGTTTTACCATCCTCATCTTTATTAACTACTAGAGCATTAAACATAAAATTTTCCTTCTAAATCCAAAAACCTTCTTTGACGATGGCATCTCTTACGCCGTTATTTGTAACTACCTGAACTTTGGTATTTTCATCCCAATGGGTCATTTTAACCATTCCTACTGCGACGTTCGTTTTGAAGTCAGGTGAATATGCCGCGGAGCTCACTCTACCCACTTGTTTATCATTCGCAATAATTGGCCACCACCGATCACACACACCAACGTCGGGTCCGCTTATTTCTATTGCTCTAATCATTTGCGTCGGACCCTCCTTAGCAACTCGCAGCAAAGCATCTCTTCCGACGCATCCCAATGCGTCATGTGTATCACAAAATTTACCTAAACCACATTCATGAGGAGTATTATCATCAGTCATGTCATTACCATAGCTTAGAAGGCCTCCTTCAATTCTTTCGATTAAATTTGGGCATCCAGCATGAACATTATATTTCTTACCAGCTTCAAATAAAGCATTCCAAAGAGGCATAGCATTCTGATCACCTTCAACGTAAATTTCAAAACCACCCTGTTTTGAATAGCCAGAGCGCGCAACTATCAAAGCCTGATTATTAAACTCTAACCGTTTAAATCTAAAGAACCTTATACTCCTGACTTCATCACCGAAAACGTCTGCCATTAGGTCGTCTGATTTTGGACCCTGTACCGCAAGTGGGCTTACGTCAGGCTCATCTACTAGCACATCAAGGCGCCAGCCATTTGCAATTCCCTTGATCCAATAAAGAAGATCACTATCAGCAATAGAAACCCGCCAATGTTCATCGCTGATTTTTACAGCTACCGGGTCATTCAACATACCCCCAGTTTCATCAACTATTGGAACATAATAACACTGACCACCATACATTTCTCGCAAATCTCTAGGTGTAAGCATTTGCATTAATCGGGAAGCATCGGGCCCCTTAAGTTCGATTTGGCGTTCAACAGCTACATCCCAAACTTGCACTTCTGATTTTAAATGATGATAATCTTCCTGAACACTTCGAAAGACTGTTGGCAATAGCATGTGATTATAAACCGTATATGCCTTGACACCAGCGGCTTCTACGCCTTCAGAAAATACTGTTCTACGAAGTCTTCTAGACGGAGACAGAAGTGCCATATCTGAAATCCTATTAGTAATTACCTAGGGCCTCTCCAGTCAATCTGGCAAATTTCTGCGGAACGCCCATCAAAATCCCAAACTCGACCGTGTGCACGAACCCGCCCTTTAGTAGCCGTTGCTACAGTTATATCTGGACCCATCCAATATTCAGTATTTGTAACGACAATATCCTTACCACCATTACCAACAACAGGCACGATCTCACCTTGGATTTTTTTTCCTACCATTAGCCTTCGTGCATTACCTTCGGTTGTAAATTCAACTGGCGCTCGTTCTGCCCCCAAAAACTCACTTACTAAAACCTTAAACAGACCAGTAGTGCCCTTAGCTTTGCCGCTAAAGATATTTATCAGTGCCTCATAAGCTGCATGACTAGCCCTATCATCAATGTAAGCAGCAGCTTTCCAGTTTCCCCTTGCCATAAGACCAGGGATTTCAAGAACCAAGCCGACATTTAATCCGCTCAGGTTCTCATCCCCATAAAAACCATCATCAATTCTCACTCCAGCCCAAGCCTGACAGTAGCCCTCTGTTGGAGCATGCTTGCCAAGAGAGACAACGCACGGACAAAAAATGGTGCAGTTACAATTTAAAATTAATTCACCTTTAACAGCCCAAGGCGTTAGGCCGTCCTCTTTCGGACCAGCTGCTGGGTGTCTGCTTGATATTTTTGCAGGCGCTTCAATTTTCTCATCGACCATACGCCAATCCTTTCCAATTAAAAAATAAATAAATTTAAGCCAGACAAAATCAAAATTAATCCGAGTGGCATTGTTAAAAAACGACCATATTGTGGCAATTTTTCAATTATCATTAAAAATGTAGCTAATCCCATGAATGCTAAATTCATCACACCACCAACAAATGAAATAAGCATTAAGGCCCAACAGCATCCAAGACATGCAGCTCCCAGCCGCAAACCATTAGCCAAAGGACCCTGATCAAAGTACTGCATAAAAAAGGTCAAAGGCCTTCTACATTTTGCCAAACATGCTTGTTTTAAATTCGTAAATTGGTAAAGGCCTGCAAAAAACAAAATAAGGCCAGACAATTTAGAGGATGTAACCTGACCCAAATTATCCAAATACCCATAAATGAATAAGGCCATTTGTAAAACTGCTGCAAAAAAAGAAAAAACTATCCAAACGGTTAAATATCCAAGTAGTAGGCGCAATAGATTTATCTCTACATTATCTCCTAACTCTTCATAAACAGCAAAAGCTGGCAAAGCCGTAGGTGCCATCATTGCTGCTGACATTAGTATCCACATCGAAAAAATTTGAGAAAAACCACTAACATCAGGAGTGATTATACAAAACTCACTGAAGAAATTAGCGCCGTAGATTTTTGATAGTAGGCGAAGTTCATTTGGTACTGATAGTAAAAATAAGAATATCCATGCTATAGAAATCGCAAGAAAAAGCATAATCCAATGGACCTGTGTCATCTTTCGTACTTGTTCGGAAATCATCTAGACCTCAACTCGCATCAGACGGAACTAATGCATGATGCAGCACTTTTTGACAATTCAAATATTAATAAACGTAGCGTCAGTGTATTTTGCATTTTCTGTTGCAGTACTTTCATGCTGCTTGTATGGTCTGAGTGCTCTTTGAGCTATGGACATAAACGCGCTCGTAATAAGCGGATCGGACCTCGGGGCGGTACCGAGCGGCTCCACCATTATTTACCAGTACGGTCATATGGGGTCGAAATAGGATAGACGAACGTGTAAAGGGGAAGGCTTTGTCTCGGCGGGATGCCACCGTTATCGGCGCAAAAAGTACAATTGCAAATGACAATCGTGCTCCAGTAGCAATGGCTGCTTAAGCAGTCGGAGATACTGAACTTTAATCCCTAGTGACTAGCATCACTAGGTGGGGTTAGAGCGGTTCCTCGCAACAGAATACCGTTCACTAAATTTATGCTCTTATGTTAAATATACGTCAGCCGTTCGGTATGTAATCAATTTAATCCTTTTGTTTTTTTTGAATTATTTCTATTGTGCTCATAATTATTAAGAGGCCTTAAACATGAGTAAAAACATCGACTACGGAACATTGATGCATAAAGCAATGCGTAATCTAATTTTTGATGTTCTAAAAGATGTTGAAAAAAAAGGCCTTCCAGGAGAGCATCATTTTTTTATAACCTTCGACACTACAGTGGAAAGTGTTGAAATTTCTGAATGGCTTCGCCAAAGATACCCTGAAGAAATGACTATCGTTGTTCAGCATTGGTTTGATGACCTTGATGTAAACAAGGACGGTTTTAGCATCACATTAAATTTTGGTGATCAACCCGAGCATTTGGTCATTCCATTCCTTTCAATCTTAACATTTGTAGATCCATCAGTAGAATTTGGACTTCGATTCGAGCAAAATGAAGATGACAAATTACCTCAAGTTTCTGATATGGATCAAACAACTGTGAAAGAAGAAGAAAGCTCAAAGAAAAAAGGTGATGTTGTAAGTTTAGACAGCTTCAGAAAATGAATTCCCGAAAGTAGATTAAAATTCAAATTATTGAAGAAATAAAATAGATGACAGAAACTCGTACCGAAACTGATAGCTTTGGCCCATTACAAGTGCCAAATTCAAAATATTGGGGCGCTCAAACCCAACGCTCAATTTTGAATTTTCCAATTGGATGGGAAAAACAACCCGCAGCAATAATTCGAGCACTCGGTGTAATAAAAAAGGCTTGCGCCTTAGCCAATGTGGAAGCCGGAAAATTAAATAAACCTCATGGAATGGCGATTGTGAAGGCCGC
Organism: Paracoccaceae bacterium; assembly: GCA_902525915.1. Classification (GTDB taxonomy): domain Bacteria; phylum Pseudomonadota; class Alphaproteobacteria; order Rhodobacterales; family Rhodobacteraceae; genus Salinivivens. The sequence goes on along the minus strand of CABZJF010000007.1, from coordinate 61,153 downwards.
CTCAGAGGTTATTGCAGGTAAACTAGATGATCACTTTCCATTAGTCGTTTGGCAAACAGGTTCGGGAACGCAATCTAATATGAACGCAAATGAAGTCATTGCAAACCGTGCCATTGAATTATTAGGTGGAACTATTGGTTCTAAAAACCCGATTCATCCCAATGATCATTGCAATATGGGTCAATCATCAAATGATACATTCCCGACCGCAATGCACATAGCTACTGCAAGTACGGCCCACAATACACTCATACCCAATTTAAGAAAACTTGTGGACGCTATAGATGTAAAGATAGTTGAATTTGAGGGAATAATTAAAATTGGTCGCACCCATACGCAGGATGCAACCCCCTTGACTTTATCTCAGGAATTTTCAGGCTACAGGCATCAGGTTCAAAAGGGAGTTGACCGAATTGAAAAATCTCTAGAAGATATTTACGAGTTAGCCCAAGGAGGTACGGCGGTTGGTACTGGCTTAAATACATCCGTTGGATGGGATACTACAGTGGCCAAATACATCGCTGAGGAGACTAAGCTTCCATTTGTCTCCGCCCCAAATAAGTTTGAAGCGCTAGCATCACATGATGCTATGGTAGAGATGTCAGGAAGTTTAAAAACTTTAGCAGCAGGTCTTTTTAAAATTGCTAACGACATAAGGTTTTTGGGGTCCGGGCCCCGTTGTGGTTTAGGTGAGCTTATTTTACCAGAAAACGAACCAGGTTCATCAATAATGCCCGGAAAGGTAAACCCAACACAGTGTGAAGCCCTTACTCAAGTTTGTGCTCAAGTCATTGGCAATGATGCTGCCGTTGGTCTTGCAGGCTCCCAGGGACATTTTGAATTGAATGTATTCAAACCGATGATTTCTTATAATGTCATACAGTCAATGCAGCTGTTAGGAGATGCTTGTTCTACCTTTACTGATAACCTGATGAAAGATTTAAAGGCAGATAATCATCGAATTGAAAAATTAATGCGAGAAAGCTTAATGTTAGTCACTGCACTCGCACCTAAGATAGGTTATGACAACGCCACGACAGTAGCAAAAACTGCCCATAAAAATGGAACAACTCTAAAAGAAGAAGCAGTAAAACTAGGTTTTGTTGATGACAAAACCTTCGATGAAATTGTAAAACCAGAAAATATGGTTGGACCGACCTAGAATTAATCTTCAGAAAATGCGACCTCGAAAAAGATCTCTTATTCTTCGCGGACATAATACCTCGGTCTCACTAGAAGACCTTTTTTGGGAGGAACTCAAAAATATTGCAAAAGAGGAAGAGCTATCAATAAATCAACTTGTTGCCAAAATAGATGAAAGTAGAAATTTCGAGAAAAGTGGTCTTGCGACAGAGTTGAGAGAATTTGTTTTAAAACACCACCTCAAGAAAAAGTAGATTTTAACTTTAATTTTTTTGTCCAAATGAAGACTAACCTAGAGTTCCTAAAACAGGAAAAGTCTCGAGCAACCAAAAAGACAAATCGGTAAATCCACCAGACAGCATCAAGAGGCCGACCGTCCAAAGCAGAAGCCCCATAATACGCTCAATAATTTCGAAATTGCGCTTAAAAAAGTTTAATGTATTTCCCATTTTGGACAAAAATGCCGCCACTACAATAAATGGAATCCCTAAACCAAGTGCATAAAAACCAAGTAAGATCACTCCTTTATGTAACGAAGCTTCGCTAGCTGCCAAACTTAAAATTGCTCCAAGTTGAGGGCCAATACAAGGCGTCCAACCAAAGGCAAATGCAAGACCCAGAAGATAAGCTCCGAAAAATGAACCTCCCATTTTGCCCGTGTCAAATCTAACTTCTCTGTTTAGTAATGGAATATGGACTATACCTAAAAAATGTAATCCGAAGCCCATAATTAACAATCCAGCAATGGTGGTTAAAAAATCTTTGTAGCCGAGTAAAAGAATTCCAAATGATGAGGCGGCAAGACCGAGAATGATAAAAACAGTAGAAAGCCCAAGTACGAATGAGGTTGCTACCAGAATAACTTTTACATTTCTTTTTTGGCTGGAAGTATCTAACGAAATCCCACTCATATAAGCTAAGTAGGGTGGCACTATCGGCAAAACGCATGGACTTAGAAAAGAAATAAGGCCAGCCAGAACTGAAACTACAGCTGCAGGCAATATAGAAGCGTCGAAAATATCAATTCCAAGCATCGATTATCCTTATTAACTTAACTTAATTAATCAGATACAATAAGATTTTTAAATAGACGTATTATAGAAAAAAGCTACAAACGTTATATGAGAGAAAAAATTTTAGACACTACAGGTCTTCTTTGCCCACTACCGGTGCTCAAACTCAGAAAGCATCTTAAATCCATGGAGCTTGGCGATATAGTTTTGGTTTTTGCTGACGATCCAGCTGCAGCCATAGACATTCCCCATTTCTGCAACGAAACAGGTCACAAATTGATTTCAAAAGAGCCTGGCGAGAAAGGCTCAACAAGATACAAAGTAAAAAAATAGATAGTTTATTTAATATTTAACTATTTTTAGACCACCATCCTTGTCTCCGCGTTTTCTTTGTTTCCTCTTTTACTGCCTCTGACTTACTATCTGGAACAGATGGTTTTACCTTTATATCCAGATTTTTTGATTTATCGGTAGATGATGTAACTTTCTTAGCTCTACTTGATTTAGGCTTGGTTAGTTTCGTGTCCTTTTTCCCGTCTTTTTTCTCGGAACCATCACTTTTAGGAACTGAAGCACTTTCAGCTAATATAACTTGATCGTCAATAATAGCCTCTTCTTTAGTAGCTTTTTTTCGACCTCGCGAATTAGTTTTTGCCTTTGATTTTTTAACATCATTTTCATTTTTTGGTACCTCAGTAGCAGTTACGTCCATACCATCCTTAACATTAATGTTATCAGAGCTGTCTTGCTTCGTATCACTTTTTCGAACTTTTCTTGTTGTACGTTTTCGTTTTGACTCAGGCGATTTGAGTTCACCGTCTTTAGACAGATTTGTTTCCGCCGCATCCAGTTCAGCCGAGATATTACTATTTATTTCAGAACTGCTTTCTAAGTTCGCAGAAGTAGCCTCACTTTGTTTCTCGGTACTGTCATTAACTGTGACATCTTGCTCATAGCCCCCGGCACGGGGCTTCCGTCTTCGCCTTCTTCTACGCTTTTTAGGTTTACTATCATCATCTTGCTTTGATTTCTCAGATATTGAGGATAACGGCTCACTGTCATTTTCGTCTAACATTTCTACGTCTGATGCACTGACCGCACTTGATGGCTCAGAACTTACTTGTTTCTCGCTTGGAGGTCGTGATGAAGTTTTTAACTTTTCAATTGAATATTCTGGACTGACTAGAGCAGTGTCAGCATTTATTCTTACAAATAGTGAGAACCTAGCCTCGATATTTGCGATGTGGTCGCGTTTCTGGTTAACTATGAAATTTGCAACTGAAACTGGGCAATTAACCACAACTTCTTTAGAACGTCCACGTACACCTTCATCTTCTATTTGACGTATTATAGACAAAGCTAAATTCTCTTCAGATCTAATCAATCCAGTTCCATGACAATGAGGACAATTCTGAGTTGTTGCTTCTAACATTCCCGGCCTGAGTCTCTGTCTACTCATTTCAAGAAGCCCAAAACCGGAAATTCGTCCAACTTGAATTCTAGCTCGATCTGTCTTCAGCTTATCCTTTAATTTACGTTCAACGGCAGAGTTATTTCTGCGATCTTCCATATCTATAAAGTCAATAACAATTAAACCTGCAAGATCCCGTAAGCGCAATTGACGGGACACTTCCTCTGCGGCTTCTAGATTAGTCTTTAAAGCAGTGTTTTCAATCGAACCCTCTTTTGTAGCACGTCCAGAGTTTACATCTATCGCTACAAGAGCTTCAGTAACTCCAATTACTAGATATCCGCCTGACTTTAACTGCACTACTGGGTTAAACATCGACGTAAGATAAGTTTCCACTTGATACCTGGAGAATAGAGGAAGGGGATCATTGTAATGTTTAACGTTTTTCGAGTGACTAGGCATAATCATTCGCATAAACTCTTTTGCGATTTTGTAGCCTGCCTCTCCTTCAACTAATACTTCATCTATATCTCTATTGTACAAATCGCGTATTGAACGTTTTACAAGATCACCCTCTTCATAAATATTTGTTGGAGCGATAGATTTTAAAGTCAACTCTCTTATTTGCTCCCATAACCTCTGCAAATATTCATAATCTCTTTTGATCTCAGTCTTAGTTCTTTTTGCACCTGCGGTACGTACTATCAATCCAGCACCTGAGGGAACCTCTATGCCACCTGCAATTTCTTTTAATTTTTTTCTATCTACGGCATTAGTTATCTTTCTACTTATCCCTCCTCCTCTGGCTGTGTTTGGCATTAGAACACAATAACGACCCGCAAGAGATAAGTAAGTTGTTAATGCTGCTCCCTTATTTCCACGTTCTTCTTTCACTACTTGAACTAATAAAATTTGCCGCACTTTAATTACTTCTTGGATTTTATAGCGGCGGGGTCTCGGCTTACTTGCGATCACTAAATCTAATGGATCATCAGCTTCAGAAATAGATTCAATTTCATCTAAGCTCCCTTCAGATGAACCTTCTTGATCTATATCCGCAGTTTCCTCAGCAGCAGGTTTATTCTCTGAATCAGCTTGTAAGTCGGGATTAATCTCACGAGTATTTTCTGGATCGTCCTCGTCTAGTTTACCGGATGATCCGTTCTGAGTCTCCTCAGAACCTGGCACATTATTCTCTAAGAGCTGGCTCGCATCTCCCTCACTTAAATCCAGTTTTTCAATAAAATCAGTAGATTTTGTACCTTTTGATCTAGTTTTTACCCTTCCGCGTTTTTTTTCAGCTTGAGCATTTTCCTCCTGTTCCCGAAGTGCTTCAGCATAAGCACGCTCTTCTTCCATCAGAGCCTCTCTATCGGCTATTGGAATCTGATAATAGTCAGGATGAATCTCGGAAAAGGCTAAAAATCCGTGGCGATTTCCACCATAGTCAATAAAAGCAGCCTGCAGACTGGGCTCAACTCGTGTTACTTTAGCGAGATAAATATTACCTGCTAACTGTCTCCTTGTCTCAGATTCAAAATCAAATTCTTCGACGCGGTTTCCGTCAACCACAACAACTCGAGTTTCCTCAGCATGTGCAGCATCAATAAGCATTTTTTTTGGCATAAAATATATATACATGCAGGTATAGAAACAATTTCATTGAAAAAATTAGCTTCATTCCTGTCGTATCCCAATTGGGCGATAAAATTTGTACAAGCGCCCTCATGGACGGGGCCAGATGCCACTGTTTTAAAAGAAGTGCAATCAGTACGTTTCATCGCGTTAACATCTCCGGCAAACTTGGTTCACCAATTATAAATTTACCATCCTCTTAGAATAGGACGATTGATCTGTTTTAGACCAAAAGGTCTTGCGCAGTTAAACTCGCTCAGCTCGCGCTGCGTCAAACCCTAAAACTCTTTAAACACTATATTTTTCAATAGTACTGATTTGTTATTAATTGAAAAATCTACCAAAACACAATCGAAAATTACACTATTATGTTATTTTCAGCTAATCTTACTGACTTAGTTAAGACCATCAATTGCTCTAAGCCGCTTGAAAAGGCTCGATGTATCCCAGCGACCACCACCCATTTTTTGAATATCTTTATAAAATTGATCAACAAGAGAGGTTACGGGTAAGGATGCGCCATTAATATCTCCAGCATCCAAACAAATCTTTAAATCTTTACGCATCCAATCGACTGCAAAACCATGCTCAAACTCACCGTTGAGCATGGTTTCGTAACGATTAGACATCTGCCAACTCCCTGCAGCACCCTGAGAAATTACCTCAATAACTGCATTTCCATCCAACCCAGCTTTTTCTGCAAAATGAAGTGCCTCTGAAAGCCCCTGCACCAACCCGGCTATAGCTATCTGGTTGCACATTTTTGTTTTCTGCCCGGCGCCGGTGTCTCCAATTAGACGACAAATCTTAGAATATACCTCTAATATCGGCTCAGCCAGTTTATAATCCTCTTCATCCCCACCACACATTATTGATAATGCGCCGTTTTCTGCTCCTGCTTGCCCACCGGAAATAGGTGCATCAATAAAGCTAATACCAAGCTCTTGTGATTTTTTATAAAGCTTCTCAGTTACCTTAGCTGATACTGTTGTATGATCAATAAAAAGTGCTCCTTTTTTCATATTGTAAAAAGCACCGTGGTCACCGATTGTTATATCTAGAAGATCGTTGTCATTTCCCACACATGACATAACAAAATCGACGTCCTTGACAGCTTTGTATGGAGTTTCGGCAATACTACCCTTGAATTCTAAACTCCACTTTTTAGCCTTTGAAAGAGTTCTATTATAAACAGTGACTTTGTGCCCTGCAGTGGCAAGATGTCCGGCCATAGGATACCCCATTACTCCTAAACCTAAAAAAGCAATTTTTGCCATAGCATTTCCCCTCAATTTCTGATTTTGCTAATTTTGGTTTACAATCTATGAAGTTTCAATAGCCATTCGGTCATCAAGAGGAAAAAATGGCAAGAGTTCTACACTGGATATTTAGAATAATTGGTGGATCCCTAATTTTATCCTTAATTATATTAGCTTTTATTTTTTACATCGTACTCAGATCAATTCCCGACTACGATAAAACTGTTGAATTACCCGGAGTAATAGCTCCTATTGAGATCGTGCGTGACACCTATAATGTACCTCATATATACGGCAAAAATGATACTGATCTGTACTTTGGCCTAGGGTATGCACATGCACAAGATAGGCTTTGGCAATTAGTGGTGGACCGATTGACGGCACAGGGCAGACTCTCTGAAATTTTCGGTAAGCAAGCGCTCCCCTTAGATGAATTTATGAGACGCATAAATATATACTCGCTTGCTCAGGAGTCAGTGGTTGCACAAGATGATAGGACAAAAAGAGTCTTAGAGGCATACGCGGCGGGTATAAATGCTAGATTTATGGAAATAAATCGTGAATCACTCGGGCGTGGAGCCCCAGAATTACTCTTGTACAACATACCATTAGCGTCATGGCATCCCGCCGACAGTATCGCACTTCTGAAATTGCTTGCTGTGAATTCAAGTAGCCACTATGCAAAAGAAATCCTAAGAGCAAGAACTCTAATAACTGTTCCCGACCCGAAAAGGGTAAAAGACATTTTACCAAACCCTCCAGTAACGACTGGCGAAGCCACTATGGAGGTGCTAGGAAAACTGGATAGAAACGTTTCTGTATCTCCCCCAAAAAATAAGGTTAACTCAAACTTCTTTAACAGTTTCTCCAATAATCGATTTGCTGGGGCCTCAAACTCTTTTGCAGCGAGAAACCATAGAACAGCAGCTAATGGCACTTTACTGGCAAATGACCTCCATTTTAAATTAAGTGTACCTAGCCAATTTTATTTAGCTCATTTAGATTTATCGGGTGGTGGGATCATAGGTGGAACGATACCAGGAATACCCACAATAGTTGCGGGACGAAGTCCTTATATAGGTTGGGGTATATCTGCCTCATATGCTGATGATCAAGATTTATATGCAGAAGAAGTAAAGGAGAGTGATAACTCCATGTATAGATCTCTGAATGGGTGGAAGAAGTTTAGAACAAAAGAGACGTACATAAAAATAAAAGGCGATAAATCAAAAAAAATTATATTAAAATGGAGTGAAAACGGACCCATTTTGAATAAAAAAACCTCACAAATTTCTGATATTACTCCTGAAGGTCATGAAATGGCGCTTCGTTGGACTATGCTTTCTCCCAAGGACACGTCGATTTCTGCACTAATCAACCTAACCCATTCCAAAGATCTTTCCACTGCTTTGAAAGCTCTCGAGAAACATATAGCACCCTCATTGAATTACACCATCACCGATAATCAAAATATAGCTCTTCAGCTGGCGGGTAGACTTCCAATTAGAAACGTAAACAACACTACTAAAGGTCGTTTGCCAAGTCTCGGATATGTAGAGGAAAATAGATGGTTAGGATATAAACCTTACGATAATAATCCACGATTTATTAATCCCAAAAATGGATTAATTACAAATACAAACAATAAAATTTCAGATGACAAGTTTCCTAATCATATTTCATTTGATTGGGGTGATAATCAGAGAATTGAACGATTATCCCGTCTACTGGGATCTCGGAAAGTTCATACAAGAGAAAGCTTTATAGAAGCACAATTAGATACAGTAAGCTTTCCTGCAAAATCATTGCTACCAATTATTGGAGCCAATCTATGGTACACGTCAATAAGCACATCGAATACTGGCTTGGACCAAGATGTAAAAGTAGCACTCAAACTACTTGCGGAATGGAATGGCGAAATGAATGAACATTTACCAGAACCCTTAATTTTTTATTCGTGGATGCAAAACCTGCAAAAAAGACTGATCCAGGACGAATTAGGAGTGCTTTCTCAAGAATTCAGAAATTTTGACCCTATTTTTCTGGAACGTGTGTTCAGAAATATAGAAGGCGCATCAGTTTGGTGCGATATTGTGCAAAGTGCTTCTTTGGAAAATTGTGAAAAAGTGGCGGAACTTGCACTTTATGACGCAGTGGCTGATCTCAAAGACATGTATAAAATTGATATTACCTCTCTTAGATGGGGAGATGCTCACATAGCGATGCACGACCATTTAACATTGGGACATATTCCGGTATTAAATCTATTAATTAACTTAAGGCAGTCCGTATCTGGTGGTGATTTTACGCTGCAAAGAGGGTTAAGTTCCGGAGATTCTTATAATCCATTTGAAAACGTTCATGCAGCCGTTTACCGAGGGGTTTACGATTTTTCCGATCCAGACAGCTCACTCTATGTAATTTCCACAGGACAATCCGGTCATTTGTTCTCAAGACACTATGATGATCTTGGGCAATTGTGGCGTCGAGGTGAGTATATTACTATGTCTCTTGATCCAGATCTGGCCAGGGCTGCATCAACTGGGACCACAAAAATTATTCCGGCATCAAAATTACAATAGATCAAATTGCTTCCGTTGTTTTGCGCTCCACCTTAAGACCATTTTATAGTTTTCATCTACTAAACGCTCAGACTCAACCACCCCATTTCTGTATAGCCAAGCCCTTTTTTTGCCATCAGTCGGAGATATAGTTCTTATATCCTTACAATATCCTGCCGAAATCACATTGATAATACCTGTCTTAAGATTTTCCAAACCAAGTCCAGAAGCGGCACAAACTGGATAAATTTTTCTTTTATTCAAACTTATATCGGGTTTTTGCATTTTTTGACATTCTGGATGTAAATCTATTTTGTTCCAAACCTCCAAAACTGGAATATTGTCATCTAATCCAATCCTTTGTAAAATGTCTGACACATCTTGAGAATGACTACCAGAATTTGGATGACTAATATCTCGGACATGTAAAACTACATCAGAATTCAAAACTTCTTCAAGAGTTGAACTGAAAGAGGCAATAAGCTCAGTAGGCAAATCCGATATAAAACCTACAGTATCGGACATAATTACAGAAAGCCCAGAACGTAATTTAGAAATACGAACTGTAGGATCAAGAGTTGCAAATAGCATATCTTTGCACAAAACGTCTTCATTTGTTAGTTTGTTGAAAAGTGTTGATTTTCCGGCATTAGTATATCCAACAAGCGAAATAATTGGCGTGGCTGTTTTAGATCTTCTTTTCCGGTGCAATTCTCTAGTTTTAACCACTTTTCGAAGTTGACGTTCAAGGCTCTTCAATTGAGTGTCAATTGCTCTTTTATCAGATTCAATCTGTGTTTCTCCAGGACCTCCAACAAAACCTAATCCCCCACGCTGTCTTTCCAAATGCGTCCACGCTCTCACAAGTCTCGTGCGCTGATACGAAAGGGTCGCCATTTCAACTTGCAATACACCTTCTCTCGTTGCTGCCCTATTTGAGAAAATCTCCAATATTAAACTTGTACGATCGAGAATTTTTACATTCCAAGCTTTCTCAAGATTTTTTTGCTGAACAGGGGATACACTGCAATTCATGAACACTATATTCGCATTATTAAATTCAATTAAACGATGTAGCTCTTTTTGCTTTTGTTTAGTAAAAATAGCTGAAGGGCGAAACGAAGAAATTTTTACTATCTGAGAGCCCGCCAACTCCAGTTCGGGTAACGCAGTTGAAAGTGAAACCGCTTCCTCATGCTTAAAATTAGCTTCTGTTTCATTAAAATTAGAACGCAATTCTACTTGAAGCACCCAAATCCGTGTCTTTGCACGACCAACCTGACTCAACTAGGCTCTTCTCCATCATACAACGAAACGTTTTGAGAAGGCATTATCGTAGAAATAGCATGTTTATAGACAAGCTGGGACTGCCCATCTCGACGTAACAGTATGCAGAAATTATCGAACCAGGTAATTACTCCCTGCAGTTTAACACCATTTATTAGAAAAACTGTTACCGAGTTTTTTTCTTTTCTAACCTGATTTAAAAATGCGTCTTGTAAATTCTGACGATCGGATGCCATTAATTAGCCTCTTATATTGTTTTATAATTATATTGGCATAAAAATTTAAATAACAATAGCTAATTTAGAAATCAGTTTTGAGTAGATTTTGTTCTCTAAAATTATTTACGCCAAACTGAAGGAGATAATAAAGCAACTATGACCAATATTTCCAGTCGACCTAGTATCATTGCTATGCCCAGCAAAAACTTAAATATTTGATTTATGTCAGTAATAACTATTTCATAACCAGCATTAACAAATAGAGGACCAGTGGTAGTGAGCGCAGAAACTGAAAGAGCAAGACCCGGCCGGATATCATCAAAGAGCATTGAAAAAACTAAAGTGAAAAAAGCCAAGGCGGCCATAAAAAGCATAAAAAATATCCATGCCATGAGACGATTAGTCTTATTATCAGAAATTAATCCTTTACCTTTTTTTGAGGGAATTGAGTTAGGGTGCAGCATCATATCAACTTCCTGAGCAGCATTCCTGTAAAGAATATAGACCCTTAATAATTTTACTCCCCCTGCCGTAGTAGCGACACCTCCCCCAATTACAGTTAAACCCATAAGAGCCACTAGAGTCATCTCAGCTCGAGCGGAATGCGGCTCATTAGTCCACACATTACTTTCAATACCCATAGTTACTAGATACGATATGACCGTAAAAAATATTCCCCATAAATTTTGTATGAGCATTGTGATACTTATATCGGCATTTTCTGATATTAAGACAATAACAGAATTAGCAAAAAAAAGTACTGTTACAACTAAAATAATAATTAAAGCTAAGCGAATTTCCGGATCTTTAAGAATTCTAAATTTTTGTAAATCATAAATATCACGTGAAAATATTGATTTTGATACCGCAAAAGCAAAAAATAATACAATGATTCCCTCTACTATAAAAATATTTGTCGCATCATAGCTCGTTATGTCAAAGCCAGAAGTCGATATTACTGACATAGCCATTATCAAAGCTTTCAAACCTGGCACACCTGAGAGAGTTAACAAAAGCCATAGAAAAGCAGTAATTGAGACGTAAATTGGAATTAGGTGACGTGCAAACTTTATTACAGAATTACCACTTTCATGACTCTTATTTGATGACCCACTGGCAAAATCAGTAACACCAATATCAAATCTATTAATATTCAACGGCAATAAAATACTTATTGCGCATATCCAAAAAAATATACCACCAATCCACGAAACCATCGCCAACCATAACTGAAAAGCACTTTCATCTAATCTTCCAACGGTAGTGACATTTAAACCGGTAGTAGAAAAAGCACTCACCATTTCAAGCCATCCGTCTATCAAACTAACATAATCCAACGAAAGAACTACCGGGATACACATAAATATTGGTAATAAAAGATACGAAAGAATAAATGAAACTAACTTTTCAAAATTATTTTGAGTTTGAGGAATATTACTCAAAGCAATAGAGATTAACAGATAAATGAATACGCCAGCCAAGCTACTGTACAGGAATGTTCTGCCAACAAAATAATCTTTTTCTACAAACGCAACTATAGAAGGTATCATCATTAATAGGGAAATGATTACAAATAATTGTAAAAAAATTATCCTATTTAATACTGGTAGCCTCATCCTAAAAAAAATCTATAGAAACTTGCAGAAGCCGTTCTACTTCAGGAATATCTTCAGCCATTGTAAAAAGGGCGATAGTATCACCCTCCTCGATCAATGTTCCACCAGAGGGCTTAACAAACTCCCCTTTTTTTATTAGACCACCAACTATCACACTTTCTGGAAACTCAATCTCTCGAATTTTTTGTCCAGCAATTGGAGACGTCGAAAGAACCTCTGCTTCTAAAATTTCAGCTTCAGCATCACCTATTGCATAAACACCTTTAACGCGACCATGTCGAATATGCCGTAAAATCGAACTAACCGTTGTTGCTCTTGGATTAATGTAAGCATCAATCCCAAGCGGTTGCATTAATGGAACTAGTGTGGGATCATTTATTAACACAACAGCCATTTTACATCCTTGAGCCTTAGCTCGAACGGCAGCAAGCATATTTGTTTTATCATCATCAGTAATGGCTAAAACTGTATCGGCCCTGGAGACATTGGCCTCTAACAAGATACTCACGTCTAATCCATCACCATTTAAAACGATAGTTCGCTCAAGATTTTCAGCAGCTGCCTCAGCAACTTTGATATTTTTTTCTATTATTTTTGTGGAAATCTTTTTTTGGTTTGCCTCAAGTTGAAACGCTACTCTCTGTCCAACGTTACCACCACCAATCATAACTATACGATTTTGTTCCAAATTTGGCTTACCAAAAACTTCAACTGATCTGTGAGCGTCATCCACGTGACACATAAGATAACATTCATCTCCTGAAAACAGTTGATCGCCTGACTCCGGTGAGAAAAGAGTTCCATCACGTCTTACGGCCACAACAATAGTTCTAAGTGTCGAAAACAAATCGGTTAACTGCTTTAGTGGCGTATTTAAGACCGGGCAATCATTATCGAGCCGTAAGCCTATAAGTTGTGCTTTTTTGCTTAAAAACATTTCAGTGTCAAAGGCTGCGGGTGCTGCCATTCTCTTTAATGCTGCGTCTGCAACTTCCCTTTCAGGACTGATAACTACATCGATTGGTAAATGATCTCTCCGATATAGATCAGAATAAATCGCATTTAAATACGATTGACTGCGAAGCCGGGCTATTTTACGTGGGATCGAAAAGATCGAATGTGCCACTTGGCAGGTCACCATATTCACTTCGTCAGAATATGTTGCTGCAATAATCATATCAGCATCTCGCGCACCCGCTCTATCTAAGATATCTGGATAAGAAGCGAAACCAGAGATACCTTGCACGTCTAAAGTATTTGTAGCGCGACGCACTAATTCTGGATCATTGTCTACTACCGTTACATCATTGCTCTCTCCAGACAAATGACGGGCTATTTGCCAGCCAACTTGGCCAGCACCACAAATTATTACTTTCATACCTAGCTCCTATTATCACCCGAAAAGGATGAACTAATTTTTTTAAACAAACGCATTTAAATCATCAGCCATCCTCTTTTTGAGCCCTCGAAATCGAAACCACGCCTAGTGACTTCAACTTTCGATGCAGTGCACTGCGTTCCATACCTACAAATTTTGCAGTCTTTGAAATATTACCATTAAATCGATTAATTTGAGTTACTAAATATTCTCTCTCAAAAGCCTCTCTTGCTTCTCTAAGTGGCATCGTCGCAATTGGACCAGAGGCAACGCTATTCAATTTTTCATTTGTTGATCTTGTTTCTGAAGGTAAATCCTCAATTGATACGTCCCCCTGTCCATCGCCCAGAATAAGAACTCTTTCAACCATATTTTTTAATTGTCGTATATTACCAGGCCATGACATAGTCTGAAGCATCGTTGATGCTTCGTTTGAAAGTTGTCTATAATTTAAACCCTGCGTTTCATGAAACGTTTTAGTGAAATGCTCAAACAATAATGGGATGTCCTCAAGTCTTTGTGAGAGAGATGGTACGTTTATCGGCACCACATTAAGTCGGTGATAGAGCTCTTCTCGGAAAGATCGCTGCTCTATAGCTTCCGTTAAGTCTTGAGAAGTCGAAGAAATAACTCTGAGGTCAACTCTAACCTCAGACTTTCCATTAACTCTTTGAAATTTCTGATCGACGAGTACTCTTAAAATTTTTGACTGTGTCTTCAATGGCATGTCAGCTATCTCATCAAAGTAGATAACGCCTCCATCGGCTTGCGAAAGCAAACCATCAGAAGGTAAACTGTTTCCAGCATCTCTGCCAAATAGAACATCTTCCATCCTATCTGGAACAATGGAGGCACAATTCACAATTATAAATGGTTTAAATGCTCTGTCAGAATTTGCATGAATATATCTTGCTGCCATTTCTTTACCACTACCTGAACCACCAGTTAGTAAGACCCTCCCATTCGTCTTCGTAACTTTGTCCAAATTAGCTACAAAATTCTTGAATACATTTGACTCGCCAACCATAACCGATAGAGGAGTGTCTTTGCGTTTTAATTCAAAATTTTCCTGACGCAACCGAGACGTTTCCATCGCACGCCTTACAACAACAAGCAACTGTTCAATATTAAAGGGTTTTTCAATAAAGTCGTAGGCACCCTGCTTTATAGCAGCAACGGCAATTTCAATGTTTCCATGCCCTGAAATTATAACAACCGGAACTTGGGGAAATTCCCGTTTTGCTTTTACTAATATGTCAATGCCATCCATTTCATTATCTTTTAACCAAATATCTAGTATTAATAGCCCAGGCACAGATTTTTTTAATTCTTGAAGACACTCATCGGCACTACCACAAAGTCTTGTTTGGTATCCCTCGTCTATTAATATCTCCGAAATGAGCTCGCGAATATCGCGTTCATCATCAACTATCAGGATATCTTTCATAGTTCTTCTCCAAGTTTTAGTCTGAATTCTCGCTCATTGTAAAATAAGGTAGCTCTATTATGGCAGCAGCACCAACTTTACGACTATTATTGTATATAGGGGCATCTTCCAGTCGGAATGTTCCACCATGTTCTTCAATTATTTTTTTAACTATCGCTAAACCCAAACCGGTCCCGTTTTCTCGTGTTGTAACATATGGCTCAAACAATCGCGCTCTGTCAGCAGGCAAACCAATGCCATTATCAACAACTGAGACTTCAAGAAACGTATCGTGAGGCTCAACAATAATGTCTATTTGACCCTTAACTCCTGAAAACCCACCCTTATTCTGTCTACTTTCAATTGACTCTCCTGCATTTTTCAAGAGATTGATAAGAACTTGTGAAATCATCGTTGCATCCAATTCAAACATAATCGGCCCTTCGACAATATTTCTCTTAAATAAAATTTCTGGAAACCCGGATTCTTGTAGTGAAATAGCAGAATTTACAACTTTAATGATATCCTCAGACTGCTTTTCAGGTTCAGGCATCCTTGCAAATTTTGAAAACTCATCCACAATTCGGCTAAGATCATTGGTCTGTCTAACAATTACTTCTGTCATATTAGCTAGCGTATCACCCTCTCTGTCCACTAGGGGCATAAACTTCCGCTTTATTCTCTCAGCTGACAATCTAATTGGAGTAAGTGGGTTTTTAATTTCATGAGCTATTCGCTGCGCTACATCTCCCCATGCAGCCGCTCTCTGAGCCGACACAAGTTGTGTAACGTCGTCAAAAGCAACAACAAAACCATCGATTTTATCATCTTCATCTTTCATGGGCGCAATTCTGACTAAAAGGTTCTCCAATCGACCTGCTCTCAACAGCTTAATTTCTTGCTGAAAGCTCTTCAAATTGTTTGCAAATAGCGCGGTATACATTGGTGCAAATTCTGGAACTAATATATCGAGCGTAATATTTTCTAAATTTTTATCATCACAGTTTAGCAAACTTATAGCAGAACGATTAATAAAGGATATTTCACCACTCGGATTTAAGCCGATTACTCCAGAGGTAACAGAAGCCAAAACACTATCAAAAAGCCTCCGTCTCTCATCAATTTGAGAGGTATTTTGTAACAGTTTATCACGTTGTATCTTTAATTGACCTGTCATACGATTAAACAGCTTAGAGAGCTGAGCTATTTCATCATCACCGGATTCCTCTCGTACCCTAACATTAAGTTCACCTTCAGCAATTTTTTGTGCAGCACCAGTCAAACGGCCAATGGGTCTAGATAGTCTTTCTGCAAACCACAAGCCCAATAAAACTGAACTAACGATCATTAGAATAGCAAATGCAAGATAGACAAGTGCAAAGTTAAATAACACTTTGCCTTTTTCGTTCTCCAGTTGCTGGTATAAAGATGCTGTCTCCTGTGTGTCGTCAAGTAAGTTTAGTAAATTTCCATCTACCAAGCGTGTTATGTACAAGTAATGTCCAGGGAAACCATCAATATAAACCAAAGCACGGATTTCATTATTGTCCCAGTCTTCAATTATCTGAACTTCTTTCAATGCAGAATCAAAAAGAGAAGGCTCTGGCTCATCGTAATCAAATGCATAATTACGGAAACCCCTAAGTTTTATTTTTCCTTTATCATCAATAACAAAGGCCTCTTTCATTCCCCTTTGCATCTCTTGCTGGAGCTTTGCCAAATGAGTTCTTAATTCAGAAAAATCTGCACCGAATCGACCCTTTCTAAAATTCCCTAACTCATTAGCTAAATCGGTAATGTCTTCCACCATTGCTTCCCGTTGCTCAGTCTCATAGGCCTCAGCAGCAGACCTTGACGCACCAATTACACTTTGAACTCTGTCAGAAAACCAAGCCTCAAGCCCCATGTTGACCGTGAAAGTAGCAAAGATAGCTACCCCAATCGTGGGCAACAACGCCATTACTGTAAAAAATCCAGTTAAACGTAAATGTAGTTGCGAGCCAGCTGACCTTTGTCTTCTCTGTGAAATAATCCGCAATATTCTCAATACTACGAATGCAACTATTGTGATTACATATATAAGATCTGCCAATAAAACTAGCTGCAGCAGCCTAGACTGCGCTCGCAAATCAAAAGGTCCCAGAACAACATATGTAACAAAAGCCAAAAATGGACCTAGAAAAACAAAATAAATAGTAGAAGAAGCCCTTACACGATCGAAAGCCCTAGTATTTAAAAACCTGGTTAGTGAAAACCGCATTGTACTTACTTACACAAAGACTCACTTATACATATTGTTGACATTAGGTAACACTATTGTTGCCACATTACATCAGTTTTCTTCTCCTTGTCACTTGAATATCTAATTCAGATATCTTTTTGCGGAGCGTATTCCGATTTATTCCAAGCAAATTTGCGCACTTAGCCTGATTACCACCTGTAGCATCCAAGGCAATTGTTATAAGCGGAAATTCAACTTCTTTTAATATTCTCTTATAAACACCATTTGGTGGAAGTTGGGAGCCATGCAGGTCAAAATATTTCCTCAGATGCTTGTCGACATCGGATGCGAGTCTATCGCTTTTTCCGTTGGACAAGACTGCAGCTACTTCAGGTTGGTTAGACAATGCTTGCTCGACTTCACTAAGTGAAATGACTGCCTCTCTTGCCGTCAAACCAAGCCTTTTAACCATATTCTCTAACTGTCTAACATTTCCTGGCCAAGTATATGTTTGTATTAATTTCATTGCAGCCGGATCAAAATTTCTTGATATGCCCGTTTCCTTGTCAACTTTTTCCAGAAAGTAGCTTGCTAACAACGGAATATCCTCAAACCGCTCCCTGAGGGAAGGAACTGTTATAGGGGCGCCTCCCAAACGATAAAAGAGATCACGCCTGACTTTCTGGTCATCTACAGCCTCAGTCATATCTCCGACTAAGGTAGCCAGAAAACGTGGAGAATGTTCTCCAGGTGAGTCAATCATACTAACCAATCTTCCTTGCTCGACTGGCCCCAAATCCGATATCTCTTCGATAATAATTGTACCGTCTTTTGCCCGTGCAAGAATTTTAGACGGTCCATCCAATTCGACTAAATCATCAGCCCTCATTCTAATTAAAGGCATATTTCTTCTATCCGAAAAATCGTGTAATACTTGTGCGACTAAAGTTTTACCAGTTCCTGACTCGCCAGATATTAATACTGGTAATTCAGAATTCATAAGCCTGGCCACAAAACGGTAAAGATTTTGCATTAAAGCAGTTTTGCCAACTATTGGTAAGCCTTCATCAGCTGCATTCATGTTAGTAGTTCTGATAGAAGCACTGGACGAAGCAGAAAGACCTTTTCCTTTTTTTGATAATGCTTTTGCGCATCGCTTCATTAAATCCGGCAAATCAAAAGGTTTGGGCAAATAATCGTATGCATCTGCTTCTGCTGCCTGTATCGCGGTCATAATAGTGTTTTGGGCGGAAATAACAATAACTGGTAAATCTGGACGATCTTCAGCAATTTTTGGCAACATCTCTAAACCATTCCCATCCGGCATCATTACATCAGTAATTACTACATCGCCTTTTCCTTCAGAAACCCATCGCATTAGAGTAGTTAAACTGGAAGTTGCATGGACTTTTACACCTGCGCGAGTAAGCGCCTGGGTAAGTACTGTACGAATTGTCCTATCGTCGTCCGCAACTAAAACAGTGCCATCCATCCTAAATTCCCCTTAATTAAGTTTTGTCACAAAAGGTAAAGAAATACGAAACACAGTATTTCCAGGCTTAGATTCGAGAGAGATTAGACCATTGTGATCCGATATGATTTTACTTGTTAAAGCTAGACCCAGGCCAGTTCCATTATCTCGCCCTGAAACAAAAGGATCAAAAATTTCATCTCTTATATCCTCAGAAACACCAGGCCCATTATCTATGACCTCGACTTGGATCGGCATAGAGTGGCCCGAGCCATCGGCTCTTCGTAGTTTAAAGCTGTGCTCAAAAAATGTACGTAATTTGATTGTACCATTATTTGGCTGCACTTCAGAGGCATTTTTGATTAAATTTAAAAATACTTGGAGTAATTGGTCTGGATCTCCGTAAACTAAAGGCAAAGAAGGATCGTATTCCTCTTGAAAATTAATATGTGCACTAAAACCTAAATGCGCAGAACGCCTCGCCCTATCTATTACATCATGAATATTTAGTGGTTTAGGATCAATAGGTTTCAAATTTCCAAACTGCTCAACCTGCTCTAATAAAGTTAATATTCTTCTAGTTTCGGCAACAATCAAATCTGTAATTTCCAGATCAGTTGCCGAAAGTCCCATAGACAATAACTGCGCAGCCCCTGTAATACCTGCGAGAGGGTTTTTAATTTCATGGGCAAGCATCTCAGCCATCCCTATGGCAGACTTTGCGGCTGCTTTTACGGACTTAGATTGGGATATTCTACCAGCAATCTCTCTTGGGGCAATCAATAAGATAGTACTATCTTCAAGACCAATGATTGGAGCAATTTGTATATTACAACGGACCGGATCTCGTCCATTAGCTGCAACTTTAACATCTGTAATGAACAAAGGAGAGTGAAATTTTTTTACTTTTTTGTAGCTATCCTCTAGAGATGCATCGATTTCTATAAGGTCCCAAATACATTTATTTTTCAGGGATTTGCTTGATGCATTTAAAAACCCCTCACCAGGCGGATTAACTTCAACAACAATATCGTCGCTGTTTAAAACGACAGATGGAAGCGGAATAGACATCCAAACTTTCTCATAATCCACATTCATGGGTTAACCCGTTTTGGTATATCAAAAAGCTTTCTAATTACCTCTTTTGCAGAGTTCTCTTTTAAAAACTCAGTTGATAATTTTTTTGATAAACCGAAAATATCCAAATAACGCTTTAGATGTTTTCGAGCAATCCTTACTCCAAGAGATTCTCCATAAAATGATAAAATTTCCTCGTAGTGTTCCGCGATTACTTCAATAAGGCTCAATCCATCAGGACTTGACGGCTGAGGTTCTTTATTCACGTATGCTGATATTTGAGAGATTACCCAAGGCTTTCCGATAACACCCCGGCCCATCATTAATCCATCAGTCTCGGACACCTTTAAGGCTTGGCCAGCCGAGCGTGTATCTACAATGTCTCCATTAACTATAACTGGAATCTTAACTGCTTTTTTAACCTCCAGAATGGCATTCCAATCCGCAAAGCCTTTATAAAATTGACTCCGAGTTCGCGCATGGATTGTAATTAACTGCACACCACACTGTTCAGCTAATAGGCCAAGGTCTTTTGCATTTTTCGAGCTATCATCCCATCCAAGACGCGCCTTCAAAGATACAGGCACATCAACAGCGTTTACAACGCTCTCTATAATCGCTGCGGCTTTTTTCAAATCGCGCATAAGGGCCGAGCCAGAATAACCTCCAACGACTTTTTTCGACGGACAGCCCATGTTAATATCTATAGCTCCCGCGCCAAGATTCAAAACTATTTTTGCAGCCTCGCTCATTGTTGCTGGCTCACACCCCGCGAGCTGCACCGCTGTATTGGAGAAACTGGTGCCCAATTCAATCTTTTGATTTTTTACATCTCTCGAAAGCAAGCTATGGTCCGCTATCATTTCACTAAAAACCATATCCACACCAAATTTAGAAACCGCATTTCTAAATGGTAAATCTGTAACTCCCGCCATAGGAGCCAAAAGAACAGGAACCCTACCAGTTTGAATTATTGAATTTAGCGACACAATTACTCCGTTGTCTCAAACTTAGTACGGCAATTTAACTCGAACAATATTTTATGCTTTTTTTTTCATCACTCTACAATCAATGATTAAAATTTAGGCAATAAATGCCTATATTGAATATTATGAGAAGAACACTTAGACCATTCTTAAGAACTAATAATGACAAGTGTGACATCCGATGAAGATTATCGCCCTAATACTTGCTGCCGGCCGAGGGACACGAGCTGGGAGTGCAATTCCTAAACAATGGCAGAGTTTAGGTAATAAAAGAATTATCGACCATTCAATAGATTTATTTAAAAATATCTCCAGAATTAATAATGTTATGGTAGTCCTTCATCCAGATGATCTTCATCTTTTAAATAGAAGCGATGTTTTGTTTACGAAAGGTGGGCACACAAGATCCGAGTCAGTTAAATTTGGCCTTGAGGCTTTAAAACAAAATGAAATGCCAGATTACGTGCTAATCCACGATGCAGCACGGCCCTCAACTCCACTAACTGTTATTAATAATGTACTTGATAATTTAGATACGGCCGATGCCGTGTCGCCTGGGTTACCTATCACAGACACGCTCTGGGAAGTCATCGATGAAGAGGTGACGCAAACCAAAAGCAGGAAGAATATCTGGCGGGCTCAAACGCCACAAGGCTTTAATTTCAAAAAGATACTTGATGCTCACGTAGCCAGTTCATCAACTGTGACTGATGATGTTGAAGTTGCCACTTTAGCGGGAATAAAAGTTAAAGTAATACAAGGTAGCGAAAAAAATATTAAAATAACAACGGCCGAAGATTTTGATCGCGTTACGGCTGTTTTAGGATATTAATTATGGATATAAGAATTGGTAACGGTTTTGATGTACACGCTTTTGAGGAAGGAGATTTTGTAATCTTAGGTGGAGTTAAAATTCCTCACACCTCTAAGCTTAGCGGACACTCAGACGCAGATGTGGCACTGCATGCCATAACTGACGCCATTTTTGGAGCGCTAGCAGAGGGAGACATAGGCACTCATTTTCCACCAGATGACAAAAAATGGAAGGATGCGCCGAGCGAGGTTTTTCTCAAATATGCAGTGAAGCTCGCAAAAAGTAAAAACTTTGAAATAGGTAATGTTGACTGTACCATAATTTGTGAAAGACCAAAAATTAAACCTCATGCTGAATTAATAAAGATAAACATTCAAAATATTATTAATTTAAAAAAGGATAGAATTTCTGTTAAAGCCACAACGACCGAAAGGTTAGGCTTTACCGGGCGCGAGGAAGGAATTGCTGCTTTAGCCACAGCAACTCTTATCACCCCATGAGCGCAGCAATTGCCACAATATTTGGAATTGGTTACCTTCGGCCTGCTCCGGGAACCTGGGGCTCTTTATTTGCTCTCGTTCTAGCGATATTATTGTTAGAGTCTTTTGGAATAATAGGGTTTGCAATTGCGCTCTTATCTGCTTGTGTATTTGGGTGGTGGGCTACAAATGAGTACTTAAAACGAACAGCAAATAAAGACCCATCCGAAGTTGTTATTGATGAGCTTATAGGACTGTGGATTGCAGTCCTACCGACTGCTTGGGCAGTGTTTTTTTACAACCTACCCTCGTTAGACTTATGGCCAGGATGGATATCTTCATTTTTCTTTTTTCGCATATTTGATATTTATAAACCGTCGTTAATCGGCTGGGCGGATAAGAAAAATGGGGTATTAGGAGTCATGTTAGATGATATCTTTGCCGGAATTACTGCAGCAATTTGTACAATTATTTTAGCAGTTCTTTATCATGGTAGTTCTTGAATATGACTGATCTAAAGAGTTTATACGATATCGCAATAAAACGCGGGAGTAAAATTGTTTCCGCCGAAAGCTGTACGTCCGGTTTGCTAGCGGCTTGCCTAACTGAAATGCCTGGCTCATCGGCTTTTTTTGAGCAAGGGTATATTACCTATTCAAACCGTTCTAAAATTAGTGACTTAGGAGTAGATAAGAAGATCCTAGAAAAGCATGGAGCCGTTAGTGAGGAAGTAGCAAAGCAGATGGCAGAAGGAGCTTTGAATAGATCAGCGGGCACCATAGCTATTTCAATCACAGGTATCGCTGGTCCCGGGGGGAGCGGTTACAAACCCGAAGGTTTGGTTTGCTTTGCAATTGCCCACAAAAATGGCGAAATTAGAGTTGAAACTATGGAATATGGCCCTCTAGGAAGAAGTAATATTAGATCTTCAGCAGTCGTAAAAGCAATAGAACTATTGCATGAGGAACTTTTGGTAACTTAATCAGGATAAAGAGCCACTGCCTGCTTTTCGAATGAAGTTAAAACACGATGCATTGCTTCATTAAAAACAACACCTACTATTTTTTGCAATACAGCATTCTTCATTTCAAAATCTACGTAAAAAGAAACCTCACTACCGTTATTGACACTTTTAAACCTCCATTGGGAGTACATTCGTTTGAATGGTCCATCTATATATTCGGTAATTATCTGGTTCTCAGATCGCATCAAGGTAACCTTACTCCCAAACTTTTCACGAAATACTTTAAAACTAATAATCAGATCAGCTTCTAGTACTTCATTATTTTCAATAAAACTTCTAGAGTGTATTCTGGCCGCCGAACACCAAGGGAGAAATTGGGGGTAACTATTCACATCCGCCACCAATTCGAACATCTGTTCCGGCTGATATTTTAAAATTTTTGTTTCAGAGTGAGTAGGCATTTTTATTTTTTTGTAGTGACAGGTTGCCAGAGATACGTAATGTTGTTGCAAAAATAAAGGGTGATTTAATGTCAGAGCGACCATATGTCATTGATGAAATGATTTCTGCAAAAGCAATTGCGGCCAGGGTAGAGGAGCTTTGCAAAAATATTCAGAATGAATTCGTGGGTACAGATAAACTCATTGTCGTGGGTTTGTTGCGAGGTTCATTCGTGTTTATTGCAGACTTGGTGCGTGAATTAGATTTACCGGTAGAAGTTGATTTCTTAGAAGCATCATCTTACGGCGATGGTATGGAAAGCTCAAGAGAAGTGCGTATATTAAAAGACCTAAGGGGTGCAATTGAAGGAAGAGACGTACTGGTCGTAGAAGATATAGTCGATACTGGCTATACTTTGAGCCATGTAATAGCATTACTAAAATCAAGAGGCCCCGCTCGGTTAAAATCAATTGCTTTACTTGATAAGCCAAGCAGACGAGAGATTGATGTTAAAGCAGATTGGACGGGTTTTGAGATACCAGATGAGTTTGTTGTTGGTTATGGAATTGACTATGCTCAACGCAACAGAAATCTAGACCACATTGGAAAAGTTCGATTTACTGGCTAAAATTCACCTAGTTTAGTTTTATTTCCCTCTCCATACTGGATCACGTTTCTCAGAAAAGGCACGTGCTCCCTCTAATTGGTCTTCAGAACGATACAAGGTTTCAACCGTTCGAAACTGACTTTTTATAATCATATTTAGGGCATCGTTAAACTTCATATTTTCTGCTTCTCGAACAACTTCTTTTATTGCAGCATATACCAAAGGAGGACCTGAAGCTAAAAGTTCAGCTAGCTCTCTAGCTTTTGAAAGTAGATCATTTGACTTGTGAACCTGATTTATCAAACCCCATCTCGCCGCTTCCTCTGAATCAAGCCATCTCCCGGTAAATAGCATTTCCATTGCTATGTGATATGGGATGCGTTTTGGTAGCTTTAATGATGCAGCATCTGCAACAGTACCAGAACGTATTTCCGGCAAGGCAAATGAGGCATGTTCTGCCGCCAATATAATATCTGCAGAAAGGGCTAATTCAAGACCGCCGCCGCAACAGATACCATTAACGGCCGCAATAACTGGTTTATTCATGTGGGGTAACTCTTGCAAACCTCCAAAACCGCCAACGCCGTAATCGCCGTCTACCGCGTCGCCATCTGCCGCAGCTTTTAAGTCCCAGCCCGCACAAAAAAATTTTTCTCCAGACCCGGTAATAATTGCAACTCTCAAATTAGGGTTATCTCTAAAATCACAAAATACATCACCCATAATCTTGCTTGTCTTTAAATCTATGGCATTCGCTTTTGGCCGATCCAAAGTAACTTCAAGAACGTGTCCGAAGATATTTGTCTTTACAGATTTGGTAGACATACATTAATCCTAACTACATTTTTATTAAAGCATCAACAGCAATGGCTCTAGAAGCGGTGATTAAGAATGGATTTATTTCTAACTCAGACAAGTCATGACTATTCTTGATTACAAATTCCTGAAGCTTAAAAATATTCTGTATAAATGGATCCATATTTATTGCGTCCGAGCCTCTATAGCCATCAATTACTCTTGATATTCTCAAATCTTTAATCGCGGCATTTAATTCACCTCTATTAACTGGCATGACTAAACTTTGGCTATCAGATAAAATTTCAGTCAAAACTCCTCCAGATGCGATCGTTAGCACAAAACCATGGGCTGGATCATTAATAATACCAACTAATAACTCAATTAGTACATCGCTTATCATCTCTTCAATCAAATATTCGGGAAAAGCCATTTCACCAAAAGCTATTTTTAATTCTTCAGCGTTAGTTAGACCTAATCGAACTCCCCTATTTTCAGTTTTGTGAGATAATCCAAGCGCTTTGATAACTACAGGAAACTCAAAGGGCAGCCTGTCTAATAGTTCGTTATTTTTTACCACAACATTTCTCGGCGTATCGACTCCAATTTCAGATAATAATGATTTTGAATACGCCTCGTCTAGCAGGCGGGAGTTTTTATTATTATTAGGTAAAATTACTGGATTTTTAAATATATCTAAATCAGTTTTTTGAGTAGACGCTGCAACTATTGCTGCTAAACCTTCGTCTATTCCGCAAAGGGGAATTAGATCTTTTTGCATTAATTCTTTTGCTAAACTTTCTTCAATATTTTCAGCAAGCGTGGACAGCAAAGCAACCGGTTTTCTGATTGCTTTTTTTGTAACAATTGCGGCTTCCACAACACAGTTCCAAGCAGCAGGGTCACACAAATCTGGTCTGGGAAAGTCCACAATAATTATTCCAATATCTATATTTTTACCTTGCATTATTGATATAAATGTTTGTGCCATTTTATCTGCATTTCCCCAAATGTAGGTATGATAATCCAATGGATTTGCTAGCGCCACTTTGGCTCCTAATACAATCTTAAGGTCTTCTATTTGTATTTTTGTTAACTTTGGAAACGAAATCTGCTTACCATTGGAAATATCTGCAATTAAACTTGCCTCTCCACCAGAACAGGATACAGACGCGACAGATGGACCTGATAATCTACCATGACAGTGAAAAATTTTTAGAGTTTCGATAAATTCGGAAAGGGAATCTACCCTTGCAACTCCAAGCCTTTTCATTAGGGCTGCTGCTCCCTTATCACTGCCCGCGAGTGAGGCCGTGTGAGATACCGCGGATACTTTTGCTTGTTCTGACTTACCAATTTTTATAATAACTATGGCTTTGCCCATCCGATCACATAAACTCACTAACTTTTCAAAATTTCTTATTGACCCTAGGCCCTCCACATACAATCCCAAAGCGGTAACTCTTTTATCTTTTACGATATTCATAGCCAGTTCAGCCACTCCAAGCTGCGCTTGATTTCCAGCAGTTACTGCGTAACCTATGGGCAAACCTCTTTTTTGCATCGTTAGATTGATCATTATATTTGAGCTCTGTGTAATAACGGCAACGCCACTATCTACTTTTTGGCCCCCGTGCTGGTCCGGCCACAAACAAAAATTGTCAAAGTAATTTATTATACCGTAACAATTAGGTCCCAGAATGGGCATCTTTCCAGCCATATTAATCAATGTTTCTTGTAATTCGCGACCATCTTTTAGCTCACTTACAGCTTCTGAAAACCCAGACGCAAAACAAACTGCGCCGCCACATTTGGCCTTCGAAAGTTGCGAAATGATATCGATTGTGGCGACCCTGTTAACCCCAACAAAAGCAGCATCAATTGGAACAGGCAACTCATCAATATTTCTGTATGTTTTACAACCACAAAACACTTTTTCAGATGGATGCAATGCAAATATCTTTCCATTAAACCCAATTTTTTTTAATTGGAAAACAATAGATTTTCCCCAAACCCCTCCCCCAATAACTAATACATTTTTAGGTTTAAGAAACCTATCTAAACTATTGATTCTAAATTTTTTTATCACTTGAATTTTCACAGTACTATGAACCAAGAGGCCTTAACATTTCTCTGCTGATTATGTGTTTTTGGATTTCTGAAGTGCCATCCCAAATACGTTCTACTCTCGCATCACGCCAGAATCTTTCAATAGGAAAGTCGTTCATTAATCCCATACCACCATGAATTTGCAAGGTCGCATCGGTTACACGTGCAAGCATCTCGGATGCATAAAGTTTTGCAGAAGCAATTTCTCTATTAGCGTTCATGCCTTGGTCTAATTTCCACGCCGAACTTAATGTAAGCAGATCTGCAGCATCGATTTCAGTGATCATATCTGCTAACTGGAAACTAACACCTTGAAATTTTCCAATACTTTTTCCAAATTGCTTCCGCTCTGCACTATAGTTCAATGCATATTCAAAGCATCGCCTTGCTCGGCCAACTGACATGGTGGCAACCGTAATACGAGTGGCATATAACCAGGTGTTCATGACTTCAAAACCACCGTCTACTTCGCCAAGCACTTGCTCTTTCGATAATCGGCAATTATCGAATTCAAGGATCATATTATTATACCCTCGATGACTGACTGACTTATAGCCGTCTCGTATGGTAAAACCTGGCGTTCCTCTATCAACTAAAAATGCAGTAATCCGCTTCTTGGGCCCTTTGGGGGTTTGATCCTCACCAGTAGCAACAAATACAATCACAAAATCTGCATGATCAGCTCCCGAAATAAAATGTTTTACACCATTTAATAGCCAATCACCCCCATCACGATAAGCTGAGCATTTCATACCTCTTACATCGGATCCAGCATCTGGTTCCGTCATAGCCAGCGCATCCATTTTTTCGCCTCTTACAGCTGGAAATAAATATCTCTCTCTTTGATCACCGGTGCACGCCATCAAAATATTTTGAGGACGTCCAAAAAAGTGATTTAGCGCCATAGAAGCGCGGCCTAACTCTCGTTCGACCAGTGCAAACTCTAGATGGTTTAGGCCGGCACCACCGACTTCGCTTGGAAAATTACAAGCGTAAAATCCAAGATCGATAGTCTTCTTTTTTATCTCATCAGAAACTTCTTTACGAACTACCCCGGTAGCCTCCACCTCGCTCTCAAATGGATAAATTTCTTTTTCGACAAAGTTTCTAACAGTATCTACTATCATCTTCTGTTCATCAGACAATCCAAAATCCATAACTCACCTATTTGAATATTTCTTGTAATTTTGAAGCAACTTCCCCCACAGGCTCACTTGATTTTCGTGTATTTAGATCGACATGAAGTAGAAATTGTTCACAAGTCGCTAGCTCGATCTTATCTGTTTTGCGTCTCATTATATGAAAAAGCTTCAGCTTTTTTCCATCGACAAGCAGAACAGATGTATCCACATAAATATGTTCACCGGCTAATGTTTCATTCAAATATTTTATATGATTTTCAACTGTAAAATAACTATTCCCAGAAGCAATATACTCAGAGTCAACACCTACTGAAGATAAAAAACCATCAGCCGCATCAGAAAATACTTGACCATAGCGACCCTCGTTCATGTGACCATTATAATCCGTCCAATCAACGGGAATTACCCTGTCCACGCTAACAATCATTTTATTTTTTAAAGTTTTCTGCTCAGATATCATTTTCTCATGATTAGAAATCAAATTGCCAGCGGCAAAGTTTTGCTGTTTCAGACTACGTAAAATTGCTACTAAATTTTTGTCCCTAGTACGTTCTAGTTCACGGATTGATTTATCGCCGGACTGGCTATCAGATTGGGATGCTATTTTTTTTACAAGCTCATCCGTCAGATCGGGTACATCCATCAACTTTGTCCACGGCCATTTTAAGCATGGACCAAATTGAGATAAAAAATGTTGCATGCCTGCTTTGCCGCCCGCAATGCGATATGTTTCAAATAAGCCCATTTGAGCCCAACGAAGACCAAAACCATATCGAATTGCATTGTCAATTTCTGAAGTAGTAGCAATATCATCTTTTATTAACCACAGGGCTTCTCGCCAAACTGCCTCAAGAAATCTATCAGCTAAATGAGCGTCAATCTCTTTTCGAACATGCAATGGAAAGAACCCTAACTTTGTTAAAACATCCATCGCTTTTTTTATATCCCGTGCGGACGTTTTATCGCTTCCAACAACTTCGATCAGTGGCAGTAAATAAACCGGATTAAATGGGTGGCAAACTAAAATTTGTTCAGGTGCTATGGAATTTTCTTGTAGTTCCGACGGCTTAAACCCGGACGTTGAAGACGCAATTATTGCTGAGGTCTTACAAGATGTTTGAATTTCTTCATATACATCATGTTTAATATTTAATCTTTCCGGAACACTCTCTTGAATCCAATCCGCATCAACAACAGCTTCGGCAACGCTCTTACAGAAGTTAATTTTTCCCTCATTAGGCAACTTAGACTCGTAAAGCATAGGAAGGGAAAATCTCGCATTATCGATAACTTCCAAAAGAGTTTGCTCTGCATTTGGATCTGGATCATAAACGTTAACATCCAAACCGTTTAACAAAACCCTGGCAGCCCAACCACCGCCGATAACCCCACCACCTATAATTGCGACTTTCTTAATCATGTTTCTAACGCTAAATGCCCTAACACCAAATTTATACGGTTCGCTCTGTATATCCATCAACAGCCATAGCTTGGCCTGTTATCATGGAGGCTTGATCACTAGCCAAAAATAGAGCCATATCAGCAACATTTTCTTCAGTAACGAAACTTCTCATAGACGTGCCCTCAGAATAAACCTTTTTGAGATCATCTTCCGAAATTCCTGAAGCCTTACTTTCCATCGATAAAACGCGTTTCATTCTATCGCCACTCACAGCGCCTGGGCAAATGGCATTCACACGCACGCCATAATCACCTAATTCCATAGCCATTGATTTGGTTAGGCCAACAATACCCCATTTTGCTGCAACATAAGGAGACCTATTTGGAACACCAAATAATCCTGAAGTAGATGATGTAAAAATAATGCATCCATTTTTTTGCACCTTCATTATTCCAGATGCCCACGAAGCACTGTAGAATGCTCCAAACAGGTTAATTTCTATACATCTCTTCCATTCATTCTGATCAATTTCGTCAATGGGGCCTGCCGGGCCTCCCACCCCTGCATTTGCGTACATCACATCGACCCCGCCAAACTCATCAATAATATTATTATGAAAATCCTTCATTTGATTGCTGTCAGACACATCAGCGCAAAACGAAATGGCTATTTCGTAATTTTCAGACGCCCTCTTCACCAGCGCAATATCTTCATCACAAATTGCCACCCTCGCGCCCTCTGCAATATGACGCTTAGCAATGGCTAGCCCAATACCACTTCCACCTCCAGTAATAACAATACGACGAGACATTTTATGAACTCGGTGCACGTGTTTTTAAATTTAATTTATTTCTAACTTCTTCGGCGTCCATAAGCTCTGCCCCCATCCCCTCAATTATAACTTTCGCTCTCTCAACCAACTGCTCATTGGTTGCCAGAACTCCTTTTTTTAACCAAAGATTATCTTCAAGTCCAACACGTACATTTCCTCCCGCCAAAACTGCCGCTGCCACGTAAGCCATTTGATTTCGCCCCAAGGAAAAGGCTGAAAAAGTCCAGTCTTTTGGTACATTATTAACCATTGCCATAAAAGTATTTAAATCGTCAGGGGCACCCCAAGGCACTCCCATGCAAAGTTGAACCAAAGCATCTGGAGCGATAACTTTTTCTGATACAAGCTGTTGTGCAAACCATAGATGTCCCGTATCAAACGCTTCTATTTCTGGCTTGACCCCTAATTCAGTCATAATGCCCCCCATAGAACGCAACATCCCCGGCGTATTGGTCATGACGTAATCAGCTTCGGCAAAATTCATCGTCCCACAATCCAGGGTACAAATTTCAGGTAAACATTCTACTATATGAGCAACTCGCTCTTCAGCGCTAATCATATCAGTCCCTTTTGCCAAAGGTAACGGAGATTTTGTTCCTCCCAAAACTAAATCACCCCCCATTCCAGCAGTTAGATTTAACACGACATCAACTTCGGAGGAGCGTATTCTGTCGGTCACTTCACGATAGTAGGATAAATCGCGACTCGGCTCGCCAGTATCAGGGTCTCTAACATGGCAATGAACTATTGCGGCTCCTGCTTTTGCAGCGAGAATAGCACTGTCAGCAATGTCTTTCGGGCTTCGGGGCACATATTTACTTCTATCCTGCGTACCACCCGATCCCGTTACCGCGCATGTGATAAATACCTTTTTGCTAAAATTTAGGGGCATCTTTAACTTTCTATAATTATACGATTTATATAATTAATGTAACTAAGAACCGATTTATTATTAAGAAGAATTTACGGTATTATATAGCAAATTACCGACATAGTCTTATAATTTGACCCAAGCAAGTTGCTGAACTTTTTTAGCTCAAAATCTATCTTAGGTCATGCATGTCTGCAATTATTGCTGACTACTCTTTTTCAATAGCTCTATACCCCATTGCTACAACAAATTTTTCAGAACTATCTGAGCGACTGCTTGGAGGTTTAAAGTTGAAAACTTTTCTAAAACGGTTTTTAAGGATTTTCTGCAACTCGCCCTCCGCTCCACCAGCCAGAACTTTAGCTACGAAAGTACCTTCTAATTCCAGAACATCAAACGCAAAAAATGCAGCCGCCTCACAAAGAGCCATAATTCTCAGATGATCCGTTTTTTTATGCCCCGAAGAGGGTGCCGCCATATCCGATAAAACAACTGAAGCCTTACCACCTAAAAAATTTTTAATTTGTGCATCAGCATCATGCGATAAGAAGTCTAATTGATACAGCTCTACACCGGGGATGGGCTCTACTTCCTGCAAGTCCACTCCAATAACTTGCCCAGTATGTTTTCCTTTGAAATTTCCTTGTGCATTTACTCTTTCGGATACAACCTGACACCAACCGCCCGGAGCACATCCCAGATCAACCACCCGAGATCCGGCTTCGAGGAACTTAAATTTATCATCAAGCTCCATAATTTTATAAGCCGCTCTACCTCTGTAACCCTCCGCTTTTGCCCTTTTCACATAAGGATCATTAAGTTGCCTTTGCAACCATTTAACTTGAGAAACAGTTCTTCCACGAGCACTTTTTAGACTTGCCTTTAATTCTCTCTGCCCTCTACCAGAGTTTTTTTGTTTACCAGCCAAAATTTCAGATCCTGCAATCGTTATTGTCTCTATCAGACCTGCTATAAAGCAGTACCTTCTATCAAACCGTCTGCGCACATTTGAGCGTATAAAAGTCCTTCTCGTAATCCACGATCTGCAACCGATAGTCGGTCTGTTGGCCAGCAGCGTAAAAGCGCCTGAAGTATAGCTGATCCCGACATAATTAAAGCGTGTCTATCATTTCCTATTCTTGGATCATGTCTACGACCATCTGGACCAAGCTCTAAATATGAATTTATAACTTTATCAATTTGCTCTGAACTCATCCTAAGTCCGTCCACCTTTGTGCGGTCATATCGTTTAAGCCCAAGATGACTGGATGCAACTGTCGTGACTGTACCAGAAGTTCCAATAATCTGAAATGCTTGTCGCTCCTCCGCATTTTTTAGCGGAGCAAAATCATAAGGAGCAAAATCAGCCAATTTTTCTTCAAAATAACAGCTCATTAGTGCGTAGCGAGCAGAGTCGTCTTCAACATCTCTGAATTGATCACGTAAAGTTGCCACTCCAAGCGGCACTGAAATCCAATCAATCACCTTGGCCGCTGGAAATGGACCATCAAAATGATGGAAGCCAGCGTGAAGTCTCATTATTGATCTTGGTCTATCCCAGCTTGGCACCGAGCTCAGATCAATCCAAACTAACTCGGTTGACCCGCCTCCAATATCAACCACCAATAGCTGCTCCGTTTTTGCGCTAACAAGAGGCGCACAAGAAATTACAGCCAAACGCGCCTCTTCTTCCGGCTTTATAATTTCTAATCTGAGACCAGTTTCTCGCTTGACGGCAGCGATAAAATCACTTGCATTCAATGCTCTTCTACACGCCTCAGTTGCTACTAATCGCATCCTCCGGACTTTGTATTTTTTCAATTTTTGTTTGCACACTCGAAGAGCTTGGATTGTACGATACATTGAAGTTCGGCTCAAACGACCGCTGCGCTCAAGACCAGCCCCGAGCTGAACAGTCCTGGAAAAACTATCCACGACATGAAATTGACTACCCTTGGACTGGGCAATCAACATTCTACAACTATTTGTCCCCAAGTCCAAAGCGGCATATAAGTCGGTCGGACTTGGCGACATTGGTGAGGCGTCCTCAACCACTTTCGGGAAAACATCCACACCTTTTGGACGCTTGGGCGCCATAGCATTACGCCCCCTATTAAATAACTTAAGTAGACGATAGATGTGACGCATACA
Organism: Paracoccaceae bacterium; assembly: GCA_902525915.1. GTDB lineage: Bacteria > Pseudomonadota > Alphaproteobacteria > Rhodobacterales > Rhodobacteraceae > Salinivivens. The sequence goes on along the minus strand of CABZJF010000007.1, from coordinate 27,844 downwards.
TTTCGCAAGGCAATTTAATGAGGATTTATAATTTTACAAAAAATTTTAGTCGCTCTTTGACAAAAGCTAGTCGAAAACCGACGTGGCATAAAAGTGCAGCTGCCCTACATGTGAGACTCGATGAGAAGGAATAGGAATGCCTGAAGTAACAGTTGTGTACTGGCGCGACATCCCAGCCCAAGTGATCGTTGGCAAGGGCAGACGTGGCTCAAAGATTCAGTTGAGTGAAAGGTTTGAACAAGCAATCGATAGAGCAGCCATGAAGTGTAATCTGAGAGGGTCCGACGATTATTTGGCTGAATGGCACAAGGCAGAGCCTTACCTCATCGAGGGTGATCCCGATACAGTTGCCAGAAGTGAGGCAGAACGAATTGAGTCAGAATACAGTCAAGAAAAACTGAAATATCTTATCAAAAACGAAGGCTGGAAGTGAAACTTTTCTAGGAGTTAAAATGGCACTTTTAAACTTTAAAAAATCTAAAGACCAACCTGCGCCTATCAAAAACTTCAATGGCCTTCTTAGCGGGTTCTCTATGGAAATAATGCCGCGAACTGCTGAAAAAGTTGAAAGTTTTTCCAATATTTTACCCAAGGATACTTTAATTTACATCGCTCATATCGATGGAACTTCAATTGATGATATGGTTAGAACCGCAGTACGGCTAGGAAATGAAGGATTTAAAGTAATGCCACATTTTCCGGCGCGCATAATTAAAGACAAGCCCACTTTATCGGACTGGATAGACCGTTACGTATCAGAAGCTGGCGTTAAGCAAGCTCTTCTACTGGCCGGCGGGATCGATACACCAAAGGGCAGTTTTAACTCTTCGATGCAGTTACTTGAAACTGAAATGTTCGATAAATATGGTTTCACGGATTTAAATGTCGCAGGCCATCCAGAGGGAAATAAGGATGTCGACTCGGACAATACCAATAAAAATGTTGATATGGCTCTTGAATGGAAGCAAAAGTTTTCAGAACGAACTGACGCTAATATGGGTATCACGACCCAGTTCGCCTTTGACTCAGTCCCAATTTTTGAGTGGGCAAACAGAATTAATGCAGCGGGGATCACTTTACCCATAAACGTGGGCGTAGCGGGACCTGCTAAGTTACAAACGTTAATTAAATTCGCCATAGCATGTGGAGTAGGTCCATCACTGAAAGTTCTTCAGAAAAGGGCCTTGGATCTTACAAAGCTTTTACTTCCTTATGAGCCAACAGAAGTTTTAGAAGCATTGGCGACAGGTGTAAGCAAAAACCCCAATGCAAATATATCCAGTATTCATTTTTTTCCACTAGGCGGCATTAAGACTAATGCCGAGTGGATTTCAAATAACTTAACAAAAAAAATTAAGTCCGCTTAATACTTACGAGGTAAAAAATGGCACGAACCATAATTGAATCAAAGTCGAAGACTGCAATAATAGGCTTTGATGAACCATTTTGTGTTATTGGAGAACGTATAAATCCAACAGGTCGAAAAAAATTAGCATTAGAACTCGAAGCCGGGAACTTTACTACGGTGGAAAGTGATGCATTGGCTCAAGTCGAAGCCGGCGCGAACATTTTAGACATAAATGCGGGTGTTGTATACAATTCGAACCCAAATCCAAACGAGACTGAACCACCGCTTATGGTTGATCTGATAAATCTAGTTCAAAATTTAACAGACATACCGCTCTGTATAGATAGCTCTGTGCCTGCAGCATTGGAGGCTGGATTGGAGGCTGCTAAGGGTAGACCGTTGTTAAATTCTGTTACCGGGGAAGAGGACCGATTAGAATTCGTTCTGCCCCTCGTGAAAAAATATAATGTTCCTGTTGTTGCAATATCCAATGACGACACAGGAATTTCAGAAGACCCCGATGTACGATTTATGGTTGCAAAAAAAATAGTTGAAAGAGCAGCAGATTTTAATATACCAGCGCAGGATATTGTAGTTGACCCTTTGGTGATGCCAATTGGCGCAATGGCGACTGCAGGAAACCAGGTATTTACCTTAGTTCGAAAGTTGCGGGAAGAACTTGAGGTTAATACCACGTGCGGCGCTTCGAACATATCTTTTGGGTTGCCAAACAGACATGGAATTAATAACGCCTTTCTGCCAATGGCAATGGGAGCAGGAATGACGTCTGCAATTATGAACCCAGTAGCATTACCTGTTTCTACGAAAAAGATTGAAGAAAAAAAGGAAGAGGTTCAAAAAGCTGGGATTATTCTTCCTGCAGACTTAGACCAAGAAACTTTTGTTAAAATTTTCGGTCTAGGATCAACTAAGAGCAGGGCCGGTAAAGAAATGGAAGCTATACGTGCGGCTAATTTATTAACAGATAATGATCCTCATGGCTCCTCTTGGATACAATTTAATAAACCTTCATCTTCAGGCAGTCAAGTCTCTGATCGAGGCGGAAGACGTGGCGGACGAAGGCGAACTGCATATTAGAAAATTAAAAATCATTTTACATAACTTTACTTGTATAAGATACTGATATCAATAATGTATTACCCGACTGTGTGCATCTAAAACCGACTCGTGCATCATTTCAGAAAGTGTTGGATGTGGAAACACGGCGTGGATCAGATCATCTTCAGTAGTTTCCAACGCTTGACCAATTACATATCCTTGAATTAGTTCTGTTACCTCAGCGCCAATCATATGCGCACCTAACAACTCACCAGAATTTGTGTCAAATATTGTTTTGATAAAACCCTCTTTTTCCCCTAAAGCGATAGCCTTTCCATTTCCTATAAAAGGAAACTTTCCAACATTTATTTTATAACCCGCTTTTTGAGCTTGAGCCTCGGTTAAACCAACCGATGCAATTTGAGGATAAGAGTAAGTACAACCCGGAATAGCAATTGGATTTATTGGCTTTACGCTTTGCCCCGCTATTTTTTCCGCCACGAGCACACCTTCATGGCTGGCCTTATGCGCTAACCAAGGAGCGCCTGTTAGATCACCTATTGCATAGATACCTGACGTTGTTGTTTCACAGTACTCATCGGTAACCACGTGATTGGCCCTCGTTTCCACACCAACTTCTTCTAACCCTAGCCCTTCTATATTACCGATTATTCCGACTGCAGAGATTACTGTATCAAATTCCAACACTTCAGTAACACCGTTACAGTCAATTGACGCTACTACTTGGTTCTTTTTCTTTTCTAATTTTTGTACTTTGGCACCTGTTTTTATGGCCATTCCTTGCTTTGCAAATTGTTCTGCAGCTAACGAAGAAACGTCCTCGTCTTCAACCGGCAGTATTCTATCAAGAACCTCCACAATCGTCGTGTTGGCACCAAATGTGTTATAAAAACTAGCAAACTCTACACCTATTGCGCCCGACCCAATAACCAGAAGCTTTTTAGGCATTCTTGAAGGAGTTAAAGCATGCTTATAGGTCCAAACAAGGTCTCCGTCTGCTTCCATGCCCGGAAGCTCACGCGCTCTAGCACCGGTCGCTAGAACAATATTCTTTGCTGTGATTTTTTCGTACTTCCCGTCACTATTAATACTAACATTGGACCTATCCAACAATTTAGCTTCACCAGAGAACACAGTTACTTTATTTTTTTTCAAAAGATGCCCAACACCCTGGTTTAATTGATCTGAGATCTTTCTCGATCTTTCTACTATCTTATTTAAATCAAAGCTTATTTTTTCTGCAGATAACCCAAATTCTTTTGCACGTGCTGCCAAGTGATAAACTTCAGCACTCCGCAACATTGCCTTTGTGGGAATGCATCCCCAATTGAGACAAATACCACCAAGATGTTCGCGCTCAACCACGGCCACATTAAGACCTAACTGAGAAGCTCTAATGGCGGCCACGTACCCTCCAGGCCCAGCACCCAACACGATCAAATCAAATAAATTAGACGCCATAAACACCACCTTCCAACTAAGTTTAGTATTAAACTAACATTTAAACTAACTCAATGCAGGAGCTATGCTTAAGCGGAATTTGCGAGTTGTGTATAAGTCATACCGTACCCGCCATTTTTTATAAAATCGGCCTCAAGAGCAGTATTCTTTCGATTTAAAGCTTCATTCCTGGTTGGAAAACGACCAAATTTTCGAATAACTTCACGGTGCGTTTTGGCATGTAAGAGATTATAAATCCCGTCGGCTGGCATTCTTTCATTCATTAACCTTATACATCGCTCCTGGTCTTGCAAGCTTTCCGAATGCATAAGGGGAAGGTAGAAAAATTGACGCGCTGGCTCGCTAATAGCAAGATCAAATTTATGCGCTATCGCCTGTTTTGCAGCTGCGAGAGCAACACAGTCAGATGAAAACGCTTTTGAGGAACCTCTAAACATATTTCTTGAAAATTGATCTACAACCAAAATATACGCAAGTGACCCTGATGGAAAGGTTAACCACATTCCAAACTTTCCATCCATTATGGATACCCATGTCGAGTAAAATTCTCGTAAAATTATACCGTCTAATTCTTTTGACGCCGCGTACCATTGCTTGGGATTAGTTTCGTCTAACCAAAAACTTAAAATCTTCTCAGGGGTCATTTTAAAGATGCTCCCATATTTAATTATACTGCTCATTTCCATTGTTAAAGCGATGCGTTTTTATAGCAATACAAACAAGAAACAAATGTTAAAACTCAGTGTGATTTATGCATCACTTTTTTCATCGTCTTCATTAGCAATCTCGAAAGCATATTCTTGAGCTATTTCCACTGCCACACCCGTTGAGTTCGGCAAAACTGCTGCATAAACGGATGTATCACTCACAGTCGCCCGTTGCGTCATTCTATAACCCGCATATGCAGCCAAAGTGCTCATTAACAAAAATATAATAACAAAAAAGATTTCAGGCCCAAAGGCGTTCATAGCATAACCTATTATAAGAGGCCCAGAAATTGCTCCAATCCCATTAACAAACAATAAACCAGCGGCAGCTGAAGCCATATCTTCGTACTCAATAAAATCATTTGCATGGGCAATAATTAAAGAATAAAGCGGATTTGATAGCCCACCTACTAAAAATGCCGCAAATACCAATGCAAAAAAATAATCTCCCGCAAAATAAGCAAACACAGATCCGCCTGCGGACGAAGCAGAGATTAGCAAGATCAACAATCTTCTATCCATTCTATCCGACATCCATCCGATCGGATATTGGAAAATCATCGCTCCAATATAAAAAGCTGCAACAAATAAAGAGATTTTAGATAAAGATAAGCCTATTTGAGAACCAAATACAGCCGACATGCCAAATTGAGCCGAAAATACACCTCCCAGTAAGAACATACCTACGCAGCCCAATGGCGAGCTTCTGAATAGCTGCGCAAGGCTCATAGGTTTTGTACGCTCAAAAGCAGGAGTGGGACTTACGGATAACAAAATTGGTGCAAAAGAGATAGACACAAGTATAGAAATAATAATGAACAAGCTGTAGCCATTTGGATTTCCAAGTGCCAACACACCTTGTGCAGAAACAATTCCGATCATTTGCACTATCATATATAGAGATAAAGCTTGTCCCCGCTTATCGTTATTAACGGAGTTATTTAACCAACTCTCTGCAGTAATGTAGACGCCACAATAGCAGAAACCAATAACGATCCGACCGAATGACCAAAAAATAGGATTTGCCAGAAGCGGATACGCTATCAAAACTGCAGAAATAAATGATGCCAGGGCTGCAAAAACGCGAACGTGGCCGACACGTCGGATTAATTCTGGAACAAGACGGCTGGCTCCTAAAAAACCTACAAAATAAGCAGACATCACGACTGACAATTCAATAGTACTAAAGCCCTCTAATTCACCTCTGATCCCAATCAAGGTTCCTTGCAAACCATTTCCGACCATCAACAACATCATGCCGAGCATAAGCGCCCATGTATTTCCTAAGACGATAAACATGAATCAGACCTCTAAAATTTCAGCAATTTTAAAGCGTGTTTTACTAAAGTTTCTTCAACAAAAGCGACGCATCACCGTATGAAAAAAATCTATATTTTTTTCGTAGAGCATGTGCATAGATTTTCTTTATACGGTCAGGTCCCATTAACGCCGACACTAGCATTAGTAAAGTAGATTTTGGCAGATGAAAATTCGTCATAAGACCGTCAGCTACTTTGAAGTTAAATCCTGGATAAATGAATATATCTGTTTGACCGCTCCACGCATTAACAAAGCCATCATCTTGAGCTGCTGATTCAATCAATCTTAGAGCCGTCGTTCCTACTGGTATCACGCGATTCCCGCTCAATTTGGTTTCGTTTATTTCTGTAGCGGCAGTTTCCGAGATATAGCCAATCTCTGGATGCATTTGGTGTTCGCTAATATCATCAACCTTTACAGGCAAAAAGGTCCCTGCACCAACATGCAACGTGACAAACGTGATGGTAACGCCTAACCTTCTAAGCTTAGTTAATAATTCTTTATCAAAATGCAGTGAAGCAGTTGGTGCTGCTACCGACCCAAGTTCTTTTGCCCATATCGTTTGATAGTCAACTAAGTCCCTAAAGTCCGCCGATCTTTTTTTTTCGATGTAAGGAGGTAATGGCATTGAGCCAATAGCATATAAACTGTCATCTAATTCTTGGCCACTTTTGTTAAAACAAAGAGTAGCAGTACCGTTAGATTTATGAGTAATTTTTGCATTCAAGCCTAGCCCAAGATCTATTATTTCGCCAAGATCGAGTTTTCGCAAAGGTTTTACGAGAGCGACCCATGTATCTTTAGCGATACGTTCTATCAAATTTATTGCTATTTTGGCTGTTACAATATTTTTTGCACTAATCGTTCTGGTACGTGTGCCAGACAGACGAGCTGGTATGACCTTAGTATTATTCAGAACTAACCTATCTCCCGGTCGCAGCAAGTTTACCAAATCACTAACTATTAAATCTTCAATAGTATTATCTGTTGCGACGAGTAGTCGTGCTGACACTCTGGGGGTTTTGGGCCTAAGTGCAATTAAATCTGTCGGAAGTTCAAAGTCAAAATCTTCAAGCTTCATTTATCTAACTCAACCTTTGGTGGCGGCCTTCTGAAAATTTCTCGAAACATTCCAGGTGTCAGTACAGAAAATGGATTTACGAGAACCTTTGGTGAATCTGGATCACCCCAAAGATCAAAATTAAAACCGATAAGGCCCTCTCCTTTACGAGTTAAAACGGAACCAATCGCATTAATTGCATAAACAGGAGAAAAAACACCTTGAAAGTCCAATAATCGATCATCTCTATCCAAATACCCATCTAGTGAAATACCGAGTGACGGACCGAAGAAGCTCGCACGATCAATGATGTATTGATCATCATCAAGTCTAAAATTTATATCGCTTTCAGTCAGAAAAAGCCCTTGTCCTAGCATTTGCTCAAGCAATCCAATTATCGAAAGTGCTTGTAGTAATTTAGCCAGAGCTGGTAAATCATAAATCTTCAGATCTTCTGTTAATAACCTTCCTTCAATTTTTTCATTATTACGATCAATTTTTAATTTAAGAGAACCTTCAGCACCCTTCTTTATAATTCCAGCTGCTTGTAAGAAAGCTCCGGCATTATTCGACAATATTTCAGTAGAGCTAGTTTCAGGTTTGGAATTAAACTTACCGGTGACAGGATCAATGCCCATAAATAAACCATTAAAATTTCCGTTAATCCTGTCTGATACAAAGCTTGTTGAGAAATTATCAATGTAAAAAGAGTCTGTGATATCAAGCCTATCCAAATTTACAAAAATCGGAGTGCTAAATTTACTTTTCCCATTTGAACCAATAGCTTTTAGATAGTTTGCAATGTTAACTTCACCACCTGTGATTTCCAATCCATTTTGGGATATAGCACCAGAAATATCCAAGATATCTTCTCTGACCAACCGCTCTATAATAAATTTCTCATTATTGTTGATCCTCAAATCTACCTCTAAACCCTCTCCTGAAATAATTAGTTTGTCATATTTTATTCGATCACTGATATGTCCAAGCACTTCCAAATTAGCCAAGGAAGTCTCATTTTTCTTCCATCCAAGTTCCGGAATTCTTATTTCAAGGCCTTTTAGGTTTGACGTTAATCGGAATGTTGCGTCTTTATTTCTCGGAAGGTCTAAAGTAAAAAATGCTGCGGAACTGCCAGAAAACCACTCCTTTCCAGGGCCCATTCCAAAGTTTTGTAATATAGGCTCTGATATTAATATTTTTCCATCAATACGGGGAGCGATATTGAGACCTTCTTTTCCAAATCCAGAAATATATTTCAATTCAACTGGAATATCCCCAACGAGTATTGGCCCATTTAATTGCAAGCGACCCTCATTTAGTTCTAATAAAAGCCTTTCTGCTTCAAGATCATAAGGAAATGTTTTCTCACTAATCTTGATAGCTTCAATAGTACCAAACAATTTATATGTAATTTCTTGAGGCTTTATCTCCCTTTTAAGTGGTAGATTTAGAATTCCCTCTAGTTTAGCACCTCCTTGAATACTGTTTGGAACCTCAAAACCATTATTTTTTTCCAAATTAGACAATGAAATCAGAGCGGATAGAGGACCGACTGAATTTAAATTAATTTGGGCAGGATATGGTTTAATATCTGTATTATTTACAACCAAATTTGATCCAGAAAGATCTAACCGTTTAGCTTGATCACCAACATAGCCATTTGTTAAACTCACGGAAAATCTTTTGTCATAGAATGAGTAATTTCCAGCTGCATTCTCCAATTGAGGAAAGCCATTCATTAAATTTATTGTTGCATTAGAAAAAGAATAACCCATTACAACTCTTGGTTTAATGTTGCTTCCAAAAGTTACCGAAGCGTAGAGATCATTTAAATTTGCACCAAAAACATTTTTCTCCAGCCAAATGCGTCCATTCTTTTTATATTCAGGAGGCCAGTAAGCTATGATATCGTCTTTTGTTGCTTGACTACTTCCTAGATCTGACGAAACCTCCCAACCACCTTTTCCTGAAATAATTTGTCCCTTTGCGAAGATAACCAACTCTCTCAATGGATCCCGCGCGGATAGTTTCAAGATTTCTAAGTTGAAAGGCTTAGGCTCCAACAGAAAGTCAATAACGACATCTTCTAATTCGAGTGCGCGCTCATATATTTCAAGCGGGTTGGCTTTTAGTTTATTTGCCGTAAGAGTGCCGGTGTAATAAGTCCTTTTATTCTCATCAACCTTTAGCTGCACTGATCCTGCTAAGATCGTCTGCAGATCAGTACTGTTTATGGTTATTTCCTCAAAATTAAGAAGATTAATTTTTCTGTTGTATGAAAAATAGACATTCGCATTATCGAAACGCAAAGGTTTACTTTTATCATCGGCTCGTATGACCCCTGAACCAATTCTTAGTGAAGCATTAATTTCATCGACTTCCATCTCAGAACCGACCTTTGTTCTAAAGGCACCCGAAATTGGTGCCTCAACAACATTCAACCAAGACAGAGCTGGGGCTTGTGCGGCAATTTCTTTAGATGGGAAACCCTCAAATAATATTCCAACGCTTCCATCTCCCGACTTTAGATTTGTTTCATAGTTAACTTGAAGCATAGAAATGTCAGGTCCACCCATTAAAAATGCAGCGTCTCCACGCACAAATACATCGTCAAGCTGTTTATTTAATTCTATCCTAGCACCGTCGATAACCCAAAGCTTCGACTCTTTTTGATCATCATACTGCACAGTCATGGAAGTGACTGTAAAATTCTCTAAATCCAAGAAAGCTTCTCTTTCAAAAAATTTCCTCAGGCCCGTGGATGCCGGGGAAAAAACATCAACTTCACTGGTGAGAAGACTATTTTGCCCAAATTTTATGGAATAATCCCCGGTAATATCTCTGCTTACACCAATGGTTAAACCATCAAGCAAAATGGTACTTAAATTAAAGTTGCCAGTAAATATTTGTCGCAGAGACGCACCCAACTCAAGTTTAGATATCTCTAGGAATGGAAGACTATCTACATTATCATAAATCGTCACATCAGAAACAATAATTTTGGGATTAAAATTTTCACTTAACGCAATCTGAACGCGTCCAAATTCAAACTGACTCTCAAAATCTAAATTTTCAATCACTTCAGTTATATAATTTTTCGCGAATTTCGGTGCATCCACAGCTCTAACTGATAAAGTAAACAGCATCATTATAACTGCCACTGCAGCAGAACTAATAGTAATCGAAAAAACTGTGAGAAAAGTCCGAATTATAGAATTATCAAAAAACGTTCTAAAAAATATTTTAAGTAGCGTTTGCAATATCTATTCTTTCCTTTAACTCTCAATTACCCGCACTAACTTCTGTATCTAGTTGCGACTATTTTAGAAAGTAAAAATATGATGAATGTTCCTTATAGCTCACCAGACGTATCACTTCCTCGAGATGGAGGCGAAATGTTAAACTTAAACAAATTACGACCAAAAAATGTGGTCTTATTTTTTTATCCGAGGGATGCAACACCATCATGTACTAAAGAGGCGATTGCCTTTTCTCAAGCAAAAGAAGATTTCGAAAAACTTAATACCGTCATAATTGGAATTTCAAAAGATGATATAAAAAGCCATGAGAAGTTTATTTTAAAAAATGATCTTAAAATACCTTTACTTTCTGATGATAGAGCTGAAATTTGTGAGGCTTTCGACGTTTGGAAAGAAAAATCTATGTACGGTAAGACTTACATGGGAATTGAACGCTCCACCTTTTTAATAGATGGGAAAGGCACTGTGGTAAAAGAATGGCGAAAAGTAAGAATTAAAGATCATGTTACAGATGTGCTCAATGCAGTGAAGAACTTGTAAAGTTTTGTGTTTACTCGTAACTTTTGTTTCTAAGCATTTTAGATTACATAAAGCTTATTGAGTAAAATATATCAACAAAGTCTATGTTACGTAAAATTTCTATACTTATCGAAAAATTCTGGAGCAATTATTTTCCCAGTAGGCAACTGTTACTAAAAACTGGATCAGATACTAAATTTTTTACTCTCAGTTCATCCACTCAAGCTATAATTATCTTTGCAGTATTTATTTTTGTAAGTTGGTCACTTTTCTCTTCGCTAATTTTTACTTTCAAAGCGCTAAATTTAGGGGTTAATGAAGACTATTTCGCCAGATCAAACATGAATTACGAAGATCGAATTGAACAAATATCAGATGAAAAATATTCATATTTCCAAAGAGTTAAAGATACAGAAGCGAAACTAAGAGAAGCATTGGAAGCAATTGAAGACTTCCAGGTTGAGATAACAAAAGCACAAATACGAGAAGAAGAATTGCAATCAGGCACTCTGATACTGCAAGAGCTTATAAAACAAACAAAAAATAATAACTTTGCGGGTTTAGAAGAACAAAAGAACCGCCTCAATAATGTGGCTGGTCTGCAACAAGAAAATACGATTAACACACTACCACGAATATCCATTCTAATGTCACTATTGGAGGAGACTGTCAAAGAACGCGATGACATTAAAGCAAAATTAGTAAAAGCATTAAAAAAAGTTGATCAACTGTCATATGAAGCAGACTTGTCTCAACAAAACAACGAACAAATATTCAGACAAATTGAAGAAGCATTAGTAATATCAGTCAAACCATTGGAAAAAATGTTTAAATCTGTCGGCCTTGATTTAAATAGTATACTAAATGTAATACGAAATACTTATTCTGGATATGGGGGGCCAAATCTACCAATTTCAAAACTCCCAATAGACAGCTTGACCAATAATGAAAAATTAGCAGCCAAGATGATAGACCAAATCTTAGAGCTCGGCGCTTGGCGAATAGCAGTGCAAAAAATACCATTTGCGCATCCTTTAAATGAAACTTTTCAATACACATCCGGTTTTGGACCGCGTTGGGGTACAATGCACTATGGTACTGATATGGCTGCAAAACACGGGAGTGCAATCCTGGCCACAGCGGACGGTGTTATTAATTTCGCCGGGTGGAAAAAAGGTTATGGCAAATTAATAAAAATAAAACATGACTTCGGTTATGAAACGCGGTATGCTCACTTGTCAAAAATTAGTGTAAGCGTGGGTCAAAAAATTTCTCAAGGCGATCGGATTGGCAAAATGGGTAATACTGGCAGATCTACCGGAACACATTTACACTATGAAATTCGAAGAAATGGTAAACCGATAAATCCAATGAAATACATCAGGGCGAGACAAAATGTTTTCTAAAACCAAAATTACAGACCAGAAAAAAAGTAGCGATGCTGCAACACCATTAGTATCAGACGCATCGAGTGAAGAAAAAGAGCTAAGTTTTTCAGCACCGTTTTCTCGGTCTAAGCCTGCGGCATCTGTACTGTCGGAAGACTTAAAAGTGATTGGCAACATTAAAACCCTTGGTGATATTCAAGTGGAAGGCCTTGTAGAAGGAGATATTAGGGCTCATCTATTAACCATTGGTGAAAGCGCCACTATCAAAGGGGAAGTAGTTGCAGACGATGTCGTTGTAAATGGTCGAATTGTTGGCCGTGTAAGAGGTTTAAAAGTAAGGCTCACATCTACCGCACGCGTAGAGGGAGACATAATCCATAAAACGATAGCAATTGAGTCTGGAGCGCACTTTGAAGGATCAGTGCAAAGACAGGATGATCCCATTAACCAAAATGCAATAAATAGTAAAAATGAGGCAGCCTCACCCGACCCTTCTAAGATGAAGCAAGTTTCGACAAATGGGTCTGGCTCAAATCCCTCCTCACCAAAAATCATTTCATAAAATTTAGGTTTGAGCTTTTGGCCTGTAATATGTGATTGAAGACCTTGCTAAAAGGGCTTCCTTTCCAGATGATTTAACTAGCACCTCTCCAAAAACTAAAGTTTTACCTAATTTTAAAAGATTACAGTCGGCAAATAGCTCCTCATCCATTGTAGGTTTTTTTAGAAAATCTATAGAACAATTTGTGGTCACGGCCAGAGGCTCCTTGCCAATATGCGCCAGAAGCAAAATATACATTCCGATATCAACAAGACTAAAAATCGTTGGACCGGAAACTGTTCCTCCTGGTCGCAAATTTTCTTGTGTTATATTTTGAATAACTCTTGCATATCCCTGCTGCAGATCAACTATTCTATACCTATTAACTACCTGTGGAAAAACTTCGTCTAGGTAGCTTGATAATTCTGAAATTGAAAATTGTAATTTCATTGATACCTCGGTACAAACCTCTAAGTACGTATGGATTAAATCTAGAAAGAGAACAAGATGAGTCTGGTAGAGAGAATTGATCGCGGTGCAATCTGTAGGTTATTACTTAACCAGCCCAGTAGATTAAATGTACTTTCAGATAATTTACTGAATGCTCTGCAAGAGGAACTTGATAGCTTAAATAAAAGTAATAACATACGTTGTGTTATTATTTCAGGAGCTGGGAATGGTTTCTGCGCTGGTCATGATCTTAAGGAAATGACTAAGCAAAGGCAAAATTCTGATGGCGGAGTCGGTTATTTTCAGGATCTGTTTGTAAGATGCTCAAAAATGATGACTACTATTCAATCTTTGCCACAACCTGTAATTGCACAAGTCCATGGCATTGCAACAGCTGCTGGTTGTCAACTTGTAGCAAGTTGTGATTTAGCAGTTGCAGATGAAAGTGCGCGCTTTGGCGTAAACGGCGTTAATATTGGACTGTTTTGTTCCACACCAATGGTAGCTCTAACACGAGCGGTTGGACGCAAAAAAGCTTTCGAGATGCTTGTGACAGGGCAATTTATTGAAGCGAAAGAAGCTAAGGAAATTGGTTTAATCAACAAGGTTTCTAAAATTGGTAAACTGGAAGAGACAGCAGATGAATTAGCGTTGCAAATAGCTAGTAAACTGGGTGATGCAGTTAAAATAGGGAAAGAGGCATTCTACAAACAAGCTGAAATGAGCTTAAATGATGCCTACTCTTATACTGGTGCTGTGATGGCAGAAAATATGATGTTCGAGCAAACAAAGAAGGGAATTAACCTTTTCTTAGATAAGAAAATACCAGAATGGGACCAATGATCTCATTAATCAATTACATTGCAGGTAAAATATGAAGAAATCAAAAATCCTAACAATTATTGGTGGGGGAATGGCAGGGTGTGAGGCTGCATGGCAAGCTGCTAATATGGGAGTTAAGGTCGATTTGTATGAAATGAGGCCGAAAGTAAAAACATTTGCACATAATACAGATTATTTGGGTGAAATGGTTTGTTCGAACTCCTTTAGGTCAGACGATAACGAATATAATGCAGTTGGCCTTCTGCAATGGGAAATGTACGTAGGGAATGGCTTAATTATTAAATCTGCAATTGATAATAGACTTCCAGCCGGAGGTGCTTTGGCAGTTGATAGAGATGATTTTGCAAAATGCATCACAAATAAAATAAACCAACACCCTAATATAAGGGTAATTAACGATGAAAATGTCGAATTAGAACATTTTGATAAGGTAATCGTTGCAACAGGTCCATTAACCTCGAAAAAACTAGCAGATCGTATAAGAAAACTAACAGGCAATGATGCCTTATCATTTTATGATGCGATCGCCCCAATCGTATACAAAGATTCCATTGATATGTCCAAAGCATGGATGCAATCGCGATACGATAAGGGCGAAACAGAGCAAGAAAAAAAGGCATATCTAAACTGCCCAATGACAAAAATTCAGTATGAAAATTTCATAGATGCCTTATTGGAGGCCGAAAAAACAGAATTTCGCGAAGAGGAGCACGTTGAATACTTTAATGGCTGCTTACCAATTGAAGTAATGGCAGAGCGTGGACGGGAAACCTTGAGATTTGGACCAATGAAACCAGTTGGCTTAACAAACCCAAATAGCAAAGAAAAACCATATGCTGTCGTTCAATTGAGGAAAGACAATGCTATAGGTACACTGTATAATATAGTTGGTTTTCAAACAAAGATGAAATACGGAGCTCAAAAAAGCGTTTTTTCTATGATACCCGGGTTAGAAAATGCAAATTTTGCGCGATTGGGCGGGATCCACCGGAATACATTTCTAAACTCACCCCAATTATTAGATAGAGAAATGCGCTTAAAATCATCACCAAACATTAGATTTGCCGGACAAATAACAGGAGTTGAAGGCTATGTAGAAAGTGCCGCAATGGGATTGATTGCAGGTCGCTTTGCAGCAGCTGAGATTCTGGGCCTCCAGAAAGATGAAGTCCCATCAAATACAGCCACTGGCGCACTTTTAAACCACATCTCAGGTGGGGCAGACCATAACTCTTTTCAACCAATGAATGTGAATTTTGGCCTATTTGATCCGATTGACAGTTTGAAATCTGGCAGAAAAGCACGAAAAACTAGATACAAAGCATATACTGATCGAGCGAAGTCCTTGTGGAAAGAGTGGGAAGCTAGCTGGCACTAGACATTAAGGAGGAAAAAGAGCTAGATTTTACTTATGTGTGCGGATTTTTTGGATAAGGTGTATAAGACCGAATACAAAGACCCTAGAGATTTATATCGGGACTGGGCCGATACCTACGACAACGAGCTAGCTCATAACGAATATACCACGCCCATTAGAACAGCCAAAGCATTAACAAAATTTGTTTCTAATAAGTCTACATCGATATTAGATTTCGGCTGCGGTACAGGTCTGTCTGCAGAAGCTCTCATTTCATGCGGATTTTCAACTATTGATGGCATTGATATTTCAAATGAAATGATTGAAATCGCCCGTGAAAAACGGATTTATAGAAACTTAGAGTGCTTTAATCCAGACAAAGGTATCCCAGTTAAAAAAAATGAGTATTCCATAATTACTGCCATCGGCGTAATAAGCGTCGGCGCAGCCCCAATTTCAATATTTGATGAAGTCTTCGATTTGCTTCCTAAAGATGGATTATTTGCTTTTTCGTTCAATGAACATTCTTTAATGGTCCCAGAATACTCTTTGAAAGTTGAACAAACAGTTAATGAAAAAAAAGCAGTGCAACTATTCTGCAAACTAGGACCGCACATTTTAAAACGAGATTTAAAGTCAATGGTATATATTATCAAAAAGTTATGACTTTTATAACTCGATTTGCACCATCACCAACGGGGCCTATGCATCTTGGACATGCTTACTCTGCAATGCTGGCTTACGATATTTCACAGGAAAACGATGGTGATTTTCATTTAAGGATTGAAGATTTAGACCAATCGAGAGCAAAAATTCATTGGGAAGAACAAATCTATGAAGATCTTAGCTGGCTGGGCATAAAATGGAATAAGACTGTTTTAAGACAATCTGAAAGATTAGACCTTTATTTCACTGAAATGTTAAAGAAAGCTGAAAATTTTGGTCTTTTCGTATGCAGATGTTCTCGCGGTGATATTGCCTCAATTACGTCAGCACCACATGGGGCGGATGGGCTAGTTTATCCAGGTACATGCCGTAATGGCAAACATAGCTTTTCAACGGAAATGCGAAAAAATCCAGATTTATTGCAAAGCAATATTCGCATGCACCCAATGCTCGATAAAACATTTTTCAATTTTCAAGAAAATATATTTCGGAAGAGGAAACCAGCTTTCACATTTTCTGAATTTAAACAAAGTATCGGGGACGTTGTTTTATGGAGACGAGGTTATGCAGCCTACCATTTAGCTAGCGTTATAGACGATGCACATCAAGGTGTAACGGACGTCATACGAGGAGAAGATTTATTCGAGGCAACAAAAATTCACGTCGTCATTCAGAATGTACTAGATTTGCCGACACCTAAATATCATCATCATAGGTTAATCCTTGATGAGGCAGGCCATCGACTGGCAAAGAGAAGTGATGCGCAATCAATAAAAACGTACAGAGCACTTGGGTATACCCCTGAAGATATTAGGGAATTACTAGGTTTAGTCTAGAAAATAACAAACAAGTAGATCTAATCGATGACTAGTGCTCTAATATAACACTTTCATTTTCATTAATTAATTTATTGAAAAAACAGCTTGTTCTGTTTGTGTGACATGCCGGTCCTTTTTGCCTAACCAGGAGTAAAATTGTGTCATTATCACAATCAAAGCGAAACTCTATTAACTCTTGGGTATGCCCAGAGGAAGCTCCCTTCTCCCACAGGGCACTACGAGAGCGAGACCAATAAGTAACGCGCTTGGTCTCTAGGGTCTGGCGGATGGAGTCCACATCCATCCAAGCCAGCATTAAAACTGTTCCCGACTCAAAATCTTGAGCGATCGCAGGTATCAACCCCTTTTCATTAAATATTAACTGGCTTAATTCAAATTTCATTATCATTCACTATATTGTTTTTAAAATTATTGTATTATTTATATAACTTACAGCCAGGGGAAAAGAGTATATTTGGACAATGACTAATAACAACGACCTAATCGATTTATATTCTAAGCGAATATTAGCCTTAGCAGCCGACATTGAGCACACAAAAAGGTTAGATAACCCTCAGAGCACCGTAAAAAAACGATCTCCTATGTGTGGATCAATGGTGACAGTAGATATATGTCTAAATGAGAACAAAGTAGTTGATTATGGACATGAGGTAAAAGCCTGTGCACTTGGTCAAGCAGCCGCAAGCGTAATATCAAAATCAATTATTGGGAGTGATGTGGATCAAATACTTACTGCTCGTGAAGAATTGATCGATATGCTAACTAAAAATGGTTCTTCGCCTAATAAACCTTTTGAAGAGCTCGAAGTGCTACAACCTGCAAAAGATTTTAAAAATAGACACTCATCCATTCTCTTAACCTTTGATGCAATAGCAGATGCAATTAATGAAATCAATAAACCGGAGCCTATAAAACATCCTAAATCTCAAATAAGATCTCATGATCCTAATTTAATAGAATGATGGTAAATGAAGCCCGGCAAACAATATTAAAACCAAAGAAACACAACCGATAGCGTCTTTTACAAAACCAATCCCGTTACCTGATAAAATATTCTTCAGTTCAGTACGCATAATTAGACCCTTTGTTTATGTTTTGTTCTTTGTACACAAAAGATTTCAAATGTAAAGAACTTTTTAAGAACATTTGGGGAATATTTAAATAATCTATCCTACGGATAATAAACGAAACGCTTGCTCTTGGCCCATTAGCCAAAGCAAATTGCGGGATGCGTTACCTTTTTTTGTCAAACGCAAAGTTGGGTCTTTCTCAAGCAAAAGTCGAGCGTCTTTTTGAGCAATATCAATTAAGTGCTCTTGATGGTAGATGTCGGCAATCCTAAAACGCGGCAATCCCGATTGGGCAGTTCCAATCATATCCCCGGCTCCTCTCATTTGCAAATCAAGCTCAGCTATTTTGAACCCATCTTCAGTTTTTCGTAAAATACTTAGTCGTCTCTCACCATTTTCGCTCAATGGGGCCTTGTATAGAAGAATACAACTACTTTCTGAGGTTCCCCTACCAACCCTCCCACGCAACTGATGCAATTGAGCTAAACCAAATTTTTCTGCATGCTCTATAACGATTATATTAGCGCTTGGGACGTCTACACCAACCTCGATCACCGTCGTCGAAACCAGAACTTTAATTTCTCCCTCACTAAACTTTTTCATAACTTCATCTTTTTCGTCAGAATTCATTTGACCATGGACTAGGCCTACTTCACCTTCTCCTAAATTAGCTTGAAGAGCCTTAAAACGATCCTCAGCAGCCGTATAATCTAAAACGTCACTCTCCTCTATTAATGGGCAAACCCAATAAGCTTGATTTTTTTTATCGATTGCCTTTTTCAACTTTAATACAATTTCATTCACTCGATTATCGGAAATAATTACAGTTTTTACCGGTTTACGACCTGCTGGCTTGTCAGTTAAAACTGTGAGGTCCATTTCACCGTATTGCGATAACGCCAGCGATCTTGGTATTGGGGTCGCAGTCATAACTAATACATCGACACTTTGCCCTTTTTCACCTAGAGCCAATCTCTGCCGAACACCGAAACGATGCTGCTCATCAATTATTGCCAAACGCAAGTCCAAGAAATGAACACCAGATTGAAACACAGCGTGAGTTCCGATCAAAATATGAATTTTGCCTTCTAGTAGTGCTGCAAGCTTTCTATCTCTTTCTTTACCCTTATCTCTTCCAGTTAAAGCTTCGACAACAACTCCCACTTTATTCCCAAGAGGGCGTAAATTCTCAAGATGTTGTTGAACCAAAATTTCCGTTGGGGCCATCAGCACACCCTGCCCGCCAGCCTCTACAGCTGACAATAACGACAGAAAAGCAACAACTGTTTTTCCTGAGCCGACATCCCCCTGCAAAAGCCTATTCATTTTGAAAGGTTTAGCTAAATCCTCTTTGATATCTTCGATGGAAACTTTTTGCGATTTTGTTAATTTAAAATCCAACTCATCTACGGCTGAGGCTACCAGATCGCCAGTTCCGACTGTCTTGCGCCCAACCTTATTCCGATTATTAACCCGCGCAATCGCAAGCGTCAGTTGGTGCGCATAAAGTTCGTCATATGATAGGCGTTCCCGAGCGGGGTAAGTTGGAGCAATAGCTTCTTCTGAAGTTGGTTCATGCACAAGTTTTAAAGCTTTGCTCCAATCTGGCCATGACCTACTCTTCTTCAAACTTGGATCAATCCATTCTTCAAGTTCAGGCAACAATTGAAGTGCTGAGTGTAACGACTTGCGCATGATTTTTTGAGTGATACCCGCAGTTAAAGGATAAATTGCTTGGAACCTCTTAATTTCTATCTTTCCCGACGGTTGAATGATATAGTCAGGATGCACAATTTGCTGAATACCATCAAATAATTCGAGTTTTCCAGAAATAATTCGTTTTTCTCCAACCGGTAAAACCTTATTTAAATGATCCTTTCGAGCATGAAAAAAAACTAAATTGAAACTCACCTCTTTATCTTGCACGATGACTTTATAAGCAGTTTGCTTTGATCGCCCCGGCTGATGTCTTACAATAGTCACTTCAACCGCAACATATCTGCCTGAGGGGTACATAAAAACTGTATCCACCAATTCTCGCTTTATGCCTGAGATTGGCAATGTGAGAAGTAAATCTAAAGGCTTCTCGATTGATAGCCCTCTCATTTTTCTTTCAATACCGGGGCCAATACCGTCTAAACTAGTTAAAGATTTATGAAGAGGGAATAGTATCTCCGGGCGATTAGTCATCTCTTTTCAACCAGAGAAAGCCAATCATCCTCATTAATTATTTCTACACCAAGCTCCGTTGCCTTCTTGGCTTTTGAACCAGCGCCGGGCCCAGCGACTACCAGATCAGTATTCGAAGAAACAGAACCTGCAACCTTTGCCCCTAACTGTTCTGCTGTAACCTTGGCTTCGTCTCTGCTCATACGCTCCAGTTTACCGGTGAATACAATTATTTTATTTGCAATAGGGCTATCTGAAACTTCATGAACAGGAAAGTCTTTAATAGATAGCTGCTTCACTAATCTGTCAATACTCATACGTTGAGGGCCAGGTGAAAAAGCCTCAACTAATGAATGAACCATTACGTTGCCAACCCCATCAATCGACAAAAGCTTTTCCAACTCATCAGTTTTACTGTTTCTGACACGTTCCATAGAAGTTATAAAATTATTCCAAGTAAGGTAATGTGCAGCAAGCAACTTAGCAGCAGTTTCACCAACATGCCGTATGCCTAGGCTGAAAAGTAGAACTGCGAAGTCAATTTCTTTCTTTGAATTAATAGCTTCAAAAAGATTTGCAGCACTTTTCGCGCCCCATCCCAGCCTATCTTTTAGCTTTACTGGGTTTGTTTCATCACGTTCTTGAATGGTAAAAATATCTGCTGGCTCACGAATTGATAAATCTAAATCATTGAAGAACATCTCAATTTGTTTTGCCCCTAATCCCTCAATATCAAGTGCTTTACGAGAGACGAAATGCTTTAACCGCTCAATGGCCTGTGCCGGACAAATAAGCCCCCCACTGCATCTACGAACAGCGTCACCCACCTCTCTTAAAGCTGCTGAACCACATTCTGGACAAACAGTTGGAAATTCGAACCTTTCCGATTTTTCTTCTCTCTTTGAATGGTCCACATCGGATATCTTGGGTATTACGTCTCCGGCTCGATAAATCTGAACCCAGTCCCCAATACGGATATCTTTTCCATCTCTTATTGGCTTTCCAACATTATCAAAACCTGAAATATAATCTTCATTGTGCAAAGTTGCATTCGATACCACCACTCCACCTACTGTCACAGGGAGGAGCCGAGCGACAGGGCTCAAAGCGCCTGTACGACCAATTTGGATTTCTATAGATAAAATTTGAGTCCAGGCTTTTTCAGCAGCAAATTTATGAGCTATTGCCCAACGTGGCGTAGTCGTTCTAAATCCTAATCTTCTTTGGGCCTCAAGGTTGTTTACCTTATAAACGATGCCATCGATATCATAATCTAAAGAAGCTCTTTGTTTTTCTATCTTTTCATAATATTTGATCAGATCTTCAACTTTTTGAAAAGTTTCAGTAAGCGGATTAGTAGAAAACCCAAACTCCGCAAGCTTGCTAATTGCTAAATATTGACTAGAAGCAAATTGCTCTGAAATTGATCCCCAAGAATACGCGAAAAACCGCAGTGGCCTTTCCTTTGTAATAAGCGGATCTAGTTGCCTAAGAGACCCTGCTGCTGCGTTTCTCGGGTTAGCAAAAACTTTGGCACCCACTAATACTTGTCTAGCATTTAAGTCATTAAAATCTTTGTGTCCTATATATACTTCTCCACGAACTTCCAAAAGTTTAGGCGCATTTATTAGTGTTTGAGGTATATCAGAAATCGTTTTTGCATTTTCAGTTACATTTTCACCGACAGAGCCGTCACCCCTTGTGGACGCTAATACCAATCGTCCATCTTCATATCTAATGCTGAGTGATAGGCCATCAATTTTAGGCTCGGCAGTGTATTCCAAGTTTTGAGTACCCGACATATTTAGGTACCTTTTTAATCTCTCATCAAAACTTACTATATCATCTTCGCTAAATGCATTACTTAGCGACATCATTTTGACTTCATGAACGACCTTTGCGAAAGCATTAGAGGCTGTGGAGCCAATTTGATCAGATGGGCTATTTACTAGCTTTAAATGAGGGAAAAGATCTTCAATTTCTTTATTGCGAACTTTGAGCCGATCATATTGAGCATCGGAAATTTTCGGATCATCAAGTTCATGATAATCTTTATCAGCATCCTTAATTTCTTTAGCCAATATTTTTAATTCTATTTCCGCTTCATGCTCGGACAGATCTAAAATATTTTTATTTCTGATCACCTTCAAACCTTCTTATTCAAAAATAATTTTTACTTTAAATCCTATCTATCTCAAAGATAAAAAATTTATCCTCTAATAGTATTAAATTATATGAACCATTACTGCCGAAAGGTAGAGTACTAAAACATTAATCAAACCTATAGTCACTGATTATTTTCTTTAGTTGTTTATGCCAACTAAAATTGATGAGGATCAATAAATTTTGTATATTTCTTGGCTGTTAAATCAGTTAATTAAACTATATTGATCACATAGTCGGGCCAAATAGTCTTAGGAACAGCTACCTTATGGGGTTACAGAAATTAAATTCTTTAGGTTTTAAAAAACCAGAGGCTGAAACAAGAGTAGTTGTGGCAATGTCTGGGGGCGTTGATAGCTCAGTGGTAGCAGCGATGCTTAAATCAGAAGGTTATGATGTTATTGGTGTAACACTGCAACTTTACGATCATGGCGCTGCATTATCAAAAAAAGGAGCATGTTGTGCTGGTATTGATATTCACGACGCACGACGCATCGCGGAAAAATTAAATTTTCCTCATTACGTTTTAAACTATGAGAATGTATTCAAGGAAAAGGTAATTGATGAGTTTGCTGAAAGTTACCTCGCGGGAGCTACGCCGGTACCATGTATAAGATGCAATGAACGCATAAAATTTAAAGACCTTTTAGAAACTGCAAAAGATTTAAACGCAGATTGTATGGCAACCGGCCATTACATACGCCGCACTCAAGGCATTAATAAAGCGGAATTACATTGCGCTGTGGATAATTCTAGAGACCAAAGTTACTTTTTATTCTCCACCACAAATGAGCAACTTGAATTCTTAAGATTTCCATTGGGCACTCTTGGTTCAAAAAAAGAAACCCGGATGCTTGCCAAAAAATTTAATCTTAATGTGTCCGATAAACCAGATAGCCAAGATATTTGTTTCGTGCCCAATGGGAATTATGCATCGGTCATCGAAAAACTGCGTCCAGAAGCTATGGATCCTGGTGAGATTGTGGATCATGAGGGAAATTTTGTGGGAACACATCAGGGCGTAATTAATTACACCGTAGGACAAAGACGTGGCTTGGGCATAGGAGGTCTAGAAAAACCACTTTATGTCATCAAATTAGACGTTGAAGGAAAAAAGGTGATTGTAGGACCTAAAGCTCTTTTAAAAGCTACTCATGTACCTATTGAGCAGATAAACTGGTTGGGAGATAGGTCTCTTCAAAGCAAAAAAGAGTGGTATTTATCCGTGAAGGTTCGCTCAACTAGACCGCCTCGTGAGGCAATTCTAAGGCCAATTAACGACTATTCTGCCTCTGTTGAGCTACTTACTCCAGAGGAAGGCGTTTCCCCTGGACAAGCCTGCGTATTTTACGAGCGAAGCGGAACTCGGGTACTTGGCGGCGGTTGGATTACTCGATCAAAAAATTGATTTGAAGATCACTTAAAGCTGCAAGTATTGATAAAACTGTACTCTGTAACTTGTTTGTATACTTCTCCGGCCCTTAAGAATGCATTCGGGAACCCCTGGTTATTTGGGCTATCCGGCCAAAGTTGTGGTTCTAAGGCGATCCCTTGAAATGGCTTCAAAGGAGGACTAAGAGACGAGCCAGTATAAACTTGTAAACCCGGCTCTGTTGTAGATAGAACCATTTTGCATCCAGAAGCTACCAACTCTGCAACCTCGCGCAGCTCAGTCACGCTAGAAGAAAAACAAAAATTGTCATCTAACAAAGCTACAGACCCGTGCTTATCTGAAAGTTTCGTCTCTCTTCTAAAATCAAACATTGATCCACCAACATTTAATAATCTTCCAGTGGGTAATTTATTATTATCGACCTCAACAATTTCATCAGATTTAACCAAAAGGTAATGGTATTTTAAGTCACCGGAGTAATCTAAATTGAAGTAACTATGGTTGGTAAAGTTACACAAGCTTATTTGAGGAGTTCTGGCTTCAATAATTATTTTTAATTTAGCGCCATCTAACTCGTATCTCACCGTCACAGACAAACTTCCGCCAAACCCCATGTCCCCATCATTGAATTTATATGACAGTTCAACAAAATCATCACCATAGTTCTGTATTTTCCAAGGCGCATTGTGGCAGGATTGAGAGCCACCGTGCAGGGTTGTCGAAAATTCGTTTTTATCTAGTTCGAATTCCTTAGATTCAAAAAAATATTGACCATTGGAAATACGATTAGCATATCGTCCAATTATTACGCCTAAGTAGTTCTTATCCGAAAAATAATCTTGGAGCGAGGCATATCCTAGAACCATAGAATTTTCAAAACCACTGAACCTAAGGTCTTTGAGAGTTGCTCCAAAATTAAGTATTTCGGCCTGCAATATGTCGCTCTCTAAACTAATAGAAAAGACATCAAAGCCTTGATTATGTGTTCCTATTTTTGAAATGCCTGGCATTTAGCAAAATAAATTTTGTCTGTAATTTCTTTTGACCAATACTAAAAACCTAAAGCTCCCCGGAAAACAACTTATTACGTGCTTGTTGTAGTTTTTTAAAATCTTCTCCGGCATGATAGGATGAACGCGTTAAAGGAGTTGCAGATACCATTAAAAAACCTTTACCCAAAGCTGCTTTTTCATAAGATAAAAATTCATCTGGATTTACAAATCGATCAACTTTGTGGTGTTTGGGAGTGGGCTGCAAGTATTGGCCTATAGTTAAAAAATCTATATCTGCCACCCTCATATCATCCATAACCTGAAGCACTGCCTGTCTGTCTTCACCCAAGCCGACCATTATCCCTGATTTAGTGAACATCGTGGGGGCTATTTCCTTTACCCGCTGAAGCAGACGTAGAGAATG
Source organism: Paracoccaceae bacterium (assembly GCA_902525915.1). Taxonomy (GTDB): domain Bacteria; phylum Pseudomonadota; class Alphaproteobacteria; order Rhodobacterales; family Rhodobacteraceae; genus Salinivivens. The sequence goes on along the minus strand of CABZJF010000007.1, from coordinate 2,791 downwards.
AAAATATCGAGCCCCCGGCCTAACTTCAGGATACAGACCAGGAACTGTCTCCAAATTATGGTTAAAAACGTCTGGAGATGCGTTAACAACAATTTCTAAAACAGTATCGTCACACTTCAGAAAATCTGGTGTCAGTATTTCGATAGTCGTATTGGGACATTTATTGCGAATAGCTTTTATTGTCTTTGCAAAATGCTGCGCACCACCATCCTCCAAATCATCTCTATCAACTGACGTAATGACTACATGATTTAACCCAAGCTTTTGAACCGTATTCGCTACTTTAACAGGTTCAAAAACATCAAGTCCTTCTGGCCGTCCTGTGGCAATATTGCAAAAAGTACAACCACGTGTGCAAATGTCACCCATTATCATCATAGTCGCATGCCCTTGGCTCCAACACTCACCAACATTGGGACACCCCGCCTCTTCGCAAACGGTGACTAATTCATTCTCTCTGATCAAATTCTTTGTTTTTAAATACTCTTTACTAGTTGGCGCTTTAACCCTTATCCAACTCGGTTTTTTAGGTTGCTTATTGTCCGACCGATGTGCTTTTTCCGGATGGCGCTCAGCTGGAATTTTTAAATTGCGCATTTTAGCTCCTGTACTCCAACAGAATTTTATCAAATATTTTCATAAAGTGAAAATATTATATTACATACCAGCTATGCATCCTGGAAAAGACATATATATTGGCCATTTTAAAGAAAACTATCAGGCATAGAGGATTTCTTATTTGTAATGTAAGCATCCAAAGATTCTGAAATGTCAGGACTTAAAGTGGGCTGCTGATAGTTTGCGAGCATTTGATCTACTCTCAAGGCAGCTAGAGTCATGCTATCTTTTGCACCTTCCTCTTCCCAAGTTTCAAAAGGTTTATAATCGAGGACTTCAGTACGCCAGAATGCCTCTTTAAAATTCGCTTGGGTATGCGCGCAACCGAGATAGTGTCCCCCAGGGCCGACCTCGTGTATGGCGTCTAACGCCTGATCATTCTCAGTAATGCTGACACCCTTAGCTAGATGGTGTAAAATACCTAACTGATCTGCATCTAAAACAAATTTTTCAAAAGATGAGACCAAACCACCTTCTAACCAGCCACACGCGTGCAGCATAAAATTCACTCCCCCAAGAAGCGCAGCGTTCAAGGTGTGCGTCGTTTCGTATGCTGCCTGAGCGTCTGGCAGTTTAGATCCACAAAGACCTCCACCAGAGCGAAACGGCAAATTGAAGCGTCTGGCTAGCTGCCCTGCTCCGTATAAAATTTGAGATGCTTCTGGGGTTCCAAAAGTTGGGGCCCCAGAATTCATATCGATCGAAGACACAAAAGCGCCAAAAATGACTGGCGCACCTGGTCTTACTAACTGAGAATAACTAATCCCGGCCATTACTTCCGCCAGTACCTGCGTTAAAGTTCCAGCCACAGAAACTGGCGCCATAGCTCCCCCAACAATAAAGGGTGAGACTATACAGGCTTGATTGTTTTTAGAGTAAACTTCTAGTGCACCCATCATAACATCATCAAAGGTCATGGGTGAGTTGATATTGATTAACGAAGTCATTACCGTGTTCTCTTGAACAAATTCTTTACCAAATAATATTTCACACATCTCAACGCTATCTTGTGCGCGGCTAGGCTCAGTGACCGACCCCATAAATGGCTTATCTGATAATGTCATATGAGAATGAAGCATATCTAAATGTCTTTTGTTTACGGGGATGTCAGTCGGTTCACATACTGTGCCTCCAGAATGATGCAGCCATTTCGACATATATCCTAGTTTAACAAACTTATTGAAATCTTCCATTGTCGCATAGCGACGTCCACCCTGGAGATCCCTTACAAAGGGAGGACCGTAAACAGGAGCGCATACTAAGCTGTTACCCCCAATCACGACATTCTTTGAAGGATTTCTCGCATACTGAATATATTTGCTTGGAGCGGTGCTCATTAGACTTTTGGCTAACCCCCTTGGCAGTCTAACTCTTTCTCCATCAACATCAGCGCCAACATCCTGCCAACGTTTAAGCGCTGCAGGATTATTTACAAAATTAACTCCAACATCTTCTAGTATTGCCTCTGCATTGGTCTCAATTATCTCCAATGCTTCATCATTTAAAACATTAAACAATGGAATGTTGCGCTCAATATACTTGGCAGTTTCGAAATTTACGGATGTACGCTCCGCTCTCCGTGCTGCTCCACCACCACCACGAGAGCGCCTTTTCACTGCCTTAGAGTCAGACATTACCTAGAGCCTTTCAATTTTTGTATGCGTTAAGGTTCTATAATTCAATGTTAAAATCCCATATGAAATTTACGGCTAATCAGACGTGAAAGCGACATTTTAACCAAACTTGATTAAGTTGATCAAAATGGCTGCAAAAAATCTTATCTTCAAAGTTTGTTAACATAATAATGCGACGCTACTTGCGTCAACCGAACGTTAAGCTTATTAGCCTCATCATGCAAAATCACCAACGCTTACTTATCATAGATTTCGGTAGCCAAGTCACACAACTAATCGCCAGGCGTTTGAGAGAACTATCGATATATTGTGAAATACACCCATTTCAAAATGTTACTGAAAAATTTCTACAAGAGTTTAAGGCTGAAGCCATTATTTTATCAGGTGGACCAGCTAGTATCACTGACGAAAATTCACCGAGACCGCCTAATTTAGTTTTCGAACTCAATATACCAGTCCTTGGTATTTGTTATGGACAACAGGTAATGATGGCGATGCTAGGAGGTCACGTAGATAAAGGGATCGGTACTGCTGAATTT
>CABZJF010000006.1:0-88236 GCA_902525915.1 Paracoccaceae bacterium | reverse complement strand
ACCCAGAAATTGATATAGTCGATATCACTGCGCCTAACTCACTTCACAAAGAGATGGCTCTTGAGGCGATCTCCGCCAGCAAGCATGTCTATTGTGAGAAACCATTAGCGCCTCTGTTTTCGGACGCATTAGAAATGACAAATGCCGCTGAAAAAATGGGAGTAAAAACACAAGTTGGTTTTAACTACTTATGTAACCCAATGATAAATCTGGCGAAGGAAATGATTGCCAGCGGAGAACTAGGTGAAATTCGATCATATCGTGGGATTCATGCTGAAGATTATATGTCGAATGCTAATGACCCGTTTACATTTCGCCACGATCCAGCGGGCGGAGGAGCACTCGCTGATTTAGGCAGTCACGCATTAGCTACAGCAGAATTTCTTTTAGGCGAGATTAAAGAAGTAATGGGCGATTGCATTAATCTAATTTCTGAACGTCCAGAAATTGGTGGTGGAAATAAAGCAGTTCAAGTAGACGATATAGGGAGGGCTTTTATACGCTTTTCTAATGGAGCCTCGGGTTATGTGGAAGGAAATTGGGTGGCAACTGGCCGCAAAATGCAACATGATTTCGAAGTTCATGGATCAAAAGGCGCTCTTTTTTTTACTCAAGAACGATTAAATGAATTACACTTTTATTCTACAAAAGATGCTGGGGGGCGGCGCGGGTTTAGAAAGATAGAGGCTGCTCCTGATCATTATCCATACGGTAATTTTTGTGTAGCACCAGGACACCAAATTGGCTTTAATGATCTTAAAGCAATAGAAATTGCTGGATACTTAAATGCAATCATGAATGATGGTCCTGAGCCATTTTCTTTCAGGCAAGGAATGCGCATCCAGCACCTTATTGAGAAAATACAAAAATCATCAACCACTAGAAGGTGGCTGTCAGTTTAACAATTTTCTATTCAGTGATGCATGGCCTAAAGATCCACAAAGCCCAACCAAATTTGTCATAAAGAAATACAATTTATCAACAAGAACGCTCCGACTGCCGCTACACGAGCAACCCGCGAGCTTCAACCTTTATCACATCTATAATTTCTGTATCACGAACCAAAACCAATTCATTGAACATATTTACAACAACGCATACATGATTGGGTATTACTCGTAAAATTTCTCCTACTTCAGGTTGAACAGCACAATCTTCAAGATTTAGAAAACCATGCTCTTCAGCTAATTTGCCAATTATTGCATCAGGATATTCTAGAATTGAACCAAAACCATTTAACCCACCCAAATCTGATGTTAATGTTTTTGAACCAGCGTCCAAGATACCTCGGTCTTTACCGGCACGACTAACCACACTGGTATAAATGCGAAGGGCACAGTCATGGATACTAGAAAACCCATCTTTAATCATCATCAAATCATTAAAAATACATGTTCCGGCCCTATGCTCTGTAGACCCACTGAGCTTTCCTACATTTTGAAGATTTGGAGTGCCTCCAGTGGATATTATTTTGGGGACCAAATTTACTTCACTTAATAACTTTACCAGTTTCGAATTGAAAACCTCCGCTTCACTCCATTTATCCTTTGTTGGATAATAAAGGAGTCCTTTAAAGTTAAGATAGCTGTCATCATCAATTAACTTGGCAAGACGACACGCTTCTTCCGGAGTTTCAACTCCAGCTCGTTTTTGACCTGTGTCACATTCAACTAAAACATCCAAAACGCGTCCCGCATCCTTAGCAGCAGTCGAATACGCATTAATTGAATATGCGCTATCCGCGCATACTTTAAGCGAAATATGCCTCTGCAAAGCTGCTAATGAACCTGAAGCCGCTGCACCCAATACGTTAGTTGCTATCAAAATGTCCTTGATACCCGCGGCTGCCATAACTTCTGCTTCACCTACTTTCTGGCAGGTCACGCCAGATGCACCTGCATCAACTTGCATTCGCGCGATCTCACAAGACTTATGCGTTTTGATATGTGGTCTATTTGAAACCCCTGCTCTATCACAAATTTTCTGAACGCGAGTGATATTCTTTTCAAGAATATTTAGATCCACAACCGCACAAGGTGTACCAAATTGATTTATTATATCTTTCTTTAGTGCCAGTAAATCACTCATTAAATGACCCCTCATGAATTAGAAAGTTTCATGATTTCTTTTGATCATATCTAACTAATCTGATCTTTCATAGAGCGCTTTGGGGATCTTAAAGGGCGTTATTACTTATGGGATCTACTTTTCATTTTCCTGGCAATATAAGAAAAGATCATTCATATCTATTGGTCAAAAGATATAGCTTAATATATTTGTTATCGTGATAACCAGAAGATTTTAGAATTGCATGTCATGTCAAACAATTTTCGTAGTAACGCTGAGATAATTGTAAAGGCCAACGTAACCGGTGAAATATTTGAATGCAAAGAAGGGTTAAGCTTTTGGGGTGGCGTTGATCCTAGCACTGGATGTATTGTCGACGTGCACCACATCAATCACGGAAATAGTCTGGTTGGAAAACTAGTATTAATGCCAACTTCAAGAGGCTCGTGCAGCGGAAGCGGTGTCCTTTTGCAGTTGATGCAGAATGGACTTGCTCCTAGGGCGCTAATTTTTCACGAAGAAGAGGAAATTTTGACTTTGGGTGCTATCGTTTCTGATCAATTATTTAATAAAAAAGTAGCAATCCTACGGGTATCTAAAGATATATATTCTGATCTAGCTACGGCAGATACAGCAGAGATTTTTGAAAATACTCTCGTTTTTGGATCAAAAACCATAAAGCTATGGGGATTAGAGACAGAGACACTTTATCTAAACTCAACTGACCGGAGTATGCTAAATGGTGATCAGGGTATTGCAAACAAAATAGCAATGGAAGCAATATGTAAAATGGCAGTAGTACAAAGCGCTAATGAACTTATCGATGTTACAAAGGGACATATTGATGGATGTATTCTTGCACACGACGCAAATTTAATTTTTGCAGAAAAAATGTATAAGTTGGGAGCAAACGTAAGTATTCCAACAACAATAAACGCAATCTCAGTCAATCTTAATAATTGGGAAAACCAAGGAGTAGAACCAGATTTTGGAAATAAGGCTAGCCGTCTTGCCAACGCCTATGAAAAGATGGGCGCGCATCCTACATACACCTGTGCTCCTTATTTGTTGGAAAACAAGCCCCAACGGGATGAAGTAATTGGGTGGTCTGAGTCAAACGCCGTAATATATGCAAATTCAATTTTAGGTGCAAAAACGCAAAAGCATCCTGATTACCTTGATTTATTTATTGCAATGACCGGCCGAGCACCGAAAGCTGGAGTATATCTTACCGAAAATAGAATACCCAAAATTGAAATTTCTATTCATCTACCTACCGATTTTGACGACTCAATTTGGCCGATGCTTGGGTGGTTGATTGGAGATTTATCTCCTAACAAAATTCCACTGGTAACTGGGCTTGAGATGACTTCTCCATCAGATGACAATTTAAAAGCCCTTTGCGCAGCGTTTGGTACTACATCTGCCGCTCCAATGCTTCATATAAATGGGCATACACCTGGAAAAGTGTACTCTATTCCTTCAAAATTGAAAAATTTCAATATCACCAAACAACATTTGGCAAAACTTTGGAACAAATTTAATTATGCTGATTTAAGGGTTGATTTAGTAGCGATAGGTAGCCCTCACGCGTCTCTTACAGAGTGCCAAAGTTTTGTTAAGTTTTTCGATGGGAAAAACTGTAATCCAAACGTTAAAACGATAATTACAATTGGACGCGATATACTATCCAAAGCAAAAAGTGAGGGTTTAGTTGAAAAAATTACTAGTGCTGGTGTTCAAATAATTTCAGATATCTGTTGGTGTTCAATTACTGAACCAATTTTTCCGCCTGAAGCATCAGTGATCATGACTAATTCTGGTAAATATGCTCACTACGCGCACGGTTTAACTGGCAGGAAAACACGCTTTGGAAGTTTGAAGGACTGCGCAATAGCAGCTCAAAGTGGTTGGGCAAAGTCTGAGTTGCCAGAATGGTTGTCAAATTAAAATAAATACTTAGATCATTTAAGTTTGCCTATCCAACCCATTCTTTGGAAGAAAACATCTATCAAATCAAAATGTATACTTCCTAAAAATATTGATCCATATTTGATCAAAATTTCAAAATACTTTTAATAACCAGTGAGACTAAATTTGCTTGAAGACTATAGCCTTTTACAAGTGATAATAATCCTTGGGACATATTTTTTTGCATCCTCAGTTAAGGGTGTAACTGGCCTCGGTTTCTCTACAGTATGTTTACCGTTTATGGTGCTTACCGTTGGCCTCAAAGCGGCTCTCCCACTACTAATTATTCCATCACTGGTATCAAATTTGATCGTTATGCGACAGGCAGGTCATTTTCGGACCACTTTCCACAGATTTTGGCTTATGCTACTTACTACCGTAATAGGGGTTTTTTGGGGTTTAGCTCTACTTTCGAAAGTAGACGGCACGTTCGCTGGTGCAATTTTAGGTTTGGTTTTGATATTTTGGTGTATCTTCTCTTATATCACACCTAAATTTAAATTACCTGCACCAAAAGAACGACCCGCTGGTATTATAAGTGGCCTAGCAACAGGTATAATTAATGGTTTGACTGGATCACAAGTTGTGCCTTGCGTCCCTTATTTAATGGCGCTTGATCTTGATAGAAGTGTATTTATTCAAGCAACTAATATATCATTTACATTATCAAGCCTAATTATGGCTATTGGTCTAACTCGCCTAGAACTCTTCACATTGGACGCAATAAAAATCTCTATAGCTGGCTTAGTTCTGGTATATTTTGGTCTAAAGTTAGGGTCAAAAGTAAGATCATTCTTATCTCCAGATAATTTTAGGCTGGCGGTACTAGTTGTTTTATTTATCACTGCTTTGGGACTTTTATTAAAAGCGTTTTAAAGTTTAATAAAACAATTTAATAATAACCCTATGTTTCTTTTTCTTTGAACCCCATTAAAACATTAACGGTATTAATTCCGATTTCCTCCACGGCATATCCCCCTTCCATCACAAATAATGTTGGCAGGTTCAACGAAGCAATAGATGCACCCATTTTAATGAAATCGGAACTGGTGAGTTTGAAAAAACTGATAGGATCCCTTTCAAATGTATCTACACCGAGCGATATAATGACTGCATCAGCACCAAATCTTTCTATCTGATCCAGCGCAGACCCCAGAGAATTATTCCATTCAGCAAAGGAGGTTCCAGCCGGCATTGGATAATTAAAATTGAAACCCTCGCCCTCACCATTGCCGATTTCGTCTGCGTGCCCAAGAAAATGGGGAAATGCATGCATAGGATCTCCATGAAGAGACAGAAACAAAACATCTGACCTGTCATAAAAAATTGCCTGTGTTCCATTGCCATGATGGAAATCTACATCAAGCACAGCAACTTTTTCCAAGCCGCTGTCCCGCAAGTGCTGAGCTGCCACAGCAGCATTATTTATAAAGCAATAACCACCAAATTGATCATGTGAAGCATGATGGCCTGGAGGACGGCAAAGAGAAAAGGCCGAACGATCACCAGCCAAAATATACTCCGTACCACTGAGTGCAACATCAAGTGACGCCCAAGCAGCTTCCGCTGTCCCATTGCTAATGGAAGTTTCAGCAGCCAAGCAGTAATATCCCATTTTACCCTCAATAAAATCTGGGACACGAGACGAAGGCATGGACCGTGACTGCCAAACGGTCGCGATTGCTTCACCCTTAAAGCCTTCAGCTTTCCAGTCGTCCCAAGCAGATTTTAAAAATGAAAGATAGCTTTCATCATGGATCTTTGATAGCGCTCTGGATTGAACTTCATGAGGAGCTACCACGTCACCGAAGTCTGTTTCCCTCAGACGGTTGAGAATGTAATCCATCCTTTCTGGACATTCGAAAGGCCTTACCAACTCACCACCATAGAGCTCAGTCATGGAGTTTCTCTTCCTATGAGTATCCGTATATACTACTTTCATCTCTTACTTCCTTCATCACATTTCTCATGTTGAGAATATACATCTATATCGGCATGTCTGTAGCCGTTTGGCGTCTACATGAATATTTTTGACATATACAAATTTAATTTTTCTACATTGACACGAATTTGGTTTGGCTAATCCGGTAACAAACTCAAAATGATTTGGGGAACACCTTTACTTAATTACGGTACAAGCTATGACAGGACTTGCATTTTTTCCCCAAAGAATTAATCACATCTTTCAGGCCGCCTTGGTCAATTAACGAACCACTGGCGTCAATTGCAACTGTTTCAAGCGCCAAAGCTTTATCAACAAAATCTTCATAATTACTCCAAATTTCCGGTTTCGCTTCTGCATGAGGATCGATAGCCTCTATCTCAAAAAGTATTGGTGCATTGGCAGCTAAATTTGCAATATTCTGAATTGCCAATTTTGCAATGTCCAAATTAAAATCCATCTGACCTTTTAACATAGAACCCAATAAGCGCATATTACCTGAAATTTGACTCATCGCCTGAGTACGTGCCTTCACAGCATCACTTTCAATACTTGCAAAAGAGTACATAGCCGTGCCACATATGGCGATGCCCACTATAATCAAATACTTCCATAGCATTAGACGCCTCGCAACTGTTAAAAGCAATCAGCCGATCCATAGCCAGCCATAAACCGTTAATACCTAAATTGTAGGCGAAGTGTATTTTGAGGCAAGAATTTATAATATCTCGAAAGGTACGGTTCAAAGTGGATGAAAAGTGCATTCAATGAGGCAAACGTAATTGGTGAACGCCAAGTAAAAAATATTGATAGATGATTGTAAAAGATTAGTCCTCCAGCAGGTCCTCGCAGCGCAGTAAATCCAGGAGAAATTAAATAATTGGTGATGTTTTAAAGGAAACTACAAAAATATCTGGTACCCACGGCCAGAACTTACGTAAATCTTACTACATTGTTTTTATGAGGTTTTTTAACGCCGAAAAGTAATCTGTGAGTTCCCTTTTTGTGAGATTTGAGTTCCTTTTTTTAAGTTGACAAATCACTGATCAAAGCACCCAAGTGTTTTTGAGTAATACCCACCTTTTGCTTCGCAAGCAGATTTTTCTTTACTGTCTGCTGCAATAGTTCCATTTGTTGATACTAACTGATCTGCACGGGTCGATCCTACTGACTGAAGCCCATTTGCGTTACAAGCTGCTAGTAGCATTAAAGCAAAGCACACATAAATATTTCTTAGCATTTATTTATCCGAATTTAATGGTTTCGAGTTGAATAGGCGCAGTTATTCCCACGCCTATTTAAGTAATTCCTCGATGAGCAAACTTACCAGCTGAGAACGAGACGACACCCCTGCCTTTTTATAAATCACAATAGACTGCGTCTTTATCGTACTCTGCTTGGTTTGTCTGATCTCAGCGATCTCTGAAATGGTCATGCCTTTGATAGTGAAAAGCGCAATGTCTTTTTCAGCTTCGCTTAACCCCCATTGTTCAAAATACCCATCTACTCCACTTTGGAACGCACCCTTAGCAGCATCAAGTTGTTTTGCAAGATAGCGAGTATTATTGGCGGCCAATCGATAGGAGCGTATGATAAAGTACATTCCAACGCACAACCCGACTAAAGTCATGAGAGTGAATATTTCATGCAAGACCCATGGAAGCGCAGACAGAAGTTTCCAGCCTGTTACTTGAGAAAGAAAGTCTATTGTGAACGTGATGAGCGAAACGCAATAGACAAGCACTCCAATTATGGGGAGTTTCAGGTTCACTTCCTGAAACCCCGACGATGATAAATGAGTTTCTCGGTATACATTCCCATATTCTGCCTTTTTATCGTCATCCCATGAAGCGAATGCATCTAGCACTGCATCAATTTCGATTTGTGACAGCATTAGTTGCTAGAAGCATTGTCACTCGTGCTTGAGAGCCTTTCACGTATCTTTTCACGCAATTTACTTCTAGCATTATTCCGTTCATCGGCGCTTAACTGACCGTCACCATCGGTATCCACCTTTTCACGTATCTTCGTTCTGGCATTATTGCGTTCTTCAGCACTTAATTCACCGTTACCATCAACATCAAATATTTGGAAAAATTTGCTACCCCAAAAACTTTGTTTAAAGTTTTCTCTAATATTTTCACGCAGTACAACGCCTGATTTGTTGAGGACGAATTCGTGTTGCGAGCCATCTTTGACCCCAACAATCAAAGTATTTCCAAACAAAGTCGTTGATGTTTCGATATCCGTATATCCACTTGTCTCCATGCGATTGATAATGTCTGAAGCGTCGATCGCTAGAGCGGATGACGCGATAGATATTAATCCGGCGGCCAGTATATTTCTAGTCATTATATATTTCATTTTTGTCTCCATCTTTTCTTAATTTTCTTATCACATCAACAAGCACGCGTTTGTGCCGTTTGAGCGATGAGATGAATATTTGACGAAAAGTACTGACTGACTATTGCACTCAGGCCGAAATCTTTTGCAATAGACCTAAGTCATTTCCCAATAGGCCTAAGTTGTAAAATACTTCTTTTAGGGCTTTCAATATAAGAACTGAAATCATCCTTAATCATATTCGAATGCATAAGGACAAAGTGCGCATCACCTCCTCATTGCTTTAGTTTGCTCCGCAATGAGGGTTGAATTCATATGCACTATGATTACAATTTGGATGACCTCTATATTGGTTGTATAGCAGTCGAAGGAAACTCTATTAGGAATTACCGAATATTTAATTTCTGCGGCCCTCCTTAACAAAGCGAGCTATACTGATTGGACCGGCTTCCACAAATCATACAAGTAATATAGTGTTTTACGGCCTAAATCATTCTTTCTTTTTGAACTTCAAAACTAGTCCTTCAATTTTTATCATGAGCCCAGAGCATGAATAACGCCTCGGATTTCCGCAAGTCCTCGGAGCCTTCCTATAAGTGGATACCCAGGAAATGTCCCTCTTTCGGTATCTGATAAAAGTTCATGTCCATGATCTGGACGATATGGGATCTGCCAATCACCTGATATTTGTTGGCGTCGTCTTTTTTCTTCATCCAATAGAATTTTGCATAGAGCTGCCATGTCGGTATCACCCTCTAGATGTGCAGTCTCCTCAAACGAACCATCGGGCTCCTTACGAACATTTCTAAGGTGGGCAAAATGGATGCGATCTGCATACCGCTGAGCGATTTCTACGACATTGTTGTTTGGGCTCGCACCGAGTGAACCAGAACAGAGAGTCAAGCCATTTGAGTGGGAAGGAAAAGCATTAATTATCCAATCAATGTCTTTTGAATCAGACACGATCCGCGGCAAGCCTAAAATATTTCGCGGCGGATCATCGGGGTGCACACACAGCTTTATTCCCAACTCTTGCGCGGTTGGAACTACTTCGTTTAAAAACAATTGATAGTTTGCACGCAAATCGTCCACAGACAAACCATCGTAGGACTTAAGCGCATAACGCAGCCCTTCCACGTCATAACGATCATATGCGCCAGGCAAGCCAGCCATAATGGCATTCAATAGCTCTGATTGCTCCTTTTCTGTCGATCCGGCGAACCAGTTATACGCCCCCTCAATAACTTTCGAAGGGTAGTCTTTTTCGGCGTCTTTGCGCTTTAGCATACAAATCTCAAAAGCGGCCATTAGGAATGCAGAATAACGCAGACAGGTGCCACCGTTATGCAGGGGCGATTTAAGATTGGTGCGTGTCCAATCTAACAGTGGCATAAAATTATAACAAATTATTTGGATACCTTCATTGGCCAAATTCGCCATTGATTGCCGGTAATTAGCGAACAGCGTCGATAGATCTCCCGTCCCACGCTTAATATCTTCGTGCAATGGCAAGCTTTCCACCACGTCCCATTCAAACCCAGCAGCCTTAATCTTGTCTCGCCTCTTGACGATCGTATTGCGATGCCAAACCTCACCATATGGAATCTCATGCAGAGCTGTGACAATACCTACGGCGCCAGTCTGGCGAATTTCGGAAAGCTGAATCTGGTCTAGTGGACCATACCACCGCCAAGTTTCCTTCATTAACAATCTCCTTCAAGTCGAACGGTATCGCGAAAATTACCAAGTTGAACCATAATGGCGACCAATTCACAAGTGATCCTACGGCTCGGCAGCTTGCCATAACCTGGAGCTATTTTGAGTATATTCTCAACTAAAGCGGCGTCGTTGGGTGCTATTTTAGCAGCGTGCATCAGCTGCTGTTTATACGGGTCGTTCAACTCAGGTTGTTCACTTTTTGATCGACTTTCGATATACCGTAACCAAGCAGCAACAACGACCAGCAACCGCTTGTAGGGCCTCCCTGCTGAAAGGTTTTCATCGAGTGGTCCTAAAATCCGCTGCGGAAGTTTTTGACTGCCATCCATGGCGATCTGTTCTAAAAGGTGATAAATTTCCGGATTTCGAAAGCGTGTTAGCAATTGAGCCGCATAATCTTCAAGGCTCGTTTCTGGTGGCACATCTAGAGATAAAGCAAGGTCTTCACGCCACAAGCCTTCTACGAAAAGTGCAATACCCTCATCGCAGATTGCCTCTGCTACAGTTTCAAAACCTGCAAGACTACCAAGATATGCAATTGCAGAATGTGCGCCGTTGAGCATACGTAACTTCATTTGCTCGAAAGGAGCGACATCATAAACCAGTTTTACGCCCACTGCTCCCAAATCTGGCCGACAATTATCTACAAAATCATCTTCGATCACCCATTGTCGAAAAGGTTCGTGAGCGACAACTGCTTCATCGTAGTGACCGCTACTTTCGCATGCGCGCTTTCTCAATGCATCAGATGTCGCAGGTACAATTCTATCGACCATGCTACAAGGAAATTTACATTCTGTTTTAACCCAGTTTGCAAAGTTTAGGTCAATCCTCGAGGCAAATTCACTGACAATTTGCTGCGTCAATAGACCATTAGATGACAAGTTATCTAGAGACAATACCGTGAACGGGCGTAAGCCTCGCCTCCACCGCATTTCCAGCGCGCGAACCAAAAACCCTGGTCCAGATTTCGGCACTAAGCTTTGCAGATCATGTTTGATATCTGGATGCTCAAAATCAAGCGTCGTATCTCGCGAGCCCCGACAGTATCCTTTTTCTGTAATGGTAAGACTCACAATCCTTGTTGTTTCGTCGGTCATTACTTTGAGCACTGCACTGGGATCCTCTGGAGCGAAAAGGACTGAGGTGACAACATCAACAACTTGAGATTTAATACCCTGGTCTGATAGTTCTAATGCCGTGTACAAGCAATCATTTCTTACCAGCTTGTTTCTAATATCTGATGATCTGAGGGATACGCCCACCACGCCCCAGTCTCCACCAGATTGCTCCATGGCTTCCTTTATATAAATAGCACCATGCGCCCTGAAAAAAGCACCAAGTCCCAAATGAACAATTCCAGTTTTTGGGCTGGGATGAAGTCTGCGCAGCCCGCTTTGACCTTCTAGCGTCATAGCCGGTAAGCCTGTTTTACGAGATTAACTGTAAGATCCTTTGCAACCTCGAAGGCCTCATTTTCGAGAAGGCGACCAGTGGAGACTAAATCAGCAAGGAAAGCAGAATCCACGCGTCGAGCCACATCGTGGCGCGCCGGGATTGAGCAGAAAGCACGTGTATCGTCGTTAAAGCCCACGGTATTGTAAAACCCAGCAGTTTCAGTTGTAATTTCACGATAACGGCGCATTCCGCTTGCACTGTCAAAAAACCACCAGGCCGGACCAAGCTTCAATGCTGGATAAACTCCTGCCAAAGGCGCGAGCTCACGACCATATGTTGTTTCATCTAGTGTAAAGACAATAAGACTGAATGTTGGATCATGTCCCACAACATCCAGTAATGGCCGCAAATCATTAACATAATCAGTTCGACGCGGAATATCGAAGCCCATGTCAGCTCCCAAACGCTTATAAATTTCTAGGGAGTGGTTTCGGAATGAACCCGGGTGGATTTGCATCACCATCCCATCTTCTTGGCTCATCTTTGCCATTTCAGTTAACATTTGTGCCCGAAATAGCTCGGCCTGATTTTGTTCGCGCTTACCCAGCAAGATTTCACCAAACAGTATTTCTGCCTCCTTTGCAGGTAAGTTTGCGGTACGAGCGGTTGGATGCCCATGATCGGTGGCAGTCGCGCCGTGATAGCGAAACACTTGACGCCGAGTGCGATGGGCATCCAAATATCCAAACCATGTCGTCGTGTCGCAATTTGTAATTTCGGCCAGACATTGAAGGTTGGCGAAAAATTGCGGATGGTCTGGGTCAATAATCGCATCAGGCCGATAAGTCGTAATCACACGCCCACCCCAACCAGATTTGGCAATAGCAGCATGGTGCTCCAAGTTATCCAGTGCACTTTCAGTTGTGGCTAATACTTCTATATTAAACCGCTCGAATAGCGCACGCGGATGGAACTCAGGCTGTCTCAGCAACTGGGCTATTTGGTCGTAAATATCATCGGCTGTTTCTTTGGACAAGACCAGGTTAACGTTGAAAACCTCTTGTAGTACTTGATCTATCCAAAGCCGTGTTGGAGTACCTCGAAAAAGATAGTAATAGGAGGCAAATAGTTTCCAAATCTTTCTAGCATCCCTTTCATAGTTGGCACCAACGATGGGCTTAATCCCCAACTTTTCTGGCGTAATACCATGGGAATTCAACATCCGACATACATAGTGATCCGGTGTGACAAATAACGCTGCTGGGTTTTCAAATGGTTGGTTTGTTGCAAACCATTGTGGATCTGTGTGCCCATGTGGACTCAAAATTGGCAGATCCCGAATACTTGAAAAAATTGCACGAGCCAATCCCAAGCCATTTGGATCTTGCGGAAACAGCCGATCACAGTCAAGTAGAGCCAACTAACTACCCTTTCAGTATGTCTCAACGTAGGCTATTCGTAGCCAGGCAGCTTTCCGGCTAATAATGCGACCTTGTCATTTCTGTCGTTAGACAAGATTTATCGCTGACGAGACTTTATTTTAATAAATTAATATTTTACGACTTTCCCCCAAAGAAATTGTGAAGGTCCGTAACCAATCCTCGCATCTTCCATTTTAAGCAGTCTATCGTGGTCAACCATCATATTTATTCCAGGACCAAACATTTCAATATATTTTGAAAAAACATCTTGATCATCGGCTTCCACCATAAACTGCTCAAGCTTCAATGGGCTAATTAATTTATCGATTACATGCCATCTATAATCTGTCTCATCTATATTTTCTGTAAGACCCTCAGACTCGAGTAAAATCTTCCATGCTCCAGCCTCAACAAATCTTTCGGTTTGCTTTTTAATTCGCTCAACAAAAATTTCTTTCTCAGAAACTTTAGAGTGTGCAAAAGCAACGCCTACTTCATTAATCACCTTTATGCCTTTACGTGTAGCGTTTTCAATTAACCTGCACATGTCATCGTCGTCCAATGAACGCGATATGCTAGAAATTTCAACTATTTCGATACCTAAATTAACAACGTCATCCAAAAGACCATCTACTGCTTCTTTTCCACTCGATAGAGCGACATCCATGATTGGATTACCTAAAGCAATTTTTACGTCAAAATCTTTGCAACTAGCTATAAATCTCAGTAGCGATTTTTTACTCATCATAGCGCCTTGCTTGCCAGAAATTTTAAAAATATCAACGAGATCAGCGTAAGCTTCGAGATAATCATCAACACAGCTACCCACCATTACAGGGGCCCTTACATAATTTATTCCCTTTTCCCGAGGTTTCTTCTCGCGCTCAATGAAATGTAAAGTTGGAAACGATAAATCGGGCATTTTAAGTTCCTTTTCTTAGTTCAATTCACCACCCAGCCACCAGGGTAAATCAATAAAAAACCCAATGGCGCCGTTAGGAAATTGTAAAGTCAAAAGAGAGGAAAGCATCCATAAAATCATCATCAGTACTACCGAAATACTAAGTGATACTCGGTATGCCTTCCTATCGTGAAATAAAATAAATAAATTAATAAATAACGCCGATGCTATCGGAAACCCAAATAGAAAATTCAAGAATAGAAATCCAACAAAACTGACGTAATAGTGGAACTGTTTATTAAAGCCAGCAGTCATTTCAAAAATATTTGAGCGCGCGAATTTCATTATTGGATATTTCAAAAATCCCAGGTTTTTAATATCTGCTATTTTCACGCATAAAATGAAACTTAAGAGTATTATGGCCACTATGCTAAGGCTAATAGGAAATAAATTTGCCCGATAATCTAAATTACTTGTGAACCAAATCATCGATAAAGGAAGGCACATTAATAATAATACATAGTAGATTTGCCCTAATTTATTTGCAGCCAACCCGACGCTGTAATTACTCTCAAATCTTTGTCTCAAAAGCAGTAATATTGTTATAAAACATAAAAATATAAGCACTATAGATACTGGGCGATACAAGAAGCTCAACCCATAAACAGCATGTGTTTGGTAGCTTAGTAATTCGACTTTTGTAGAAAGAAAGAAACCTATTAAAAGAGCCGGTCTGGACCAACCAAAATTTTTGAATGTTATGCCAATCAACCCAAAGCCCAGCAAACCAATAAAATCATACCAATCTCTATTAATATTAAAAGTTGCAAAAAATATTAAACATACCATCACTGGTGCCAGTATATAGTACGGAACAAGCGTGAATTTCGAAATGTGAGAAGCAAAAGCCACACAAATACCAGCACCGAGGATGTTCGCAAGAGCTAACGACCAGATCATCAGATAGGTAAGATCCAAATTAGTCGTTACCATATCCAATCCGGGCTCTATCCCAATTAAGACAAATCCACCAAGCAACAAGACTTTGTTTCCGGATCCAGGGATCCCAAAAATTAAAGTTGGAATTAATGCGCCACCTTCCTTTGCGTTATTCGCCGCTTCTGGCGCTATAACTCCTCGGATATCACCTTTGCCAAACTGAGAAGTGTCTTTGGTAGTTTGTTTAAGATGGCTATAGGCTATCCAGTCAACAACGGTACCGCCCAATCCTGGCAAAGCGCCAACAAGGCAACCTAGGGTGGAACATCTTAAAACTAAGAACCAATTTTTAAAAACATCTTTTACGCCTGTAGCCCAACCCTTCTCATTTTTTAAAGTTTTCGCTATTGATCCTTGGCCATTAAGCAATCCAACAATTTCGGGTAGTGCAAATAGACCTAAACCAACTATAACCAAAGGCACACCCTCTATGAGATATAAGCTATCAAAGGTATACCTTGGGTCTCCGGTAATTGGCGCTGTGCCAATAGTTCCAATTATTAAGCCAAGAAAACAAGATGTAAGTCCCTTTATAAAATTATCGCCAGTCAGCGCACCAACCATCAGAAGCGCCAAAACTACTAGGAGGAACTGTTCGCCAAAACCAAATGCCATTATAATTGGTATGGCATAATATATCGAAATAGATAGAATGAAGGCCCCAAAAATACCACCTAGCAATGACGAAGAAAACGCTGCGCTCAAAGCTCTTGCTGCCATGCCTTTTTTAGAAAGTGGAAAGCCATCCATCACAGTTGCCTGGGAACCAGATGTACCAGGCACTCCCATTAATACGGCAGGAAAAGTATCTGACGTTGTAGTCGGCGCGAGTACTCCGATCATCATGGCAAGGGCATATGATGGTTCCATAGTAAAGACAAAAGGAAGGACCAGAGCTAGACCTGATGTACCCCCCATGCCTGGCAAAATTCCAACCACCAGCCCAAGCAGGGTACCTGCGAATAAAAACGCTAGGTGATTAAGCTCAAAAAGCTGAAAAAGTGCTGCAAATAATTGTTCCATGAAAACGGCTGCTAGCCATAAGCTAGCAGCACCCTTCTGTTCATTATTTTATTGCACCCGATAAGTGAAACGATTTTTCTTTAAAACCGCGTTTAGCTGATCTTTAGTAGTATCAGAGAATATTGCAGCCTTTTTGACAATATCTCCAGCCTCTTCACCAATAATTAATGGAAACGGCCCAAGTGCTTTTGAAGCTTTTTCCTTGAATTCTGGATCATTTACCATTTTTCTTGCAGCCTCTCTATATGCCTCAACTATTTCATTTGGTGTATTTTCTGGCAAAAGCATTGACTTAGAAGCTTGTGACCAGGCCGCCCCAATTGAATAAAATGCCTCGAGATCATCACCTTCGAGCTTTTTACCATTTATTTTTTCGTACATTTCTGGAAACGTAGGTGCATTTGGCGCAAGTGGGTTTCTAGAAACAGAGCCATCCGCTCCAATAATTCCAAGTGTCATTAAATCTACCACTTTTCCTTGTTCAATTTCAGGCTTTACTTTTTTAACATAATTAGCAGCACCATGTGAGCTTATGTGAATTTCTCCTCTTAAAAACGCCTGATAACCGCCGGACGAGGATAATCCTGGAATCGGTTTTGCACCTTCAAGTCCCAGTTTATCAAAAACCCAGATGTGAAAAAGATCTGCCGAAGCTGGGGTTTTTAAAGCGTAGAGGACTAAGTCTCGCTCGATAAGCTTTGACATATCATGGGGCTCCGTTGCCAGATCAGATCTCGTAAACCAGTGAGTATTCTGTGGAAGCAGAAGTACTGGCCTATATTCGCTCAAGTTATACTTGACCAATGGGTTTCCTGTCGCAACGTTGACGATAACAGAGGTTGAACAGCCAAAAAGGAATGTGCCATCTGCTTTAGCATTTTCTTGAAAATAGTTAGAGCCCTTTATTGCTCCTCCGCCTGGTATATGCATAACTTGTATGTCCGGATTACCAGGCAAATATTTAGTCAAGAATGGTTGAATAAACCTGGCGAACCTACTGGTTCCCCCACCTTCCTTGAATGGAACAACCCAAGTGATTGTTTTGCCCGAGAAATCCACACCCGCACTTACAACTGATGTCAGTGAAAAAAAGGATACGAGCAATAGTATTAAAAATTTATACATAGTTTAACCTCCCATTAATAGCTAGTTGAATTTGTAATTTGAATAAAACAACAGTTTTTACACTATGATAACGTTATCATTATGTGTCAATATATTTTATTAAATTTATATTTATACTACTTTAATGCGCATTCAGCTTCTGGATTGACATATACAATTTTTCACCTCACCATTTTAACAATGGAGAACCTTTTAAATGAGCAGTAAAGCAACAATTGTTGATGTTGCCAGAGAGTGTGGTCTATCCCAAGCCACTGTTGCTCGCGTTTTAAATGGGCAAAAAGAAATTCAAGTAAAAGAGAAAACTCGAAAGAGAGTTTTGTCTGCCGCGAGAAAGATTGGTTACGAACGAAATGCTTTAGCTGCAAACTTTCGACGTCAAAAGACAAAAAACATAGCTATTTCTATTGCAGATTTAACTAATCCCTTCTTTCCAGAATTGATAAAAGGCGTTCAAAACAAGATCAGAGAATATGGTTACAGCTTTGTTCAACTGAACAATGAATGGAACCCAAAAATTGAGCAAGATAATTTTAGATATATGATTCAATCCCGTGTAGACGGAGCTATAATATCACCATCTCATCCAGGGGCTGATTTAACAACTTTAGAAGATTTGCCAATTATATTACTTACAAATTCAGACAAGTTCTCAGGCTACGATACAATTGCAAACGATAGTAAGGGTGGCATGATTTTAGCACTGGAAAGGCTTTTTGAGCTTGGACATCGCAAAATAGCACTATTGACAGGTGGGTCTATGATGAGTGTCGGTTCATCGTGGCGGTTGCAAGCAATCAAAGATTTTTATTCCGAAAGGAATATGATTTTCTCTGACGACCTGTGCATTAAATGCGATATGAGTGTAAGCTCTCTGGAATCATTTTCTCAGGCTAGAGCTGCTATGAGAAAATTCTTTAACAAAGACACACCAGCAACGGCTGTATTTGCATCAAATGATATTCTTGCATTGGCAGCCCTACATGTTGCGAACGAAAAGGGGATAAAAGTCCCAGATGAGCTTTCTATCATCGGCATGGATGGTATTCTATCTGGCGAAATCAGCTATCCAGCGCTCACAACGGTAGAAAAGAACCGGTCGCAAATCGGAAGTCTTGCCGCCAAGTCATTAATAGAAAAAATCGAAACCCCACTTGAGTGGCAGACAAAAAAAATAATACTGCCTTGCAAACTTATTGAACGGGACTCCTCAGGGCCAGTTAAAAAAAGTTAGTAAGAGGCTAGCATTAGGTATTGATTTTGATAACGTTATCATTTTATGGTTTCTCTGTGTAGCCTAAAGTTTAAATACTAGAATAATTTCTAGGTACGATAAGTAGCGAGTAAACTTTCTATTTATTAATCTAACATTATGGCACGAAACAAAAACTATAAGAAAGACACCCATGTCTATACGAAAACTATTCGATCTAAGGCACCCGGACCCCAAACCTAGATCCAAGAGCCAAATTTGGATTAAAGACGTCGGTTTTGACGAAGCTCCATGGTATCAGGAACGAATGGGTTTGATTGAGCTGGAGGACTTTCTTGAAGTAGCAGGGGACCGTATTGACTATGTCAAAATAACAACCCCTCAAGTTCTTGGGCACCCCGAGGCTTGGCTCAAACGAAAGCTCACGCTTTATAAACGATATTCTATTCAACCCTATTTAGACCACGGTTTTTTCCTGCGAGCATATAGAAAGGGAGTTGTGGATGAGGCTATCGAGGCCGCAGCTAATTTAGGATTCTCAGTAATGGAATTCATGAATACTTTTGATGACGTTCCTAATTGGCAATTAAAAAACTGGCGACAACGTGCCATCGATTGCGGAATGGATTTGATATATGAGCATCATCCTGAAAGCGGCTGGAGGAAAGTTGAAAGAGCCATAGCATCCAATGCGAAAGAAATTATTAGCTCAGCAGAACCTTTTCTCGAACATGGTGCGTTTACAGTACTTATTGATCATGAAGAAATTGAACTTCAAGCTGAAGGAGCAAAAGAGGTACTGAGTGAAGTCATAGAATACTTCGGTAGTGATCGTATGGCATTTGAAGTTACCTCACCCAAAGAAGCTGAGATGACTTGGTACTCAAATATTATAGATTATTTCCAACTCTTTGGAAATGATTGCAACATAACTAATATTATGCCAAGCCAAGTTATGCTCATTGACCCACTTCGATCAGGCGATCGACCTGCTGATATATTATTCGAAAGATACCCCGAATTAAGTCAATTAAAAAACAAATAAGTGGTCCCAAAAGCGGTCCAAAGATGCGCAAAGAAGCTTTTTGATCTCGCCCACGCATTTTGACACAAAAGAGTTCCTTTTTGACGTATTTTGAGTTCCTTTTTTCAAGAAATACGCCATTATATCCATATTTTAACGGGAAATTGTAAAATTATCTGGTACCCACGGCCAGACTCGAACTGGCACGGCCTATTAAGCCCAGAGATTTTAAGTCTCTTGTGTCTACCATTCCACCACGTGGGCATCCAGATACTCGGTCGTTATTGTTGATTTTAATGGTACAATCAAGTCTAAAGTTTTGGATTTCAACAATTTTAAATTGAGAAAAAAATAGGTAATAATAAATAAATTAATGTTTGTTTTTTTAGAGAAAGGATTAATGATGGCAATCGCCAGAGTATCTTCTTTTGACTTCACTACACCGGAAAGCATGCGGAACGCACTTCAACGATACATGGAAGAAAGAGAAAAAATTTTCCCACATCTTGAGCTAAGTATGTGCGTAAACACTGGGCCGTCCTCTTTTGTAGATATTGCAGTATATCCTAATCAAAAAATGGCAGATAGTAATAAAGAGGCTCGCCAAAAATTTCATGACGATGTTTTCGGTGCATCACTTAAAGATGAGTTTTTTTATGAAGGCGATATTGACTATTTTTATCAATCTGAGAGTTTCAAAAAACTTAGTTTCTAAAATTAAGTCTTTATAGTTCGTTTAAAGGAGTTTTTATTCTGCATAAGCATATCCTATGCAGAATAAAACTTCTCAATGGCTCAAGCTGCCTTATTTTCAAACCGACCACACCAGTCTTCGACTGTTACTACAGGCCAAACGGCTTTATTATCACCACTTAGAACAAGTGGAGGATTTACCCTACAAGACCCACTAGATTGGTTTTGATTTTCGTAAAAGTTACACTTTTCACAAGCTTGCATAAACATCATCCTATAAAAAAGATGACCCTGACTTGCATTATGCTGGCTTGGATCGCATAGAACATATATTCCTTGGCACCTATGTGTCAAGTTTTTGTTTATTATCAATTACTTGAGTATTGTTATCGGAAAAGTAGTCACAGGGTTTTTTATTTGTTTTCAAGGCTTTTGCGCTCTAAAAAATATAATCTTCTCCCAACCGCCAGTAAGAAAGCACCAACACCAATAAACGCCCGAATCTGTAGCGACCTCTAAAAACTTGAAAGCTTATATCCCAAATCTAACTGAAAAAAAAGCACTCCTCCGAAGAGGAATGCTACCAATAAAAGTGAAATATACTCCATAGAAAATTGTTAACCCTTTATAAAGATACTCACAAAAGCCAATATCATCGAACTGAAAAATAAAGCATTGATTGCAACCATAGTTTTTGCCTTAATTTTTGAGTATGTCTCCGCTGCTGTTTCGACTTTGGCTTGATCATTTTTTCTCATCCGAGGCTCCTTTACGTAAAATGATGTTTACGTCCTATTTCCCCTGAGCGCGAAAAAGAGACCGCCAACCCACAAAAATACATGGAGATTATCGTATAGAATTACATCGATAAGACTTTCTGGCTGACTTATCCAAATTACTCCTGTTGTTATGGAACATATCGTGATACCAGAAAATCTGGTTACCATATCACCGAGTTCTGGGACTATTTTTTGTATTGAGGCTAATTTAGTTGCAAATAGTCCACCAACCAATAAACCTATGCCAGCTCCTAGTTCACCATAAGATACAAACCACCAGACAAGATAGGGTAACTCAAACGCTTCCGCATCTTCCGCAGTGACCGGGAACTTCGATAGGCCTTGCTGGATAAAAATTATTGCTAATGGAATTCTAAGCAACCAGTGACTCATGCAAAACTCTGGTATTTTCATTGAAACACGTTTTAAAAGCATATCCATGCTAAACAACCTTTCTAATTAACTTATAAGTCTTTGGAATAGCTGGTATCATTTACTCTATATTTAGAAATGACACTTGCTATTAATGGTACGCACGGTACGCGCTTACAGATCACTAGGTTACTACGATGCGGCAGGATACCGCACCGACCTAAATCTACAAACTATATAGTGGATCTTCTATTCTAATGAGATAGAATCGACCGGTTAATGAACTTTAACTCTTGCGCAAAAATCTTTGCTTTATATTTCCCCAAAGCTTAGCCATCCCCAATGGTTCGTAAATCATAAACACAATTATTAAAACTCCAAACACGACTTGTTCGATCGACGAGATTATAGTTGCATCAATCGCACCATGAAAAACGTTATTTCCAATGCTGTTAAGTAATACCGGGAATAGAAGAATGAACGCTGCTCCAATAAAGGCACCGCTTATCGTACCAAGCCCACCGAGAATAACCATAAATAAAATTTTGAATGATAATTTAATATCAAAAGCTACCGGCTCCAGTGATTTCAAATAAGTAAAAGCAAATAAAGCACCCGCGACACCGCAATAAAAAGCAGATATAGCAAACGCTTGTAATTTCGTTTTCAGCAAGGATATCCCCATGGACTCAGCAGCAATGTCCATATCTCTAACCGCCATCCAATTACGACCCGTGCTCCCTCTGGCCATATTCACAGCAAGAACGGTCAAAACTGTGACAACCACAAGGATTACAAAGTACATTTCCAAGGGCGACGTAAACGGTTTACCCAGAATTACAATGTCCTGAGCAGTAATAATTCCAGAGGTATCGTAGTTTTTGAACCAACCAAATTTATCGATCATCCATACAATAAAGAATTGCGATGCGAGAGTAGCAACCATTAAATATATGCCCCTAACTCTCAGGCTCGGCAGTCCAAATAAGATACCAAAAGCAGCTGCAACCAAGCCAGAAAGTCCAAGAGCTACAAAAAACGGAATGTCTGGCACTCTGAGGATCAAGTTAAAGCATGCAAAGGCACCAGCAGCCATGAATCCGGCAGCTCCGAGAGCCAACTGCCCAGCGTAGCCCATCACTATTTGCTGACCAATCGCCGCCAGAGCTAGACATAACCAAGGTATCAGAATTGAGGAATACCAATAGTCTGTCTGAACCACTAGGGGTATTGCAACAAACGATAAAATCATAACGATCAAAAAGTTTGTTAGGTCAGCTCTGGTAAATCCCATAATAATATTATTGTTACTCACTTTTTGCTCCATGATTTAAACCCGTCTTATTATTTTCTCACCGAACAAACCCTCTGGTCTGTATAGTAAGAAAAAGATGGCCAGAACGTATGGTGCCCAACCTTCAATTGCTCCACCAAAAAATGGACCAAGGTAAACCTCAAGTACTTTTTCTGTTGCGCCGATTATCAAACCCCCAATGATCGCCCCGGGAATTGAAGAAAAGCCACCAATTATCAGAACGGGTAGTGCCTTTAGTGCTAGATCTACAAGTGCAAATTGAACACCAGCTCGAGCACCCCACATCATCCCAGCTACTAGAGCAACAACGCCTGCAGCCGACCAAACCAACAACATGATATTTTTTAAAGGTATTCCGATTGAGCTAGCTGCGCCAGGATCGTCTGCTACGGCTCGCAATCCCAACCCCATCCTTGTATATTTAAAGATCAAGGCCAAACCAATGATGAGGACTGCAGCAACTATGCCAGCGGTTAAGTCAAGAGCGCTTACAAAAAGCCCAAAAACATCAATTATCCACTCAATCGGGAAGTCCCCAATACCAAGATCAAGTCTTCTAACTTCAACTCCCCATGCTGCTTGAGCAAGTCCTTCCAATACAAAACCCAACCCAATTGTTGCCATAAGTAAGGTATCCTCGCTTTGGTTCATCAATGGATTTAGCACCATCCGTTCCGTACAAAATCCAACTAGTACCATCAAAAGTACCGTAACTACGAATGCTAATGAGAATGGTAAGCCTAACTCCATAAAACCTACGAATGCCAAGACTGCAAAAAATACCATTGCTCCTTGTGCAAAGTTAAATGTTGAAGAAGCTTTGTATATAAGAACAAATCCCAATGCGACCAGCGAATACATTGTACCAGCCAATAATCCAGCAACGACTACTTCTATGAAAAATAGTACCTCAGTCATGAGAAACTCCTAAATACGCATCAATAACCTCCTGATTGGCCCGCACCTCATCTGGAGGGCCATCGGCAATTATCTTTCCATAATCCAAAACAACAACATTATCGGAAATATCCATGACCACGCCCATATCATGCTCAATCAGAACCATCGTCGTTCCAATCTCGTCATTTACCTTGAGGATAAATCTGCACATTTCCCTTTTTTCTTCTACGTTCATCCCAGCCATAGGTTCATCTAACATTAAAAAATCAGCCTCTGTTGCTAGAGCTCGTCCAAGTTCCACTTTTTTCTGCAAACCGTAAGGCAACTTACCAACTGGAGTATTTTTGATATCTGATATTTCAAGAAAATCGACGATCTCCTCACATTTATCGCGGTTTGCTTTTTCTTCGGACCTTGCTTTTGGAAGTTGGAAGGCAACTTGCAAGAAATTGGAATTCATGTGCAGGCGTCGCCCCACAAGAATATTGTCCAATACCGACATTCTTTTAAACAACGCCAAATTTTGAAATGTACGCGAGATACCTTTTTGTGCAATTAGATTGGGCGTTATTTTTTCTAGTACTTCGCCTTTAAACGCAATTGATCCCTCCTGAGGCTGGTAAATTCCATTAATGCAGTTCAAAAGTGAACTCTTTCCTGCGCCATTAGGTCCAATTATAGCTTTAATCTCGTGCTTCAAAACGGAAAAGGAGCTGTCGGTAATCGCTTTCACACCACCAAAACGCAATGAAATGTTTTTTACCTCTAAAACCGGCTCACCAATCGGAAAATTTCTCTCTATAGTCATTGTATCCTGTTCAACAATTGGAGGTTTCTTAAAGCGTGTTAAATCACGCTGATTTTTTGTTTGCTTCTTCCCTTAATACGTCGCGAAAGTTCTTCCTACCTTCCTTCGATATACCAAGATAGAGTTCCTTAACTTTTTCATCATTCAAAAGCTCATCAGCCGTACCGTGAAGCATTACATGTCCTGTTTCTATTATATATCCATAATCAGCATTGCGTAGAGCTACATTAGTATTCTGCTCTGCTAACAAAATACTCACACCTTCTTTCTGGTTTAGCTCTCTTACGATGTTAAAGATTTCAGCAACAAGCTGAGGTGCTAATCCCATAGACGGCTCATCCAATAATAGCATCTTGGGCTTTGCCATCATAGCCCTAGCGACTGCTATCATCTGCTGCTCTCCACCTGAAGTAAAACCTGCTTGGCTTTTTCTTCGGTCACGGAGACGATTGAAATACCCATAAATCTTTTCAAGTTCGTCTTTAATTTGCAATTTCGATAATTTGCGCGAATAAGCTCCCGCTATGATATTTTCTTCCACTGTTAAGTGACCGAAGCATCTTCTTCCTTCCAACACTTGCACCATTCCCAAAGCAACCATTTCATACGGGCTTTGGTTTTTAACTTCTATGCCGTCATAATTAATACTACCTTTAGTAACTTTCCCTCGCTCGGCGGCCAACATCGTAGAAATTGCTTTTAACGTTGTGCTTTTACCAGCACCATTCCCTCCTAATAGAGCAACAATTTTACCCTTAGGTACATTTAGGGACACGTCATGAAGAGCAGAAATTACGCTGTCATACATAACTTCAATACTGTTTATCTCTAAAATATTTTCGGAATTCCCAGTCATCTATTCTCTCTCAGTATTCGGCAGCGTTTTGTCTCAATGATTGACTGGTCAACCAACGACTTTGCCTACCTATCGCGTTGTATGAGTACAAATAGACCAGCGATAGGTACGCTGGTCTACATTTTTTAAATAAGTGCTAAGGACATACTTTGGGCGTTATGTTGTTTTCAGCCGCAAATTTAGCTGCAGAGTCTTCAACAAGCTGCCTAATGTACGCAGGATCAAGTGGAGCTTCCCAACCAGTAACCTGATTAAACTTCTCACCATCCCACTGCATCACAGCAAACTTACCTGCGCCTTCATGGTTTGCACAAGAAATACTAAACGGAGCCACCATGCCACCGATGCCAATCTCGGTAAGGCGCGCTTCTGTCATGTTTAGAGCCTCATACCCATCTCTAAATTCAGCGCCTGTGACAGCTTTCCCTACTTTATTATGCATTTCTTGAGCATTTTTCAAAGCTTCGATCCACATCACAGCAGCGCCTAGACCACGGTTCCAATAAACTGAACCAACACGGCTCTCATCGTTAAGGTTACCTTTTCCAGCACCGTATACTTGCTCCTTGATGGCAGCAACCAAAGGATATTCTGCACCAGGCAACGCGTTGGCTACAGCGTATGTTCCAACCGCTGCATCACCCGCAGGATACATATCTTCCTCAGCTGCGCCAAATGTGACGTACATCATTCTTTCTCTTGGGAAACGAACTCGTGCAGCATTTGTCATAGCAGTTGAGTTCATACCAGAACCAGCGCCCCAGAAAGTGACCCAGTCTGGTTGCTCTTTTCTGATTTGAAGCCACTGTGATTGCTGCTCCAGTCCAGGCGGTGGGATAGAGATTTCAACTAGTTCAACACCCCAATCATTGGCAATAGACCTCATAGCCGGTAGTGGTTCACGACCATAAGCTGAATCAATGTGAAGGTGTACGATTTTCTTACCCTTCATCTTGTCAATGCCGCCCTCTTGTTCTGCCATAAACTTCATTTTTACAGCAATTTGGGACCAATAATGACTTGCAGCGTTAAAAACCCACGGCCACACTCGCCCATCGGCACCATCAGTGCGCCCATAACCGTACTGCGCAAGAACAACATTGTCTTCAGCCATTCTGTTAATGACCGCGTAAGCTCCTGGAGTTCCTAAAGTATCGAAAACAACAATGCGTTGGCCATCTTTTTCAAGAAGCCTTTGGTAACATTCCACCGTTTTCACAGCGTTATATTCAGTTTCGCATTCCTGCCATGTAAGCATAACACCGTTCACACCGCCATTCATGTTCACATAGTTCATGTAATCTATTTGAGCACCATAATATCCAGTACCCATTGCAGAATAGGGACCAACCCTACTGCTTGCTATCGGAAAATATTGCTTCTCTTCCCCAAATGCTATTTGAGGAGTAGCAAACATCGATAATGCACCAGTGGTCGCTACCACTGAGCCTATCAAATAGTTCTTTAAGTTCTTTAAAAACACACCTTTTCCTCCCTTGATGCTTCGAACCCCTGACCATCATTTATTTGACAATCAACGTTTCCTGGACTTTAACAGGTAAGCTTAACGTAAAAAAAGTCAACAAATACAATGGTATGCCGAATTTAAGTATAAAAAACAGGTGGGTATATTTGTATTCTAATGCATGCTTTCGTTTAGATTTTATATGAAATGTGCCGCAAGCTGGGGTTTTCACGGGGGGAGCCGCAAAACGGCCTGGCTGGTTGCGAGCTTACACAGACCGTACCTTATATACACTGATTGTCAATCTCTCTAAATTCCTTAAACATAATTAATGGAGTTTATTGAAGATTATATAGGCAGCTTGCCATTTGATATTTCTGAGGCAAGAATTATCCTTCAAAAGTAACTGTTTTTTACATAAAGAAGTTAGGCATTACAGGATGCTACCAATAAGGGACCATAATCCATCTGGGCGAACGCCTTATATCACTTATTCCATAATTTTCTTAAATTGCATCATATTTTTCAGCTATTGGGGAAGTATAAACGATCCAGTAATTATAAATGAATTTTTTTCAATTTGGGCACTGACCCCGTACCACCTTAGCCAAGGCGAAGGTTTCTATACTTTATTAAGCTCAACTTTTCTTCATGGTGGCATACTACACTTAGCAGGGAATATGTTATTCCTCTATATTTTCGGAGATAACCTTGAAGATCAAATGGGACACTTTGGCTTTCTAGTTTTTTATTTATTAAGTGGTATTGGAGCCAGTATAATCTATTATATGACAGCACCTCTTTCACCTATACCGCTGGTCGGTGCATCAGGAGCTATAGCAGGTGTAATGGGAGGCTATCTATTATTATATCCCAAGGCGCGGGTAGATGTAATTTTCTTTATTTTTATATTTTTCAAAATTATTTCTTTGAGGGCCTGGCTGGTGCTTGGCGCATGGTTTCTCCTACAGCTGGCAAATGGAACCGTTCTTCCATCAGGCAAAAGCGGTGTAGCTTATTGGGCGCATATTGGGGGATTTGTAGTTGGAAGTATTCTTTGCCTTCCTACTTTCTTTAGATTGGGTGGCCTTAGATTTTGGAAAGATAGTAGCGGCCATCCACCACATCCTGAGGCAGAATACACACTGGTTAAGTCAGCAATCCCAAAGGTAAAGTCACGGCTTGGGAAAAAATCACCCTGGGGTTGAATTAATTCCTTATTATTTTTGCGAATTCCTCGAATTGAGCATCATTTGCACAAATTACGTTGCCTAATTCATGAGGTTCATCACCACCCTCATCAAGCGCTTCAACAATAGCTCCCGCTTCTCGGGCAATTACCACTCCCGCTGCAATGTCCCATGACTTTAATCCACGCTCCCAGTAGCCATCATATCTACCAGCGGCAACATATGCTAAATCAAGAGCGGCACTACCAAGACGACGGACGCCTGCACTAACTGGCATAAGACGTTTAAGCTGCTGAGATGTGGAAGGAAGATCTGCTACAGAAGCTGCAAATGGGATACCCGTTGCATATAAGCTGTCGGATACTCTGCTCCTTGCTGATACACGAATTCTTTCATCATTCATTCGTGGGCCGTTCATCCAGGCACCGGTACCTTTTTCAGCATAAAAAAGTTCATCTTTTGCGGCGTCAAATATGACACCAGAAATTACTTTACCTTTGTGTTCCAGGGCGATTGATACTGCCCAGTGAGGGAGACCATGTAGAAAATTAGTAGTCCCATCTAGCGGATCAACAATCCAACGACGTGTTGGGTCCTCGCCATCTGAACCTCCACTTTCTTCACCTAACCAACCATAGGTGGGTCTGGCTTCAGTTAAAATTTCTCTTATAATTTCTTCTGCTGCTGTATCAGCTCGTGAAACAAAATCGCCTGCACCTTTACGAGAGACTTGCAAGTTTTCTACTTCTCTAAAATCTTTAACAAGAGAACGCCCGGCTCGTCGGGCAGCTTTTATCATTGTATTTAGATTTGCACTACCCGGCATGTACACTCTTTCCGCTAAGCGTGACTACGCTATACTTGCGTTTTTACAAATTGCCAAGTACCGATAATACTGCTGAACCCACCAGGAGGAAGGTAGGCTTAGGTGACAATAGAGTGGATCCACACACCACCCACAGCAGAAAGAGCCGTAAGTAGAGCACCCCATGACAGATCAATCGCAACCATTCTTCTGCTCCATCCTTTTAAAGTCGCAAAATTAGTGAATTCGTATGTACCATAAGCCATGGCTCCCAATACCAAACCAGCGATGAATGCTTGGAACATGCTTCCACCATTTGCAGCCGGAAGAGCTACAAAGAAAACTATACCAGCCACATAAAGCAGGTAGAACACTCCAGCTGCTCCCATTTTAGGCGCGTCGAGCATCATGTGGCCAATGTGCTTAGAAAACAAAGGGTGTAGCACACGCTTAAGCATTACCACATCTAAGGCAAGAAAAACTAAAGCTGTTGCTAGGTATAATATTAATAAAGACATGACTACTCCTGGCTAAGGTTTCCTACGATCCGTGTTCCCAATTGGATCAAAGTCAATTTACCCACAGTGTGAAATTAGGGTCCATTTATAAAAAGGAAAGACCAAGTGACCAAAATAGGCGCAAAATACGTCATTTTTTTGCTATATCTCAAAATCACTCTAAAATTTGATTTAAAAAAGCTTCCACAGCTTGCTCGATTAAGTTGAGAGAAGCCTCATAGTCTCCTGTATAATAAGGATCAGGCACATTAATACGGTTTAGTGATCCATCGATAAAACTTGTTATCTTCCTTATTTTGTTTTCTGGATCAGATTGATAAATATTCTTCAACTCATCGATATTTTGATCATCCATTGCCAAAATCCAATCAAAGTCTCTGTAATCCTCTTTCTTTATAATCCTGGCCCTTAAATCAGAGATATTGTAACCATGCTGCTCGCAGGTATTTTTCATTGGCTCATACGGTGGGTGTCCTTCGTGCCAGTTTGTTAAACCCGCGCTGTCATGACGAATTTTAAAACCCTTAGTTTTGATTTTTGAACGAAATATTCCCTCGGCAGTTGGAGACCTACAGATGTTACCAAGGCAAACGAAAAGTACTGATTTAACCAAGAGTTTCTCTAATGTTAATCTAAGTGAGTATGCGTATGTTTGTGTTTTGTCGAATTTTTATGCGTATGAGAATGTGTATGAGTGAGAGATCTGGAACCAGAAGCTGCCATTTCTTTCAGATGAATTGGGATCTCTATCTCAAATGCACCCGCGTTCTCAAAAATCAGCATTAATTGTATTATTTCCCTATCACTAATAGGCTGGGTTAGTCCCATGAACATTATATGATCACCACCTCTTTGAAGCATGAGGTTTCCATTACCTGCAAGTAATAACCCACCGTCTACTCGCCTCATTTTTATTACACCATCTTCACTCTTAATGTGAGTATGTAACTCAACCCTTTTCGCAAAGTCTGATCTTGCACCAAGCAAACGGTCCTCTGTTGAAGACATATTCTTTATTTCCATGAAGGCCGCTGCTGATTTTGCCAATTTGGAGGAAGCGCGCGCATATGCACCATCAACCGTTATTGTTTCCGCTCCCACAACTAAAGGTGTTAGCATTGCTGCTAGCAAAAAAATGAAATGCCTATAGAAAGAAATCATTATTTACTTCCTTCTATGTTTTAGAAGTTAAGTTAAGCCTCTGCTGCCTGGCTTTTCATAACTTCCTTTTTAATTTTCAGTGCATTATCTGACAGTTCGGAATCTTTCGCTTTAAGTAGAAAAGCGTCCAATCCACCGCGGTGATCCACACTTCGCAGCGCTGCTGCCGTAATTCGCATCTTGAAGCCACGACCCAAGCTTTCTGACTGCAAAGTCACATCATTAAGATTTGGTAAAAATCTTCGCTTCGTTTTGTTGTTAGCATGACTGACGTTATTACCTGTCATGGGGCCTTTTCCAGTCAATTCACAGCGACGTGACATATCGAATTCCTTGTTTTTTTAGAATTGATCAACCAATTAAGTAGCACAATTTTGGAAAATACAGATTCTATTAACTACAAATTTGAAGTGCTTCTAAGTTTAAAGTTAGAGATCGTCAAGCACTGGAACTTAATATTATAACA
Source organism: Paracoccaceae bacterium (assembly GCA_902525915.1). GTDB lineage: Bacteria > Pseudomonadota > Alphaproteobacteria > Rhodobacterales > Rhodobacteraceae > Salinivivens. Next base: position 57,762 of record CABZJF010000006.1, on the reverse strand, counting down.
AAATAGATAAGCCCGTTCCGAATCTTGATAATTATCTGGGTTTCGCTGTATATTTTTTCAAAATCTTCTGAGCCGCCACTGAAGAATAGATGTCGCCATTATCAACCATATTCATCAATGCTGACATTTCTTCTTTAACTTTTTCGTCATCAAGCATTGATAAGAGACCCTGGCGAATTTCTTCCTTAAACCAAAAACGTGATTGGGCAGTTCGATTATTGTCAAACCATCCCTCAGCCTTCCTCCAGTCTAGCAGCTCTTCAATTTTGTCCCATACATCGGCCAGTCCATCTTGCTCCAAAGCTGATATAGTCATCGCAAGGGGAAACCCCTTTGGATCATGCACTCTTTTGCGCAAAAGCATTAAAGAACTGGAATAATCAGAACAAGTTCGCGAAGCAGCGGCTTTAAGGTCACCATCCGCTTTATTTACAAGAATTAAATCTGCTATTTCCATGATGCCTCGTTTAACACCTTGCAGCTCGTCACCACCAGCTGGCGCAATAAGGAGTAAGAAAATATCAGATATTTCTGAAACTATTGTTTCAGATTGCCCGACCCCAACAGTTTCGATGAAGATGATATCAAAACCTGCTGCTTCACAAATTGCAACAGCCTCCCGAGAACGTCTGGCTACGCCTCCCAAATGGGTCTGACTTGGAGATGGTCTGATATAAGCGTTTGGTTCCCGCGCCAACCTTTCCATTCTGGTTTTATCACCCAGGATAGAACCTCCTGACCTAATTGAACTGGGATCAACTGCCAGTACGGCTACCCTTAAACCCATTCCTGTAAGATAGGTCCCGAAGCTTTCAATAAAAGTCGATTTACCTACCCCAGGAGTTCCGGATAGTCCTACACGAATGGCTTTTCTATCAGATGACCTAAGATGATCCATCAATTCCATAGCTTGGATCCGATGATCATCCCTCGAGCTTTCAATTAATGTAATAGCCTGAGATAATGCCCGACGATCCGCATTCATCACACTTTTAGCTAATTCGGCAATATTTTCCATACCGTCCATCACACAAAAGATTTATAGTGCCACCTGTTGACCTTTACAGCAAATTTTTGCCTAGATGAAGCTACAACTAGAACAAGTTATAAAATATCTTTGATGGAACAAGAGTATTGAGAATTATCTTAACAATTTGCTTTCTGGTGGTGTTCCTCTCACCAGGATACTTATATAGCAAGGCACAGCAGAATATTTTTGATGTATATATACTTGGCCTAAAACTGGGCAGACTTAATTACGCTGTTGAATTAAAAGATAATTTATATAGTGCGGCAGGTAATTTGCGTTCAACAGGCATATTTTCTGTAGTTTCTAAATATAAATTTGAAGCATCATCACAAGGCAAGGTCGAAAATGGGTTGTTCAAACCAAAATACTATTCCGAGAAATCAGACACTGGCAGACGAAAAGAAGAAAAGACATTGCTATATTCCCAATCTAGTATTGAGCTGAAGACAAAAAAAATTCCCAAACCCTATTGGCAGGACCCTAATGAACAATTGGATACGCTCGATCCGATGAGCGCGATAATTTTTATTCTGAGAGATCAAAAAAAGGCAAATATATGTGCACAAGATTTCGCGATGTTTGATGGTATAAGACGCGTTAAAATAAAATTTACACACGGTGAAGAGACATCTGATGGTCAATTAAATTGCCATGGTATTTATACGCGAATGGGAGGTTATTCAGCCAAAGAATTGAAAGATGGGAGAAATTTTCCCTTTAATGTGAAATACGAGTATCAAAACGAATTTTACAAGGTCATCTCTTTTCAGATTGAAACAAACCGTGGGCGCACCAAATTTGTTCGCAAATGAACCGTGAAATATCTACTCCCGATACATGATGTTATAAACCAATTGCAGGAAGCTATTTCGGTAGAGAACCGCGCTGTTATTGTGGCTCCACCTGGAGCAGGGAAAACAACCATTGTTCCTTTGAGTTTGCTTGAGAGCCCAAATGTAAATGGGCAAATAATAATTTTAGAACCTAGAAGACTTGCGGCACGTTCGGCTGCAAGTCAAATGGCTTCGTTACTTAATGAAAAGGTCGGAGAAACTGTTGGCTTTCAGATTAAAGGACACAAAAAAGTAAGTAAGCAAACCCGCATCGTGGTTATAACTGAAGGCATTTTAATAAGAATGATTCAATCCGATCCAAGTTTATCCAAAGTTGGTTGTATTATTTTTGATGAATTCCACGAAAGATCTATTAATGCTGACTTAGGCCTCGCGCTGAGCCTACAAGTCGCAGAAGTTCTGAGAAATGACTTAAAGATATTAGTTATGTCTGCGACGTTAGATGTCGCACCCGTTTCTAAAATATTAGACACAAATGCTCCAATTATATCTGATGGGCGAGCTTATAAGGTAAAATGTAATTACTTGTCTCGCCCAAAATCAAAAGATGACAATTTGTGGGAAAATTTCTCCGAACTTGTTTACGATGCCTTTAAAATGACAGACGGAGGTATCCTTGCATTTTTGCCTGGGGAAGCTGAAATAAGAACACTAGAAAAGCTACTAAAGAAAAAGTTGCCTCAAACGGCTTTAATAATGCCACTGTACGGATCGCTGCCTTTTGAACAACAGACCAAAATTTTAGAGCCATTAGAAAGCAAAATTTTACGTAAAGTAGTTCTATCAACCTCTATTGCGGAAACTTCACTGACAATTCCAGGAATTAGGGTAGTGGTTGATAGTGGTTATACTAGACGCGCACTATATGATCCCTCCAGTGGAATGTCTCGGCTAATTACACAAAAAATTTCTAAAGCAGAAGCAAAGCAGCGAATGGGAAGAGCAGGACGTATCGCCGAAGGTTGGTGTTATCGTTACTGGTCGGCGAATGAGGAAGGTGCAATGCCAGAATTTCCTCCCAGCGAAATTGAAATTTCTGACCTCAGTAATTTTGCTTTAGAACTTTCCCTATGGGGTTCAGAACTAAAAAGTATGAAGTTTTTGACAGAGCCAGAGCCAGCTCGGCTAGAAAAAGCATATGAACTTTTATATCAGCTTGGTGCAACTACAATTGAAAATAAAATAACACCTCATGGTCAAGAAATCTCAAAATTTCCATGCCATGTACGCTTTGCACATATGCTTAATAAGGCAGGGAAAAAATCTGCCATAATCGCAGCCTTACTGCAAAATAAAGATATTTTGTTTAATGAAGGTAGTAGTGATTTCCAATTGCGCATAGATCACTTTCAAGATGAACTTAAACGTCGAAAAATAAAGATTGGTTTATTTTCCAGAATAGAAGCAGATCGAAAGATTCTTGAAAAGCTAGTGAAACATGAAACTTCTTTATCCACAGCTCAAAGCCTGGCCCTGGCATTCCCTGACCGCATAGGAAAGAAAAGAGATGGTTCCAATTCAAAGTTTCTCTTGTCTAGTGGAAAGGGAGCTCATCTTCAGCAAGGTGATCCACTAAGCAAGCAAAATTACCTTGTAGCTGTGGATATAGACGGTGATCGCAAAGAAACGAAAATAAGATTAGGCATAGGAATTTCAGAAAACGAAATACGTGAACTCTTTGGAGATAAAATTACATGGCAAAATACTTGTTACTGGTCGACACGAGAAAAGCGTTTAAAAACATCTAAAACTGAAGTGCTTGGGAAAATACCCCTCAAATCTGAGAACTGGGTCAATCCACCATTTGAGGAAATAGGCTCAACAATTATTAATGCAATTGTAGATATGGGCTTTCATTACAGCGCAGCGGAGGATCAATTCATTGCCAGAGTCAAACTTGCCGGTGAGGGTTTTCCCAACATGGAGAAACATCATTTAAAGGAAACTGCAAAAGAATGGCTAAAGCCATTCGTTAAAAACATAAAGACTGCCGACGATTGGAAAAAATTTGACTGCCTACCAGCCCTGCAAAATTTACTTAGTTGGCAGCAACTAACTAAACTAGATGAAGTTGTCCCAAAATACTTTGTCAGCCCATTAGGTCGAAAATTACCCATTGATTATACTGGAGAGTATCCCTCCATAGAATTGCGACTTCAAGAACTTTTCGGACAAAAATCACATCCGCTGGTCAAAAACAAACCACTACTTGTAACACTTTTGTCACCAGCTGGACGGCCACTTCAAAAAACAATGAATTTACCAAATTTTTGGAAAACAAGCTATTTAGATATACGGAAGGAAATGCGAGGACGTTACCCAAAACATTTTTGGCCAGAAAGACCTGAATACGAAAAACCAACTACTAAGGTTAAACCTAAGCAATAAAAGTTTAGATAAACGGCTCGATGGGATATCTTACAGAGCTTAAGTACAAGCCATACGGGGGGCTCACTGGACCACACGCAGTTCTATTCTTTGCAGATAATGCTTGAAGAACATCCTCTGGCGACCAAGCTCCAGCTCCAACCCTTTCCAGCGTTCCAACAAAGCTCCTGACTTGATTATGTAAAAAGCTCCGAGCTCTTATTGTAAACCGAATTTCCGTTCCATTATTTATGGGTGTTTCCGTTACTAATAATTCATCTAGAGTTTTAACTGGGCTAGTTGCTTGGCATATTGACGACCTAAAAGTTGTGAAGTCGTGGTTACCCAACAAGTAATTTGCACCCCGTTGCATCGCCTTAACATCTAAATGATGTTTGACATGCCAAACCAGTCCATTTTCATGGGTTAGAGGAGCACGGCGGCAGACTATACGAAACTCATATTTCCGCTCCAGCGCAGAAAATCGAGCATGCCAATCCTCATCAACTTTTGCGCAAGAAACAATTGATATTGGACTTGGTTTTAAATGAAAATTTAAAGCTTCCGATAGACGAAAAGGGGTCCAGTCTGTGACTAGATCACAATGTGCAACTTGCCCGACAGCATGCACCCCCGCGTCAGTTCTCCCAGCTGCTACAATTGTATGGTCCCCAGGTTCTAAAATCGATAAAGCCTGTTCAATATTCCCTTGTACCGAAGGAAGCTCGGTTTGCCTTTGCCAACCAACAAAAGGGCCACCGTGATATTCTACTTTCAAAGCATATCTTGGCATTAAATAATGATCACTTGCTTTCTAAATCAAACAATAACTGCAATCTATTAATTGAAATATTAATCAAGCTCAAGCTACAACAAGGTTAAGGTCTTCACCCTTTTTTATACAAATCCAGGCTAAAATAGAAAAAACATGAAGTTTAATTCTCTATTTTGATGGGGAGAACTTTACCTTGGATACCCTGCCAAGAAAATTCTTCCAACTCTATGCCTAAAATACGATTAGGATTTGTTGGTGGAGGAAAAATAATTCCCTTGATCATTCGAAAACCAAATCTTCTGTAATAGACTTCATCACCTATCATTAGAACTCGTTTCCAATTGAGTTCTCTCGCCCTTTTTAGGCTACTTTTAATTAAAGCCGCACCGATACCCTCACCCTGATAGGTAGGATGAACAGCAATTGGCCCAAGAAATAAAACCTTATTTTTTTCAATTTCTGATGGCCAATATCTTATGGCACCTGCTAAAAAACCTTCCTCGTTTTTAGCAACTAGGCATAGTTCATCAATCGGTGATTGACCCTCTCTAAGTCGATAGGAAGATAAAGCAAAGCGCCCAGGAGTGAAACAAAGGTCAAACAGGGCTTCAACATCCCAGTAATCTTCCGTTTTTTCTTTATGAAGCTGAAACACCTGCAAACCATATAGGAATTATAAAATCGTATTATATTTGCTCTTTATACTAATACAGCCAGTAATACATTCGAAAAGTCACAGACATATTTTACAAAAACCTTACTAAAATTCTGTGAGATCCCGGATACCTGTGCTGCTCCAGTAGTGGAAAACTTCTGCCGTTTCTGGACTGGCTCCTGCATATAATTGTTGTTAAAGTATAAAAGTCATTACAATCGAGATATAAGTGATTAATTAAAATAAATTTTAGAGAGTTAAATGAATACTTCCATATTGCCAACATACAACCGTGCGCCATTGGCTTTTGAGCGAGGTGAAGGTAGTTGGCTGTTTACAAAGAATGGTGATGGCTATCTCGATATGGGCGCTGGAATTGCTGTAAATGCCCTTGGCCACTCAAATTCTGAACTTGTAGAAGCATTAACATCTCAGGCTAACAAACTCTGGCATGTTTCAAATCTATATGAAATTCCCGAACAACAAAGGTTAGCAGAGTTAATGGTGGATACAACCTTTGCAGATAGCGTTTTCTTTACAAATTCGGGAACAGAAAGTTGCGAACTAGCCGTTAAAATGGTTCGAAAGTTCTGGTACGAAAAAGGTCAAGGAGAGCGAGTGGAAATAATAACCTTTGACGGGTCTTTCCACGGCCGGTCGTCAGCAGGCATCGCTGCAGGCGGGAGTGAAAAACTAACGAAAGGGTTCGGTCCATTGCTCCCGGGCTTCGTTCATCTTCCTTGGTCTAATCATAATGCCATAGAAGCAGCAATTAATGAAAAAACTGCAGCGATTCTTATCGAACCCATTCAGGGCGAGGGTGGGATCCGTCTCTTACCAGACCAGTGCTTAAAAGGTTTACGCGATTTGTGTGACAAATATGATATATTGTTGGTTGTCGATGAAGTCCAATGCGGTATTGGCCGAACTGGCAAGCTGTTTGCGCACGAATGGTCGGGAATAGAACCAGATATAGCTATGGTTGCCAAAGGCATCGGTGGCGGGTTCCCTCTTGGGGCTGTTCTAGCTAAAACATCTGCTGCCAGCGGAATGACTGCCGGTACACATGGCTCTACATACGGTGGAAACCCATTAGCCTGCTCAGTAGGGATTAAAGTACTTGAGATAGTAAATACGCCAGAGTTTCTTGACTCTGTGACAAAAAAATCAGGACTTATAACCCAAGGACTTCTTGGATTAATTGATAAATATCCTGATATCTTTGAAGAAATAAGAGGTACTGGTTTAATATTAGGGATTAAATGCAAATGCCCAAATTTAGATTTTGTAAACGAAGGTTATGAGAAAGCCATTTTAACAGTGCCAGCGAGTGATAATGTCGTTAGACTACTACCTGCACTTAATATAACCATCGAAGAAATTAATGAGGCGTTAAGTAGGTTGGAGCAGACCGCAAACTCATTAAGAATAACTAAATAAAGAAATAAAATGGCAAATTTTTTAGATATAAAAACTATAGAAAGCAGTGACCTAAAAAAGATTATCCAAACTGCTTTGGAATTAAAAAAATCTAGATCAGGCTTGACAAAGGGTGCATTCGATAGCGATCGAGCACTTGACGGCCATATCGTAGCTTTGATTTTTGAAAAACCTTCAACTCGCACTCGAGTAAGCTTCGATGTGGGCGTGCGCCAAATGGGAGGTCAGACAATAGTCTTATCAGGTAATGATATGCAACTTGGCCATGGAGAAACTATTGCCGATACTGCGAGAGTTCTCAGTAGGTACGTCGACTTAATTATGCTTCGAACATATGAAGAGGCAACATTACTTGAAATGGCACAGTTTGCCAAGGTGCCGGTAATAAATGGCCTAACAAATTTTTCACACCCTTGCCAAATTATGGCAGATATCATGACTTACGAGGAACACAGAGGCTCAATCAAAGGTAAAAAGATAGTTTGGTCAGGTGATGGAAATAATGTTTTTAATAGTTTTGCCCAGGCCGCAGAAAAATTTGATTTTAATTTGACATTTACCGGTCCAGAAACTCTTAGACCAGATAGCAAAGTAATTGAGCGAGCTCAGCAAAATGGAACAAAAATCTCAATTGAACACAACCCTACCTTAGCGATAAAAGATGCAGATCTAGTTGTAACTGACACTTGGATTAGTATGCATGATCTTCAATCTGCAAGGGAACGGCGCCATAATCAACTAAGGCCATATCAAGTAAATACAGAACTACTATCGCATGCTAAATCCAACGCATTATTCATGCATTGCTTACCCGCGCATAGAGACGAGGAAGCGACATCTGAGGTCATGGATGGGAAACATTCTGTTATTTTTGATGAAGCAGAAAATAGGCTACATATTCAAAAAGCAATTATGCGTTGGTGCTTAGAAAAATAAAGGGCACGTTTCAGCCAACAGGAATTAATGTCCACCGTCAAGAATTCCAGTTCTAACTGAATAATTTACTGCTAACGCATAATCAGGATCATCATCGCTATCAACCATAAGATGGCCTGCTTTTATTAAAAGCGTATGACAATCTCTACTAAGATGCTTTAATTGCAGGAGCTTTCCGGCACTTTCATATTTTGCTGCAACAACTTCTATTGCTTGCAGTGCAGACTGGTCAACTACCCTACTTGCTTCAAAGTCCAGAATTACGATCTTCGGATCATTTTGCACGTCGAAGAGTTCAACGAAACCGTCTGTGGACCCAAAGAACAAAGGACCCTGGATTTTATATGTTTTACTTTCAGCATCCAAATCAACATGTGCATGAATTCTTCTTGCATTATTCCAAGCATAGGCCAGTGCAGAAACAATAACTCCAACCACGACTGCCACGGCAAGATCATACCAAACTGTAACTACAGTCACTAAAATAGTCACAAAGGCGTCAGTTCTTGGAACCACGCGTAATATTTTGAGTGAATTCCAAGCGAAAGTTCCAATTACAACCATAAACATCACACCAACCAATGCTGCTAAAGGAATTTGTTCGATGATTGAGCTTCCAACGAGAATAAAAAGCAGTAGAAAAATGGCGGCGGATATGCCTGCTATACGAGTACGTCCACCGGATTTTACATTTATCATCGATTGCCCGATCATTGCGCAGCCACCCATGCCACCAAAAAATCCTGTCACTACGTTTGCTGTACCCTGAGCAAGGCATTCTTGGCTCGCTCCCCCACGCTTATTGGTCATTTCACCCACAAGGTTCAGTGTAAGCAAACTCTCAATAAGACCGATTGCTGCTAGGACAACTGCATAAGGAAAAATTATTTCAAAAGTCTCCCAGTTAAGTTCAACCATTGGCACGTGAAAACTGGGTAACCCTCCCTTGATTGAAGCCATATCACCAACTCTTGGCACATCTAAACCGAAGAATATGACGATAAGAGCTACAATGCCTATCCCGGCAAGCGGTGCTGGTATAACCTTTGAGACCTTTGGTAAAAAATAAATAATAGCCATTGTTACGCCAACGAGCGCAAGCATCGTCGCCAAGGGCGTGCCCGTCAACCACTCACCACCAGACGTTCCATGACCTGATACTTCAACTGTCCCCGGAACTTTGAATTGACTTAGTTGAGCTAAAAAAATTACAATTGCTAAACCGTTCACAAAACCCAACATGACTGGATGCGGGACAAGCCTTATAAACCTACCCCACTGCATTATTCCAGCCACAAGTTGCAAAATCCCCATCAAAACAACAGTTGCAAAGAGATACTCAACTCCGTGCTCTGCTACCAATGCAACCATCACAACGGCTAAAGCGCCTGTAGCGCCTGAAATCATGCCTGGGCGCCCTCCGAATACTGCTGTTATTAACCCGACGATAAATGCTGCATACAAACCAACAAGGGGATGAACCCCAGCAACAAACGCAAAAGCTACAGCCTCAGGCACAAGGGCAAGGGCTACCGTAAGACCAGAAAGCAACTCAATTTTCAGTCTCATTACACTGAGTCCATCGGAACTCTTTGAACCCAATTCAGGCTTAAATAAATTTGCAAATGCTCCAAAAAGGGCTTGTCTCATAAATCGTTCCAGTCTGGGAAAATCATAATCGGCGACATAAACTATAGATCACCAAAAAGAAACCCCAGTGTATTGTATTAATTTCGTTTATAAACTTGATTATTTGTAATTTTATATTCATTCCTATCACAAATGGGCACTTGAGCTAACTAAGATTCAATTTGTGAAACAAACTTTTAATTAAAATAACTTTCAGTTTAAATTTAAGCTCACAAAATCACTAGGAACGAGTTTATGGATAAAATAGGAATTAGGAAATACATTCGAACAATTAAAGATTTTCCACATGAAGGAATAATGTTTAGAGATGTTACCACTTTATTCTCCGATCCTAATGGGTTTGACCTTACAATTAGAGGCATTCTGTCCTCAGTTGAAAATACCAATATAGATAAGGTTGTAGGTATCGAGGCACGAGGATTTATTTTGGGTGGTGCCTTAGCAAACAGGCTACATTGTGGCTTCGTTCCAATCCGAAAATCAGGGAAACTACCAGGCTCAGTAATTAGCCAGGACTATGAACTCGAATATGGTCACGATACCTTAGAGATACACTTAGAAAGTATTGAACCTGATGAGAGAGTTCTACTGATAGATGATCTTTTAGCAACTGGCGGCACGGCAGAAGCTGGAGTTAAATTAGTAGAAAAGCTGGGTGGTAATATTGTCTCATGTAATTTTATTGTAAATTTACCAGATCTGGGAGGCAGCAAGAAACTTGCAGATTTAGGTTTATCAATACACTTTTTGTGTTCGTTCAGTGGTACATAATTAAGATGGCAAAACTCTATTTCCACTATTCGACAATGAATGCAGGCAAATCAACTTTGCTGCTTCAAGCGTCGCATAACTATCAAGAAAGAGGCATGAAAACATACCTCATTACAGCCCAACTTGATAACAGAGCTGGTGAAAGGCAAATTGGCTCAAGAATAGGAATTGATGCATCAGCTGATACATTCACAGTCGATGATGATTTATTCTATAAAATTAAATTAAAATTGAGCAAAGAAAAAATTGCTTGCATCCTAATAGATGAAGCTCAATTTCTAACTTCAAAACAAGTCTGGCAACTTGCAAGAGCCGTGGATGATCTCGCCGTTCCCGTTATGTGTTATGGTTTACGAGTTGACTTCTCAGGCAATCTTTTTCCAGGTTCTGCATCTTTATTAGCACTTGCAGACGAAATGCGAGAGATTAGAACAATTTGTCATTGTGGAAAGAAAGCGACCATGGTTGTACGACAAGATGAAGATGGCAATATAGTTAAAGGCGGCGATCAAATACAAATCGGAGGCAATGAAACTTACGTATCATTATGCCGCCGGCATTGGCGCGAAGCTTTCGAGAATTAAACAAGGTTAGGCGGCTCGTTACCTTCTAAAAAATATTTAATATTTTCAACCGCCATTAATCCCATACCAGTTCTTACCTCCAGGGAAGCCGTGCCAAGATGAGGCAGCAAAACTACATTCTCCATTGAGATTAGATCCTTCGGCACCTTAGGTTCGTGTTCATAAACGTCTAATCCAGCACCTGCAATTTGATTAAGTTGTAGCGCCTCGATAAGATCTATCTCTTTTACAACATCGCCTCTAGCAATATTCACAAAATAAGAATGCGGCTGCATCGCGGAAAATATATCCTTATTAATTAAGTGGTGAGTTGCTGAACCACCTGGCACAGAAATAACAAGAATATCACTATTCGACGCTAATTCGGTCAAAGACCCATATCGGTCTACCGGGTAACCCAAATTTTTGGGAGACCTAGAAAAGTATCCCACCTGCATTCCAAAACCGAAATGACAGCGTCGCGCAATAGCTTGGCCTATATTACCCATCCCAACTATACCGACTTTTTTATTCGAAATATGAAACCCAAGCATCTGGGTTGGATGCCACCCTTCCCACTTGTTTGATCTTACAATGCGCTCTCCTTCTGAGGTTCTTCTGCAACACATTAACATTAGCGCTATAGCTATATCGGCAGTGGCGTCTGTAACAGCACCGGGGGTATTAGAAACTGTAACTCCATGGTCATTAGCTGCTTTTACATCGATGTGATTAAAGCCAACGCCAAAATTTGCCAGTAATTTTGCATTTATTTTTTTGCAAGATTTAAATATTCTCTCTGAGTAAATATCACCTAAAGTGGGCAAAACTACGTCGTAATTGACGAGGCTATCAACCATCTCTTCTTCCGTCATTGCAGAGTTATCTTCTCGTACGGTAATGTCGCCCAAGAGAGCTGCTGCACTCAGCACAGCTTTCGGGAGTGGTCGTGAAATAAATATTTTTTTTGTCAATGCATCCGTCCCCCATTTGGAATTTTTTTATCTGGACCTAGTAAAGTAACCGCCCCTTTATTATCAGTTACTCCTAAAGTCAAAACTTCCGACATAAATGGACCAATTTGTCTAGGTGGAAAATTAACAACAGCAATTACTTGCCGACCTATCAGTTCAGTTGGTAGATAATTATCAGTTATTTGAGCTGATGTTTTTTTTATCCCAATGGAAGGACCAAAATCAATCCAAAGTTTATAAGCTGGCTTCCTCGCCTCCGGAAAGGTTTCTGCTTTAATTATACTTCCAACTCGGATATCAACTTTTAAAAAATCGTCAAAGGTTATTTCATTCATTAGCTAATTCCTTCGATCTAGCGGTAGCCGCAGCAACTGTTTTTTCGATTAAAGGACCCAAGCCGTTTTCACTATTCATGAGGATTTTTAACCCGGCCTCTGTCGTGCCATTGGGACTAGTCACATTAACTCTCAGCACCTCTGGAACCGCAGATGGCTCAGCCGCTAATTTCGCTCCACCAAGAACTGTCATTTTTGCCAGCTTCATCGCAAGTTCTTTCTCCAGACCCTGCTTATGACCGGCAGCAGCAAGCGCATCAATTAAATAAAAGACGTAGGCAGGCCCGGAACCCGAAAGACCAGTAACAGCATCCATTTGGCCCTCTGAATTTAAACTCACAACTTCTCCAATTGCAGACAGCAACTTTTCAGCACGCTCAATAGCATTCTTAGAGACATTATTATTGGCTATTTTAGCCGTTACTCCAAAACCAATTTCAGCAGGAGTATTTGGCATTGCGCGAATAATTGGTGTTTTTGGTCCTAAAATAGCTTCAAAGCTGGAGATTTTTACACCCGCGGCAATTGATATAAAGACACACTGGCCGTTACCATAATGAGAAAACTTTGGTAAAATCTGAGAGATCATTTGCGGTTTGATAGCTATACAAATAAATGCTGGCTTGGATGGCAGTTCCTCATTTACATTTACCCCAGTACTCATCACCCAGGTACTTGGATATGGATCGTCTACCCAAATGTTTTTTGGGTTAACTCCTTTTGCCAACCAACCTTTAAGCATTGCTGAACCCATCTTGCCACATCCTAGCAAGATGAGCTTACCACTCTCAAAATTTTCTTGAGTCATAGAACTTCCCTAATTTATCATAGGGTAGTTTTACGCCCGACCGAATGCCTCTGCAATGGCTACTTGTATTGCTTCTTTGGGAGTCTTGTCACCATACACCGCCAATTGAAAAGCTGGATAAAATTTTTCAGAACTAAGAACTGCCGTAGATATTAAACAGTCAACTTGCTCTGCACTCGCAATCTGTCCCCCTGTCAGAACTAAACCATATTTATAAATCATCATTTTTTGTTCTGTCCAAAAAGAAAATGAACCAGCCCAACACTTCTCGTTAACATCATTTAGCAGCTCAAATAAGACAGCCTGTTTTTCAGAAGGTGGCTCCATTTCAAAAGAACATATGAGCCTCAAAGTTTCATCAAATGATGACCACGCGAGAGTAATAGAGTATGTTCTCCACTGCCCCTCAACAGCCATCGCGATTTGATCATCAGCAATCCGGTCAAAATCCCACTCATTGTACTCAGCAACCGATTCAACCAAGTCAATGGGGTGTATATCGCCATCCAATAGGTTCTCTGTAAGTGCCATTGCGCCACCTCTTTCTTTTTATACCCAAGGATGTGGCAGCATACCCTAGGTTTTGGTGTCTGCTCTAAGGATAGATGAAATATGAATATCCCTACTACATATGGTGGTGCTATTTTAGTGTCGTGTAAAGAGAAATATGCGCTGATGAGCGAATAAGTTGTGGATAGATGGTTAACTGGTAAAGATTTTACCAGCATGAACTAGGAATAAAGAAATTTTTTTAGAAACTATTTGCCTTCGAGTGCTTCGATCCGTGCTTTAAGATCTTTATTTTCTTCTCGAGCTTTCTGAGCCATTGCTTTAACCGCGTCAAACTCTTCACGGGTTACAAAATCACGATCAGCTAACCATCTGTCAACCATCGAAGCGAAGGCATTTTCCGCCTCTTCCTTTGCTCCCTGAGCTACCCCCATGGCATTTGTCATAAGTTGGGAAAAGTCGTCTAACATTTTATTACGGGTCTGCATTTTTACACTCTTCAAAAAAAGGATTTAAGATATTTCGTACTATAATTGTCACATATTAATGGTTTTCAAAACTAGAGCAAATCAAAACCAATTTAGCATCGTGTAGTATCTAGTACAAAAAACAATTTTTAAATAGCCTTTAATTCTATTTTTATTTAGCTAACTATTTCAACAAGGTGCAATAATAATGTATAAATCGGTTCTGCTGGAAGCCAATTAAAACTTTATATGACAAAACTTGAAGAATTAATAATACACCGGATCCAAGAAACTGGACCAATAAGTATTGCCACTTACATGCAAGAATGCCTACTTCACCCCAGTCTCGGCTTCTACAATCAGAAAGATGTTTTGGGACCTGACGGTAGTTTTATCACATCGCCAGAAATCAGCCAAATGTTCGGTGAGGTTTTAGGACTGTGTTTAGCGCAATACTGGATCGACTTAAACCGCCCTGACCGTTTTGCATTAGTTGAGTTTGGACCAGGAAAAGCTACGCTAATGCTTGATATTCTAAGAGCTGGATCTTCCGTAAAAGGGTTTATAGAAGCCGCAGAAATTTTCTTAGTGGAGGCTTCTTCAAAATTAAGAAGTGAGCAAAAAACAAAACTATCAAAATTCAATGTAAACTGGATAGATGATGATCTATTGATTCCAAAGATCCCAACTTTATTGATAGCGAATGAATTCTTTGACGCTTTGCCTGTTAACCAGTATCAAAGAAAAAATAACCTGTGGTATGAAATCCAGGTGGGTTTAAAGAATAATCAGCTTACACTCGGATTGTCACATAGGCCCACAACTCATCCTGAACTGGAGGGCCGTTTTAGTGAAAGTATGGATGGAGATATTGTTGAGATTTCCAATGATGCAATAAGAATATCCAAGTCAATTGGTAAAATTATTAACAATCAAGGTGGTTGTGCTCTAATCATAGATTATGGAGATTGGCATTCCCTGGGGTCTACTTTACAGGCACTCAAATCCCATAAAAGTAAAAATATTTTTGATAAGCCCGGCAAGGTAGATTTAACTTGTCATGTAGATTTTGAAGCACTTGCAAAGAATTCTGGGTGCGCCTACTCTCGACTTACAACGCAGGGGGTTTTCTTGGAAAGACTAGGAATTTCAGATCGCGCAAATCAACTGCTTAAAAACTCAAAACCTAAAAATCATAAGTCGATTATTTCTGC
This sequence comes from Paracoccaceae bacterium, assembly GCA_902525915.1. Classification (GTDB taxonomy): domain Bacteria; phylum Pseudomonadota; class Alphaproteobacteria; order Rhodobacterales; family Rhodobacteraceae; genus Salinivivens. Next base: position 42,413 of record CABZJF010000006.1, on the reverse strand, counting down.
TCACAGACGCTTAACCCATCCTGATGAAATGGGAACTCTTTTTAAAGTTTTAGGTCTTTACGCAAGAAATGAAAGTAGCCCAGCTGGTTTGTTGAATTGAGCATTTGTAGATATACAAGTAATAAACTTGATGGTTTTGAGCATGGTTTTTTTACTCGCTTAGGCGGTATTTCCACTGGAATCTATGAAGGGCTTAATTGTGGAAGTGGATCAAATGATGATCGTGACAAAATCCAATTTAACCGCCAGCTAGTTGCAGCAAAAATGAACGTAAATGGCGAAGATCTAATCACTGTTCATCAAGAACATTCAGCTCGAGTAGTAGTGGTTGATAGTTCTTTTGATACCCTGAACAAAGCAGATGCCATTGTCACCAATACACCAAATTTAGCCATCTCAGTGCTGACAGCAGATTGCCTCCCCGTTTTATTCGCAGATAAAAAAAATAATGTAATAGGTGTAGCCCATGCCGGATGGAAAGGTGCGCTCAACGGGGTTTTAGAAAATACGGTTCATTCAATGGCTACAATCGGTGCAGACGTTGGAAATATAAAAGCAGCAATTGGCCCATGCATTTCGCCAAATAATTATGAAGTTGGACAAGATTTTTTTGATAAATTCATAGAAAGAAGTAAAGATTTTGAAATTTACTTTTCTGAAGGAGTCGAAGATAAAAAATATTTTTTCAACCTACCAAAATTTGCGTTGGACAAACTCAGCAAATTGGAAATTGCGGGGGCTGAGTGGATAGAACATTGCACTTATCATCAGTCTGATAAGTTTTATTCATACCGTCGCTCTCAACATTTGGGAGAGTTGGATTACGGCAGACAGATCTCATCAATAAAAATCTGAAACAAAATTTTAAATTATGGTTGCTGTGCTAAGCGCTTTTCTAAAACATCAAAAGGAACGCCAGGATCATCTTTTGCCCCACGAATTACTAATGAAGTTTTAACGGAACCAACATTCTGGGCAGTTAATAGTTCACCGGTCAGAAATGATTGGAAACTACTTAAATCAGGGGCCACGCACTTAAGCATAAAATCCACTTCCCCATTCAGCATATGACATTCTCTCACTAAAGGCCAATTTTTGCACAGCTCTTCAAAAGCACTCAAATCAGCTTCTGCTTGGCTTTGCAGTCCAACCATAGCAAAAACTTTAACTTCAAAACCTAATGATCTCTCATCCACTTGAGCGTGATATCCATTTATGAAGCCTTGCTCTTCCAAAGCCCTAACCCGACGCAAGCAAGGAGGCGCCGATATCCCAACGCGTTTCGCTAATTCAACATTTGTCATCCTGCCATTGGCTTGCAGTTCTGATAAAATTAAGCGATCGATAGGATCTAGTCTAGTTAAGGGCATCATCAAAAACCTCATTTGACCGCTGTGTTATAACATACAGTGGGCAGAGCGCAATAATATTTCAAAGTTAAGCAATAATCTTATACTACGGAGTAATTATAATTTAAAATTACACACTTTAATCCCAAATAAAGGGTGAGTATAAACTAATAGGATTTTTAGGAAAAGATTTGTAATGGCTGAAGTTATTAAAACAAAAGTGTTGATTATAGGTTCTGGCCCAGCGGGATATTCTGCTGGTGTTTATGCAAGCAGGGCAATGTTGGAGCCAATTTTAATACAAGGTATTGAACCAGGGGGTCAACTTACCACAACTACTGAGGTTGAAAATTGGCCAGGCGATACCGAAGTTCAAGGCCCAGAACTAATGTTACGGATGGAGGCACACGCCAAAGCCATGGGCTGTCAGATTGTCAACGATATGGTTACCACTTTGGAATTAAGTAAAAGGCCCTTCATTGCTACTTGTGACAGCGGCCTCTCCTATGAAGCTGATGCTGTGATACTCGCTACTGGAGCACGTGCAAAATGGTTAGGTTTAGACTCAGAGGAATACTTTAAAGGTTTCGGTGTCTCAGCATGCGCTACCTGTGATGGTTTTTTCTACCGTGAGCAGGAAATTGTAGTTGTAGGTGGTGGAAATACTGCTGTGGAAGAGGCATTATTTTTAACTAATTTTGCCTCAAAAGTTACCCTAATACATAGAAGAAATGAGCTTAGAGCTGAAAAAATTCTGCAAGAGCGATTACTAAATCATCCTAAAATTGAACCATTGTGGTTCAACGAGTTAAAAGAAGTTATTGGAACAGATAACCCAAAAGGCGTGGAAGCTGTGCGCGTAGAAAATGTTAACACCGGCGAAATAACAGAGATACCTTGCAAAGGTGTTTTTATAGCAATCGGTCACTCTCCAGCATCGGAGTTAGTTAATGAACAGCTGGATACCCACAATGGTGGTTATGTAAAAGTTCAAGCTGGTAGTACCAGAACCTCAATCGATGGAATTTTCGCAGCAGGAGATCTCACCGACCATATCTATCGTCAGGCAATTACTAGTGCAGGTATGGGGTGTATGGCTGCCTTAGATGCAGAAAAGTTTTTAGCTGAACACGAGTAAAATCATTCCACTAGACCTTTAGCTTTCCGGTCATTAATACATATGCAGAACCAGTAACTTTCACGCCTGTTATATTTCCAGAAGAGGATAAAACCTCAACCTCAGCCTCACCAGGCCGTCCTAAAAAGTCACCCTGATGAGCGTTGAAAGTGGGAGTTTGAATTAGTTTATTTTTCCAAAGATATGCCGCCATCGCACCAGTTGCGGAGCCAGTAAAAGGATCTTCACTGCGCCCGGAAGATTGTAATAATAGTCTCGAAAAGGTTAATCCATTCTCCCTTGGCGGTGTCAAACATACCCAGAAAGGCTCCATTAAAATATTTTCAGATATTGTTGATAGCAATTTATCTAATGCAAGAAAATCAATTTTTACTTTTTTTAGGGTTTCCAAAGAATCAACTACTACTATCGGGAAAGGAAGGCCTGTGGATACCACTTGTGGTTCACATAAGATACTATCCTCGGGAATTCCTCCAATTGTTGAAAGAATTTTATTATCAATTTTAAGACCAAATCTGGGTGCAGGCTGTGTCATTGATATTTTTATTTGATCACCTAACCAACTAACTTCAACATGTATCAATCCAGCTAATGTTTCAAAAACCAAATTTTTGTTATCATGTTTTCCCCTAGAAATTAGTGACATTGCTGTCGCAATCGTGGGGTGACCCGCAAAAGGTATTTCTTTATCAGACAAAAAATATCGAACTCGAAAATCTGCAATATCTGAAGAAGACAGAAAAGTGCACTCCACCAAAGAAGTTTCTCTGACTATATTTAAGCACGATTGGTCCGACAGAATTCCATCATCGTAAAAAACTGCGCAGCCATTTCCACAAAATGGTTTCTGACTGAAAGCGTCTACCCAATCAAAATCAAATTCACGATTGTGAGACTGCACCATTATCTCACAGTCTTAAGTTGTTCAGTGAACTGGTACAGGATGAAATTCATTTTGCCTCGCAAGTACAAATGCAAGGGATCTATCCTTAACAAGTGCTAATCTCTCACCAGTACTGCTATTAAGCGAGTATACCCTAGCCTGAGAAATTTCTCTAGCCACTGCCTCCGGTAAATCCGCCACATTGACTGCGGATACATAAACCGTTCTATCCTTAAGATCACTTAAGCTGAGGTTATCTTTAGTCATAATTATGCTCTCCTTATTTTTATTTTTTGAACGAAAGTTTCTGGAATACTTTGGGTTAGATCAATATGCAGCAGCCCATTTTCCATTACAGCCTGTCCAACATCGACACCCTCAGCTAAAACAAACGATCGCTGAAACTGACGCGCAGCTATTCCCCGATGCAAGAAGATGCGTCGACCATCGACTTCTTTTTGCCGCCCTTTAACAACTAATTGCCTATCTTCGACGGTTATGGATAAATCTTCTTCGGCAAAGCCTGCCAAAGCCAAAGTTATTCGAAAAGACGTTTCAGATGTTTGCTCTATGTTGAATGGTGGATAACCTTCATTACCATTTTTTGAAGCTCTTTCCAGGAGCCTCTCAAGTTGCTCAAAACCTAACATATTAGGGTAAGTAGATAAAGTTAATCTCGTCATTTTTAGCCCTCTGAAATAAGCGACTTTTAAATGGCATCCCTGACGGCGATGGTTGAGTTTGATATGGGTACTAATTAGTAAAATTCAAGGACTAGGAATATTTCAATACCAGTTGTATAATGATTGCTTAAAGCCTTAGAAGTAACACTATGAATGCCTACAACGATATATCGCTTAAAACTGAAGAAGTTCTGCAAATTGAATTGGAGGTTCTAAAGCAAGAGCATCGAGATTTAGATGAGGCTGTTTTGGCTCTTGAGGAACGAGGCATAAGAGATCAGCTCACAATTCAACGTCTAAAGAAAAAGAAACTAGCATTGAAAGATAAAATTGCTGTAATCGAAGACCGTCTGACACCCGACATCATTGCTTAAATGATTAAATTCTCTATAAGTCACAAAGAATTGTGAGGATGCGATATCATGACGACTAAACCTTCTGTTGGCATTATTATGGGAAGCCAGTCAGATTGGCCAACTTTAAAATATTCCGCCAATATCCTTGACGAGTTCGATGTTACATATGAAACAAAAATTGTATCCGCTCATCGTACGCCAGATAGACTATGGGAATACGGTAAATCTGCAGTAAACCGTGGCCTAAAGGTAATTATTGCTGGAGCTGGTGGAGCCGCTCATTTGCCAGGCATGATGGCATCGAAAACACGGATCCCAATCATAGGCGTTCCGATTCAAACACAAGCCTTATCTGGGGTAGACAGCTTATATTCAATTGTCCAAATGCCACGCGGCTTTCCTGTGGCAACAATGGCAATAGGATCAACTGGGGCATCTAACGCAGCACTAATGGCATTAGGAATATTAGCCCTCAACGATGAGAGCTTAGCAAAAAATTTAGAGATTTGGAGAACTCAGTTATCTTCTTCAATACCAGATGAACCACAGAATTGACGAAATGCTTGAACCTGGATCTAAAATTGGGATTTTAGGAGGTGGTCAGTTAGGTAGAATGCTAGCCGTAGCGGCCACAAGGTTAGGTTTTAAATCCCATATATTTGAACCTGCAAAAAACTCACCAGCTTCACAAGTTTCTTTTCAAGTATCGACAGCCTCTTATGAGGATGAGAAGGCCTTAATAGAGTTTGCTAAAGACGTTGATGTTGTTACTTACGAATTCGAAAATATTCCTACAAGCACACTTGATATTTTGGAAAAAATTGTGCCAATCCGACCCGGACGGGAAGCACTTCGAATTTCTCAAGACAGAATTATAGAGAAAGATTTCCTATCTGATTTAGGATTGAAAACAGCTCCTTATCAACTTGTAGAGGACTTAAGTTCTTTACAGACAGCATCGAAAAACATAGGCCTCCCAGCAATACTTAAGACCACTCGGCTTGGTTATGATGGAAAAGGACAGGTAAGACTATCCGAGAATAGTAATCTTGAGGAAGAGTATAGAAAGTTAGAAAATCATTCATTAGTTTACGAAGGCTTTGTTGATTTTGAGTTTGAAGTCTCGATTATAGCCGCCCGTAATTTGTCAGGGCAAGTCGCCTGTTATGATCCGGGACAAAACATACATGTAAATGGTATACTGCATACGACAACTGTGCCTTCACAATTAAACAGCAAGCAAACGATTGATGCCGTACTTATAGCCAGTAAGATACTTGAGAGCCTCAATTACGTCGGGGTGCTAGGAGTAGAACTATTTCATACAAAAGCAGGATTAATTGTTAACGAAATTGCACCTCGAGTTCACAATTCAGGTCATTGGACGCAAAACGGTTGCTCAATTGATCAATTTGAGCAGCATATTAGAGCGATTACAGGCTGGCCACTTGGAGATGGCAAAAGGCACACTAACGTCGTTATGGAGAACCTTATTGGTGATGAAATTAAACGTGCGGCTACGTTAGCACTAGATGGAAATATTTCCCTCCACCTATACGGTAAAAATGACATAAAACCGGGTCGCAAAATGGGCCATTTTAATTTAGTTAAAGAAAAATAAAAAAGCCCACGCTGCTTGGGCGTGAGCTTTATGTTAGCTAAGCTTGGAAGAGCTGGGGTTACATCATGCCGCCCATGCCGCCCATGCCGCCCATGCCGCCCATGTCAGGCATACCGCCGCCACCGGCTGCGCCTTTTGGTTCTGGCTTATCAGCAACCATTGCTTCTGTTGTAATGAGAAGAGAAGCAACTGACGCCGCATCTTCCAGAGCAGTACGAACAACTTTGGCTGGATCAATAACACCAAACTTAAACATATCGCCGTACTCTTCAGTCTGGGCATTAAAGCCAAAGGCTGAGTCTTTACTCTCACGAATTTTTCCTGCAACGACAGCACCATCAACACCGGCATTTTCTGCTATTTGACGAAGTGGAGATTCCAAAGCTCTTCGTACAATCGCAATTCCTGCGTCTTGATCAGCGTTACCACCTTTAAGTTTGTCTAAACCGTTTGAAGATTGAATTAGAGCAACGCCGCCACCGACAATAATACCTTCTTGAACAGCAGCTCTAGTGGCATTTAAAGCGTCGTCAACTCTGTCTTTACGCTCTTTTACTTCCACTTCAGACATTCCACCAACGCGGATTACAGCAACGCCACCAGCAAGTTTAGCCACACGCTCCTGCAACTTTTCACGATCGTAGTCTGAAGAAGTTTCTTCAATCTGGGTTCTGATTTGTGCTACACGAGCTTCAATCTCAGCCTTTTCACCTGATCCATCAACAATTGTTGTTTCATCTTTTGTTATTTGAATCTTCTTGGCGGTCCCCAGCATATCCATAGTAACATTTTCTAGCTTCATACCGAGATCTTCACTGATCACCTGACCACCAGTTAAAATCGCGATGTCTTGCAACATTGCTTTACGACGATCACCGAAACCAGGTGCTTTAACTGCAGCAATTTTCAAACCACCACGTAGTTTATTTACAACGAGAGTAGCCAGAGCTTCGCCTTCAACGTCTTCTGCAATTATCAAGAGAGGTTTTTGAGACTGAATCACGGACTCTAACAAAGGTACCATAGACTGCAACGATGACAATTTCTTCTCATGCAATAGAACCATACAATCTTCTAATTCAGCAGTCATTTTATCTGGGTTAGTTACGAAATAAGGCGATAGATAGCCTCTATCGAATTGCATACCCTCTACAACATCAGTCTCAGTTTCTAAGCCTTTGTTTTCTTCAACAGTTATGACACCTTCGTTACCAACTTTTTGCATCGCATCAGCTATCTGTTTGCCGATTTCGGCTTCACCGTTCGCTGAAATCGTTCCAACCTGTGCAACTTCATCGCTGTCAGCAACATCGCGGGCCATTTTGCGGATTGCGTCTACGACGTTTGACGTAGCCATATCAATGCCACGCTTCAAGTCCATGGGGTTCATGCCAGCCGCAACCGCTTTCATACCCTCTTTTACAATTGCTTGCGCTAGCAGGGTAGCCGTTGTGGTTCCGTCACCAGCTTCGTCATTAGTTCGGCTAGCAACTTCTTTGACCATTTGAGCACCCATATTCTCAAATTTGTCATCTAATTCTATTTCTTTTGCAACCGAAACACCGTCTTTTGTAATTCTCGGCGCTCCGAATGATTTATCCAAAACAACGTTCCGTCCCTTTGGTCCGAGAGTAACTTTCACAGCATCGGCTAAAACATTCACGCCGCGTAGCATGCGGTCGCGAGCATCTGTGTTAAATTTGACGTCCTTAGCAGCCATAGTGCTTTTCCTTGTCTATCTAAAATTTCTGAGTAACGCGACTTAGGACAAAATGCCTAAAACATCGCTTTCTTTCATGATCAACAACTCTTCGCCATCGATCGTAACTTCTGTACCTGACCACTTGCCAAAGAGTATTTTGTCACCCTCTTTCACGGCCATAGCAATCAGCTCTCCGTTATCTTTGCGGGCGCCTTCGCCAGCAGCGACAACAAGGCCTTCAGCGGGTTTCTCTTTTGCACTATCAGGGATGATCAACCCACCAGCAGTTTTCTCATCACTTTCCACGCGACGAACTAGGACGCGATCGTGAAGCGGTTTTAATGCCATTTTCAAGGCTCCTTTAATAAGTTTCGGTCCTGCTCACTTGAGCACTTAGCACTCACTATTGAAGAGTGCTAACGATGGTCAAATAGGTATGCCGGCAGTAAGAGTCAAGAGGAGCAACAAAAAAATCTGCGCCAGAAAATACCAGTGCGAATAAACTCGGAAACTCTGGTCTGTCCAGCATATAATTTATCCTGCGAAAATTGCTTAATTAGAGATCAAGTTAAACCTCTAGCCTTAATCATGGCTGATGGATCAGGTAACCGGCCTCTAAACTTCTTGTATAAAATTACCGGCTCCTCAGACCCACCTGCTGCTAGGATATTTTTCTCTAAGGAATTTGCAACTACGGGATCAAATGGGTCTTTTGCTTCCTCAAACGCAGCGAAGGCATCGGCGTCCATCACCTCGGACCACATGTAACTGTAATAGCCGCTAGCATAGCCGCTGCCTGAAAAAACATGCGCAAAATGTGGTATGGAGTGTCGCATGCCAATCGTACTGGGAATATTAAGCTGATGCAAAATCTGATCTTGCCGTTCCATTATGTCGACCGGTGTTTCCTCTAGATGTAAGTATAGATCTACAAAAGCTGATGCGAGGTACTCTGTTGTCTGAAATCCCATATCGAAAGTAGATGCTTCGAGAATAGAGGAAAGCATTTCTTCGGGTAAAGTTTCTCCAGTTTCACAATGTCTTGCAAATTCTTTCAGGACTTCCGGAACTTCAAGCCAATGTTCAAATAATTGACTGGGCAATTCAACAAAGTCACGCGCTACTGATGTACCAGAAATGATATCATAAGTTACATCGGATAAAATTTGGTGAAGCGCGTGACCAAATTCGTGAAATAAAGTTCGCGCATCCTCAAATGACAGAATAGCATTGTCTAATCTTGAAAAGTTACAGACATTAATAACAACTGGGATTTGCTCATTAGGGAACTTTGCCTGTGACCTCATCGCACTACACCAAGCACCCGATCTTTTTGATGGGCGAGAGAAATAATCTCCAATAAAGACTGCTATACTTTTCCCTTTTCTCGAAACTGTCCAAGCACGACAATCTTCATGATAAAGAGGTATATCTAATGGTGAAAACTCTAAACCAAATAACTTGGCGGCACATTTAAATGTTGCATTAATTAAGTTATCTAACTGAAAAAAAGGTTTCACGCTTTCTTCATCTAAATCATATTCTTTAAGTCGCCTTCGCTCGGCATAAAACCTCCAGTCCCAACCTTTTAAAGTATCATTGACACCGTGATCACGCATCATTGACGTCAAAAGCGCTTCATCCCTAATTGCTACTTCTCGTGCAGGGCCCCAGACTTTTTTCAGTAACTTTTCTACATTTTCCGGCGAGGCTGCCATCTCAGTATCTAATTTATAATGTGAATAGGACTCAAATCCTAAAAGTTTTGCCATTTCTGCCCTTAATTTAAGGGTCTGATGAGCAAGTTTTACATTGTCTCGAGTACCACCATTGGCACCACGTTTTGTCCAAGCAATATAGGCAATCTTCCTCAGTTCACGATCAGGACAAAATTGCAAGAAAGGGGTAATTAATGAACGCGAAAGTGTTAAAACAGGGTCATTAACACCACGTTCTTGACCAGCCTGTTTTAAAGCCTCAACTAGAAATGAAGGAAGCAACTCTAGCGTTTCTTGCTTTAATTTCATGAACCAGTCACGCTCATCGCTCAACAAATTCTGAGAAAACTTAGTACCGATTACGGCTAACTGTTTACTTATGTCTTGAAACCTTGTCTTATTTTGTCCTTTCAGTGCGGCGCCTGAACGGACAAAGTTTCTATGAATAAGCTTTAAAACCCTATCTTGCTCTTGATCTAAGCCATTCAAGTGCTTTGTCTCTACAACTCGATCAATCCTGTTGAAAAGCTCAGCATTCGAATAGATTTTTGTATTGTGATCGCTCAGCTTAGATGAAAAAACTAAAAGTAGCTCATCCCGTTTTTTATTGGTATGAGCTCCTGCTATAGTATAAAAAGTAGATACAATCCGATCCAGCAATTGACCTGTTGAAAGAAGGGCTTCAATAGTATTCTCGAAAGTCGGTTCATTTCTATTTTTTATTATTTCCTCAACCTCAAGTAATGCCTCAGAGCAAGCTATCTCCAAGGCCGGCTGGAAATGTTCATCACAAATAACATTAAAGGGCGCAATTTCATGTTGGGTTTCCCAATTTCCTAATAACGGGTTTTGTGATTGATCAGACAGTGCCATTCGCGCAAATCCTGCAGTTATTAGCTTTATTAACTTTAATTGATCTTGTTTCGGCTTGCATCGCATCATAAATCAACATGACACCATTCAATCCATTACCAACATCCAGAATATGTTTAATTGCCTCTGCAGCCATTAAAGTTCCAATCACGCCAGGTAATGCTGAGAAAACGCCCGCTTCTGCACACGTAGGTGCTAATCCAGCCGCTGGTTTCTCAGGGAAAATACACTGATAACATGGAGAATTTTGAGAATGCTCAAAGACCATTACTTGTCCTTCCCACTGACTAAGGGCGCCAGAAACAACTACCTTGGAGAGCGATTTTGCCACCTCATTTACCAAATATCTGGTCTCAAAATTATCACTACCTTCAATGATTATATCGTACTCTGAAAGAAGTTCACTCGCTATATCGCGGCTTAACCGTCTGTAATATGGCTTAACTTTAATATAGGGATTCTGATCTTCAATAGCTTTTTTTGCAGAAAAAACTTTGGGAAGGCCTATAGAGTGATCATTATGGATCACTTGGCGCTGAAGGTTTGATTGATCCACCACATCATCATCAATAATTCCAATTGTACCAATGCCTGCGGCAGAAAGGTACTGCAGTACCGGGGAGCCTAAGCCGCCAGCACCAACAACCAGTACCGAGGCCGATTTGAGCTTTTTTTGACCTAAACCACCAATTTCACGCATTATCATATGCCGTGAGTATCGGTCCAATTCAACGTCGGAAAAACTTATTTCCGAAGAGTGTTGAGACTTAATTTCTTGGGTATTTTTTATGGATAATGATCTTATGCGTTTTAGTATTTCTCGGTAGAAATAAACTACTAAAAATATACTTACAAGGAGAGCCCACGGTTCCAAACTACCACCTAATGCAGTTCGTAGATTGTTTTCAGGCGGCAGAGTTAAATGAACACATGAAATAAAAACTGATAGTCCGATTGCAACAGCGGGCACAATTGATTTGGACAAATGTAGTTTGCGCGCAAAAATCCAAAATACAACAAATCCTATAATAATAGAGAGCATTAATCTATTCCCGTAGATCCAAAGCCAGTTGCACCACGCTCTGTCTTAGCTAGATCTTTAGAAAGTAAAAATTTCATTTGTACGACCTCTGCAACAACCATTTGAGCAATACGGTCGCCATGGGAAATTTTGAATTCCTTGTCCCCGGAATTAATAAGTATCACCGCAACTTCTCCACGGTAATCACAATCAATGGTACCAGGACTGTTAAGAACAGTTACACCATTTTTGATTGCGAGACCTGATCTTGGTCTAATTTGCACCTCATGCCCTTCAGGTATCTCCATCATTAGGCCAGTGGGAATTAAAGACCTACACCCAGGCAGTAATATTTTACCAAAATTTCTTATGCTTTCAGGAAAGTTAGCTCGAAGATCTGCACCAGATGAACCAGTGGTTGCATATTTCGGTATTGGTATATTTTCATCTGCACCAGATGTATGCCTTATTTTGAGGGTTAAAGACATCAGAGCTCCAAAGCGTCACATATTTTTGCCGCTAGTTTTCTGGCAACCAATTTTTTTGACATCAAAGGCCAATCTTCTTTTTTCTTTTTGGTAAAGATAGTAATTTTATTTTCATCACCACCCATAACTCCTGTACTATCGGATACATCGTTCGCAATGATCCAATCACAACCTTTTTTCTTAAATTTTGTCTCAGCATTTTTATGTAAGTCTGAGGTTTCAGCTGCAAAACCGATCACTAATTGGGGCCTATTTTCCTTCAAATTACTAACATGGCGTAAAATATCTGGATTTTCCTTGAGTTTTAATACGGGCGAGCGGTCATTATCTTTTTTGATTTTTTGCTCTGCCACCTCATCGAAATACCAATCACCAACCGCAGCAACAAAAACTGCAACGTCAGCAGGTAATTCATCCAATACAGCTTTATACATCTCTCGCCCTGATTCTATTTTCACCAAATCTACATTAGGCGGCGTGGCCGCTGTACTTGGGCCACTTACAAAAACTACGCTAGCACCCAAATCCGCCAAGGCACTTGCTATTGCCGCCCCCTGTGCACCAGATGACTTGTTCGCTATATACCTGATCGGATCCATCATTTCGTGGGTTGTGCCAGATGTAACAATAATGCGCTTGCCTGAAAGTGGACCGTGCTTAAAGTAATTAATCAGAAATGTTATTACCTCGGATGGTTCAGACATGCGGCCAAGTCCAAACTCCCCGCAAGCCATATCGCCCTCATTGGGTCCTATGGTAATAATACCATCATCGCGAATGGCATTAAGGTTTCTTTGTGTTGCAGGATGATGCCACATGCGCACATTCATAGAAGGAGCCACTAATACCGGCTTATCAGTCGCTAGCAAAAGCGTGGAGGCAAGATCATCACAAGTTCCTTGCGCCATTTTTGATAAAAAATCAGCTGATGCTGGAGCTACTAGAATTATATCGGCGGATCTAGATAGCTCTATATGTCCCATCTCTGCTTCTGCTGTTAAATCAAATAATTCAGTGTAGACCTTTGAACCTGCGATAGCCGAAACAGATAATGGTGTTACGAACTGTTGAGAAGATTTAGTCATCACAGGTACGACTGAGGCTTTATTCACTTGCAACAAACGTATCAACTCAAGTGACTTATACGCCGCAATTCCTCCAGTAATAACCAGTAGAATCTTTTTACCTTCTAACATATTACCCTCAGACGAATTTACAGAAAACATAGTAATAAGCCGTCAAAGTAGCAAGGTATCAGTTCCAATATGCTTGTGGTGCATGTTACACAATGCAGGCGTATATCATTAAAACTACTGTATTTATTAACAAACTAATTACCAGGCAAAGATTTTTTCTATGCAACGTTTCTGGTTGAACCACTTAAGCACAATATGTGGTTTGTGAAGATCAATTTATAAGAAGTTTTGTACTTCCCGGGCATTTTTTTCTAAGAAACGACGCATTTTTGTAAAAGCAGCAGCTTCTATTTGACGAACACGCTCTTTCGATAGCCCTAACTCTTGTCCTAAGCTCTCAAGAGTGCGAGGATCGTCAATTATCTGCCTTTCCCTAACGATAAATTTTTCTCTTTCAGACAAACCGTCCATCGCACCAAGTAACCAATTTCGAAGATTTTCTTGATCGTGAGCATCTTCAACGGTGTTGGCATCAATAGAGTCTTCATCTTCAATAATATCAATCCACTCCCTACCATCTTCATCTGATGCTTGAGTGGCATTTAGTGAATAATCTGTTCCTGATAAACGACCATCCATCATTTCCACGTCACCCACTGGTACGCCTATTTCAGTGGCTATCATTTCATGAAGCTGACTTCTGTCCAATGGACCGCCATCTTGCATGGCTTCACGTTCAATCTGAGCTTGAACTCTTCTCATATTAAAAAATAATGATTTTTGGCTACTAGTAGATCCTGTTCTTACTAATGACCAGTTGCGCATTACATAATCTTGAATACCCGCTTTGATCCACCAGACTGCGTATGTAGAGAAACGTACGCCACGGTCCGGGTCGAATTTATCAGCAGCCTTCATTAAACCAAGACCTGCCTCTTGGATCAAATCAGACATCGGTGCACCATAGCGTTTAAATTTAGAAGCCATCGAAATTGCCAAACGCATGTAAGCACTGATTAATCTGTGTAACGCTTTTTCATCCCGATTATTTTTCCATGCATAAGCAAGCTGCAATTCTGTTTCAGCATCCAGCAACTCAGCCTTCATTGCTTCTCTTGATAGCGCTCTGTCCCCGCCGATATCTAAAGCCATAATTTTCTCCGACCAATAAAATATTATTTTAGTTATCGGAATAAATACGTGACAGAGGTTCATCTGGATCACTAACATGCAAAATTTTTATCGGGACTTTACACATGCAAAGCAGAATAAACCCCAAAACATGCAATATGGGCTTTGATTTAGAAGAAATGAAAGTTTTTTCATAACTATTAACTAAGAAAAAAATTTGCGATCTATGTTTCGATCAAGCCTTTAGCTTGTCATCGATTGCGTTCCATATGGTGTTAGCAGCATTTATTCCGTCAAAACGTTCCAATTCATGCAGACCGGTAGGCGAAGTAACATTAATTTCAGTGAGAAATTCGCCAATAACATCAATGCCCACAAAAATCTGTCCCTTTTCTTTTAGAGTGGGTCCAATTGTTTTGCAAATCTCAATATCCCTCTCGGTTAAACCAATTTTTGTTGCGGTCCCACCAACATGCATATTTGATCTTATTTCACCTGAAATGGGCACCCGATTAATTGCACCCACAGGATCACCATCAACTAAAATAATTCTTTTATCACCTCTGGTAACTTGAGGTAAGAACTTTTGTGCTACCAACGGTTCTCTAGAGAAATTGGCATACATCTCAACAATAGACTCTAAATTCTGATCATCGAGATTCAAACGTAAAACCCCAGTACCACCATTTCCGTACAGTGGTTTAACTATAATATCGCCATACTTTTCCTTAAAGCCTTTTAAAACACTAATGTTTCGAGTAATTGTGGTTGGTGGAATCAACTCTGGAAAATTTAAAACAAATAATTTTTCAGGTAGATTCCTTACCCAAAAAGGATCGTTTACCACCAAAGTTTGTGGCTTAAGCGCATCTAAAATGAATGTTGTTGTGATGTAATGCATATCAAAAGGAGGATCTTGTCTTAGCCAAACAACATCAAACTCGCAAAGTTCAACAACTTCTTTGGGACCCAGCTGCACAGACTTATTTTCTTTACCAATAATTTTAAAAAAATGGCCTGATGCGATAGCTTTACCATTTTCTGAGGTTAACTTCTCTGGCTCGTAATAAAATAATAAATGTCCACGAAATTGTGCTTCTTCTGCTATCCTGAAAGTGCTATCAGCTTTGGGATCAACATTTGTTATTGGATCCATCTGAAAAGCTACTTTCATAATTTGCACTCCATTTGAACCCTAGCTGCCCATCTTTTGAACCAAAAAGCTCAAAATTTCAATGTATTTTACACTTTATCAGTTTAATCTTGGGACTTAGTCTATTTTAAGTTCTCACGCATCGACAATGCTAGATTATAGACATACCGCTTACTTAATCCGTGAGCAGCTGCAACAAAATTTGATGCATCCTTTAGAGTCATTTTTGAAAGTGCAACACTCAATTCAGCCTTTACATCGGTTTCCGACAAGCCTGTGGAGCTAGGACGATCAAGTAATACGACCAACTCTCCCTTTACCTGCTCTTTTTGTATAATCTCATATACTTCGGCTAATGTCCCCGATATAATTTCTTCAAATTTTTTTGTTAATTCCCGTGCAATTACTGCACGTCGATTTTCTCCCATAATGGCAATCAAATCGTCGAACATTTTAATCAATCTTTTTGGGGATTCGTAGAAAATTAAAGTACTATTGATATGCGAAAGTTCTTTCAACTTATGACGTCTCTTCTCCTTAGTTACTGGCAAAAAACCTTCAAAGAAGAACCGGTCTGTAGGAAGCCCGGACAGAGTTAATGCAGTGATACAAGCCGACGCACCTGGAACAGACGTAACATAAAAGCCCCTATCGGCCGCCTGCTTTGAGAGTTGATATCCTGGATCAGCAATTAAGGGCATCCCTGCATCTGATGCATAGGCAACAGCCATATTTTTGTTCAGCCATTCAAAAATTTTTGGTCTAACTTGGTCACCATTAAAATCATTATACGATAATAAGGGGCGATTATTTATAGGAATATTGTGTATATTCAATATTTTACGCATTGAGCGCGTATCTTCAGCTGCTATGGCATCACAAGAAGAGAAAACATCAAGTGCTCTCAGCGTAATATCACGAGCCGAGCCCAATGGCGTTGCCACAAGATATAAGCCAGATTTCAATTTCTCGCTATGGTAATTCACCCCTAGACCCCATCTCAAACACGTCTATTATACAGCTCTGTATACAAATTCAAATTCTATGCGAGCTTGGTTTATGACCTTTAGACTATCACGGTTTACAAAAAAAATACTATCAGTTCCATTGATAGGCTCATTACTGCTTTTCACAAGTGCGTGCGAAATGCAAACCTCTTCGTTAGGAACTGGTCAATTGATTAATCTGGAAGAGCCAATTCCGGTGGCATTGTTGGTACCCAAGACTTCTCGAAATGCTTCAAGCGTAGCCATAAGTCTTGAAAATGCTACTCGGCTTGCAATATCTCAACTGGATACCGCCCAAGTAGATTTAAAGGTATACGACACATACGGATCATCAAAAATTGCAGCAAATCAAGCAAAACTGGCCGTAAAAGAGGGTGCTAAAATTATTATTGGACCACTTTTCGGAGACGCTGCCAACGAAGTCGGTATCGCAGTCTCAGGCAAAAACGTAAACGTGCTAAGTTTTTCAAATAATCCCACTGTGGCCGGCGGAAATCTTTTTATACTGGGAAAAACCTTTGAAAATACGGCAGAACGGTTAATCGAATTTGCAGCTTCGAAAGGGAAAAGACGAGCGGTCATTATTTATCCAGATACCGTGGAGGGTAGGCTTGGTCGAGATGCTCTTGATGCAGCAACAAAAAAATCAAATATTAGAATAGTTGCAACCCAAAGCTTTTCATTTACTCAGGAAAGCGTAGTGAACTCAGTTCCGTTAGTTAGGGCGGCAGCAAAGATTTATGACGCTGACTTACTTTTACTCACGTCAAATAGCGCGGGCGCCCTACCGTTGCTAGCTCAATTATTGCCAGAAGCGGGACTTAATCCAAAAAAAATCCAATACGCTGGACTTGCAAGATGGGATATCCCAGCGCAAAACATAGGTCTACCTGGCCTCCAAGGAGGTTGGTTTGCGGTACCTGAAACCGCAAGATACGAAGTTTTTTCAGATCACTATTTCGCAGAATATCGAGAAAAACCACACCCGCTAGCAGGACTTGCATTTGATGCTATTTCAGCAGTCGGAGCTCTTGCGCAACTGGGATACGCAAATGCAGTTACAACTAAAGCTCTCACTCGAAAATCAGGCTTTTCTGGTGTCGATGGGATTTTCCGTTTCACGGCCGCTGGCACTAATCAGCGCGGTTTAGCCATTGCACAAATTTCGGACTCACAGGTGAATATAATTGATGACGCGCCCCAA
Source organism: Paracoccaceae bacterium (assembly GCA_902525915.1). Lineage (GTDB taxonomy): Bacteria > Pseudomonadota > Alphaproteobacteria > Rhodobacterales > Rhodobacteraceae > Salinivivens. The sequence goes on along the minus strand of CABZJF010000006.1, from coordinate 24,950 downwards.
TCGTTTAACCGTTCCGGTATGTGACCCTGAGTCACTGAAACCTGACTTAGATGAGGTAGGGCTTGTTTCTGCACCAGAAAAGATTTTTGACGCTGTTAAATTTGCGGGTTTTCTAAACAATTGTTTTTCCGAAGCACCAGATTTAAAAATTTTCCGAGATAATGCAGTTGCGGAACTGCGGCGCATCCGTAACGCTGGTATGGATGAGATAGCAAGCAGTTTCTTGCAAGATCCACTTGCTGCCGAAAAAGCCATTCGCTCGTATACCTGGCTTACAGACTGTCTTGTCAAATCAGTTTGGAATATAAGCAAAATATGGCTTCACCCAGTCCCAAACCCAACGCAGGCTGAAAAATTATCTTTAATCGCAGTTGGAGGTTATGGCCGCAAAGAGATGGCGCCATACTCTGATGTAGATCTGCTTTTTTTAACACCGTACAAAATTACACCTTGGGCTGAAAGTGTCATTGAAACTATTCTATATATTCTGTGGGACTTAAAACTTAAAATTGGACATTCTTCGCGTACGATAAATGATTGTTTGAGATTGGGGAAAGAAGATTACACTATTCGCACTGCTTTATTAGAACAGCGTCTCGTAGATGGCGATAATGATACTGCAAAAGAGTTAGAAAAGCGATTGTGGTCCGAGTTATTCAACTCAACTGCGAAAGACTTTATATCAGCTAAATTGCAAGAGAGAGACTTGCGTCATGAAAAACAAGGCGGTCAACGTTATATGGTGGAACCCAACGTTAAAGAGGGCAAAGGCGGCCTTCGAGACCTACAATCATTATTTTGGATTGCGAAATATTTGTACCAGGTAAAGGAACAGTCAGATCTGGTTAAGCTTGGTATGTTGATAAAAGATGAGTTTGCAAAGTTTCAGCAAGCGGAAAATTTCTTGTGGGCAGTCCGCTGCCATCTCCATATTTTCACACAGCGACCATCCGATCAGTTGTCTTTCGACCTGCAAGTCGAAGTATCTGAACGTATGGGCTATAAAGACACAGAGGCTCGTAGAGCAGTAGAATTATTCATGCAGGATTATTTTACCCATGCAACAAGAGTGGGGGATATAACACGCATATTTTTAACTGCTTTGGAAGCAAAACATGTTAAAGAAATGCCGCTACTCCAGAGAATTTTCAGGCGATTGCCGAAAATCAATGATCCATACATAGTTTCACAGAATAGATTATCGGTTAAGTCATTTGATGATTTTTTAAGAGATAAACTCAACCTTTTGCGACTATTTGAAGAGGCACTTAGGACAGGATTATTAATTCATCCAGATGCTATGCGAGCAGTATCAGCTAATATTCATCTTTTTGATGAGCAAATGCGCCAAGACAAGGAAGCCCAACGTATTTTCATGGATTTATTAATAAAGCATGGGAATCCAGAAAGAGCGCTACGCAGAATGAACGAGTTGGGCGCATTAGCGGCGTTCATACCTGAATTCCAACCAATTGTAGCAATGATGCAGTTTAATATGTATCACAGCTACACGGTAGATGAGCATACGATCCAGTGCATTTCACATCTGGCTCAGATTGAAAGAGCAGAGTTAATGGAAGAGCTTCCTATCGCAAGCTCCATTCTTAAAAAAGGCGCCAACAGGCGAATTCTATACATCAGTCTCCTGCTCCATGACGTAGGCAAAGGGCGGGATGAAGATCACTCGGTATTGGGTGCGCGGATCTCAAGAAAAGTTGCACCACGGTTGGGCCTCAGCAAGAAGGAGGTAGAAACTGTCGAATGGCTGATACGGTACCACCTGTTAATGTCTGATATGGCTCAAAAAAGAGACATTGCAGATCCCAGAACAGTTAGAGATTTTGCGAAAGCAGTCCAAACTGTAAACCGACTAGATCTACTTACAGTGCTTACGGTATGCGATATCCGTGGTGTGGGTCCGAATACCTGGAATAATTGGAAAGCAGTATTGATACGAGCTTTGTATAGGCAAACAAAGAAAGTTTTGGAGAATGGATACGAAGCAATTACACGGGAAAATAGAGGTGCGGAGGCCAAGAAAAACCTTAAAGCTAGATTAGTTGCGTGGGACTCTAGGCAGGTGCGAAGTGAATTATCGCGCCATTACGATCCATACTGGCAAGGATTACATGTAACAGCGCATGAGACATTTGCTAATTTACTAAGAGAAATTACCGATGACGAAATTAAAATTAACCTGCATCCTGATCAAGACAGAGACGCGACTAGAATATGCTTTGCGCTCAATGACCATCCCGGCATATTTTCTAGGCTAGCTGGAGCGCTAGCACTTGTTGGAGCAAACGTAGTGGATGCAAGGACATATACATCAAAGGATGGATACGCAACGGCTGCATTTTGGGTTCAAGATACGCATGGAAACCCATATAAGGTTACTCATCTTAAAAGATTGCATACCATGATTGAGAAAACTTTGAAGGGTGAGGTAATTACACAAGAAGCGATAAAAGACCGTGACAGGCTCAAAAAACGTGAGAGAGCATTTAAAGTACCGACTTCAATAACTTTTGATAATGACGGATCCGAAATTTATACACTAATCGAGGTAGACACAAGGGATCGACCGGGCCTTCTGTTTGATTTAACGAGAGCACTGGCAAATATGAATGTCTATATCGCATCTGCTGTAATAGCCACATATGGTGAACAGGTTGTAGATACTTTTTATGTTAAAGATACCTTTGGATTAAAATTTCATAGCCCCTCAAAACAGCGTGCACTGGAAGATAAGCTCCGTTTGGCGATAGAGCTAGGTGTCAAAAGGGCAGAACTGTAATGCAAGTTAAACTAACCAAAAGTGTTATCACAGTTGGCTCTTGGACCTTGCTTAGTCGTATTCTGGGGATGGTTAGAGAAATTTTACTCTCAACTTTCATTGGAGCAGGACCTCTTTTGGACGCCTTCGTGGCTGCTTTCAGATTACCCAATATTTTTAGACGTTTTTTTGCAGAAGGTGCCTTTAATGCAGCGTTTATACCATTATTTGCAAAGCGTTACGAAAGTAACATGGAACCAAAGGAGTTTGCTAACAATGTTTTTGCAAACTTACTAACTTTACTTTTAATACTTACATCAATTGCCATGGTTTTTATGCCAGGTCTGGTATTTTTAACAGCGGCAGGCTTTGCCTCTGATCAAAGGTTCGATTTAACGGTCGATTTTGGAAGAATCATGTTTCCCTATATACTGTTAATCTCCTTAGCAGCTTTATTTTCCGGAATTTTGAATACAACTGGACGCTTTTCTGTAGCAGCTGCTGCACCAGTCATTTTAAATATAATTATAGTAGTTGCCCTACTTATCGCATGGGCAGCCGACCATAACATAATGGTATGGTTGGTGTGGTCCATACCCATTGCTGGCATAATTCAGTTAAGTTTGCTTTGGCTAGCCACATACAAAACAGGAATTAAAATTACCTTCTCCGTTCCTAAATGGAACGCAGACATAGGCGACCTTGTAAAACTAGCGATCCCTGCTGCGTTAGCTGGTGGCGTGCTCCAGATCAACTTGTTGGTTGGGCAGCTCGTTGCTAGTCAAGAAACCGGTGCAATAAGTTTTTTATACTTTGCGGATAGGTTGTATCAATTGCCTCTTGGAATAGCTGGAATAGCAGTTGGAACAGTACTATTACCAAAACTCTCTCGTCATTTAAAAACAGGCGATAGTAATCAAGCCCAAATCACATATTCTCAAAGTGCTGAAATGGTATGGTTTGTGGCCCTACCCTCCAGCTTTGCTCTGTGTTTAGTCCCCTTACCTCTTGTTTCAGCTCTTTTTGAACATGGAGAAACGTCAAGGCAGGATGCACTTGCTATATCATATGCCACGGCCATTTATGGTCTTGGACTTCCGGCCTTTATGATACAGAAACTTTTGCAACCATTATACTTTGCACGAGAAGACACAAAAACTCCCCTGAGATTTGCGGTGATTTCAATGTTATTAAATGCAATTCTTGCAATTACACTTCTTAAAGTCATGGGTTGGATAGCCGTTGCAGTAGCTGCGAGCGCATCAGCTTGGGTTACATCTATTCTATTATGGATCAGCGCTAAAAAATTTGGGCGTGCGGCAAGTGCGTTGAAAACTTCCACCAACCGCATCAAGCGTACTTTTTTTGCAAGCTTGGTGATGGGTATAATTCTATGGGCTGCCAGTCAAAACATATACATTGCGATGCAGACATCAGCTGAAAGGGTATTTTTTGCAATTGGACTAGTTTTTGCGGGTTCGACAATATACCTAGTCATCGTTTATATGCTGCAGGCTTTCCCAAAAAATTCAGAAAAGGCCTTTAATTAGGTAACTGAATTGGTATGACCATTCAGAAGGCTTCTTGACGTGTAGCAACTACAGGATTACTGCATCTTTATGATAATTTGTCAGGTGCATTGCTTATGATAGACCAAGATAAAAAGTCGTCATTAAAAACTTTTGAAAAACGAGTGTTTTCAGGTGTCCAGCCTACGGGAGGTCTCACGTTAGGAAACTATCTTGGTGCAGTTAAACGCTTTGTGGAAATGCAGAGTAAAGAGTACGAAACGATATACTGTGTTGTCGATCAACATGCGATAACAGCCTGGCAAAACCCCACAGAATTAAAGCAAAATACTAGACAAATTGCAGCTTTTTTTATAGCCGCAGGCATAAATCCTAATTCGTCTATCCTTTTCAATCAATCAGCCGTGGCCGAGCATGCGCAATTAGCTTGGGTTTTTAATTGCGTGGCCAGGATGGGTTGGATGCAACGAATGACGCAATTTAAAGATAAGGCCGGCAAAAATGCTCAAAATGCTGCCCTTGGTTTATTTGCATATCCTGCGCTGATGGCTGCAGACATTTTGCTATACCATGCGACGCATGTCCCCGTAGGAGACGATCAAAAACAACATCTTGAGTTGACTAGAGATATAGCGATTAAATTTAACCATGATTATGATATCGATTTTTTCCCTGTGACTGAACCTGTCATTGGAGGAACAGCCTCAAGAGTAATGAGCTTGCGAGATGGAACAAAAAAAATGTCAAAATCAGACTCATCCGATTTAAGTAGGATTAATATGAGTGATGATGCGGATACAATATTTCTTAAATTCAAAAAAGCTAAGACAGATGCAGAGGCGTTACCCTCAGAAATAGATGGTTTGAAAGATAGACCTGAAGCAGAGAACTTAGTAACAATCTACTCAGCACTTAGAGAACAATCGATGGACAGAACACTGCAGGAAGTTGGTGGCAAACAATTTTCTGAGTTTAAACCAATTTTAGCAGAGTGCGCAGTAGAAGTTTTGTCTCCAATTTCACTGGAAATGAATAGACTAATGCAAAATGCAGATGAAATAGACTCTATACTCGCGTCAGGTGCTAAAAGAGCTCGTAAAATCGCAGGTCCGATTTTGGAAAAAACTTACGATATAGTTGGTATGCTCAAACCGACGTAAGTCTTCTAAAAGAAGTTTTTTAACTTACTCGGATGGTTCACTACGCGAATGATTGCAAACACAAGTTTCATAGTGCATGCTTAAACAATGGAGGACTAGATGCGCAAATTTTTAGTAGTTCTTGATGACAGCAAAGAATGCCTCAACGCAATGCGATTTGCAGCAATGCGCGCTGCGAAAACCGGTGGCGGCGTGGAAGTACTTTCTATAATTCCGCCAGAAGAATTTAATCACTGGATTGGGGTCGGTGATTTAATGCGCGCAGAAGCCAAGGAAAGAATAGAAGTTCATTTTGAAGTATTTGCCAAATGGATGCGAGATAGACAGGGAGTTAACCCAAGTTTAGTGATAAGAGAGGGCGAGGTTGTACCCGAAATTTTAGCACAAATATCCGAAGACCCGGAAATAGGTATTCTAGTACTCGGCGCCAGTACTGATAAAAAAGGGCCCGGACCGATTGTCACTCAATTAAGCAAAAACGCAGGGTCTTTACCAATCCCTATTACCGTTGTCCCGGGGGACCTGTCTAAAGAAAGACTCGAGGCGATTACTTAATTTAGAACGATTCTAAATACTTGACATTTCGCTGACTAATTGGCATATAAATACCAGTATAAAGGAATATCGCAATGTTTATCCAGACGGAATCAACACCGAACCCAGCCACATTGAAGTTCCTCCCCGGCCAAACGGTTATGGAACAAGGTACGGCTGACTTTCCAAATGCGGACAGCGCCAAGTCATCTCCACTAGCGAACCGTCTATTTACTCTAGACGGAGTGACAGGCGTGTTTTTAGGAAATGACTTTGTGACAGTAACTAAGCAGGAAAGCACTGACTGGGAACACGTCAAACCAAGTATCCTTGGTGCAATAATGGATCATTTCCAATCTGGTGCGCCAATTATTGATGGGGAACAATCTGGAAATGTACATGCTGAACACTCAGGAGAAGATACTGAAATAGTTGGTCAAATAAAGGAACTACTAGATAGTCGTGTGCGTCCTGCAGTTGCCCAAGATGGAGGAGATATTACTTTTCATGGGTTCGAGCGTGGAGTTGTATATCTACAAATGCAAGGGGCTTGCGCAGGTTGTCCTTCTTCAACAATGACCCTTAAGATGGGAATAGAGAACCTTTTAAGGCACTATATCCCAGAGGTTACTGAGGTTAGACCGGTTGGGTTATAGATCCAATTGTTTACTTGCAATCGATACGTCGGCCGCCCATTGCGCGGCCGCAATTTTTCTCAATGGCGAAATTTTTTCAACTGTGCGAGAAATGAAAAAAGGACAAGCTGAAAAACTATTTGAGGTTGTCGAAGAGACCTTTAAGGCAGCGAATATCGCAAAATCAGAAATTGATTTAATAATCGTTGGGATTGGTCCAGGAAACTTCACTGGAATTCGAATAGGACTGGCAGCTGCAAAGGGTCTTGCATTATCTCTGAAAATAAAAATCGCAGGCGTAAATAGCTTTCAGGCATCTCTCTACGGACAACCCACACACAAGATAGCCAAAATAAATGCTCCACAAAATTCCTACTACCTTGGGGCTATTAATGAGGATTTTGAACCCAAACTCGTAGAAGGCACTCGTACTCTGCATGAATTTGCAAACCGACCTGGAGGCAAAGAATTTATAGAAAATATGGCCAAGTTTGGTGCAGATATAAAATACAGCCTATCCCAGCCAGCTCCACTTTACATAAAACCACCAGATGCTAATACTCGTATTCAAAAGATTTCAATTATCGAATGACACCTGAAAAAATGTCGAAACTGCACTCCACATCGGAGGCTAACCACCGGATCTGGCATGCTCACGAATTTTCAGAGTTATTATCTTTGCCGGGAGTTATTACAGAGTGCCATGCACACGGCTTTGCTCTCGCTCGGGTTGTAGCTACCGAGGCCGAACTTTTACTGCTAGTTACAGAGAATATTAAACAGAACACCGGATTAGCAACAAGCTGCTTGTTGAACATTGAAAAAAAGTTAATCCAACAAGGCGCACAAAAATTAACTTTGGAAGTAAGCGAATCAAACTCAGCTGCGATTACAGTTTACACAAAATTAAATTATAAAAAGATCGCGATACGAAAATCGTATTCACGTGACAAGAATGGAAAATTTGAAACTGCATTAGTCATGCAAAAAGATCTACGTCCAAATTAATCTAATATTTACAATTTTAGGTCTAACAAATGAGATTATTTGGTTGACCATCAGCTAGAATCTTGTCCTTATTAAGATATAATGTTGGCTGAATTTATTGGGCCACCTTACAATTAATCGGGAGATATATATGAATATCGTTACAAAATTGTTGTCAACCGCAGTTGGTTTGACCATGAGTGCAGGCCTCGCATTAGCGGAACCTGCTATTATTTTTGATCTTGGGGGTAAATTTGATAAATCATTTAATGAGTCTGCTTTCACAGGCGCTCAGCGATGGGCAGATGAAACCGGTGGGTCATTCAGAGAAATAGAGCTTCAAAATGAAGCCCAACGAGAACAAGCTCTTCGCAGATTTGCAGAAGCTGGCGCTAACCCTATTGTAATGGCTGGGTTTGCATTTGCTGACTCCTTAGGAAAGGTTGCACCAGATTATCCTGACACAAAGTTCGCTGTGATTGACGTAAATTGGCTAAGTCTACCAAACGTAAGAGGCATAGGCTTCAATGAGCATGAAGGATCTTACCTAGTTGGTATGCTGGCAGCTCAAGCGTCAAAGACTGGTACGGTTGGTTTTGTTGGGGGCATGGATATACCTCTTATAAGGCGTTTTGGATGTGGTTATGCTCAAGGAGTCAAAGCAGTTAACCCAGACGCAACAATTATAGCGAACATGACCGGCACAACTCCTGCGGCATGGAATGATCCAGTTAAGGGCTCTGAGTTGACCAAAGCTCAAATTAGCCAAGGGGCCGATGTGGTATATGCAGCTGCAGGTGGAACTGGTGTAGGTGTTCTTCAAACAGCAGCCGATGAGGGAATTTTATCTATCGGTGTAGATGCGAACCAAAATTATCTTCACCCAGGCCAGGTCCTAACGTCAATGCTTAAGCGCGTAGACAATGCTGTTTATGAGGCGTTCTCAGCCGGGGAAAATTTAGAAACTGGTAATTTTCAGATGGGTATAGCAAATGGTGGAGTTGGTTATGCACTAGATGAACACAATGCTTCTTTGGTATCTGCTGATATGAAAGCTGCGGTTGACGCTGCAGCGTCTTCAATCGCTAATGGATCAATGTCAGTACATAACTACACTGATGACGAAACCTGCCCAGCAGTTTCATTTTAATTTGTCTCGCTTCTAAGAAAAAAACCGCACTTATTTAGTGCGGTTTTTATATTATATTGAGAAATAAATGACGACGAAACCAGCAATCGAACTTAGAGGAATTTCTAAATCCTTTGGGCCGGTTCAAGCCAATAAAGATATAACCATCCGTGTGATGCCTGGAACAATTCACGGTATTATTGGAGAAAATGGCGCTGGCAAATCAACTTTGATGTCTATCTTATATGGGTTCTATAGGGCTGATACTGGAGAAATTTTTGTAGATGGTAAAAAAATTTCGATACCAGATAGTCAAGCTGCTATCGGTGTAGGAATTGGGATGGTTTTTCAACATTTCAAACTTGTTGAGAATTTTACAGTTCTAGAAAATATTGTCCTAGGTGCAGAAAGTGGAGCGCTACTGTCACCATCCTTAAATAAAGCAAGAGCAGAACTTGCTGCTTTAGCGTCAGAGTATGAATTAAATGTCGATCCTGATTCAATTATTGAAGATATCGGCGTGGGAATGCAACAAAGGATTGAAATACTTAAAGCACTTTATCGAAAAGCAAATATTTTAATTTTAGATGAACCCACCGGGGTTTTGACTCCAGCCGAGGCGGATCAACTATTCAGGATACTCAAAAGACTTCGTGAGGAAGGAAAAACCATAATTTTAATTACTCATAAACTTCGTGAGATTATGGATATCACTGATACCGTGAGTGTAATGCGCCAAGGTGAAATGACCGCGACATTAGAAACTAATGAGACTAGTCCAGAAAATTTAGCGGAGCTAATGGTAGGCCGAAAAGTTTTACTTCGTGTTGATAAAACCCCAGCTAAGCCCAAAAACCCCGTGCTGGAAATTGAAGACCTAAATATGTTTGATGATTTTGGTGTTCAGAGGTTAAAGAACGTCAATCTCTCTGTGAGAGCGGGTGAAATTCTGGGAATTGCTGGTGTTGCAGGCAACGGTCAATCGGAACTTCTGGAGGTGCTAGGCGGTTACCAGAAGGCGGATGGGACTGTAAAAGTTAAAGGATTAGAAATTGACTTGACGACGAGTGTAAATGGAGATGGTCAAGCAAGACGAGCCCAAGGAATTGCCCATGTTCCCGAGGACAGACAACGCGAAGGTCTGATAATGGACTTTATGGCATGGGAAAATTCGGTTTTTGGTTATCATCGGGAGAAATCCAATCAAGCAAATAGATTTTTTATGGACAATAATGCCATTCGAAGGGAAACAGAGGGTAAAATGCATCGGTTTGACGTCCGACCCCCTAACCCAAAATTAACAGCCAAAAATTTTTCAGGAGGAAATCAACAGAAAATAGTATTGGCGCGCGAGATAGAACGAGATCCTGACTTACTCCTGGTAGGACAACCAACAAGAGGAGTTGATATTGGGGCTATTGAGTTTATACACCAACAAATTGTTGCCCTTCGAGACCGAGGAAAAGCAATTTTGTTAATATCGGTTGAATTGGATGAAATTCTATCTTTATCTGATAAAATTGCCGTCATGTTTGATGGTAGAATTATGGGAGAAAGACTCCCATCTGAAACAAATGAGAAGGAACTTGGATTGCTCATGGCCGGTGTCGCGGAACAAGTGGCACAATGACCAGAAAAAAACAGCCTAATATATAGTGGAGCACATGAATGGATGTAATGCCAAAATGGGTTGATATTATTGTTGTCCCATTATTCTCTTTATTTTTAGCAGCTGCTTTATCAGCATTGCTCATACTAGCTATTGGTGAAAGCCCAATAGCAGCACTAAACCTAATGATAGAGGGTACACTATTTCGGTCAGCCGGCTGGGGCTACATGCTATATTACACGACAAATTTTATCTTTACCGGTCTGGCAGTATCAGTAGCATTTCATGCTGCTCTTTTTAATATCGGGGGCGAAGGACAAGCCATGATAGGAGGCTTAGGAGTAGCCCTAGTTTGTCTATTTATTCCATGGCCACACTGGACATTAGCAATCGTCGGAGCTTCAATTGGTGCGTCTCTTTTTGGAATGATTTGGGCCGGCCTGCCTGCTTACCTTCAAGCCAAAAGAGGAAGTCATATCGTAATTACCACGATTATGTTTAATTTTATCGCTGCTGGGGTACTTAATTTTTTCCTAGTAGATGTTTTAAAACCTGCAGGTAGTATGGATCCAGCATCAGCAAATTTTCCAGCCAATACTCACCTCCCTACCTTTCAAGATATTGCAGGTATAATTGGCTTTGAAAAGGCGTTCAGATCGGCACCGGCTAACGTTAGTTTTTTTATTGCACTTTTTGCCTGTCTCGCAACTTGGTATCTGATTTGGCGCACCCCGTTAGGCTACGAAATACGAGCTTTGGGAAAGTCTGGACCTGCTGCTCGCTACGCAGGCGTCAGGCCAGTAAAAATTATAATGATAGCTATGATGATCTCAGGGGCACTCTGTGGAATGATGGCCATAAACACAACGCAAGGAGAAAGTGAACGGCTAATCTTGAACTTCACCGAAGGCGCAGGGTTCATTGGCATTGCAGTTGCGCTCATGGGGCGTAGTCACCCAGTAGGAGTTTTATTAGCCGCTTTGTTGTTTGGTTTTCTCTACCAGGGCGGTGCAGAACTGGCTCTATGGACTAAAATTCCACGTGAGTTGATAGTAGTTATTCAAGCATTAGTAATATTATTCACAGGGGCGCTAAGTTTAATGGTAAGGGCTCCTTTGGAAAGATTTTTTATGTCGATACAAAGGGCGAGAGTATGATTGATTTTTTAACTCTGCTCCAAGTATTGGATAGCTCACTACGCTTGGCAACGCCGCTATTATTAGTTTGCCTAGCTGGACTATTTTCAGAGCGAGCTGGGATTTTTGATATTGGCCTCGAGGGCAAGCTTCTCGCTGCCGCATTCGTATCCGCTGCCTTTGCTGCAATTACCGGATCAGTTTGGATGGGTCTATTGGCCGGCATATTCGCATCAATCCTATTGTCGCTTCTTCATGGCTTAGCCTCAATAACGCTTCGCGGTGATCAAATTATCTCGGGGGTTGCTATAAATTTTCTAGCAGCTGGCCTGACGGTAGTCGCCGCACAGGACTTATTTGGGCAAGGAGGTAGAACACCTCCACTCAAATCTGGTGGGCGGTTCGAACCTTTGAATTTTCCTTGGGCCAGTTCATCGAAAGAAATGAGCGAAGCAGGTCCGCTTATGCAACTTTATTCTGAACTTTTATCCGGACACTCTCTTTTAGTTTACGTCGCACTTTTAACAGTTCCTCTTTCTTGGTTTGTTTTATACAAAACGAGATTCGGACTGCGTTTGCGAGCGGTGGGAGAAAATCCAGCAGCAGTCGACACGGCCGGTATTTCTGTTGTTGGGCTACGCTACGCTGCAGTTGTTATAGGCGGCATCTTATGCGGTATTGCAGGAGCTTATATCGCAACTTCCCTTCAGGCAAATTTTACAAAAGACATGTCCGCAGGACGAGGTTTTATAGCTTTAGCGGCTTTAATTTTTGCAAAATGGCGTCCTTGGTACGCTCTCGCAGCATGTTTACTCTTTGGCTTCTTCTTCGCAGTCGACAATCGATTTCAAAATATACTACTACCGGCCTGGAGCCTTAGTTGTATCTTGGGTGTAATCTCAATTGCACTGCTAAGTTACGTTTGGAGAAAAGATTATTTAGACAAAGTGGTTCTTGGAGGATTGGCTCTGGGCGTTGCAGTAATTGCATTTATGGTGATTAATTCAGTTTGGACCAGCGGTATCACCAGCCAAGTGAAAATCCCCGTTGTTTTTATACAATCACTCCCTTACGTTCTAACCGTAGTCGTTTTGGCAGGTTTTGTGGGTCGCGCAATACCACCAAAAGCAGGCGGTCAACCATACGTTAAAGAACGTTAGAGCCAATATAACAACACCTTTATATCCAGTTTAATCTTGGCGGCTCTCGCTATTGATTTATGTATAGCCATTAAGCTAAGTGGAACAATGCAAATCTACTTACCGATAGCCGAAATTTCAGTTAACGCCTTTTTACTCCTTGGTCTTGGTGGATTTGTGGGTATTCTTTCAGGAATGTTTGGTGTTGGTGGTGGTTTTTTAATGACACCTCTTCTTTTCTTTATTGGCATTCCACCAGCCGTAGCCGTCGCGACTGAAGCGAACCAAATAGTGGCGTCATCTTTTTCCGGGGCGCTAGCACACCTGCGCAGAAGAACTGTGGACTTAAAAATGGGAACCGTTCTATTGAGCGGCGGGCTAATAGGAGCAGCGATTGGTTTATATATTTTTAATTATTTAAAATCTGTTGGACAAGTCGATCTACTAGTAAAATTTTGCTACGTAATATTTCTTGGTATTATAGGCAGTCTTATGTTTATAGAGAGCTTAAACGCAATAAGACGGGCTAGATCTAACGAAAATGTGATTAACAGAACTAATCGCCACAAGGGCCTTGTGCATACTTTGCCGTTTAAAATGCGCTTCAAAACATCTGGTTTGTATATTTCTGCAATTCCTCCATTTGCGGTAGGGATATTCGTAGGAATACTATCAGCAATAATGGGTGTTGGAGGCGGCTTTATAATGGTGCCAGCAATGATCTATATTTTGGGTATGCCTACAAAAGTTGTAGTCGGAACCTCGTTATTTCAAATTATTTTTGTCACAGGTTTTGCAACACTTTTACATGCTACAACAAATTATACAGTCGACATCGCTTTAGCAATCTTACTTTTAATTGGCGGCGTAATAGGTGCTCAAATTGGAACTCAAATTGGATCCAAGATGAGAGCTGAACAACTTAGAGTTTTACTCTCGGTTCTTGTATTACTGGTTTGCCTAAAATTAGCTGCTGATTTATTAATTCAACCATCTGAACTTTTTTCCCTTGGGACAATAGAGAATTAGTGATGCGTATTCTGGCTTTCATAATAATGCTCCTTATGTTTCCCAAAAATCTCGTCGCAAATGAACAAATAGTACTTGGGCTTAGTCAGGATGAAGTTGCAATTACAGCTAATTTCGATGGTTCTAAGATCCTTTTATTTGGAGCGATACGACGCGACGCTCCTCAACCAGATGGTAAAATGGGTGTAATAATTACTATAGCAGGACCATCAAAACCAATTGCAGTTAGAAAGAAAGAAAAGCGGTTTGGAATATGGGTAAACAATCAAACCGTGGAAGTTGATGCTGCTCCTAGCTTCTATGCAGTTGCGACTAGCGCACCTTTTACTGAAATAGTATCAGATGTAGAAGATCTGCGAAATAAAATTTCTGTAGAACGCGCAATTAGGTCGGTTGGGGCCCCAATGCATATTCAAGACTCTCAAAGCTTTACGGAAGCAGTGATCAGAATAAGAAAGGATCAAAAACTCTACCAGTTACTCGAAAATGAAATAGTTGTTGACCAGAGTACATTGTTTCGAACTTCTGTTGATATGCCCGCGAATTTAACAGAAGGTGACTATTTTACGCGCATCTTTCTTACCCGTGATGGAAAAATTGTGAGTCAATTTGATACAATAATTGATGTAAAAAAGGTTGGTCTTGAAAGGTTTTTATTTAACTTATCACGTGAAAATCCACTCATTTATGGTTTATTATCACTTGCCATAGCTATTATCGCAGGATGGGTGGCATCTAGTTTGTTTAGATATATAAGACATACTTAAATGGCTCGAATACTAATACAGTATAACAGAAGTTTAATCACACGGTTTTTCTGAGGGGAAATATGCCGTTTATAGATCACTCTTTAGTTTCAGAAATCAGGGAAAGGTTTTGTAATGTTGATAAATGTCCTATCTCTGGCGAAAGAATTTTTTTTGAAAACGCTGGTGGCGCTCTAACTTTGAGATCAGCGTTGGAAACTTCCACAAAATTTGCGGCAATTCCCGACAATCAGGGCCGTGATAATTTAGCTAGTCATACTTTAAATAATACGATTAAAAATGCAAAAAGTGACCTTCGTATCTTATTTAATGCTCAATCTGGTGAGTTTTTCATGGGAGAGAGCGGAACAGAATTATTATTTAGATTAATAAGAAACGCAGTAACGGCCTCGCCGCCTGGTGGGTCAATTGTTGGAACCTCATTAGAACACCCCGCTTCCCGAAGCTCTGCAAAGAAATGGTCTGAGGAGATGAAATATACCTATGTAAGCGTGCCACACGATATCGAAAAGGGAATAGTCGAGGCAGAAAACTATGCAGATAAAATTTCTGATACAACTAGGGTCGTAACAATCGTGCATGCCTCACCAGTTACTGGTATGGGCACGAAAATAAGTGATATATCAAGAATAGTGCGCAAAAAAGCTCCGTCAGCATTCATAATAGTTGACGGGATACAACATGCAGCACATGGAGGAATTGATATTGAGAGTTATGACATCGATGGCTATGTTATCTCACCCTATAAAATGTTTTCACGACATGGTTTTGGTATCGCGTGGGTATCGGACAGACTGAGAAATTCACCTCACGAAAAGTTAGATGATGGACCGTCTGACAACTGGGAGCTTGGCACTAGAGATACAGGAGCATATGCAACCATGTCGGACGTAAAAGAGTATATGTGTTGGCTAGGTAAAGAACTCACAACTGAAGAAGATAGTCGCGCCCAAATCGAGGCCGCAGGTGCAGCGATTCAAGATTATGAAAAGAAAATGACCAACGCTATTCTTTATGGAGTTGATAACCTAAAAGGTCTGACGGATTTTGAAGAAATTGAGATCATTGGCGGTGCGGATAACCCCTCAAGGGAAGGGTTGGTGAGTTTCAGAATTAAAAAATGCCCTTCTGAAGAAATTGTTACTTATCTAAATCAGCAAGGTATCCGAACACATACGCGCAAATGTGACCATTATTCAGGTAATATACTCGCCCCACTTGGCTGGGATGATTGCGTTAGAGTATCTATTTGCCATTATAATACACAAAACGAAGTAAAAAAGTTTTTATCTTCTATGGCGGCGTTTGCTGATAAGTAATGTGAAATAAAACAATTTTGTTGGCACTATCATTCGTCTTTAATTGGACTTAGGAAGGTATTCCCCACAATTTGGAAAATTGTCCAATTATTTGATCTCTGCTCTGGCGGTAAGCATTCAACTTCATCTCACGAGTTTCTCCGATACCTGTTGGATCCATTATTGGCCAGTACTCAACTTTCATATGAAAAAAACGTGTTAAGTCTAGTGCGCGTCTTTGACTTGCAGGAGACAAAGCAACCACCAAGTCAAACGACGAAAGATCATCTCCCAAAGCAGCCATTTCATCGAAACTTCTAGATTTGTGGCGGGACAATTCTACCTGAATTTCATCACAAACAGAAATTGCAAAGCCATCAATTTCCAAATCATTATAGACCCCAACTGATTGCACATAGGTACCTAAGCCATAGAACTTTTTCATAATACCTTCCGCCATCGGCGATCTAACTGCATTATGATCACAACAAAAAAGTATTGATTGTGGTAATTCCGTAACCATATCAAATGCCAAAATGGAGGATACAAATGAGGGTAAATAAGCGACGTGATGTGTCAGTATCTACAATAACTTTTCCATCCAAACGCTCTAGTAAAATACGTGCACCTTCATCGTGGATACCGCGCCTAGCCATATCAATTGTTTCAATTTGCCCAGGCGGCAAATTTTTTACTGCATCATAATAACTCTCACAAATGGCCCAGTAATCTTTCACAACCTGTCGAAAAGGAGAAAGCGACAAATGAAACTCTGCAGCAGGGTTCCCGTCTTCTTTGGATACCCCAAAAACCAATCGCTTTTCTTTTATAGACAGAACTAAGTGATAGGGGCCCGAATGTGTTGGCACCTCAAATTTATTTTCCTCAAGCAAATCATATAGGGCAACTCGCCGCTCTTTCTCGATTTCAGCAGTAGGAGGCGGACTGTGTTTATCATTTAATTCTATATGTGAAATATAACTCATTAAATTTCTCTATAAATATATTTACTCATATAATTTCTTACCTAATAATATTTTACCAAGCGGCATCATTCAGTAAGTTTTTTTAATCTAGAAGAGACTGAAAGACCGTGTGCCTCTAGGCCTTCTGAGCTAGCCAAGGTTTCTATATGAGGCCCTATAATTTTCAACGCATCAGGAGAGACAAACGTAGTAGTTGTTCGTTTTAAAAAATCCATTACTGATAATCCGCTACTAAACCTTGCGGAACGAGCAGTTGGAAGAACATGATTGGAACCCCCAATATAATCACCAACAGCTTCAGGCGTCCAATGGCCCAGAAAGACAGAGCCAGCATTAGTGATTCTTTCAATCAGACCTTTTGGATTTGAAACACAAAGCTCTAAATGCTCTGGAGCAAGTTTATTTGAAAGTTCTGCTGCTTGATCCAGGGAAGGGACAGTAATTATCACTCCAAAATTTTCCCAACTTGGGCCAGCAATGTTTCGGCGTTCCAACCTTTTTAAGATTTTTTTAACCTCTGTTGCAACTAACTGTCCTAAATTCTGACTTGTAGTAATCAATATAGATTGCGCGCTTTTGTCATGTTCAGCTTGACTAAGTAAATCCAAGGCAATCCACTCTGGATCACTATTCTGATCAGCAATTACCAAAACTTCAGAGGGGCCAGCAATCATATCTATTCCGACTGTACCAAAAACTTGTCGCTTAGCGGCAGCCACGTAAGAATTACCCGGTCCAGTAATTTTATCCACAGGAGAAATGCTTGGGGTTCCATAAGCTAGCGCTGCGATAGCTTGCGCACCTCCAATTCTGTATATTTCATCTATACCAGAAACTTTTGCCGCATAAAGGACTGCCGGATTAATTTTCCCATGCGGCGTCGGAACAACCATTGCAACACGTTTTACACCAGCTACTTTGGCTGGTATTGCATTCATAAGCACTGAAGATGGATAACTTGCCAATCCACCAGGAACATAAATACCTACAGCGTCAAGAGGCGTCCATCTCCATCCAAGTTCAACTCCAATATCATCATTCCAATTTACATCCTCAGGTTTTTGTTTTTCATGGAATACTTTTATTCTATTCGCGGCTAAGTCTAAGGCTTTACACTCATTGCTTTTTACTTTGGCTGAAAGTTCATCTATTTCTTTTTTTGAAAAGCTTAACTCTTCTTTTGTTAATTTAATTTTATCAAACTGCTCAGTTAATTGTATTAGAGCTTCGTCCCCTCGTCTTTTAACATCTGCTAAAATATCAGAAACTACGCTATTAACATCCCAATTGGCGTCACGCTCAGAATTTAAAATCGTATCAAAATGCTGATCGAATTGGGGATCATCAAAATTGAGGAAAACCGGCATCACTTTTGCTCCTAGGGAATGTTCTGATTAATGAGTAATCTAAAATTTCTCAACTGTCGTCAATAATTGGATGAAACGGTATATTTTTAGAGTGGGCTTGGTAAGGGCGGGTGACATCTTTGATAGACAATTCAATAGCATCTAATTCAAATCTGATAGCACCAAAATTAGAAAGTATTAATGTCAAAAACATATTTTTTTTTGTCTTTTTTAAGTCTAAGTTAAGTAAATTCAGTGGTGCACTACTGTCGGAGCGATCGATACCTTGTGATGAAATATTTAGCACATTATCAATTATAAGCAGGCTCTTTACCCTTTCTGGGGCGCTGTTTTGTTCAATATATTCTGATTTATTTTCCCAACGAAACCTATTCACTAATACAGCCACTTGCCTTTTCTTCTTTAACCAAGCCATATCATTAATATAAAAAATACTATCCTGTAGAATTGTCGAAATTACGTCTACATCATCCGGAGTGAGTGCTCCTAAATAAAGTGCACTATCAGCCCCTTCCGAAAAACTTGCGTCCTGAGACATTTACCGAACCCGCTCTATTTTAGCTCCAACGTGTTCGAGTTTTTCGACAAGCTTTTCATAACCTCTGTCAAGATGATATACTCTGCTGACTTTAGTTTTACCCTGTGCGGCCAAACCCGCTAATACAAGCGAGACCGATGCTCTGAGGTCTGTAGCCATAACCTGTGCACCCTTTAACTTTGGAACTCCCTTAACTCTTGCAATTCCACCTTGAACATCAATTTGAGCACCCATTCGAATTAGCTCTGGAGCATGCATAAATCTATTTTCAAATATTGTCTCTTCAAGCTTAGATACTCCATTAGCTATGCACATCAATGCCATCATTTGCGCCTGTAAATCAGTAGGGAAACCCGGGTAAACTGCAGTTGTTACATCGACAGCGTTAATTTTATCAAGCACCCGCTTAACCTTAAGACCATTTACGGTCTCTGAAATTTCAACACCTGCCTCCGTTAATTTTTTACAAAATGCCTCTAAAAGCTCCATCTGCCCTCCAACAAGCTCTACTTCTCCGCCAGCTATTACTGGAGCGAGCATGTATGTGCCGAGTTCAATGCGGTCCATCACAACAGAGTGTGTTGCGCCTTTCAACTTTTCTACACCGTTGATGGTTATCGTTTTAGTCCCCTCACCAGAAATATCAGCGCCCATTGACTTAAGACACTTCACTAAGTCTACAATTTCAGGTTCCATTGCGGCATTTTTAAGTTGAGACCTACCTTTGGCAAGACAAGCTGCCATTATAAAATTTTCTGTAGCACCCACTGATGCAAATCTTAATTTATGTGTACCACCAACTAGCCGTCCTTTATTTGGCGTCTTTGCATGCAAGTAACCATCCTTTAATTCAATTTCTGCACCAAGCGCTCGCAAAGCTGAAATATGCAGATCCATTGGCCTTGCGCCAATGGCGCATCCCCCCGGCAATGAAACTATAGCTTCACCAGCCCTTGCGAGCAAAGGCCCCAGTACTAGATTTGAAGCGCGCATTTTTCTGACGATGTCGTAATCAGCTCTAGTGGTTTTCAGGGCATGACTTGAGAGCGCTAGGACCAATCCTTCATTTAGAGTTTCCACCTCTACACCCAGGGATTGAAGTAAAAGCGACATTGTTCCAATATCAGACAAACGAGGCGCATTTGTCAGGGTAAGTGGCTCATCACTTAGTAGAGTTGCAGGCATTAAAGTTAAACATGCATTTTTTGCACCAGCTATGGGTATCTTACCATTAAGTGGACCGCTTTCTTCTACTATTATGGAATCCATATAGCTTAGTCCTCTAATTTGAAATCAATATTTTTAGTATTGGGTAAATTCGATGTTCGCGCAGTAGCTTGTGCTTTTCGTTTTGCCATATTTGACTTTAAAGCAATCTTTAATCGCTCTTCACGAGTCTTAATAACTTTTTTTCTTGGAATAGTATTTTTATCCATAGCTAGTAGTTACATTATGATAGCATGATGGTCTAGATAAGTCTTGCTTAAGGCATTATTTGCGGCTAAATCGCAACGTGAAGTAAAGCTGCTGTAGCTCAGTGGTAGAGCGCACCCTTGGTAAGGGTGAGGTCGGGAGTTCAATCCTCCCCAGCAGCACCACCTTACACGATCGTGCATTTATAAGTTTAAGCCGAGGTTGTATTCACTATAGCTAGTCACGCATAATACGTACCCAAAATTCAAATCGCATTTGACTAAATTTTACTTAAAGATCCACAAACATTTATATAAATTTGCTGTTTATCAATCGTCTTTCGGTCATCTTTAGTAAGCACCATAATAAAGACCCTTGATAAACAAATGCTCAATTTGTATACTATTGCGTACTATTGTTTATATTTTAATCATTTTGGAACTATTTTAGTTAAACTGTTTTGATTAATTTGACAAAAACTTTTTTTGAAACTGACACTGAGTGAATGTACGGTCCTAAGTTTAAATTAAGTCACCTCCTAGCTGTTATAATCTGCATTTCAATTATAGTTTCGGAAGGTTTAGCAATAATATAGCATGTCGAGAATCGTAATTAGCTAGCTTTTATATACTAACTAACTATCAACCATAAATTTTAAAACGATCATTCCTACAACTAAGTTTCTGGGTCTTGTTTTAATCAATTCAAAGCATTGACCAAGCTTTTTATTTGAAGCAATGTGAGCTATGAACAGAATTGATGATGTTGGCGTTTGGTCGGCCAATGAAACTGTATATAGTGCGGGAAGCCCACCAGAGTTTAATTACCTGGTGATAGAGGGCAGCGTAAAAATAACAGCCCCGAATGGTTATTATTTAGGCGATGTTGGTCAGGGTGAGTTATTTGGAGAAGCCTCATTTATACTTGGCACAAAACGATCCACAACTGTCGTCGCCGGCTCTAACGGACTAAAAGCGAAATTAATTTCACCCAGGCATATACTTCAAAAACTTGAAAAAGACGTGTTTTTAAACGCACTCGTTAGAAAGTTGGAAAAACGTTTAGACTCGTCAAATATTGAAACAGTGGACCGATCAATCAAAATAAAAAAAGCAGTTGACCAGCTCAATAACCTATCATCCGAAATTGATAAAATTGGTGAGAATATTAAAAAAGATCATCCAGATGCAGAAAAATTAATGTTTAAGCTTTCAAATATAACGTCAAGTATACAAAAAATAAAAGACGACCTACAGTTTTTCTAAAATTTTCAAAATTTACTACATTAATAAAACATGTTGCTTTTCTAAAAACATTTTGCATACTAAAGTAGCTGATTGGGCAGCTTTTAAATTATATGAGGCTATTATGGCGTTTTATAATCCTGCTGCTAAAGAAGCCATCCTTTACTACGCACAAGCTATGGCTGGATCGTGGGGCTATAAACCTATTGTTTATGCTAAACGAATGGGTTGGCTGGATGGAGAAGAAAAAGTCACCGTCGAAGGTCAAAAACTTGCAAAATGGATTTTTGAGAGTGAAACTGAGTTTTAACAAGTGGCTTATTTTTCGTAGCTGTTAAAATTGAGTTGAGTTTTATCTGATAATTATTCCAATCAATTGCCTAGATGGGTTTTTACGCTATTTCATGTTGCAGGGAGGATAATAATGAGCGCAAAATTTGAAGATCCATTTAATGGCTGGGGTAAAAAAGCAGCTGCCTTTTGCATTGCCTTTGCATTTATTTTACCTAACTATCTTTTTATGACTAAAGTTTTAAATTGGCTTTAATTCAATATGTTTGATCCCGAAAAACTGAGTGAATACAAGATAAGAATTTTACTGTCATTGTTGATAATTTTGTTAGTAATATTTGCAATTTACTATAGAGGTATAAGTGGGATTGCGAGCATAGAAGTTATATTTGTAGGCTTATTATTCTCTATTGTCAGTTTACTTCACGCAAGTTGGGCGATTTTAAAGATTAAAAAACTGCAGTAAACGGTAAACTTAGAGCAAATAATTAAATGTTGGTTATTTATGCTTGGTAACCAATTATTTCTTTTCGAGTAGGGACCTGCCAAAATCTGGAGCTTCTGTGTCTTGGCCAGCCTCTAGGATACCTCGACGAATGCCTCTAGTCCGTGAGAAATATTCAAACAACATATCTCCATTCTCAGTTCTTATTGCGCGTTGCAATGAAAAAAGTTCTTCGGTAAATCGTCCCAAGATTTCAAGAGTTGCATCCTTGTTTGAGAGGAAAACATCCCTCCACATAGTAGGGTCACTAGACGCAATTCGAGTGAAATCCCTAAATCCAGCAGCAGAATAATTTATTACCTCTTTATCTGTTACTTTACTCAAATCATCAGCGACACCGACCATTGTGTAGGCAATTAAGTGTGGAGCATGGCTTGTAACAGCTAATACTAAATCGTGATGATCAGCATCCATATGATCGACTAATGCCCCCATACCAGTCCACAGGCTAGTTAGCTGCTCTACTGCCAATGGCGCACTAGAAGATGTTGGAACCAAAATACACCATCGGTTATCAAACAAAGTTGAGAAACCACTCTCAGGCCCCGAGTGCTCTGTACCCGCAAGAGGGTGAGCCGGTACGAAATGCACGTTAGCCGGAACCAAAGGTTCGACAGCGTCTATAACTGCCTTTTTTACCGATCCAACATCAGAGAGAGTTGAACCTGTTTTTAAATAAGGTGCAATTTGCGCAACGACCTCGCTCATAACGCCAACTGGAATACATAGCACTACTAAGTCTGCATTTTTAACCGTTTCTTCAAGATTATCAGAGACCTGATCACAAAGGCCAATCCTCTTTGCTGTCTCCCTCGTTTTTTTTGATTTAGCATATCCTACAACTTGATTTGCAAGATTTCCTCTTCTGATGGACCAAAACATCGACGAAGCGATCAAACCAAGCCCGATAAGAGCCACACGATTATAAACTACAGTCATTTTATACTCTCCAAAAAACTTCTAACTGAGCTATGGATGCGCTTACAGGCAGCTTCATCTCCGATGGTAATTCTCAAACAATTAGGTAAATTGTAGTTACCTACCTGTCGAACAAGTAGCCCATCAGCATAAAGGAATTTATAACATGCTGCTGCTGCTGCTGCTCCTTCGAACCGCGCCAGTATAAAATTAGCATCTGATTTATCAGACTCTACACCGAGGTTTGACAATGCGTTTGACAACCATTCACGCAATCGAGAGTTTTCGTTTCTACATTTGTCCACATAATCCAAGTCACTTAAAGCAGAATTGGCTGCAGCAAGTGCGATTGTTGATAAATTAAATGGGCCACGGATGCGATTAAGAATATCAATGACATGCTTGGAACCATACCCCCAACCAATTCTCAATCCACCAAGCCCATACATTTTAGAAAATGTTCTGGTCATAAAGACATTTTCTCTATCTTCAACTAAGCTCGCACCTCCATCAAAATTTGAAACATATTCCGCGTAGGCACCGTCTAGCACTAACAAACAGTTCTCTGGTATACCATCGGCTAATCGCTGAACCTCAGTCGCGTCAATCATTGTACCGGTGGGATTATTGGGATTAGCTATAAAGATTAATTTAGTTTTATTACTGCAGGCACCTAAAATAGCATCAACATCCGTATGGCGATTACTTTCTTGAACCACAACGGGTTGAGCGCCTGCTGCCAATGCTGATATTTTGTACATAGCAAAGCCGTGCTCCGTATGAATAACTTCATCTCCTGGCCCGGCAAAAGCCTGACACAAAAATGAAATTATTTCATCACTACCTACCCCACAGATAATATTTTCATCACAAAGCCCAAATCGCTCAGCAATTGATTGACGTAACTCTAAATGGTTAGTTGACGGATAAAGATGTACACCAGCAGCGTGCCGTGTAATTGCATCTATGGATTTCTTACTCGGACCGTAAGGGTTTTCGTTTGAACTAAGCTTTATAACGTTCTGCTCAGCAGGTCGTGGCGAAGAGCCCGCCTGATATAAAGCGATATCTAAAATTCCTTTTTTCGGTTCAATTTTCAACATAGACTATCTCCAGGTATATAATTACATCGAACCAGACATTTTGACCACTACAAACAAAAATGCCGCAACGGAGAACCGTTACGGCAACACTCCTTGATATCGACCAGATTAATTCTGTGCGTAATATTCAATAACTAGATTAGGTTCCATAATTACCGGATACGGCACATCGGACAAGCCAGGAGTTCGTACGAACCTTGCGGTCATCTTAGAATGGTCCACTTCCAAATATTCTGGCACATCTCTCTCTGGCAGTTGGGTAGCTTCCAATACTACAGCAATTTGTTTTGACTTATCTCTCACTTCAACCACATCCCCCTCTTTTACCCTGTAAGATGGAATGTTGACACGCTTCCCATTAACTAAAATATGCCCATGATTCACAAACTGGCGAGCTGCAAAAACCGTTGCAACAAATTTTGCCCTGTACACAACTGCGTCAAGCCTGCGTTCTAAAAGGCCGATTAGGTTCTCACCCGTGTCTCCTTTTACTCTTTCTGCATCGCCAAAAATCCTACGGAATTGCTTCTCTGTAAGATCTCCGTAATAGCCTTTCAATTTTTGCTTTGCCCTGAGCTGTAGACCAAAATCAGACAACTTCGCCTTTCGGCGCTGTCCATGCTGACCGGGTCCATATTCTCTTCTGTTTACAGGGGACTTAGGACGACCCCAAATATTCTCGCCCATTCTCCTATCAATCTTATGCTTGGCAGCAGTTCTTTTAGTCATCTGCTGATCTCCTTCCTTGACTAGCGCAATTACGCGGTTTCGAAGGGCGTTGTCCTCTTGCTTTACACACGACAGGAATTCCTTTGCAGGAGCCACCAACACCAATAATTCAATGGCGGCTTATACAA
>CABZJF010000005.1:0-123162 GCA_902525915.1 Paracoccaceae bacterium | reverse complement strand
CTGATAGAGCCGAAGGTACAGAGGTGGGTCTACGTGTGTTGGTCTCGAAAAGGCAAGCAATCGTCTCATCCTCAGATATATCTGAGGATACGCTTCAGCTGATGGTTGAACGTGCAATTGCCATGGCAAAGGATGCTCCAGAGGACAAATATGCAGGTTTGGCAAATGTTGATCAATTGACCAAAGAGACAGATTTGTTTGGCTTGGAGATTTGTGACCCTGCACCTGAACCATCTCCATCTAAATTACAGGAAGAGGCTGAAAGAGCGGAAGCCTCTGCCCTGCAAGTGAGTGGAGTTTCTAAGGTGTCAGATGCTTCAGCATCTTATGGAAAATATTCTGTTTTTATGGCTGCTAGTAATGGTTTTACTGCTAACTATGAAAGATCAAGCCACTCGGTTTCCTGCGTTGCGATTGCCGGTGAAGGCTCAGATATGGAACGTGATTATGATGCGGACACCCGAGTTTATCAATCTGATTTAAGGTCACCTGAGGAAATTGGTAGAACTGCTGGATCGCGAGCAGTAGAGCGTTTGCAACCTAGACGGCCGACTACTGGTAACTATCCCGTACTATATGATGAGCGTATCTCATCGGGCCTGGTTAGTCATTTTCTTAGTGCTATAAACGGTGCTGCAATCGCCCGAGGATCAAGTTGGCTAAAAGACTCATTGGGCAAACAAGTGTTGCCTAAAGCATGTAGATTGGTTGAAGACCCGCATCGATTAAGGTGTGGATCTTCTAGATTATATGACTCCGAGGGTTTGGCAACAAAGAAGCGTGAGATTGTAAGTAACGGTATTTTGAATGAGTGGACATTGGATTTGGCCAGTTCACGCAAATTAGACATGAAGCCAACTGCAAACGCGGCAAGGGGCGTTAGTTCGAATCCGTCACCAACAAATTGGAATATTGAGCTCAGTTCTAGAGAAGACCCCCATGATAATTTATTGAAGGAGATGGGCACTGGTCTGCTTGTTACGTCCTTAATTGGCTCGACAATAAATGCCAATACTGGTGATTACTCCCGAGGCGCATCTGGGTTTTGGGTAGAGGATGGTCAAATTTGTTATCCAGTTAGTGAAATCACAATTGCAGGAAATTTAAGAGACATGCTCAAAGGAATTATATTGGGAAATGATGCTAGAAAGCATCTTTCATATGTTGTTCCTTCGATATTAGTTGAGAGTATGACCCTTGCAGGATCCTGATCTTAATCTCCTTATAACTGCAGCAAAAAAAGCTGGTGAACTTGCGAAAAATTATGACTTTAGAAAGCTTAAAGTTTCGGAAAAAGAGGGTGGTGCCGGCCCAGTTACAGAGGCAGATATTGAAATAGATAGAATGCTTTTTAAATATTTAACTTCGGCCAGGCCAGATTATGGTTGGTTATGTGAAGAAAGTACCAGTGATATTCCTCATTATGAGAAAAATTGTGCTTTTGTAATTGATCCCATTGATGGAACTAGAGATTTTATTAAAGGTGGTAACAACTGGTCTCATTCTTTTTCCGTCGTAAAAAACGGTAAAGTGAGTGCTGCAGTTGTATATGTACCAAAACAAGACCTTTTATTCTCTGCTTATCTTGGTGGAGGGTCATGGTTAAACGGTGAGCGACTTCAGATAAAAGAACTAAGTAATTCTGGTGTGATCGACCTAATTGCTGCAAAACTCGTCGAAGATGATAAAATCTGGAAGGCAAATTTAAAGCCAAAATTTAATCGAGAACATAAACCCTCGATCGCATTTAGAATGGCTAGCGTGTCTCAGGGTAGATTCCACGCAATGATGACATTGAGAGATTCTTGGGAATGGGATGTATGTGCTGGCTCACTTTTAATCAATGAGTCAGGTGGCGTTGTAGTAGACCGCTGCTTATCAACGCCTGTATTTAATACTAAAAGACAAAAAACCAGCGGCATAATAGCTGGGAACAGACAAGTGGTTGAACAAGTGGGCTCTGCCTTAAATCTTTAGAAACGGCTGCACTAATTTGTGTACAAGTGTTTGAAACTTCAAGGGAGCGTCTGTAACGGCTAGACAAATACAGTCTTCACCGTCCACAGCGATTGGTTGGTGATCAAGATCTTCATCTGCCATTTCTACATCACCGGGGCCAAACCGAGAAACTTCGTCTTCAAAAGCTCCTTTAAGCACCAGTGTAAGTTCATTTCCATTATGACTGTGATGAGGTACTGCAGTACCAGCCGGAATGTAAAGCAATCTAGCTGTCGAATTTCCAGATGTTTTCAGTAGAGACTGCTTTACGCCCAATCCTATCGGTCGCCATTTTACATCTTTCAAAGATCCACCGATATAGTCGCTCAGAGCTGATGGTATATCAGCTTCACTACGCACGGTTACCTGTGGCGCTTGAGCTGGCTCCCTTTCAATCAACGCCATGACGTTTTCAAAGCTATCATCACTCATCTCTTCTGGTTCAGATACATCCAACAATGCTCCACCGACGGCTTCATAACTTTCTAATGCAGCTCTGCAGTCATCACACATTGAAATGTGGGTAGCAACTGCAAGTGAAAAAGCTTCACACAGTGTCCCATTTGAATATCTCATCAATAAGTCTTCGCTTAAATGGTGTTTAATTTTTCTATCGTTTTTCATATTTATCCCATTGCATGACGCAATCTCTCTAAGGCTAATCTAATTCTGGATTTAATTGTGCCAAGTGGCAATCCTGTTTCTAATGCTATTTCGCTGTGTGATAATTCTTTGAAAAAAGCTTTTTCAACCAATTGGCGCTGTTTGTCAGGCAAATTTTGAATGGCATCCGCTAAAATTTCAGATTGTTGTTTAAGCTCTAAAGCATCTTCTTGCGCCGGCTCGATTTCATCGGGCCACGTTAATTCATCCGGTTCTGGCCTGCGAATTTTTCTAATAGCGTCAATCCTTTTGTTCCTAGCAATTGTAAATATCCATGTCGATGCACTTGCTCGGGTTGGATCAAAAAGTTGTGCTTTATTCCAAACGGTTGCCATTGCTTCCTGGCTACATTCTTCCGCCATTGTTGGATCTGCTCCTGCCTTCATCAAAAATGACTTTATCCTTGGAGCGAAGTGGTTAAACAACTGTCTAAATGCAACCCTGTCTTTGTCGTTGCTTACCAATAACAGAAGTTCTTCCCAATCATGACCGTTGTTGTCGCTCAATATCCGCGGTCCCATCCCAGTAGAGTGCACTGAAATTCTACCACCCCTGTCGCCGGATGGCGAGTAAGGATTTTCGATATCGTCAAATAATTTTAACATAATGGTTATTCGTTGAAACTTGTGATTTGGATCAAAAACTTTTATTTCATCCAAATTGTGTCCGGAGACGTAATTAAGAGTAAACTACCGGAGACGACTATGAATTTTATTACAACGCCTAGCCCACCAAGAATAGCAGTTATAGGGGGTGGCATCTCTGGTATGGGGGCGGCGTATCAGCTGTCCCATTTCGGTAAAGTAACATTATATGAAAGTGAAGTAAGATTAGGTGGCCACGCTAGAACTGTCTTTGCTGGGAAGCGTGGCGACCAACCTGTAGACACAGGCTTTATAGTGTTCAATAAAATAAATTATCCTCATTTAATGGCTCTTTTTGATGAATTAAATGTTCCGATTTGTCAAAGTAACATGAGCTTTGGTGCATCTGTGCGAGGTGGTGAAATTGAATATGGATTACGCAATTTCCAATCCCTATTTGCTCAACCAAGAAATCTCAAAAATTTTAATTATTTGAAAATGTTAATGGACATACTGAAGTTCAATAAAAAAGCAGTGGCTTTAGCTACTGACAAGTCAATGACAATACGAGAACTTTTGCACAAATTGGGCACAGGTAAATGGTTTAGAGACTACTATCTCCTACCTTTTTCAGGCGCCATATGGTCGACACCCAAAGACAAAATACTTGATTTTCCCGCGCACTCGATGATTAGCTTCTTTGAAAATCATGCGCTTTTAAATCGGACTGGGCAGCACCAGTGGTTCACTGTAAAGGGTGGATCGGTCCAGTATGTGGACCGACTTAATCGAGAGCTGGTTGAGCGGAACGTTGCATTGCGTTTGGGTGATCCAATAAAAGAAGTTAAACGAGGTCCGTTAGGGGTTCAGATTTCAAGTCAGAAAAGTGACTTTGAATATTTTGATCACGTCGTTTTCGCGACCCACAGCGATGATACACTAAAAATGCTCGTGGATGCAGACCACCGTGAATCTAAAGCACTAGATGCTATAAAGTACCAGCCCAACCAGGCAGTTTTACATCATGATGAAAGCGTGATGCCAAAAAGTAAAAATTGCTGGGCAAGTTGGGTATACACAGAGAATAAGAAAAGATCATTTGGTCCAATCGGCTTAACTTACTGGATGAACTCTCTTCAACCAATTCCTGAGGTTGATCCAATGTTTGTGACTTTAAATTCAAAAAATAAGATTGATCCTTATAAAATTTATGATGAAGTTACCTTTCGGCATCCCGTTTATGATTTACCTGCACTAGAAGCTCAGAAAGATCTCGCGGAAAATAATGGTCAGCGGAATACCTGGTTCTGTGGAGCATGGATGAAGAATGGTTTCCACGAAGATGGGTTAGCTTCGGCGATAGACGTTGTAGATAAGTTTTCAGATAGAATATCCGTGAAGATTGCAGCGCAATGACCAACGTAGATTATGTAGATGGTTTCACATGGCATGGAAGATTGGGTGACTTAAAAAACGCTTTCAAATATAAAGTCGGATTTGTATTGCTTGATCTAGATGAAAGTGTGCGAGGACCAGCTTTTTTTTCCAGAACTTCTGGGAACTTTTTTGGTATCATAGACAGTGATTATGGTGGTCCGCCAGGTGCTGGCAGAAGTAGTAGTTGGGTTCGTGAGGTCCTCGCGAGCTATGACCTTAAAGGCGTTGAAAAAATACTTTTACTGGCTCAACCTAGAATTCTCGGCCACGTATTCAATCCTGTAAGTTTTTGGCTTTGCTATAAAAAAAATAACAGTCTGCTAGCCGTGATTTCAGAGGTTACAAATACGTTTGGTGATAGGCATTGGTATATTTCTTACAATAAGGATCACTCAGAAATTCTTCCCAAAGATCGTTTAAACGCTCAGAAGATTTTTCATGTTTCGCCTTTTCAGCCGATTGAAGGTCAATACGAATTTCGCTTTGACATTAGGCAGGATAAAATTGGCATTTGGATAGATCTAAATCATCGCAGTGGTGGAATAAAAACTAATCTTATTGGAACCAGGCGGAAATTAACGAACCTGGGAATAATAAAGTCGGTAATCTTTCGCCCTCTAGGGTCTAGAAGAGTACTAGGTTTAATCCATTGGCAAGCACTAAAGCTTTGGTGGAAGGGCGCACGCTATCGAACTCGGCCAGAACCTCCTAAAATTGATATTACTCAATGAGGCAGGCCACACATCGCTTTTCTAGCCTTGCTTTCGTGATTGGCATGGCTGGCCTACCTGTATACATACATGCGCCGAAGTATTTTGTCGATGTATACGGAATAAGCTTATTTACCATGGGCTTTATAATGTTCATATTAAGGCTTATTGATGTTTTTCAAGATCCTTTACTGGGTATTATCGCTTCCAAAACTACACGTTTTGGGGCCCTACCAATAGCATTTGCTGTAGTAGCAATGTCCGTTGGGATGATAATGTTGTTTGCAATAAAAAGCCCATTATCGCCATCATTATGGTTTTTTATATCACTTTTTATGGTTTTTACTGGTTTTAGTTTTGCGTATATTCGTTCTTACGCCCAGGGTTTAATAAATCTGGGGGCAAACGACCAGATACGTTTGGCAAGATGGCGTGAAGTTGGAACAACGCTAGGAATTTGTGTAGCTGCGATTTTGCCTACCTTTTTTCTTCTTTTCGCAGACGATGGATATGCATACTTTGCAATATTTTTTTGTGTGATGGCTGTGGCAGCCCTCGTATACGTTTGGCCTCAATTTCCTGCTGCTGATAAATTCAAAAGTAAAACTAATTCTTTCTTAAGTTTGCTTAGTGCAGCCAAAGATTTACAACTGAGAAAGTTATTGGTACTTGCTCTGATCAACTCGAGTCCTGTCGCTCTCAGTTCCACTCTTTTTCTTTTCTTTGTTGAGAGCCGTTTAAACGCTCCGGATTGGGCAGGAATATTTCTAATATTATTCTTTTTGGCGGCAGCAATAGCTACACCGTTCTGGACAAAATTAGCTGATGTTCACGGTGTTTTTAACATTTTGAGAGTTTCAATGGCTTTGTCCATTCTTTCATTTTTTGGAGCCTCATTCTTGTCGGCGGGAGATATCCTAATATTCTCTTTAATTTGTTTATTAAGTGGCGCAACTGTGGGTGCTGATCTAGCTTTATTGCCAGTGTTATTTGCCCGTCAGATAGAAAGCAGCAAAATAGAGCCGGACCTTGGATTTAGCCTATGGAATTTTGTGTCAAAAGCAACTTTAGCCTTTGCAGCAATAGGAGCGTTACCATTACTGGGATTGGTTGGGTTTAATTCAAGTGGCCCAAATTCTCAAAATGCTTTGTTGGCTCTTACGTTCGGTTATGCGATTTTACCTTGTATGCTGAAATGCATATCCATTGTATTACTTTTCAAATTTATTCGTGGTGAGGGATTCATTTCTCATGCGTGACTTCCAGAACAAGACTTATTGGATAGTTGGTGCAAGCGAGGGCTTGGGAAGAGCTTTAGCAATTCAGTTGGCTCAATTAGGCGCTAAAGTTATTATTTCCGCCAGGAATGAAGAAAGACTTATTGAATTATCTGAAGAAATTGGATCCAATTCATTAGTTTTGCCTATGGATGTTACAAAGGAGTCCAGTGTCGGGAGCGCACACAGAAAACTGCCCGGAACTTTAGATGGTTTTATATATGTTTCGGGAGTTTACTGGCACATGAGCGCTTCTTCATGGGATCGAGAAAAAGCTGAGGAAATGGTCGATGTAAACCTGGTTGGAGCAATGAGGTGTTTGGCTCACTTGGTTCCTAAATTTATGAAACAAGGGTCTGGTCATATTGTATTGACTGGGAGTATTGCTGGTTACCGCGGTTTGCCGGGATCAGTAGGATATTGTGCTTCAAAAGCAGGGCTAATGTCTCTTGCAGAAACATTGAAAATAGATCTTTCAAAAAGTAATATTGATGTTCAGCTTTTAAACCCTGGGTACATTAAAACTAGGCTGACAGATAAAAACCCTTATAAAAAAATATACGTCATGACACCAGAGGAAGCTGCACAATTTTCAGTAATGCATATGAGATCTAATCGTTTTCAGTCATCATTTCCGCGTATTTTTTCAATAATAAGTAAAATTATAAAAAACTTTCCTGACTGGTTATATTTTAAAATCTTCAGTTAGACAGGATATCTGTTTTGTTTGTATCAATTATGATGAATAATATTTAGGTATTGGGCTAAGTCATCGATTATTGATAACCAATTATCTACTATATCTATATTGCTTGGTGCAGCTTGAACTCCTGCCTCAAGCTTTTTTTGTAGGACTGCTTCAACTGCAAGAGATACTGGCTGTGACACAAGCCTTGACATAGCACTTTCCCCACCATCTCCCCAAGCATCCATAACGAATGTTTTGTGCCACTTAACTGAGTTTTCAATTTCCGCTTTGAGTGAAACACATAAAACTACTCTATCTGGCTCGTTTTTTTCGTAGGCATTATCGCTCCATAATTGATCTGACATTTCTTTCAAGCGATCATCACCAGTTTTTCCTGATAATCCCTCTATCTCATTAAAAATATCCTGCCATGCAGCGCTCCACCCATTTAAACGGAGAGTTCCTCTCACAAAGTTTTTTACTTTCCAAGTGGGGTCAAATTTATAATCCTCCATAAAAGCCAGGCTATCTCGGTTAGGATATACTTCAAATGTTTCTGCTTTTGCTAATGGTGCCTGGTACGATGAAATTGCGTTCCATGGGCGGTCCACGTTAAACTCTTTGAAATCACGTATTGATTTAGATGGTGACTTTAGTGCCTTTAATACCCCTAATGGCGACCAACTAAATTTGTATTTAAACGCATTTTCGAATTTTGGAATACCTCCACAATAAGAGAGAAAGCTTAGTTCATTTTCGATATTATATTCTTTGGATTGGCGATAATCACTAACCAGTTTGTGAGCCATTAAGTGATCAATTCCAGGATCTAAACCTACCTCATTGATACAAACTCGATTTGTTTTCTTGAATTCACTATCAAGTATCCGCATCTCGGGTGCTATATAGGATGAGCTAACAAAGTGAGCCTTTTTTAAAATTGCCAATGAAGCTAAAGGCACATGCCAATCTGCTGGTAGCATGGATACGATAATATCGTTGTCTTCTAAACAATCTTGAAGTGAGCTTTTGTCAAATACTCTAATATTGTTTGTAATGTCTCCAACGGCAGCATTAGCCTTGTCAACTGTTCTGTTCCACACAACTACATCATACCCATTTTTTATTAGTCTCCTTAGACCGGGAATTGCTGATAAACCTGCTCCACACCAATGAACTCTCATTTTATACTCGCTTCACATTTTCTAAATAAGTTTGATGTGCTCTTAACCAAACGCCCTGATTTAGTTTGTCTAACTCCAATAAACTTGGCAATAGCTGAGATGCGAAATCTACAGAGCTTTCTAGGGGGAGAAGTGAAGGTAGGTTATCAATTGCCATTACGTCTAAAATAGGTTGTTCACTCACGCGAGTTACCGGCTCTGACCAAGTTGTTACAGAATCGTATAAAGCAATTGGATTATGCTCACTACCCGGATCACAAGCTATGTCTCCTATTATGCTGAGGTTTTGATTTTTTTGAATTATTTCTTCTGAGATAAAGGTTGGTGTTTCTTTATTTGCAACAACACAATTGAAGAACAAATCATGGTTCAAGATATCAATGAACGCCTCTTTTTCTTTGGTCTCCTTTATATCCCACTTTGTTGTCTTGATATTCATCTTTTCGCAGAGATCTATAACGCCGCTACCAACTCGGCCAAGGGCTCCAATAACAATCGCACTTTTTGGGAGGAGTTTGCTACTTTCTAGTTCATTTCTTATTTGTTCATCCAAGCTATCTTTATCCTTATAGATAGCAAAAACTTTTGAATTTTTTTTTAACTTTTGAGAAACCCAGCATGATATTGTTACTGCTGCGCCTGCATATCCAGCCCAATACCCAAATGCAGCTACCCTCTTGCCTGCAGGACTTACCAAGTATTCAATATCGTACAAAGCACCGCCACCAACTTTAAATCTTTTTAACAAAGTCTCAGCCATTGGTTGGCCTTTAAATGCGTGACCAAACATAATATGCCGATGTTTTAGAGGAAACGGTTCATCTGGTAGCTCCTTTAAACCAAATATGATTGTTTCCAAGGGTGCATTTGGCCAACTTTTTTCTTCGATAATCTCGCATCCTACGTCACGATATTTTGAACTAGGGATAATTCGTGAGTTACTGTGCTCTATTGAAACTTTAATTCCTTTTTTTAGTAACTGCGCAGCCTCGAGTGGTGTAATACCAACTCTTTTTTCGTTTTCTCTACACTCTGATCTTACTAAAATATGCGTCATTTAGGTTGTAATTCCTTGGAATATTAGAAAAATGTTCGGGATTTAATTCTGCTAAAATGATCCAAATGTGGTAGAGAGTTTACTTGTTCTACATTAAATTGACCATTCGAGTAATTAAGAGTCGTTACTCCCGTATTCATTGAAGCTAGCAAGAACTTTATCATAGAGCTATCACTCAAATCCAAACAATTTTGAAGAACTTTTGCGATGATACCTCCAGAAGTAACGACTAGAACCCGGTCTCCACTGTCTTTTAGAACATCAGAAACTTGGGATACTCTTTCTACAAAATCAACATAAGACTCAGGTGCATTTACTATTTCAGCAGCTTTCCATTTTGACATAATAAACTCAAAGTGTTCTTCAAAATCTAGACCAGACTTTGGTGGTTGTTTGC
This sequence comes from Paracoccaceae bacterium, assembly GCA_902525915.1. Lineage (GTDB taxonomy): Bacteria > Pseudomonadota > Alphaproteobacteria > Rhodobacterales > Rhodobacteraceae > Salinivivens. The sequence goes on along the minus strand of CABZJF010000005.1, from coordinate 113,167 downwards.
CAAATTGTTCTTCTATCAGTGTAGATAACGTATAGTATTGGATCTCATTTAACCTGGGATCACGTATTATTTCTTTTTGATTATGAGGCTCCAATAAATCTGCAGTATCTCTCTGACGTAGTAGGGTCCCACTGAAGCAAGCATCAAAAGTAAATTCATTTTTCTTAAAGTACTGTCCCAACCATCCGGCTTGCATTTTTCCTAAGGAGCTCAGCTTGTCGTAAGATATTTCATCTTTAGCCTCAGAGTTAGCCTGCCCATGGCGTACTAAGAAAATTTGAACCATTTATATTGACCGTATAAAACTTGATTAAATTATTTGTATAAAGTTCGTGTGAATTTTTAAAAGGTAGAGACAACAACATAAATGCTGATTTGGCAACCTTTTGGTGATATTTAGCCTTGGTTAATAACCATTCTCTCTATCTACCAAATATAATAGTTCTTGACCATTTTCGGCTCTTTCTATGTTCATAGCGATGACTTGTGATGCCGTTTTTGGTCTTGTCTCGGAGGCTTTATGAGGTATGACTGTAACTTTATTATTCGACCAATACTGATGATTTTGGGGAAGGGGCTCAATCCTGAAAACATCTAATGTGGCGTGTTCAATTTGACCAGTTTCTAATGCCGCCAGTAAAGCATCATCATCAATAAGCGGACCACGACCTGGATTTAGTACAAAAGCACCCCTTTTTAAAAGATTAAGTGTATGTTGATTTAATATATTTTGTGTCAGTGGTGTATCCGGTAAGAGCAACACAACAATGTCGGCATCCACTAATGATGAATCTAATTGATCATCACCATAAAAGCATTTAATGCCATCTACTCTTTTCTCTCTCCTAGACCATCCACGAACATTAAAGCCTAGTCTTTTAAGAGCTATTCCGCATGCAGTTCCGAGAGTGCCCAATCCCAGGATTGTTATAATTCGGTCTTTTGCTAATGGTGGAACATACGAACGCCATATACCATCTTGGCCATGAATATGTTTATCGATCCCAAGATGGTGACGTAAGGTGTGCCCTGTAACCCATTCTACCATTCCATCAGTCAAACCTGAATCGACCATTCGAGCTAGTGGTACATTTAGGGTTTTATTGTTTGTGACTCCCTCCACGCCAGCCCATAAGTTCAAAACTGCCTTTAGTTTGGTATATGGTGAAAAATCTTGCAGAGAGCTACTCGGAGCATAGATTATGTAATCCACTTCACATGGTGCGACAGTTCTTCCTAATTCGTAATCTAAAGATTTGTTATCAAGTGCGTCTTGTAGTGGTGCTTTATAACGTTTCCAATTTTCATCATTTGCTGAAAATAAAATTTTGATCGTCATATGTTTCCTCTTGGTCTGTGGACATGAGCCGACTGAATTAAACCAAATGCACCCATCAGAACTAACATAGCAGATCCCCCATAACTAATTAGAGGTAAGGGAACTCCCACTACGGGTGCCAAGCCCATGACCATAGACATGTTAACTGCAAAAAATAAGAAAAATGTTACTGTTAGGCCCAGGGACAATAGTGACGAAAACCTTTCTTTGTGTCGCAACGCGGAGTGCAAACAAAAAATTATAATTCCTACATAAATTGCCAGGATCGAAATTGTTCCAATGAAACCAAACTCTTCAGCAATAGTTGTAAATATAAAGTCAGTATGCTTTTCGGGCAAAAAATTTAAGCGAGACTGAGTTCCCTCCATGAAACCTCTCCCAGTCCAGCCGCCTGAGCCCAAGGCAATTTTCGATTGAGTAATGTGATATCCTGCTCCTAAGGGATCTTTGTCGGGGTCTAAAAATGTGTCAATTCTTAAAAATTGGTAGTCTTGAAGTAATTGCCATTCTGTACCTCGGCTTTTAAAAAGTGCTATTACAAAGCCACTTGTTAGCGCGATGACTGTCCCAAAATAAACCCAGTGTACACCTGCAAGAAACATAACAATTACGCCCGATATAAGTAATAGAATTGAGGTGCCAAGATCAGGTTGTTGGAGAACGAGTAAGACGGGTAAAGATATAAAAATTACTGGAACTAGGACCCAAAGTGGTTTTGATACTTTATCAGTCGGAAGCCAGTCATAGTAAGCAGCCATTAGCATTATTAATGCTACCTTTGTCACTTCTGATGGTTGTAAGTTGATGAATCCTAAATTTATCCACCTCTGAGCGCCCATTCCGGTACTCCCTAAGAATTCGACGAGTAAAAGTAGTAAAAGAGCCACTATATATATTGGGACTGAAAGATTTCGCCAAATCCAAATGGGCGTCATGGCTATTATAAACATTGCGAGCAAGCCGATTGAAAATCTTTGGATTTGAGCTGACGCCCATGGGTCCAAACTTCCACCGGCAACTGAGATAAGCATTACAAAACCAGAAAAGGCAGCACCAATTATTAATACAATCAAGCCCCAATTAATAAATAAAACTTTTCTCCATCCTGTCGCTACTGTTTTAACTCGGTATTCAAGGTAGCTCATGCCTGAACTTTCGAAGAATTTGTCGTTTTTGGCATTAATTTTTGCAAATCGCGTTGCTGATTATAAATTCTGGCTCGATCTTCGACAGGGTATGCGGTTATGGGCGGAGTACCTTTGAAAATGGCTTGGAGCGTAATATCCCTCGCAATAGGTGCAGCAACAGTCGATCCACTGCCACCATGTTCTACGACAACTGATACAGCTATTTCTGGATCATCATACGGCGCGTAATTTACGAACAAGGCGTGGTCACGTTGCTCCCAAGGTAGATCTTTGTTTTCCAGAACCCCAAGGGTCCTCTCAACGGCAGAAATATTTCTAACCTGTGAGGTGCCAGATTTACCAACAATTTCACTTTTCTTATCTAAAACTCTTGAGGGATAAGCGGTGCCTCTTTTATCATTAGTTACTTCATAAAGAGCTTTTCGTATTAGGCTTAAGTTATTTCTTTTCAGCTTTAGCTCATCTGGTATTCTCTTATCCTCAATTCCATTTATTGACTTAATTAGCTTTGGTAAAATTTCACGGCCAGTTGCGATGCGCGCAATCATAACGGCAAGCTGCAAAGGAGATGATAATACATACCCCTGACCTATTGATGAGTTAACAGTATCACCAACAACCCATTCTCTAGATCGAGTTTTTTGTTTCCAAATTTTATCTGGCACAATACCTGATGTAACGGCGGACATTTCAATATTGAAAGATTGTCCTAAACCTAGAATACGAGCTGCCTCGGCAATTTTCTCAATCCCCACTTTTTGAGCTAATTCATAATAATATACGTCACAACTTTCTCTGAGGGATTTTACTAAGTCTACGTTGCCGTGGCCATCTGGTTTCCAGCAATGAAACTTCCGATTTGAGACTTCTATGTGCCCATTGCATCTAATTTTTTCTCTATGATCAATAATTCCTGCTTCAAGTGCCGCAAGGACGGTGACCATTTTAAATGTGGAACCTGGTGGATATGCATCCTGAACTGTTTTTGACGCTAAGGGTCTATGGTTATCATCTCTTAATGTACCATAATCATCAAAAGAAATCCCGCGGACAAATTTATTTGGATCGTAAGCGGGAGATGAACAAATAGCCAAAATTTCCCCGGTTTTACAATCTAACACAACGACTGAAGCACTCTCAGTTCCCAACCTAGCTCGCACATATGCTTGCAAATTTGTATCCAACGTCAGTTTTAAGTTGGCGCCTTTAGATCCTTCTTTTCGCTCTATTTCTCTCATCACCCGACCAAGGGCGTTTACTTCTACCCTTTTTGTTCCTGCCTTACCGCGAAGAGTACTTTCTAATTCTCTTTCCACTCCAACCTTCCCAATCTGAAATCTGGGTATTCTTAAAAGTGGATCAGGGTCGTCTCGTATTTCGAGATCACGGCTACTTACTGGGCCTACATATCCAACAACATGTGCGAAAATTTCACCTAAAGGATAAATTCTTGAGAAGCCTATTTCTGGATTAATACCCGGCAGCATTGGGGCATTAACTGCAATTTTAGCAATATCGTCTCTTTCCAGTCTATCAATGATTGTTACAGGTAAAAATTTTGCACTTCTTTCCAGCTCTGCCTTAGAGCGCTCAATATCTTCTGTGGATAAATTTATTAGTTTTGACAGGCGTTCTAAAATTAAATCTATATCACCCGCATCTTCTGCGACCATTGTAACTCTGTAGCTCGCCTCGTTTTCTGCTAATTTGACGCCATTTCTATCATAGATTTCGCCTCTTTGGTTTGGGATTAGTCTAACATTTATCCTATTTTCATCTGCAACAAGTCTAAAGCTTTCTGCTTTCTCAACTTGAAGATGGTGCATCCGCCAAGCCAGTAATCCGCAAAAGCCAAGCTGCAGGCCCCCAACTAATAAGCCACGCCGTCCTGTGCGAAAATGTCGATATGAAACTAAATTAGATTTTTGCCACATGTTCAAATCTCTAGATTACGCGCCCGCTCCTGGTAAAATATGGTCTCTTCACACGAAATATATAATGTGAAATCAAAACAACAAACGGATAGGTAGCAATATTAAATATTGTTTGGATTAGGCTTATTCTCAATTCCGTTGTCGTTACAAGTGATAGTGATAGTACTAAATGATTGAGTAATGAAATAGCAGAAAAAGCCAATGCTACTCGCATCCACTCAGCTAGAAATGATTTGTCGTCGGTGCTAGCTGTTATAGCTTTTATCCAAACTAGTATAAGAATGGTTATTCCTGAAAATAATCCTGGTGGGCGATGCAGCAAAAAGTCTTGGGAAAGAAGGACAAATGTGATTAGTGGAATTGGTACAAAATTTGGCTCTCGCAATGACCAGCAGAATATGACAAGCAAAAGAGTATTTGGCCAAGGCCAGCTTTGAGGCATTGTTTGAAGCGGCATTAGATTAGTCAAAACGAGAAAAATAGAGATTGCTATGAAAACTATACGGTAAATCCATATGCGTTCGCTTGGAATGTTACTCACTGGAGCCCTCATTTACTGTCTCAGAAGTTTCTGTAGTGGTGGAAACACCAGTTTCTATTTCTTTTCGGGTTACCAAACTTCCGAAGTTATCTATTTTTTCTGTACCATAATCCCGCAGCACCTTCAGGAACTCTAATCTTTCGTAGTCAGCGGCTAACCTTGCTCTAAGTCTATTATTAGGGTCCAAGGCTAAAGTGCCAATCAGAAGCCCTGTGGGAAGAACTCCTCCCCGCCCAGATGTTACAATTCTATCTCCAGGTCGAACAAGATCAACATTCTCTATAAATTCCACTGGCGGAGCATACGAATTATCCCCCATAAGTATAGCCTGTTGTCCAGAGGGCTGAATGGTAACGGGTATCTGACTTGCATTATCAGTCAATAAAATTACGCGACTTGTTGAAGAACCAACACCGGAAATTCGACCGACTAAACCTAAACCATCCATAGCAGCCCAACCATCTTGTATACCATCTTTTGAGCCAATATTTAATAAAACTGATTGACGAAAGGGCGATCCACTATCGGCGACTACGATACCACTAACATGCGTCAGTTTGCTGTCGACCCTTAACTGATTAAGATCTAGTAAACGCGCATTTTCTTGTTCTAATTGCAAAGCTGCCTCTTTCCAGCTTTTCATTTGTTGTAGTTCTCGTCTTAATTCTTTATTTTGTTCTAAAAGTTTCTCGTAGCTCTGGTAATCCTGCGCAAGTTTTACGACTGATGTCATTGGACGCAACATCCATTCAAAGCTGGGTACGAATGTGTCGATTACTAAAGCCCTGAATTTTTCAACTCTAGGACTATCTATTCTCCATAAAACAAAAAGCCCGAAGAGACCTAGAAGCAAAATAACGGTTATTGCCCTGCGAACGGGTGCAAAGTAGTCGGTCTGCGTCTGTCTATCATTACTCAAAAGATGAATTTACTCGTTTTAACTATCGTAATCTATTGCATGTCGTAATTGCTTTTCGAATTCCAAAGCTTTTCCAGTCCCAAGAGCTACACAATTTAAACTTTGATCAGCTATTGAAACGGCAAGTCCTGTCCGTTCTCGAAGTGCAACGTCCAAGTCCCCAAGTAATGCGCCGCCTCCAGTAAGCATGACACCGCGATCGACGATATCTGCTGCTAAATCAGGTGGGGTTGTTTCTAACGCTGTCATTACGGCTTCGCAAATCTGTTGAACAGGTTCGCCTAACGCCTCTGCGATATGTAATTGCGTGATTTCAATTTCTTTTGGAATGCCATTTAAAATATCACGCCCTCTAATCATCATAGATGAACCTCTGCCGTCATCTGGAACCCGCGCTGTCCCAATTGATGTTTTTATTCGCTCTGCCGTGCTTTCCCCAACCAACAAATTGTGGTGTCTTCGAAGATAATTTATAATACTTTCATCCATCCTGTCGCCACCAACACGAATGGATCTAGCGTATACTATGTCACCCAGTGATAGCACTGCTACTTCCGTTGTTCCTCCGCCTACATCGACAACCATATTTCCCGTTGGATCAGTTATTGGCATGCCTGCACCGATAGCCGCTGCGATAGGTTCTGCGATTAATCCCGCTTTTCTTGCGCCAGCTGAGAGAACTGACTGGCGTATTGCTCTTTTTTCCACAGGGGTCGCTCCGTGTGGTACGCATACGATAACCTTTGGCTTAGAAAATGTTGATCTCTTATGCACTTTCCTAATGAAATGTTTTATCATTTCTTCGGCCACATCAAAATCCGCTATCACGCCCTCTCTCATAGGGCGTATGGCTTCAATGCTACCTGGAGTGCGCCCAAGCATTAATTTTGCATCTTCACCCACGGCTAAAACTTTTTTTCCGCCATCCTTAACATGGTAGGCGACTACTGATGGTTCGGATAAGATGACACCTCTGCCTTTTACATAAACTAATGTATTCGCGGTTCCCAAATCTATTGCCATATCCTGCGATAAAATACCGGTGATACTTGATAAACCAACCATAAACCCGCGCCTTTTTTAAAAGTGTTATCCTGCATGATTCTTATACAAGTCTTTACACCATTCTTATACGCATCAACTGCATTTAGATAAAGGTTTATCTAAATGCAGACAGATTATTTTACTTACATTTAAGTAACTAATATTATTAAAAATAAATGCTCGGCTAATAGTAATTCTATTTGTCAATAAAAGGGTACGAGTCGTATTTTTGATTTTTAATGTCGGCTGGGTTCGGTGTTAATACAAGATAATGCTAGAGAACTATTATCGGTAGGAGAGAATAATGAAAACCAATGTTAAAGCAGTTGTAGTTGGTGGTGGCGCTGTCGGAACATCTATTGCCTATCATCTAGCTAGAGGGGGCTGGAATGATGTCATGCTTTTAGAGCGGGACGAATTGACATCTGGCTCAACATGGCATGCCGCAGGGCTCCTTCCTTTATTCAATATGTCTTATGCAACAACACATATTCATCAATATTCCGTCGAATTTTATAAAACGCTTGAAGCCGAAACTGGGTTGAATGCAGGTTTTTCGGTGGTTGGAAATCTCCGCATGGCTCAAAGTCAGCATAGAATGGACGAGTATATGTTATATGCTTCTACAGCTGAAACTTGTGGTGTGCCATTTGAATGGATGACGCCAAACCAAATCAAGGATCGCTGGCCCTTAGTCCGTACAGAAGATTTAGTTGGGGCTATTTATCATCCAACAGATGGTTATATAAACCCTGCGGACGTTACAATGGCCATGGCAAAAGGAGCTCGCCAAAGAGGTGTATCTATAGAGCGCAAACTACAGGTTGACTCTTATCATTGGGCTGGGTCTGAGTGGGAGATAATTTGTAGTAAAATGGTTGAAAAGGGCGGTAATTTAGTCCAAAGCAATGAAAAAATTACAGTTACTGCTGAGCATGTAGTTACTGCAACAGGAAATCATGCACAAAGGACCGCAGCTTTACTAGGAATTAAAATTCCAGCGATACCAGTTGAGCATCAATTTATCGTTACTGAGCCAGATAAAGAATTAGTTAAATTTAGGGAGCTAGGTAATTCGGAACACCCGGTTTTAAGGGATGCAGACGCCAAATGGTATGTACGTGAAGAGCGAGGGGGCTGGATCCTTGGTCCATATGAAAAAAATGCACCTGCTAGATTTGAGTATGGGGTGCCAGATAGTTTTAGAGCTGATCTATTCCCTTTAGATTTAGATCGCATTGAGCAAGAATATTTATCAATGATCCATAGAATACCTTCTACTGAAGAGGTAGGCCTAAAGGATGATTTTAATGGTCCGATCTGCTACACACCCGATGGGAACCCCCTTGTTGGTCCAGCGCCTGGTTTGCGAAACCTTTGGCTCGCCGAAGGCTTTAGTTTTGGTATCACGGCGGCTGGTGGAACAGGCTATTATTTAGCACAGATGATGATTGAGGGTGAAGCCGAAATCGACATGGCTTCATTAGATCCTAAGCGGTACGGGAAGTGGATGACCACTGAGTATGCTGCAAGAAAGAATGAAGAATGCTATGAGCATGTTTATATTTTGCACCATCCTGATGAGGAAAGAGAAGCATGTAGGCCATTGAGGACTGCTCCTGCGTATGATCGGCAGAAAAAACTTGGAGCACAATTCGGTCAGGTGAATGGTTGGGAGCGTCCAAATTATTTTGGGCCTGTTGGTGCGGATGAAAACTTTGACCATCAGTCAAGAAGTTTTCGAAGAGGAAACTGGTGGAAATATGCACTTGCAGAGGCGAAAGCAATCAGAAATGGTGTAGGAATAATTGATGCTACAGCTTTTACAAAGCACATTGTAAAAGGTCCAGGAGCATTGAAGTTTTTGGATTGGTTTACTTGTAACAGACTGCCAAAAGTTGGCCGCATTAATTTAACATACGCTTTGACAGATGCTGGTACAACAAGAACGGAATACACGATAGTTAGGTTGAAGCAAGATGAATTTTACCTTGTTTCAGCCGGTGCTTGGGCGGACTATGATGCTGATTTCCTTATAAAGAGTGCTGAAGATAAATCTCCTGAATTTGGGTATATTGAAATACAGGATGTAACATCGCAATGGGGTGTTTTCGCTGTAGCAGGGCCTAAATCTCGTGAGTTCTTATCCCAACTTATTAGGGACGAAGACCAAGATACTGCTTTATCAAATGCTCGGTTTCCTTGGCTTAGTTTTAAAAGAGTTGAATTAGCAATGTGTCCAGTTAATGCAATTCGAGTTTCTTATACTGGTGAATTAGGTTGGGAATTGCATCATCCGATCGAAATGCAAAATTACCTTTTTGACTTATTACAGAGTGCTGGAGAGAAATATGAGTTGAAATGGGTTGGAGCTAGAGCTCAAAATTGGTTGCGACAGGAAAAATCATATCGAGCATTTGGCACTGAATTGGGCAGGGATGCTACGCCGCTTGAGGCAGATCTTCCACGATTTGTGGATATGTCAAAAGACTTCAATGGTAAGATGCAAATGGAAAAAATAGGCATAAGGTCAAAATGTGTTACTTTTCTTATAGATGGCCCAGTGGATGCAGATCCGTGGGGTCGAGAAGCGCTCTATACTGAAGATGGAACTGAAAGAGTTGGTAGATTAACATCTGGTGGTTATTCAGTTGTTTTCGAAAAATCAATAGGTATGGGTTATGTCAAGCCAAATTACGCAATTGAAGGAACAAAGCTGAAAGTTAAAATTCAGAATGCTTTGTGGGATGCTATTGTAACTTCTGATAGCCCTTATGATCCAAAAAATGAAAAGCTTCGCGATGGATGATGTTGTTGAAGGAGAGTTGCTGAAATACTTGGTTCAAAAGAAAACAGAAAAACTTGGGACGTGGTATTAGCTACTATAGTAAAACGAGTTAACTCGTTACGAAATGAATAATAGTAACGAGAACGCCATTTTAAAATGGCGTCCTCCATAATAATGGTTAGCTTTCCTTTTTATCTTCAACTATTTCTTCACCGGTGTCTTGATCTACAACCTTCATCGATAATCGCACTTTACCCCTGTCATCAAAGCCCATCAGTTTAACTTTAACTTCTTGACCCTCTTTCAATACATCAGATGGGTGGTTAAGCCGACGGTTTTCAATTTGGCTCACGTGCACTAGACCATCTCGCTTACCAAAAAAGTTGACGAATGCCCCAAAATCAACCAGCTTTACAACCGTTCCAGTGTATATGCTACCGACTTCTGGTTCTGCGACGATAGAATAAATCATATCATATGCTTTTTGAATCGATGCACCGTCTGGAGAAGCAATTTTAATTGTTCCATCATCACTGATATCTACTTTAGCTCCAGATGTTTCCACTATTTCGCGAATAACTTTACCACCCGATCCAATTACCTCCCGAATTTTATCGGCTGCAACTTTCATAGTCTCAATTCGTGGCGCGTGAACACTAAACTCCCCTGCTTCAGAAATTGCTTTGGACATTTCTTGAAGTATATGCATGCGCCCATCTTTAGCTTGAGATAGAGCTTGTTTCATAATTTCTGGTGTTATGCCTGCAACTTTTATGTCCATCTGAAGAGAAGTTATTCCATTTTCTGTACCTGCTACTTTGAAGTCCATATCTCCAAGGTGATCTTCATCACCGAGAATATCGGTTAAAACGGCATAGGAACCGTCTTCTTCGAGAATTAAACCCATAGCTACTCCAGCAACTGGACTTTTTAATGGTACCCCAGCATCCATCATTGCTAGTGAGCCTCCACAGACAGAAGCCATAGAAGATGATCCATTGGACTCAGTAATTTCTGAGACAACACGTATCGTATAAGGAAAATCGGTTGCTGCTGGTAATACTGCTTGTAGTGCTCGCCATGCTAACTTCCCATGACCAATCTCTCTTCTACCAGTTGCACCAACTCTCCCAACTTCTCCAACAGAGTAAGGAGGGAAATTATAATGCAACAAGAAATTTGATCTAAAATTACCATGCAATGCATCTATAATTTGCTCATCGTCGCCCGTACCAAGCGTGGTTACTACGAGCGCTTGAGTTTCACCGCGCGTGAATAATGCAGAACCATGCGTTCTTGGCAGGAGGCCCGTTTCAGAAATTATTTGGCGGATATCAGTAGTTGATCTGCCGTCTATTCTTTTGCCACCTTTAACTACATCGCCTCTTAGTATACCAGCTTCAAGTTTTTTCATTGCTGACCCAAGGTTTGGATCTTCTAACTCTTCTTCTGATAATTTTGTTTTTATATACTCGCGCGTTTCGTTTACAGAAGCTTGGCGCTCTTGTTTGTCAGTAATTGCAAATGCGGAGCGCATTTTTTTCTCACCAATCTTTTTGACATTTTTCAGCAGCTTTGTAAAATCTGGAGCTTCAAAATTGAATGGTTCTTTTGCACAGTCTTCTGCGACTTCAATTATCAGATCGATTACAGGTTGTATTTGCTGATGAGCAAAAGTCACAGCCCCGAGCATTTCATCCTCAGATAATTCATACGCTTCCGACTCTACCATCATCACAGCATCCTTGGTTCCTGCAACGACCAAATCCAGGCGTTGGTCTGGATTATTTCTGAGCCCTTGCATATCATCTACCGTCGGGTTCAGAATATAATCACCATTTTCAAAACCAACGCGGGCAGCAGCTATTGGCCCCATAAATGGAACGCCAGAAAGTGTAAGCGCCGCGGATGCTGCTATCATAGCTACTACGTCTGGTGAGTTGACTAAGTCGTGCGAAAGTACAGTGCACATTACCAAAACTTCATGCTTAAAACCCTCTACGAAAAGGGGCCTTATTGGGCGATCAATTAATCTTGCTGTTAATGTTTCAGCCTCTGAAGGTCGTGCCTCTCGTTTAAAAAACCCCCCAGGTATTTTACCTGCAGCGTAATATTTTTCCTGGTAATGGACAGTTAGTGGGAAGAAGTCCTGTCCTTCTTTCATTTCTTTTGCGAATGTTACATTCGCCATTACCGAAGTTTCACCCAGTGTCGCAATTACAGTACCATCAGCCTGCCGAGCTACTTTTCCAGTTTCTAATGTGAGGGTTTCCTCACCCCATTCTATTGATTTTCTTGTTACATCAAACATCTACATATCCTAATAAGGCTTTACAGCCATTCCAATAGGGGGCGTATTCCCCCTGACCAATTTGTTCATACCAAACCACGGTCACGAGCTCGGTATTTGCATAAAGCGCGTATATATCACGATCAAAAGAATTAAAAGCGACGAAAGTGAACTAATCAAAGCACTCCAACCCGCCTTCAAAGAATATTTTGGAGGCTTCGTATAATAAGTTGATTTTATCTTCGGATACTAAGGCGACCAATAAGATCTTTGTATCGCTGCTCTTCTTTATTCTTTAAAAAATCAAGAAGCTTTCGTCTCTGAGCTACCATTTTCAATAATCCTCTCCGGGAATGATTATCTTTTTTATGCGTTTTAAAATGCTCAGTTAATGTATTAATTCTCGATGTAAGAATTGCAACTTGGACTTCAGGAGATCCAGTATCTCCTTCTTTTGTTGCAAACTCTTTTAAAACTTTAGCTTTCTCTTCTGCTGTAATCGACAACGCACTATCCTCTTATTTTATGGTACAAGCCAGGATGTCGTCCAGCAAGACCGTTACTAATTATGAATCACTTTACCGGAGGCTTGTATTTTAATCTTTCAAGAAAGTGAAGTGCTTTAATTCCAATGATAAAATGCTAGGATCAGTAAACATAAAGCTGAAAAACTTAGACATTAATACCACCGTGTAGCCACAACTGTGGTTTTACTTGATAACTAAGGTAAAGTGGATGCTTAGGATATCCAAGCTTTGTAATTCCTAAGCTGAATATTTGTAACTTTGCCGCAAGGAATATTTTTTTTACAACTACCCCTCTATCAAGATGACTTCCATGGGTACCCCATGCCGCAATATTGACGTCTGAATGTAAGCATGTTTTCAGAATTATACTATCATTTTTAGGCCCTACTGGATCACTGACCTTTTCCATTTTTCTTGGGTCTGTTTCTCGCCAGGCAAAAATATTAGTAACAGAAAATGCGCCATATCCGAGTGAGCGTGCACGGCGTTCGCATCTTTCCACAGTAGGGTCATTCTGAGACTCCGTCGCAGTAGACGGATTGAGCATTATAAAATGCACCCTTTTTTTTGTGCCGTCCCATTCTCTTGAAAGGCAATACCTGTACTTCTCACACTTCGAATATGTAGCTTCTGAAATAGCATCACCCTTCAGAAATTTTTTTATGATCATCAAGCTTGCTTCATATTAAATTAAAAACTTTTTTTGGCAGGAATGCTCCCGCTTCATATTTTCCGATTGCAATTGGGATTTCGCTGTAGCTGACCCAAATTTCATCCCCAGTTCTTGCTTCTTTGCATAAAATGGGCGCTGAGTTTCCATTCTTAATTTTCTCGGCCGCCGTTGAAGTGCAGGTTCCATGTTTTATTGTACTTAGGCCCAACTCCACTGGAAGTATAAAATTATTTACCGCTGACGTTTTATTCAATTTCAATATGGTATCTAACGAATGTGCCATTGATAGATTGAAGGATCCTGATGCTATTCTTCTTAACCACTTCACATGACCGTAACAACCTAGTTCTAGTCCTAGGTCTCTGGCGATTGATCGAACGTAGCCGCCTTTGCCACACTCTAGTGAAAGGATAGCACTATTCTCACTGATATATTTTTCTAATTTAAGGCTACTAACAAATAGAGATCGTGAGGCTATATCAAAGTCTTCGCCGCTGCGTGCAAGTTCATAAGCCCGCCTCCCATTTATTTTAACAGCTGAGAAGAAAGGTGGTGTTTGCTTTATTTCCCCGCGAAAACGAGGGAGTATGGCAATTATGTCTTGCGCAGATGGCCTCATCTGAGATGTTTTTATAATTTTCCCGTCCGAGTCATCTGAATCTGTTGCCTCACCCCATTTTACCTCGAAAGTATATGATTTAATTTGTTCGGTCACGTAGGGGATTGTTTTTGTTGCTTCGCCCAAAGCTATTGCTAAAATTCCTGTAGCGCTTGGATCTAAAGTCCCCGCATGGCCAGCTTTTCTCGCGCTACATGCCCACTTTATTTTATTTACTACCGCGGAAGACGTCATTCCTGTGGGTTTGTCTATTATGATCCAGCCGTTGATGTTTTGGGCCGCGTTTGACTTGCTCAATTTTTCACCAAGATTTTAAATTTTGAAGAACAGTATCCAGAACCTACCGTTTAATCTGAAAATCAAACACTTAGACAAACATATTTCATTTCTAAGAAGTCATCTATCCCATAATGACTTCCCTCTCGACCTAGCCCTGACTGTTTGACGCCACCGAAAGGGGCCAATTCCGTTGAGATTATACCAGTATTTACTCCTACAATACCATATTCCAGCGCTTCAGCTACCTCATATACACGGCTCAAGTCTTTTGCGTAGAAATATGAAGCAAGCCCAAATATTGTATCATTGGCCAACTCTATAACCTCTTCAACCGTTGAAAACTCAAAAAGTGGAGCAAGTGGTCCAAATGTTTCTTCGGTAGCTACTTTCATATTTTTTGTTACACCCGTGAGAATGGTTGGATTAATAAAGTTTCCATCTTCCTCACTGTAAGTATTAGAATAGATAGGTTCAGCGCCTTTTGATATTGCGTCGTCTATATGTGAATTTACTTTTTTAACTGCACTCAAACCAATCAATGGTCCAAGTGTAGTTTCAGGGTCAAAACCATCTCCTACTTTGAGTTTAGAAACTGCCTTCTGTAGCTTTGCTGCAAACTCTTTATACACTCCAGTTTGGACATAAATCCTATTTGCACAAACACATGTTTGTCCGTTATTGCGGAACTTACACATAATTGCACCTTGAACTGCATCATCCAAGTCAGCATCGTCAAAGACAATAAATGGGGCATTACCGCCCAACTCCATGGAACATTTTAAAACATTTTTGGCCGCTTGGCCCAATAAAACACGCCCCACCTCCGTTGAACCTGTGAAAGTGAGTTTTCTAACCTTTTTATTTTCACAGAATTCTTTACCTGTGCCAGATGCGTCAGTGGATGGTAAAATTGAAAGAATACCCTTTGGTAATCCTGCCCTTTCAGCAAGGACACCCAGTGCAAGTGCTGAAAAAGGAGTCTCTGAAGCTGGACGCGCTACAAATGCGCATCCAGCAGCTAGTGCGGGTCCGGCTTTACGCGTAATCATTGCATTTGGAAAATTCCAAGGAGTAATTGATGCTGCCACGCCAATTGGTTGTTTAAGAACCATAATTCTCTTATCTTTTTGATGCCCTGGGATTAATTCCCCGTAAACTCTCTTAGCTTCTTCCGCAAAAAATTCTATGAACGAGGCGCCATAAGCTATCTCACCATTTGCTTCAGCCAGTGGTTTTCCCTGCTCGGCAGTTAAAATTTTAGCTAAATCTTCGGAGTTTTCCATCATTAGGTCAAACCAACGTCTCAGGATATTTGCCCTTTCCTTTCCAGTTCTATTGGCCCACTCTTTTTGTGCCTCGTATGCACTATCAATCGCTGCTGAGATTTGTTTGCGACTAAGATTTGCCACCTTTCCGATAGTATCTCCTCTTGCTGGGTTTATAACATCGAAGGTTTGGTTTTTATCCCCACTAACCCAATCTCCCGCTAAGTATCCCCTTGTCTCTAGAAGAGAAGGATCATGTAACATGTTTGCAAGGTTTGTAGTTTTAGTAGACATTGGCTCTCTCCGAGTAGATATAATATTCAGCAGTATAACAGGTATTGCTTTTTTTTAATTATAGGAAGAAAAAATTGTCAGAAGTTGACTTAAGCGACGATTATGCAAACGCGAAGTATATAGCTGATGCAAAAAGTTTCCCAGGAAAATGGCAGGCAAAAGCGACTAATTTTAGAAACAATAAAACTTTTCTGTCCAATGTAGAATTAGATATTCGATATGGCGCTTCCAAACGAGAAAAAATGGATATTTTTTATCCGAAAATAAGAACTGTTGGCCTTTTTGTTTTCATACATGGTGGTTATTGGAGAGCTTTTGATAAGTCGAGTTGGTCACACTTATCTTTAGGCGCTGTGGAGAACGGGTTTGCTTCGGCAATACCAAGCTATAGATTATGTCCAGAGGTAAGCATCGCTCAAATTACTGAAGACATAGCGCGATGTATTACCTTTCTATCTAAAAAAGTGAGCGAGGGTCCGATAGTGCTCGCAGGCCACTCAGCTGGGGGGCATCTTGTATCTAGAATGTTGTGTGAAGGGGTGTTGCCAAAAAACGTTTCTGATCGTCTAAAGCGTGTTACACCAATTTCGCCACTTGCTGATTTACAGCCATTAATTTTTACAGATTTGAATTCAGATTTAAACCTCTCACTGGAGTCTGCAATTTCTGAAAGCCCTATCTGTTATAAACCGATCGCAGTAAACACAAGAGTTTGGGTTGGTGAACACGAGCGCCCAGCTTTCTTACATCAAGCGGAAATACTTTCAGAAAAATGGCAATGTGGGTTAAATATTCAGCCTGATGCTCATCATTTCGATATAATCGAGCAGCTCTTAAATCCAAAATCGGATATGTGTAAGTATTTATTCCAAAAAGTCTAACTTTACTACGAACTATTTTTTTGCAATATTTCAATTTCTAAACGTTTTTGTGCAAATTCTTCGTGTTTTGCAGCAATCATATTTTCTTGTAAAGTTTGACTAATAAAATCCAAATGGGTCTCAGCTGAGATGCGGGATGCATGTGCATCTCTATTAATTAAATTGACCAGGATTTTTTCATGCTGTTCAAGCAGTACTTGGCGGTTGGATTTGTTCACAAAAAGAGCCTGTCGATTGTAGAATACACCTTCCTTTAAAAGATCATACATGGAACGCATCATATGTAGCATTACAACGTTATGGCTAGCTTCAATAATGGAAAGATGGAACTCAGCATCTAAACTGGATTCTTGTCTGGAATTATCGCACTTATGATGCGCAGTCACCATTTTCTCAAATATCTTTTTTATAACATCAAGGTCTGCCTCTGAAGCTTGTTTTGCAGCACGTTCTGCTGCTATGCCCTCTATATCTCGACGAAATGAAATGTAATCAAATACCGCTTCATCATGTGATTTGAACAAATTCACAAGAGCAGGGGAAAAAGCATTACCTAAAACGTTTGCAACAAAAACCCCTGATCCAGCTTTAGTTTCTAACAAACCATTATTTGTTAATATCGATATTGCGTCTCGTAGAGAGGGGCGTGAAACACCAAGTCTATCGGCCAAATTTCGTTCGGCTGGCAACCTCGTTCCAGGACGAAGTATACCTCTTAGTATCATCTGTTCTATCTGGTTAACGACGAATAAAGATAATTTATTGTTGGGGATTTTTTCAAATGGCATTGTGGCCTACAATTCATAAGTTTCAAAATTGGGTAAGAATATTTGATTAAATTATCAATTTTTTTTCCATGAACACAGAATAATTGTTTTCAGTATAGTGAGCAAAAGCATCACAATACTGAAAACCATGCTTACGATACAAATTCAGGGCACTTTTCAGTAGAGTTCCCGTTTCCAATCTAACTACAGGTACCGAGTTATCAGCCATAGTTCCTAGCATATGAACTAAAAGTGCATCTCCAATCCTTTTACCACGATAGTTAGGGTCTACGAACATTGATTTAATTTCTGCATAATCACTAAATAGAACAAATGCACCACAGCCAACATATTTACCATTTATGTCCTGTGCAGCAAAAAAATGTACCGCCCTGTCCAGAAGAGCCTCTATTTCTAGATAATTATTAGTCTCATCTGGAAATAGCTCATCCATTAAGTTGTGACTTTGTCTCAAAAGTTCGGTTATCTGAGGGTGGGTCGGATCTGCATAGTCTATTTGACACTTCATATTGTTTTCCAAACAGTATTTTCTGTTCTGATGCTGTTAGTTTACATGATATCTACGATATGTTGTGGATAATTATTTATTTTCTTCCATATACGGTATAGAATTGATTGACTTAAACTTAATTGAGCTTCATCCATTTAGAAATAGAATCAAAGATCATGGGTATATAGTTGCACTTCTCCAAACTGCGTTTGACTGGATTTAAGAGCTTTGTAGATCAGACTGAATTAATAATTCAAGATGGGCTGACGGGTATTGTGGGCCCAAATGGTTGTGGCAAGTCTAATCTCTTAGAGGCTATTCGATGGGTCATGGGGGAAAACAGGCCAACAGCAATGCGTGGCGGCGGCATGGAAGATGTGATTTTTGCTGGAGCAGCAACGCGCACAGCTAAAAATTTTGCTGAAGTATCATTGATATTAGACAACAGTCAGCGACTGGCGCCCCAAGCTTTCAATGATAATGATCTTATTGAAATTGTTCGACGGATTACCAGGGATGTAGGGAGCGCATTTAAAGCTTCAGGCAAGGACATCAGAGCTCGTGATGTTCAAATGCTTTTTGCAGATGCCTCGACGGGTGCCCATTCACCAGCATTAGTGCGCCAAGGGCAAATTGCTGAATTAATTAATGCTAGGCCTCAAAATAGAAGGCGAATACTTGAGGAAGCAGCAGGAATATCTGGACTTTACCAACGTCGCCATGAAGCCGAGTTGAAGCTTAAAGGTGCAGACGGCAACCTTGTAAGAGTTGATGACGTTTTAGAGCAACTCGCTACGCAGCTGCATCAACTTTCACGTCAAGCAAAGCAAGCTGTGAGATATCGTGAGATAATGCAGGAGTTAATCGAAGCAGAAGGTGTTTTGCTATATCGTCGCTGGAAAGAGGCCGATGAAGCAAGGCTGAAATCTCAAAAAGAGTTGCAGGAATGTACAATTAAGGCTTCCAAAAGTGAGCAAGCCGTCAGAGAACTTTCTTCACTACGGTCTGATGCTGAAGAAAAAATTCCACCTTTGAGAGAAAAAGAGGCCATTGCTTCTTCGTTACTTCAAAGGTTGGAAGTTGAGCGAGATACTTTAGGTGCAAAAGAGGCTGATGCAAAGGCAAGGATAGAAACGATAAATACCCGTTTAAGTCAATTAGTTTTAGATCTGGATCGTGAGGCTGCCTTAAACAGTGATGCAGTGGAAACAATAAAAAGTCTCGAATGGGAAGCTGATCAATTAGAGAAAGCTTCAAAAGGTCATGATGCGAAGGTGAAGAAAGCAGCTGAAGAGGCACATGAAGCAGCAAATAATTTACAAGAAAAAGAAGCCCAGCTTTCTGAAATTACAGAAGATATGGCTCGGTTAATGGCGCGTTATCAATCTGCAGAAAGGTATTTGCAAGAGATTGAGCTTTTAACAAACAGGTACAAATCAGAGGCAGTTGCTGCTGAAGCATCTAGAGCCGAGGCTCTCAAGGCACAAGAAAAAACAAAAGATGATCTTAGAGTGGCAGAAAAGTCTTTTGATAATGCGATGTTACAAAGTAAGGAAGCCGATGGAAACTTAATTAAAGCTGAAGAGACGAGAAATCAAACACAAGCCCTTGAGGTAGATGCTAGAGCTGCCTTGTCTTCGGCGGAAGGTGAGGCTAACGCAATAAGTGCAGAAGTTGCTGCCTTAGCAAAAATCCTGGAGCGAGACACTATGGAGGGTGGTCAGGTAATTGATCGTCTTCAGGTTGAACATGGTTTTGAAAAAGCTCTCGGTGCAGCACTAGCTGATGATTTAAGGTCACCGCAAGTGCCGGAAGATGGGCCATCGGGGTGGGTCTCTCTAGACGAACTGACGATTCAGCAAGATTTACCTGATGGTGTAACCCCTTTGACCCATCACGTGTCCGTGCCAGAGGTTTTAAATCGACGGATTTCTCAAATTGGCCTAGTCGATGCAGATGAAGGGCCGAAGTTGCAGAGATTGCTGAAACCTGGTCAAAGGCTTGTTTCCACAGAAGGTGACCTGTGGCGATGGGACGGCTTCAGGGCTTGGTCTGAAGATGCGCCGACGGCAACGTCATTACGTTTGGAGCAATTAAATCGACTAGAAGAATTAAAGCAACTCAATGAGAGAGCGAATGTGCAATTGGAGGCTGCAAAAGCAGCACATGACTCTTTGACAAAAAGACTTGCTGCTGACACTGATAGCGATAGGGCTGCAAGAGATAGAATGAAGGAAGCAGATAGTGACCTATCTGATGCTCAAAGGGCCCAAAATCGAGCTGAGGCGGAGCTAAGCCTAGCGATAAACCTTCTTGAGACATCATCAATGGCTCTCGCCAGGCACAAAAAAGACCTTGAAGTTACACAAGCACAAATGGTCGACGCGCAAAAAGTATTAAGCGAGCTTCCTAACTTAGAGGATGTAAAAGCAGAGGTTGAAGAAGCAAAAAATAGTGTTGAATTGCTTCGAGCAGCAATGTTGTCAAAAAGGGCTTTACATGATGAGGTGCGTCGAGAGGGTGATGAGCGTATAAAAAGAATACAAGAAGTTGCAAAAGAGCTAAGTGGTTGGAAGTATCGCTTGGAAACAGCAGAAAAACGGAATTTAGAATTGGTACAGAGGCAAAAAGACAACAAAGGACAGTTGCAAAATGCTCTTGCTGAGCCAGAAAGGTTATCCAAACGCCGAGAAGAAATTGTAATATCTATATCGGAAGCAAGTAAAAATAAAAATGAAGCTACAAGTGATCTTTTGGGTGCAGAGAAAATTTTACGCGATTTCCGAGAAGAAGAGCGAGATGCTGAGCGATTAGCATCAAACTTGCGAGAACATAGAGCACGCGCAGAAGCGATGAGTGAGGCGGCGCAAGAAACCGTGGATAATGCAGTTGAGCGTATTCGTGATGAACTGCAAGCAACTCCTGATGAGTTGCTGAAAAAGCTAGGCAAAGATCCAGAGAAATTACCGAATTCAGAAAAAATTGAGATCGAGGTGAATAGGCTTAAAAGACAACGTGACTCTCTTGGTGCTGTTAATTTGCGAGCTGAAGAGGATATGAAGGAAGTGCAGGCCGAGCACGACAATTTAGAAGGAGAAAGAACAGATCTACTTGAGGCTATCAGGTCACTCCGAAATGGCATAGCGTCTTTAAATCGAGAGGGCCGTGAAAGACTTCTTACTGCATTTGAGCAAGTTAACGTAAATTTTTCAACATTATTTAAACATTTATTTGGTGGAGGAGAAGCTAATCTCGTTATGGTCGAGAGTGATGATCCCTTAGAAGCAGGGCTTGAAATTATGTGCCAGCCACCTGGGAAAAAGCTATCAACTCTATCACTGTTGTCTGGTGGAGAGCAAACTTTGACAGCATTAGCACTTATTTTTGCTGTTTTCTTAGCAAACCCGGCCCCTATTTGTGTTTTGGATGAGGTAGATGCTCCACTAGATGATGCAAATGTTTCACGGTTTTGTGATATGTTAGATGAAATGTGTCGACGGACCGACACGCGTTTTTTGATAATTACTCACCATGCGGTTACAATGGCAAGAATGGATCGGCTTTTTGGCGTAACAATGCAGGAAAAGGGTGTGAGTCAGCTTGTTTCAGTCGATCTAAAAAAGGCTGAACAGCTTGTAGCCTAGTTAAAGAAAAATACCACAGCCCAGTCAAGTTTTGTAATAAATTGTCACATTACTTGTACTGTAAATTGTTATGGCGATGCGATTCTGTAATTCAATAAAATAAAAATATTGTGTGTGGCATATCTCATTCTTTTAGTGGCTATTTTGCCCGTCTATTAGATAAATCGCGATTATGTTGTATTTGTGTCATATTAACCGCATAACAAAAGAACGTATCGGTCTCAAGATCTAGTAACTATTGCTTAAAGTATACGCAAATATATCCGTTTTTATAAAAAAATGCATGATATTATATGAATTCTAATACTTCAGCATATTTTTGGTTGCAGGTAAAAATTCCCGGCAAAAATAAAATACTTGATTTTCCTGTATGTAAGTCCAAAATTTTATGGTCAGGAGGATTTATGACGACTTTTCTATCAAAAGAATTACATGCTGATCTAACCAGAGCGCAAAAAGACAAAAAGGTGAAAAAAAGTAGACTGAGGGTCGAGTTTGATGGAGCTCTTGTTCCTGTATTAAAGCTTTGGGATAATGGTTTTTCTATGGATATTGAGCATGCCCCGCAGTTGAGGGGTTTGGTAGATATTTTCGATGGTTCTCGTCATTTATCGCAGTGTCTAATTATAGCATCAACAGAAGAAAGTGGTGAAATTCATTTTGAATTTAAACGAAGTACAGATGTTAAAGATACTCCTGCTTTAGATTTCGTATTACCTAAAGATAAGCCAGTGGCATTGCTCAATTAAATCATTGAAGATCGGAAAAAGCGTCCTTTAATCGGTTGGTTGCTTCAACAACTAACGTTCGCGGAGTGGCTAAATTGAAGCGTAAAAATTTTTCACCACCAGTTCCAAAAGTGCTTCCATGATTTACTGCGATTTTAGCTTTTTCTTGAACCCTATAGATAAATTCTTCTTCCTCCATACCGGTACCAGAAAAATCAACCCAAGCTAAGTATGTACCTTCCAAGGGCATTGAGCTAAGGCCTGGAATTTTATTAACTTCTCTATCAAAAATAACGCGATTGCCGTCAATATAGTGCAGAAGTTCATCGAGCCACTGGGCGCCCTCCGGTGAGTATGCAGCCGTTGCCATAAATAAACCAAAGCTATTGGGGCTGATCCCAAGGGCTTTAATTCTTTGCGAAAATTTTTGACGTAAGTTTGGGTTGGGAATAATTACATTTCCCGAATGGGCGCCAGCAATATTAAATGTTTTTGTTGTTGCCGTCATCATTACTAAACGATCACACACCGATGGGTCTGCAATTGGCATTACAGTATGGCTCTTGTTCGGATAGACTAGGTCGTGATGGATTTCGTCGGATACTAATACTAGATCATGTTTCTTCGCAAACTTAGCAACTTCCTGCAGCTCATTCTTTGTCCAAACACGCCCACCTGGGTTGTGTGGAGAGCATAGAATAACCATCTTTTCATCACCTGACAGGTTTCTTTCGTATGCGACGAAATCAAAATGGTAGTGATTGTCTATTAATTTTAGTGGGCATTCCACGACTTTTCTTCTTGCGGCTTCAACTAAGTTAGAGAATTGATAATAAACTGGAGTAAAAAGGATTATACCATCTCCAGGTTTTGTGAATGCATCTATGCATAATCCTGTACCATTCACCAAACCATGTGTTGTGAAAATCCATGAGGTATCAATTTCCCAATTGTGCCTATTTTTCATCCACCATTTAATAGAATTATTATATTCTTTGTAATCTCCATAGTATCCGTAGATACCATGGGAGTTTATCCCATGAAGTTTTTCTTGAATAATTTTAGGAGCGCGGAAATCCATGTCGGCGACCCACATAGAAAGACCGCTATCAGGAGATACACCATAAAGTTCCTCCATGGTATCCCACTTACTAGAGTGCGTTCCTCTTCGATCTATTACTTCGTCAAAATCCATAAATTTTCCAAATAATTTTAGAGTGCCATAACTAAGGCAATGGAAAGTGTAAAACAAGCACCTCATTAGGTAATAAAACCCTTCGAAGTTGCATGTAATTACTTTTTAACCTAAATGAAATCTATGCTGAGACCTATCTTACTACATCCAAATCCTAAGTTGAAAAAGATCTGTGAACCAGTCTTAGAGATTGATGACTCACTTATTAAGTTGTCGGATGATATGTTGGAAACCATGTATCATGCACCAGGAATTGGTTTGGCTGCGTCTCAGGTTGGTATTTTAACTCGAATTATCGTTATGGATTGTGAAAAGGAAGAAGCTGCTAAAGGTGAACCGATTGTAATGATTAATCCTGAGATAGTTGCTAGCTCTGATGAAGAAAATATTTATGAAGAGGGGTGCTTATCTATTCCGGAGCATTTTGCTGAAATTAAGCGCCCAACCTCTGTTCAAGTTCGATGGCTAGATCGGAATGGAAATGAGCAAGAACAAGAATTTGATGGGCTATGGTCTACTTGCGTTCAACATGAGATCGATCATTTAAATGGAAAACTTTTCATAGATTATCTTGGTACAATAAAGAGACAGTTGATTACGAGGAAAATGCAAAAATTCAAGCGTGAAATGGAGCGAAAAGAAACATAGATGGCTATAAGAAAATTGCTGATGTGGCCAGACAGACGACTCAAGCAAAAAGTTCAGCCTGTAGAAAAAATTGATGAAAATGTAGAAAAAATCTGGTCAGATTTAATTGATACAATGGAAGCCATGTCATGTATTGGTCTCGCATCTAGTCAATTAGGTATTATGTCTAGTCTAGCGGTGGTGGATGCGTCGACGGACCGTGGGCAATTTATTCTTCTGGCAAACCCAGAAACCTTGCAAGTATCGAAGGAAATGAATGAGAATATTGAAGCTAGCCCCAATCTTCCAGGCGTGTCGGCAAAAATTTCAAGACCAAGAAAAGTAACAGTCAAATATTTAGATAAAGACGGTATGATCGTAAGAAATGATTTTGAGGGCCTTTGGGCTACTTCTGTCCAGCATCAGATCGATCATTTAAATGGAGTAATGTATTTTGATAGGCTTTCAGCTGTGAAGAGAGATATGCTAATTCGTAAGGCTAAAAAAAGACGATGAAAATAGTATTTTTAGGGTCAGCGTATTTTTCAATTCCAACACTCGTAAAATTAATCGAGGCTGGGCATGAAATTGCTTGTGTGTACAGTCAGCCACCTAGGCGTGCAGGAAGGGGTAAGAAAGTCAATCTTACTCCCGTGCATGAAATGGCATTAAAATATGGGATAACAGTTAGAACGCCGGAAAATTTCAAATTGCAAAAAGATAAATTAGCATTTTTTGATTTGAATGCTGATCTTACGGTGGTAGTCGCCTACGGTTTGATTTTACCCTTAGAAATTATTGAGGCTGCTAGGTATGGTAGCCTGAATATTCATGCATCTATTTTGCCGAAATGGCGAGGGGCGGCGCCTATTCACCGCGCAATAATGTCTGGGGATAGTGAAACTGGGGTTTGTATCATGAAAATGGATGAAGGCTTGGATACGGGGCCAGTAGTTGCAAAGGAATCAACGCCAATTAAAGCAGACGATACAACTAGTTTCTTGAGCGAGAGATTAGCTGATTTAGGGGCAAAGTTGCTAATTGAAACAATAAAAAAGATTGATGAGTTAATTCCAAAACCCCAGTCAACTATGGAAGTTTCTTATGCCAAAAAAATTGACAAGAAAGAGGCAAAGATTGACTGGTCATTAGATTTCCAAATAATAGAGCAGCAAATCAGAGGCCTTTCGCGGTACCCAGGTGCGTGGGCCTACTACAACGACGAGCGAATAAAATTTTTGAATGTTAGAATAAATAGTTCGAACCAAAATAATCAAGCAGAGCCAGGTATGGTAATTGGGACGCCATTAGTAATTGCTTGTGAGGGAGGGGCGCTTGAAATTACTTTACTCCAAAGATCAGGGAAGTCGGTTCAGACCACTGAGGACTTTTTACGCGGTTTCCCAATACAAATCGGTAGTTATTTTACCTAGCAGCCGATCATGAAAAGAAATCATTGCCTGCCTGACTTAAGAGTTTATGCGCCATTTCAATGCCGACGAGAGTGGCATCCTCTTTAGAAACTAATTGCTCATCACTATAAACCTCAGACCCATCAGTTTTTAAAATCTCGCCGCGAAATTTAAGGTTCTCATTTTTAAACTCAGCCAACCCGGCGATCGGGGTCTCACATGAACCATCTAAGGCTTCTAAGAAAGCTCTTTCGGCAGACAGTAGCAATCCTGTTGTAGAATTGTGAATAGCTTCTAGCATTGTTGCAACTTTTATGTCCTTTTCACGACGCTCAATGCCTATTGCACCTTGTGCCACGGCTGGAAGCATCTCGTCTGGTGAAATGGGTGCAGTTATTATATCTTCCATCTTAAGACGATTTAGTCCGGCAACTGCTAAAAATGTACACTCAGCCACACCGTCGTCTAACTTTTTCAGTCTTGTTTGTACGTTCCCGCGAAATTCTACTATTTTTAGATCAGGACGCTTTGACATAAGTTGAGCTTTTCGTCTGAGCGATGAAGTGCCCACTGTAGCCCCTTGTGGAATATCTGCTAAACTTTTGTGGATCCTCGATACAAATGCATCTCGCACATCTTCTCTGGGCAAGAATGTGTCCAAAATTAGACCGTCGGGCTGCTGAACGGGCATATCTTTCATTGAGTGCACTGCAATATCAATACTCTCTTGTAGCAGTGCTTCCTCAATTTCTTTGGTAAAAAGTCCTTTCCCACCAATCTCTTTTAGAGGGCGATTAAGGACTTTATCGCCAGTTGTTTTAATTACAACAATTTCAAATGAGTCGAGTGACAATCCGAAAGCTATGCTAAGTCTCTCTCTTGTTTCATATGCTTGTGCTAACGCTAGAGGTGAGCCCCTAGTACCAATGCGCAATGGTGATTCTGGATCTGGTAATTTTAATTCCATAAATAGGGTTTAAGCGGTGTTTTGCATCAAAGCAAGATACCAAGCTTGACATTTATTTAAAGAACGTGAACCAAGTACTCAGAGAAAGGCAAAAGAATGACCATTAAGAAAAAAATTTTAAAAGCTCTTGCTGGCGAAGTGCTAGATACACCGCCTATTTGGATGATGCGTCAGGCTGGTCGTTACTTGCCAGAGTACAGAGAGACTAGAGCTCAAGCGGGTGACTTTTTATCACTATGTTACAATAGTGATCTTGCTGCTGAAGTTACCTTGCAACCGATTAGAAGATATGGATTTGATGCGGCAATTTTATTCGCTGATATCCTGCTTCTTCCTCAAGCTCTGGGGGCAGATTTGTGGTTCGTAACGGGCGAGGGTCCAAGGCTATCAACAATTAACTCTACCGATGAATTGAAATTGCTTAAGCCTGTTGATGAAATTCACGATACATTGCGTCCAGTCTATGAGACTGTACGGATTTTATCAAAAGAATTGCCCGAAGAGACAACACTTATTGGTTTTGCAGGAGCTCCATGGACGGTCGCTACTTATATGATTGCCGGAAGAGGTACGCCGTATCAAAAGCCAGCGCATGATTTAAAAGATAATAATATATTAGCTTTTGAAAATTTGATTGAGATTTTGACAGAAGCAACCATAAAATACTTGTCTGCACAAATTGATGCGGGAGCTGAGGTGGTAAAAATATTTGATAGCTGGGCCGGTTCTTTGAAAGGAGATGATTTTTATAAGTATGCTCTTGAGCCGACAAAAAAGATAGTAATGGAATTAAAAGCCAAATATCCCACGGTGCCAATAATAGCTTTCCCGAGACAGGCGGGCGATTATTACAAAGGCTTTTTAAAATCCACAGGTGCAGACTGTCTCGCTATTGACGATAGTATAAGTTCAGCATGGGCAGCTAAATATTTACAAAAGGATGGTTGTATACAGGGAAATTTAAATTCTTCTCATATGGTATCAGGTGGTCAAAATATGATTGATGAAATCGAAAATATAGTTTCAGATTTGTCACAAGGTCCTCATATATTTAACTTAGGTCATGGTATTACCCCTGAAGCCAACCCAGATAACGTTGCCCTAATGATAGAAACAATTAGAAACTTTAAACGTTCCTGATTGATACTTCCATCAAAAGAATATTTTAATATGACAAATATGCTGTCCATAACTGGACTTTCGAAAAGATATAATGATGGACAAGTAGCGCTTGAAAACGTCTCTTTTGATGTTAAAGAGGGCGAAATTCTTGCCCTGCTTGGGCCGAACGGAGCGGGAAAGACTACTCTTATTTCTGCAGTTTGTGGACTGGTTGTGTCAACGGCGGGTCAAGTAAGAGTTGGGGGATTTGACACGAGATCGAATTATCGGTTGGCGCGATCTCTAATTGGTTTGGTGCCCCAAGAAATTGCATTGGAGCCGTTTGAGAAAGTTATCAATACAGTGCGTTTTTCAAGAGGCTTATTTGGAAAGAGCCCTAATGATGATCAAATAGAAATAGTTCTCCGCCAGTTATCGTTGTGGGACAAAAAAGATTCTAAAATTTTGCAGTTGTCAGGCGGTATGAAAAGACGCGTGCTGATTGCCAAAGCTTTGGCGCACGAGCCAAGAGTATTATTCCTCGACGAACCATCCGCAGGTGTAGATGTAGAGTTAAGAAGAGACATGTGGAAACTTGTGTCTGATTTAAAGTCTCAAGGTGTTACAATAATATTGACCACGCATTACATCGAGGAAGCAGAAGCAATCGCTGATCGAGTTGGAGTAATCTCAAAGGGTAAGTTAATTTTATTGGAAGAGAAAAAAGCTTTAATGAAGCGAATGGGCCGGAAAAAAGTAGAGATTTCATTACAATCTCCAATTACTGTCATTCCTGCTAAACTGCAAAATTTTGATCTATACCTTTCAGACGATGGTTTGACCATAAATTATCTATATGATGCTAAAGCTTCTAGTAATGAAATTACGAAATTACTAAATGAGATTTCGATTTCAAATTTGCAAATAAGTGATTTGAAAACATCACAGTCCTCATTAGAAGAAATATTCGTCTCACTAATCGAGGAGCCGTCTAAATGAATTTTCGTTCTATACGAGCAATATATATTTTTGAAATGTCCAGATTTTTTAGAACATTATTACAGAGTTTTGTCTCTCCAGTTATATCAACTTGTTTGTATTTTGTCGTTTTTGGGGCGGCAATTGGTGGCCGGATAGATGCTGTTGATGGTCTTAGTTACGGTGCATTCATAGTGCCTGGATTGATAATGTTCAGCGTAATGACGCAGGCGGTTTCAAATGCATCATTTGGTATTTATTTCCCAAAGTTTATTGGAACCATATATGAGGTTCTGTCAGCTCCTGTAAATTTCTTGGAAATTGTTATTGGATATGTCGGTGCTGCGGCATCTAAAGCTTTATTTATTGGTTTAGTAATATTGGCAACATCACTATTGTTTGTCGATATAGAAATCATTCACCCTTTTATTATGATTTTTTTATTAGTGGTGACTTGCATCTCTTTTTCGTTACTTGGCTTCATCCTAGGGATTTGGGCAAACAATTTTGAACAGCTGCAATTAGTACCCTTGTTAATAATCACTCCCTTAGTTTTCTTAGGTGGGTCATTTTATTCGATATCGATGCTTCCAAAATTCTGGCAAACTGTAAGCCTTTTTAATCCAGTTGTCTATTTGATTTCAGGATTCAGGTGGGCTTTTTACAATAATTCTGACGTTTCAATAGCAGCAAGTCTTTTTGCCATAACAATATTTACTGTTTTCTGTATCTTTATAATTTTTTTAATTTTCAAAACTGGTTGGAGACTAAGGCCATAATGCAACTTAACCCATGTTGAATAAATGTCGCTAGTAGCAGGTTTAAGTAATCTGTATATTGAAGTAAATGAGCACCGTGCCTAAATAATACCCATGTTACGTATACCTTTCCTCAACAAATTGAACAGGCGAAAGACGGTTTCAGTAGTTCGGCTCAATGGTCTAATTTCGTCAGGGGCGCGTGGGAGTATTTCTGATAGTGTGCTTGCACCCACACTTGAGAAGGCATTCCGAAAAGGAAATCCCAGCGCCGTTGCTTTCATTATTAATTCACCCGGTGGATCGCCAGTCCAGTCTTCTCTTGTCGGAGACAGGATTAAAAGATTATCGGAAGAAACAGAGGTGCCTACTATTGCATTTGTGGAGGATGTTGCCGCATCTGGTGGCTATTGGATAGCATCAGCCGCTGATGAAATTTATGCAGACTATGCCTCTATTATTGGTTCTATTGGTGTAATTTCCTCAGGATTTGGTTTGCAAGAGTTGCTTTCAAGATATGGAATCGAGAGGAGAGTATATACCGCAGGTAAATCTAAGTCGATGCTTGATCCCTTTAAGAAAGAAAAAGCTGAAGATGTCAAAAGATTAAAGGATATTCTTTCGCAGTTGCATGAAGTTTTTATATCTCACGTGAAGGGTGCTAGAGATGGAAAATTATCGACCGATCATGATCTTTTTACAGGAGAGATTTGGTTGGCCGCTCGAGCAAAAGAACTTGGTTTAATAGATGGTATAGGGCACGTTGTTCCGGTTTTAAAAGAGAGATTTGGCGAAAAAACTCGTATTAAGGAATATAGTCAGAAAAAATCTCTATCTCAGAGATTTGGAGTTAGCATTGCAAATGATGCCATCAGCCTAGTGGAGGAAAGGGCAGAATTTGCTAAGTATGGGCTTTAAAATATGATCTTAAAGATTGTAGTTCTTTTTTTAATCGTGATGGGCGTGATGGCCATGTTTGGAAAATTGAGAGTGCCAAAAGTTAAACTGTTTGATTCTAAACGATGTGATAAGTGCGGTAAATTTAAAATCGGCAAAGATTGTCAATGCTCTAAAAAATCTGGATAGTTATGGTTTGGCTTCAAGCACTTATCGGTTTGATCGTCCTCTTAATTGCTGGTGATATTCTCGTCCGTGGAGCAGTAAATTTTAGCTTAAGGATTAAAATTCCAGCTTTTATCGTCTCTTTAACGGTGGTTGCATTAGGCACATCTGCTCCTGAATTATTAGTAGCAATTAGAGCTACTTTAGACAATTCACCGGGAATTGCTTTGGGAAATGTAGTTGGCTCAAATATCGCAAATGTTCTTCTTGTCTTGGGTATACCTGCTCTAATTGCTGGTATTAATACAAGTGAGTGTAACACGGGAAAAAACTATGTGTTTATGATGCTTGCAACACTTGTGTTTCTCTCGTTAGCATTCCTAGGTAATTTTTCAGTTTCTGAAGGAATTATCTTCTTAATTCTATTGACCTTGTTTCTATCTGTAGCTGTTCGAGACAGTTTACAGGAAAAGGCAGAAGTATCCTATTTAGAAGTGGAAAATGTGGACCCAAACCTCGCACTGTGGAAAATAATGCTTTTCTTGTCTTTAGGATTAATAGGTTTGCCAATTGGTGCTGACATATTAGTAAAAAATGCCTCATTGATAGCCACATCTTATGGTATATCTGATGAGGTGGTTGGGTTGACACTCGTAGCAGTTGGCACTTCTCTGCCTGAACTTGCAACGACATTAATGGCTGCTGTTCGAAGACAGGCTGATGTTGCATTGGGCAACGTGATAGGATCAAATATATTTAATATACTCGCCATAGTGGGAATAACCACAATGTTTGGAGATATTCCGATATCCTCTTCGTTTTACGAATTTGATTTTTGGATAATGTTAGGGGCAGGTATTGTTTTGTTTCCATTTGTTTTTATGGGGCTTAGCATTAACAGGCTTTGGGGTGCCTTCTTGACGCTCGCGTATGCGAGCTATCTGTATATAACGATTCAATGAAAGTGAAATTTAGCAATGCGTGCACTAGTAACCGGTGGGGCTAAACGGCTAGGCCGTGAGATATCAACATACCTGGCAAGTCGCGGATATGATGTGGCTGTACATTATAATAATTCAGAAAGTGAGGCGCTTGATGTCACCAAAGAGATAAATAGTCTTGGCCGTATATCTGAGTGCCTTAAATGTGATTTGCTGATCGAGGACGAGGTTAAGGAATTAGTAAATCGAGCGTCTGAAGCGATCGGCGGGCAAATTACTTTATTGGTAAATAATGCTTCTATATTTGAGTATGATAGTTTTGAAGATGCAACCCGCAAAACTTGGGATCGTCATATTGAGAGTAATTTGAGAGCGCCGTTCGTATTAACACAGGGCTTTGCAAAGCAATCTCTGGCACCAATCTTAGATGAAAAAAATGAGCCAATCTCCCAAGGGTTAGTTCTGAATATGATAGATCAGAGAGTTAAAAAGCTTACACCAGATTTTGCAAGCTATACTATTGCAAAGATGGGTTTATGGGCAATGACGAAAACTGCTGCTAGAGCTCTTGCTCCGGGTATTAGGGTAAACGCCATTGGTCCGGGGCCTACTTTGATTGGAGCACGTCAAAAGGAATATCATTTTGATGGGCAAAGAAAAAATACTATTTTAGAGCGGGGAGCGAACGCCGAAGACATAACTTCAGCTGTTGGTTACTTTATTGATGCTAAAAGCGTAACGGGGCAGCTGCTGTGTGTGGATGGTGGACAGCATCTAGGCTGGAAAACACCTGATATTCAAGGAGTTGAGTAGATTACAACTTGATTTTGGGTGATAGTTTTGCACTGCGGCCATTAAAATAGATGGTATAGTTTTAAAAATGTAATAATTTCAGTCATTTGTTTAAAAGATAAAAAATAAAACTAATAAAAACAATAGGTTAATATTTTGCCTAAATTTTAGGCA
The DNA here is from genome assembly GCA_902525915.1 of Paracoccaceae bacterium. Lineage (GTDB taxonomy): Bacteria > Pseudomonadota > Alphaproteobacteria > Rhodobacterales > Rhodobacteraceae > Salinivivens. The sequence goes on along the minus strand of CABZJF010000005.1, from coordinate 80,969 downwards.
AATCAGCGAAATGCCGAAAATACAACAAAAAATTCCTAATTTCAAAAAGTTATCTTCAGGTTTATCCACAGGCGACGTGGAAACATTTCCTCTTGAAAATTTCCCGCTATCATTGCAGCCATTAGAGAATCAATTTCATCTTTACATGACTCTTAAAAAATGAAGCCTTCAAGTAAAAATTCAGGTTATGAGTTGATACACTCTTACTTAACCGCTCTGGATAACTCGCCAGGGGTTTATCGAATGCTTGATGAACAAAACAGAGTACTGTATGTTGGAAAAGCCCGTAAACTACGAAACCGAGTTTCAAGCTACTCACGACCTTCACCGAGTCACTCATCTAGAATCGCACGCATGATTTCAGAAACTGCGTCTATGATGTTTTTGACAACCAGTACCGAAACGGAGGCACTGCTTTTAGAGCAAAACCTTATCAAACAATTAAAACCACGCTACAATGTTTTATTGCGAGATGACAAGTCGTTTCCGAATATTTTGGTATCCAGGGAGCATAGCTTCCCACAATTAAAAAAGCATCGGGGCAATAAAAAAGAAAAAGGATCTTATTTTGGTCCTTTCGCGAGTGCAAGTGCGGTAAATCGAACTTTAAACCAGTTGCAAAAGGTGTTCATGCTAAGGAATTGTTCAGACAGTATTTTTAGTAATCGTACAAGACCCTGTCTTCAGTATCAGATTAAACGCTGTTCGGCGCCGTGCGTGGGGCGTATCTCTGAACAGGAATATTTCAAAAGCGTTAAAGATGCTCAAAATTTTCTTTCGGGTAAAACAACCAATATTCAGGAAAATCTGGCAAAAGAAATGAAGCGAGCATCAGATCAAATGGAGTTTGAAAAGGCGGCTTCTATTAGAGACCGAATAGGCGCTTTAACCCAGGTGCAAACCAGACAAGGGATTAATCCTCGCTCTATAAAAGAGGCTGACGTTATTGCCCTACATGTAGATAAGGGTCATGCGTGTGTCCAAGTATTTTTTATAAGAGCGCATCAAAATTGGGGTAATAGTGATTTTTACCCAAAGATATCTGAGGACATGTCTAATGCGGAAATTATGGAAGGTTTTATTGGTCAGTTTTATAATTCCAAGGAACCTGCAAGATTACTAATTCTATCTCACGAGCCAGAAAACTCCGATTTAATTACAGATTTACTATCGGAGAGATTAAGTCGTAAAGTTGAGGTATCTGTTCCTCAAAGAGGGGAGAGGTTGGAGCTAGTTAGTGGTGCCCTTCGTAATGCGGTTGGTAGCTTAAATAGAAAAATGGCCGAAACGGCTACCCAAACTAAACTTCTTAAAGATTTAGCAAAAGTTTTTGAGTTAAGTTCAACGCCAAGACGGATAGAAGTCTTTGATAATTCGCATATACAGGGTGCGCATGCGGTCGGCGCGATGGTTGTTGTTGGCCCAGATGGGTTTATGAAAAACCAATATCGAAAGTTTAATTTCAAAAATGAAAATCTTGTTCCTGGTGATGATTTTGGAATGATGCGAGAGGTCCTCGAAAGACGGATAAGACGATTAAGTAAAGAGGATCCTGATAGAGGCCTTGGTATGTGGCCAGACTTAATAATTATTGACGGTGGAGCAGGGCAAGTCAGTGCAGTTGGGAAAGTTTTGGCGGACCTTGGTATTGAGGGTGTGGCTATGGTAGGTGTCGCCAAAGGTGTAGATCGCAACCATGGAAAAGAAGAATTTTATATGCTCAATCGGCCTGCTTTTGCATTAGGAAAAAATGATCCAGTTCTATATTTTATACAAAGGATGCGGGACGAAGCTCATAATTTTGTTATTGGGACCCATAGATCAAAAAGGTCAAAAACAATTTCTGCTAATCCATTAGACGATATACCAGGCGTTGGTGCTTCCCGCAAAAGAGCTCTTCTTGATCACTTTGGTTCATCCAAGCGCATTAAGAGTGCGCACTTATCTGATCTAAAGTCAGTCGATGGTATATCATCTGGTCTGGCGGAGCGTATCTATAATCATTTCAATGATAGTTAGATCGATTCATACTTATCCTGAAAACACTTCATAGCATCGTTTTCATTTGAAGAAGCATGATAAACAGCTCTAGCAATAGCACGAGACATTGTGACACTTGATAAATGGCATAGCTCTGCAAATTCTTCGTTTGAAAATATTATATTTAGCTCTCCGGTACTTACAGAAAAGATCAAGTCGCCATCGTACGGTAAGTGAGATGGTACAATGGCTCTAGAAAGGCCATCATGCGCACACGTCGCAACACGCTTTGCTTCAGACTTTGTAATTGTTGCATTGGTGGCAACGATGCCTATTGTTGAATTAGCTCCCTCTTTAATTGAATTAATCTTGCTATATTTGAGTGCAGAGCCGTAAATAGCATCCCCAGGAGCCCCATACCCGCCGAACTCATTTTCAAGTTCGAAAGGCGCGGCCCAAAACTTGCCAGAAACTGGGTCAATAACATTTCCCATTGCGTTAACGATGACTAACGCGCCAACTATTACTCCATTACTCAGTATAGAAGAGGCTGATCCTAATCCACCTTTTACTTGTCCGGTTGTTGCACCAAAGCCCGCCCCATGGCTTCCTAACTGAAAGTTTTCTGACGCATTTTCAATTGCTTGTCTCCCCAGTGCTGGATATGGATTTTTATGCCAAGTTTTATCTCCGCCGTTTCGTAAATCAAAAATAATTGCTGTAGGAACAATTGGTACATTGAAAGGGCCCATTGCAAAGCCTTTACCTTGTTCACGTAAATATTCTACCACACCATTTGTAGCGTCCAAGCCAAAGGCAGACCCTCCCGAAAGAACAATAGCATCAATTCCATGTACTGTTTTGTCCGGCTCTAGCAAATCAGTTTCTCGGGTACCGGGTGCACCACCCATAACACAATATGAAGCTGCCATTGGATTTGAACTTGTCAAAACGCTAACGCCTGATTTCAGGATATGATCCTCTGCATTTCCAACATTTAATCCCGGCACGTCAGTAATTAAATTTTTAGAGCCTGGTTTCAAGGTCATATACAGCGTCCTCCATCAACCTCAAGGCATACGCCAGTTATCATTGATGCTTCATCAGAGCAAAGGAAACAGGCGGCATTTCCCATGTCTTCTGGAGTTGAAAATCTTCCAAGGGGTATGGTTGATAGAAATTTAGATCGTATCATTGGGGTATCTTCGCCCATGAAGGTGGCTAATAGCGGGGTTTCGCCCGCTACTGGGTTAATTGCATTGACTCTTATACCGTGGAGGGCGAGTTCGATAGCCATAGTTTTCGTTGCAGTGTTCATCCATCCTTTAGATGCATTATACCAATTTAAATTTGGTCGAGGGGAAACGCCTGCAGTGGATGCAACATTTAGAAAAACTCCAGATTTTTGTTTTTTCATTTCTGGTACAAATAGCTGAGCCATTAGGTAAACCGACTTACAATTAACAAAAAATATTTTATCAAAGTCATCTTCTGAAATATTTTCCAAGGCGTCAGGGGTATGTGTTATTCCTGCATTGTTTACGATAATGTCGGGTATGCCAAAGTGCGATAATGAAAAATCTTTCAACTTTTCTACGGATTTACTTTTTGAAACGTCAACCAAAAATGGATAAGCGCGTTCACCAAGATCTATAGCAACTTTTCGTGCCATTTTCTCATTTAGATCCGCAATAATTACCTCAGCGCCCTCTTCAATAAATTTTTTAGCGATGCCAGCACCAAATCCAGAAGCAGCCCCAGTAACTATTGCTCTTTTGCCGTTTAATCTCATAAAGACTTCCTAACCATGGTAATGAGCTACCGTTTTGATTGTTGTAAAACCAAACATTGCCTCAAAACCCTTTTCACGTCCATGGCCAGATAAGCCACGCCCACCGAATGGAAGTTCAACTCCACCACCTGCTCCATAGTTGTTTATGAAAACTTGACCAGATTTTAGGCGTTTAGCCATTCGCATTTGTTTTGATCCATCTTGTGTCCAGACTGACGCCACCAGCCCAAAACCAGTCCCATTTGCAATCTCGACCGCGTGGTCTTCATCGTCGAAAGGCATAATAATTTGAACTGGTCCGAATATTTCATTTTGCGCTAAACTGTGGTCGGCGGGAACGTCTACAAAAAGATGAGGTAAGCAATAAAACCCACCATTATTTATTTCTTCTTTGTATTTGCCTGTTGCTACTAACTCTAAATCTTTACCTTGTTGAATGTAGTTTGAAACGATTTTATGTTGTTTTTTCGATATTAGAGGTCCAACGTCTAAATCATCCATGGCAGATCCAACCAAAAGCATCTCATACTGCTTGGCCATCATTGATACAACTTTTGGATAAACTTCCTTTTGGACTAGGATGCGGCTTGAAGCTGAGCAGGTTTGCCCAGCGTTCTGTACTCCTGCATTAACTAAAAAAGGTAATGCTGCATCTAGGTCTGCATCAGCAAAGACAATTTGCGGAGATTTTCCTCCAAGTTCTAGAGTAACAGGGATAACATTTTGTGCAGCGGATTGTTGAATTTTGATGCCTGTTGATACAGATCCAGTGAAGCTAATATGATCGATATCGCTGTGTTGGCTTAGGCTTGCCCCAGTCTTTCCTGAACCTGTTACAATATTTAAAACCCCATCGGGGAAGCCAGCTTTTTTTGTTAATGCGCCAAATGCTAATGCAGTTAAGCAGGCTTCTTCAGCCGGTTTAAGGATACAGGTGTTTCCAGTTGCAAGTGCTGCTCCTACAGATCTGCCAATTATTTGCATTGGGTAGTTCCAGGGGATTATATGCGCGCATACGCCATGAGGTTCTCGTAAAGTATAAACTGTATAATCTTTTAGGTATGGGATTGTATCACCATGCAGTTTATCCGCCGCACCTGCATAAAATTCCATATATCGAGCTAGAGCCTTTACGTCTGCTTTTGCTTGCTGGAGCGGCTTACCAACATCTGTGGCCTCTAGGCTGGCGAGTACGTCATAGTTTTCTTCTATTAAGCGCCCAAGTGTACTTAAAAGAGTACTCCTTTCTCGAGCAGTTATATTTTTCCATGTATTCTCAAGGGTGTCTTTTGCTACGCCAACCGCATCATTTACATGCTCATTATTTGCCTCAGAAACTTGGGCAATAACATCCCCTGTTGATGGATTGATAAGGTCTATTTCTGTATTTGAGCAGACCCACTCACCATTTATTAAAAAGTGCTTATTCGGAAAATCTACTGTCATAATATATTCCTTTAATTAAGCATGACCAAATTCAGGAAACTTTGGTGCAGCATCAATAAGTGAATGAGTATACTCATTTCTTGGATCGTTTAAAATTTGCTTAGTTTGTCCTTGTTCGACAATTTTTCCATTTTTCATAACTAAACATTTCTCAGTGATATTTTCGATTACTGTAAGGTCATGACTGATAAACAAATATGATAGCCCATGACGTTCCGTTAAATCTGAAATAAGTTTAAGAATTTGGTTTCGAATTGATAAATCAAGCGCCGATACAGCTTCATCAAAAATTATAAGTTTCGGTTTAATCACAAGTGCCCTGGCTATCGCTATGCGCTGTCTCTGACCGCCTGAGAATTCATGAATATACTTTTCGGTACTGTTTAAGGGTAATCCAACTTCTTCGAGCATTTCCTTCACGATACTTTTTTGCTCGGTTTCATGAGGAGCTTCTTTACCTAATGCAAAAAAGGGTTCTGCAATTAAACGTTCGACTTTGTGCCTAGGATTGAAAGAACCGTAAGGGTCCTGAAAAACTACCTGTATATTTTTTTTAAAACTTCTGTTGTCTTTAGAAATTTTTTTCCCTTCAAATTTTATGTAGCCAGAGCTGGTTGATTGCAAACCCAAAATGGTTCTTGTTAGGGTAGATTTTCCGCTGCCAGATTCCCCAACTAACCCTAGGCGCTCACCTCTTTTGATATCGAATGAGACATCGCTCACCGCCTCGATAGATGTACCTTTTGAAAAAATTCCCTTATTGTGAGATTTATAGTTAACCGATACTGAATTTACTTCTAGTAGCTTTCCTTCGGAAATCTCATTTTCTTTTAAAATCAATTTTTGGCTGGAGGCTGAAAATAATTTTTTTGTATATGGGTGTGCAAGGTCTCTAAAAACCTTTTTTGGTTCTCCCTGATCTACTAGAATGCCCTCTTTCATAAGAATTAAGTAATTAGCAATATTTGCAACTATCGCCAAATCATGTGTGATTAGAATAATGCTAATACCATCTTGTTCAGCAAATTTTTTTAGAAGTTCTAGGATTTTCGCCTGTGTTGTTACATCTAAAGCAGTTGTTGGCTCATCTGCAATTAAAATGCTTGGTTCCAAACAAACAGCCATAGCAATGACTACACGCTGACGTTGGCCCCCCGATAGTTGATGAGGGAAACGTGACGGGTCTATACCGCTTAATCCAACCCGGTCCATTGTATTTCGAACTCGATTCTTTAATTCGCGTGGAGCACAGGCTTTATGTTGAACTAATGTTTCAGAAATTTGCCTTCCAATATTTTTCAAAGGATTTAGAGCTGTCATTGGTTCTTGAAAAACCATACTTATCTTTTTTCCCCTGAGCTTACAAAACTTGTTTTCTGATATTTTATTAAGGTCCTTTCCGTCAAAATTAATTATACCCCCTTTTTTTGAGCCGAGGGGTAAGAGACCCATTAGGGCCAATGCAGAAATTGATTTACCAGACCCACTCTCACCAGTTAGAGCCAGAATTTCACCAGCACCAAGATTAAAGGAAATATCTTTGACGATCGATTTCTCGTGAATTGCAACAGAAAGATTTCTTACCGAAAGAAGCGTCATTTCTTCATGCTTCCTCTAAGCTTGGGATCAAGCGCGTCACGCAGTCCATCTCCTAAAAGATTTAAACCTAAAACTGTTATAATAATCGCTACTCCTGGTACAATTGCTAATCTTGGCGCCAAAGAAACCATTGTTTGTGCATCTGCCAGCATTCTGCCCCAACTCGGCGTGGGAGGTTGTGCTCCCAAGCCTATGTAACTTAGTCCAGCCTCTGCAAGAATGCCGAGTGAAAATTGAATAGTTGCTTGTACTATCAATATATGCATCAAATTGGGCAGGACGTGTTCGGTCGAAATTCGCAAACCAGTTTTTCCTGCAACCTGTGCAGATAAAATAAATTCACGTTGCCATAGAGATAAGGCAGCCCCCCTAGAAATACGGGCAAAAACTGGGATATTGAAAATTCCTATAGCAACTATGGCATTGAATGCACTTGGCCCAGCAATCGCAGTAATGAGAATGGCGATTACTAAACTTGGAAATGCAAATACCAAATCGTTAAATCGCATTATGCCATCGTCTATGAAACCGCCCCTCCAGTTTGCGGCGAATAGTCCTAGTGGGACACCAAAGAGCAGCCCAATCCCAACCGCGACAAAAGCTACAGCAATTGATGTTTGGGCTCCCACCATTATCATTGACAGCATATCCCGACCAAAGTGATCTGTACCAAATGGGTGGGTTAGACTTACAGGCTGTAATCGGTTTGATATATTTAGTTCGGTGACATCGAATGGCTGCCAAAAAAAAGAAATAGTAGCCATAATCATTGGTATCAAGCACAATAAAATACCAAATTGTAAGCTTGTGCTTAGTCGTATCATATACTGTCCTGTCGTAACCTTGGGTCGACTAACATGTAAGTGATATCCACGATAAAATTGACCAGTATCACTGCAAAAACAAGAAGCATAACAACACTTTCTACAACGATTAAGTCTCTTTGGGTTATTGCTTGAAATACGAGACGTCCCAAACCTGGAAGATAAAATACTTGTTCAATAATTATTGCGCCTGCCAGTAAAAAAGAGAATTGAAGCCCAATTATTGTAAGCACTGGAATTAAAGCATTGCGAAGTGCATGTGTCCAGATCGTTTGCGATGAACTTAGGCCTTTAGCGCGAGCAGTGCGAATGTAATCTTCTCCAAGCGTCTCAATTAGAGCACTTCGCATGACACGAGACAAAATGGCAGCTTGAGGCAGCGCAAGAGCAATTGCGGGAAGGGTAAGCGAGGTAATTCCGTTAAAGAGACCATCCTTCCAACCTGAGAACCCTCCTGCAGAAAACCATTGCAGTTTGATTGCGAATATTCCAACTAAAATTATTGCAAACCAGAAGTTTGGAATTGCAATTCCAAGTTGAGTTGCACTTATAACAGCAAAATCGCCGGTTTTTCCTCTTTTTGCAGCGGCATATATTCCGGTGGGTATAGCAATTACCGTGGATAAAAAAAGTGCATAAAGTGCCAAAGGAAGTGAAACCCATAAACGGTCTCCAACCATTTCTGTAACGTTTGTTCTATATGTGTATGAGATACCAAAATCTCCTGTAAGCATTCCACCTATCCAATCGAAATATCTATTTATTTTGGGTTGATCCAACCCCAGTTCAGATCGAAGCGCTGCAATTGTATCTGGTTGCGCATTAATACCAAGCATAAAGCTCGCCGGATCACCGGGCGCAATTTCTACCAGGGAAAAAATAACAATGGATGCTAAGGCAAGACTCAATACAAACGTAAATAGGCGTCTGAAAAAATATTTAATCATAAATTTGCCAGTTTAATTATGTCCCCCAAAATAATGGGGGACATAGCAGTTGAACAATTAGTCAGCCCATTTAACGTCTGTTAGATCAGTTGCTTGGGTTGGAGCGTTTTCCCAAAGGCCCATAATTTTGGCATTTGCTACTGTTGGAAAAGCCAACTCGAAAAGATACCCATTAACATAATCTTCTGAAATAATTCGTTGGGCTTTCCTTAAAAGGTCACTTCGCTTTTGTGGGTTACTTTCAACATTGAGCGCCTTTATCACCGCTTGAAATTCAGAACTATCATACTGAAAATAGTATTCGGGCCGGGCGTATATCCCTATATCCATTGGTTCTGTATGGCTTACAATTGTCAAACCATAGTCTTTGCCTCTAAAGACTTCTTCTAACCATTGAGCCCATTCTAAATTTGAAATTTCTGTCTCGATTCCTACGGCTCTTAATTGCGACGCAATTATTTCACCGCCGCGTCTCGCATAAGATGGGGGTGGTAGTTTCAAAGTTGTTGTGAAACCCTCGCTAAATCCGGCTTCAGATAAAAGTTTTTTTGCAAGTTCAGGATCATAGTTTGAGTTTGCCTTTAGGTCCACATAGTCTGGATGGTGTGGTGCGAAGTGGGTGCCAATTGGGGTGCCATAACCAAACATTGCACCATCTATAATTGCCTGCCTGTCTATTGCGTGTGCGATAGCTTTTCTGACTTTTACATTGTCCAAAGGTGGCATTTTGTTATTTGTCGACAAAATAGTTTCACCTTCGGTATTTCCAACCAAGACCTGAAACCGGCTGTCTGATTCGAATTGCGCTAAATTTTCAGGAGCTGGAAATCCCGCAAATGCGTCAATATCTTGTGCCATCATCGCAGAGAAAGCAGCACTTGGATCTGAAATAAATTTGAAGGTTGCAGTCTCTAGATGAGCAGGCTTGCCCCAATATTCCTCGTTCCTTAGTAGTTCAATTTTATCGCCTTGAACCCAGTTAGAGAATTTAAATGCGCCTGTTCCTACTGGATTAGTTTTTATGTCGTCTATCGTTTCGGGCGCAACAATAACTGCATCCCCCCAAGCCATATTAAATAGAAAACTACCATTCGGAGAAGTTAAAGTTACCTTGACTTTATCGCTTGCCAAAACTTCAACATTTTTGATACCAGAAAATAAGGCCTTTTGAGCGTTTGTGCTATCTTCTGCTCTTGCTCTATCTAACGAAAACTTAACATCGTTTGCATCCATTATTGAACCATCATGGAAGGTCACAGCAGAATTTAAGTGAAATATATATTCTGTCCCGTCCTCAGATATTTCCCATGATTTAGCTAACCCAGGAATTACTGCTCCATCCGAAGCAAATCGAGTTAAACCCTCGAATACATTTGAGTAAAGCACACTGTCTATGGCACCGGCTGCGGCACTCGTTGGATCCAAATGAGGGGGTTCGAGCTGCAACGCAATTGTCATGCTAGTTTTAGCTGCATGTGCGCCTTGAATACCTAATGATGTTGCTAGAACCCCAGCGGATAGTAATAATTTAAAATGATACTTCATTTTAGTCTCCCTTTTTCTCCCATGTCTTTACTATATCCCCAAAAATAAAAAAAACTCCAAAAATTTTTTCAATTATTTCGGAGTAATTAAGCCAATTTCTTAATGCTTTGTTATATCAGTGTAGCTTCAGACTTTTATTTAAATAATTGATAAGCAGGACTTGAAAAACGGAACTCTTGATTTCCGATGGAAAAGCTTTCATCGATTTTGTAATCTTCTTTACTTAGCTCGATCCAAGTTTTGGGCTGACTTATTGAATTTAAAAAATTGACTACGTCCAGCGTGGGAGTATCAATAAAATTTAAATTAGTCTTTAGTTGAAGTTTGAACTCGATGTTTTGCTGTTCAGTTTCTATTCCTGAAAAATCAACAATAATCTCAGGTTTTGCATTAAAAAATTTCTCATACAAAAGCGATATTTGGAGTTTTTTTGCCTGGAAGCGAAATTCTTTTTCGTCATTAATCATAAGATTTTCGGCTTCAATTATCAATCTGTCTTCAAAAGTGTCCTTTACTATAGAGGCCTTTGCATTTTCCCATTTAATATTAAAATTATAGATAGATAATTCATTTGGGAAAATAATTATTTGGTGCATTTTATTATAAATCAGCCGTATAACTTGAATAAATGGAAACATTGCAATTTGTTTGCCATTGGGGTTCTCAATTGAAAGATTATTCACGGTTACGTCGTATCTATTTGGAAAACCAACCTGACTAGTTGATCCATATTTTATGTTTATTGAGCCGCTCTTAGGGTTTTCTAAACTTGTATAAATATTTTCTAGGTTATCGTTGGCACCCCAAAACCAATAACCACTCCAACTTATAGTGATCAGTAGTATTGGTATTAATATGCGTGCCAAAATTCTCTCCTAGTATAACGTAAGAAGTTCTGTTTTAAAGCGAGTTATCACCAAATACCAGGGGTGGCTAATGTATGTTTTTGGCTATGGATCTTTAATTTGGAATCCAGGTTTTGAATTTCAAACAAGTGAGCTTGCAGAAATAAAAAATTACAAGCGAAGTTTTTCCATGTGGTCAATTCATCATAGAGGAACTGTCAAAAGGCCTGGTTTGGTTTTGGCTTTGGAAAAATGTAATGGTCACAGCTGTAAGGGGGTAGTGTTCAGGGTATCCCCAGATAACTATACCCAAGTTTTATTATATCTTCGAGAGAGAGAACTAGTGTCATCGGCATATGAAGAAACCGAAGTTCAAGTCGAGTTAGCTACTTCTAAACAATTGGTAACAGCAATTACTTTCGTCATAAAAAAAGATCATGATCAGTACTGTCAATTAACGCTTGATGAGCAAGCAAAGATTATCGCGGAGGCAGAAGGAGGGCGCGGTCGTAATGATGAATATCTGTTTAGTACTGAAAAAAAACTCACAGAGTTAGGAGTTTCTTCCGTTGATCTGCGCTATTTGGTGCAACAGGTTAAGAAAATTAAGAGCTAATAGCTTTCACTTTTGTTCACAGAGAGTTAGACTTAAAGAAAAATTAAAACAGGCCTTATTTTATGGTAAAATCAGAACGAGAGGTCGAGCTATATTTTTCTCAGCCAATACGTCAAGTTTTGCTGATGCTCAGCGTTCTAGCGCTTACCAGTGCAGGAACAGTTGTAGCGGCGCCGAGAGTATTGGCGGTATTTACAGCTAATTTGTGGTTGAACGGCTTTATCCTTTTTGTCTTTTTTGTTGGTGTAATAAGCTGCTTTGTTCAGGTTGTTCAGTTAATTAAGTCTGTTCGTTGGATAGAGGGGTTCGTAAATAAGCCAGATAAGGGTTCTGCAAAGGCACCCCAGCTATTGGCTCCATTGGCAACCTTGTTAAGGTCGCGTGGAGCAAGTATCCAAATCTCGGCTTCTTCATCGCAGTCAATTCTTGAATCTGTCTCTACTCGAGTCGAAGAGGCTCGAGAAATAACTCGCTATATTGTCAATTTGTTGATTTTTCTGGGACTATTGGGAACATTCTACGGTTTGGCAACAACGGTGCCAGTACTTGTAGAAACAATAAGATCGCTAGCTCCTCAAGAGGGTGAGACAGGCTTTGAGGTTTTTACTAGATTGATGAGTGGCCTTGAGGGACAGTTAAGCGGAATGGGGGTTGCTTTTGCTTCTTCTTTATTGGGGCTTGCAGGATCTTTAGTAGTTGGATTGTTAGAACTGTTTGCAGGTCAAGCGCAGAATAGATTTTATCGTGAACTTGAAGAATGGCTTTCAACAATTACTAGTTTCAATGTGACAGTAGACGAAGGCAATTCTTCAACAGACAACACGATTCTCCTAGGTATCTTCGAGCGTTTAGGGGATCAAATCGAATTGATGGAGCGTTTCTTAAATAAAGATCAATCCACTATGGCACCAACCGAGCGCGAGTTTGCGATTCTACAAGATAAATTTGTTAAAGTTATGGACGAGAATAAGTCTAATTTGGAGAATTTGATCGATAATTTTACTAAATCACAGAAACAATTATTAGATTTTCTTAAGTCAAAAGAGTCGGTTGAGGGTGGGATTGATGCTGAAACTAGGATGAGACTAAGATCAATCGATGTTCAAATGCTTCACATATCAGAGGAAATAGCCGTTGGAAGGCAGGAAGCTATCAAAGCTATCAGAGAAGAAATAGCTAATTTAGCAGATAGTTTGCAATCAACTAGTGCTAAGAGTTCTGATCGGAAAACATAAACATGGCTCTATCGAGACGCACAGGTCAACGATTTCAGGCATCCATTTGGCCTGGTTTTGTGGATGCAATGACCGGTTTATTGCTCGTATTGATGTTTGTATTAACCATTTTCATGGTCATCCAATTTGTTCTAAGAGAAACTATCACTGGGCAAGAAAGCGAACTTGATGCCCTTGCTGCGGAAATTGTTGCTATTTCGGAGGCCTTAGGCCTTGAAAAATCTAAAGTAGTCAAACTTGAAAGTGACTTGGGAATTTTAACAAGTACACTAAATGACAGAGACGCAGAAAACGAGCAGAAAAGCCTGTTAATAGAAAGCCTGAGGCTTCAAAACAATGAAAGTAAAGTAGCTTTAGATGATGCGCTAACTCAAATCACTCAGTTTGAGGTCCAGGTAGCAAATTTATTAGCAGCGCAAGCTGCGTCTAGAACCCAGATTGATCAATTGGAAACTGAACGCAAATCTTTGTTGGATCAGCAAGAAGCACTTGCTTTGACCTTGTCTCAAGCACGTGATGAAATAGACTTGGCAGAGCAAGAAGCGAGATTGAAAGCCGCGGAGAGAGAAGCATTAGAGGCTCTAATTAGGTCACTAGAGACCGAAAAAAGTGATGCAAACAAAACTATAGAATTGCAAGCTAGTGAGATTCAGGATTTAAAAATAGCCCTTGATGATGAAGAAGCTGCCAAACTAATTGAAGCTGCCGCTGCCGCTGAACTTAGGAAGAGGCTTGAAGAAGCCGATACTGAGCTTACAGCAATGACTTTGATTTTGGAGGAAGAAAGAAAACGTGCAGAGGACACCCTTACGCTGTTGGCAGCTGCAGATGCAGCTAAATTAGAAATCGAAGACAATCTCAGGCAAACTATCATCGCTTTAGAGGCTGCTAATCTAACAATTGGAAATAGTGAAACGGAACTTAAATCTCTACAGGAAGATATTCAGAGTAGTGATGCTGAGTTAGATGAGACCAAAATTGCACTTGCTGCATCGTTAGCAAGGCAGCAGAGATTAGAGTTGGAGCTGTCAAATTTAAGTCAAAATATTAACGAGAAAACAGCACAATTTAAAGATTACAGTGAGAAATTAACAATTGCTGAGAGTGATTTGGCTAGTGCATTAATGGCGTTGGAGCAAGAAAAACTGAGTCGTCAAACCTTTGAGGACGATAGCGCACAAGACATTATGGATCTTCGTTCAAAATTAGCAGATGCGCTAGCGGCTCGATGGGCCGCCGTTCAGTCTCAGAAAGAGGCACTAGAAAATCTTAAAAATGTCCTCGCAGCTAAGCTTGTTTCTGAAAAATTAAATGCAGAAAACACCTCAAATTTAAAGAAAAAAGAAATTTTGTTGCAAAAGGCCCAACAGCAGTTGCGAGAACGGTCTGAACAATTATCTGAAAGTTCTGATAGCCTTTTAAAAAGCCAACGAGAGAAGGCACTTTTGAACCAGCAAGTATTAGAGCTTCGTCGTCAGCTGAGTTCGCTACAATCAATTTTAACCCTATCTGAAGAAAAAGATAGGGAAGATGAAATTCAACTCCAAAACTTGGGCAACAGGCTTAACGCTGCACTAGCCCGCGTTGCGTCGGAGGAAAGAAAGAAAAGGCAACTGGAACAAACCTTGAGACTAGAGATTGAAGCTAAATTAAATGAAATTACGATCCTTAATTCACAGTTAATTGCCTCCAAAACAGATTTGGAACGTGCGGAAACAAAAGCCCAAGTCGAAGAAGATAAGCGAATAAAGCTGGAAGTTGCCGAGTTTAATAGATTGCAAGCAGAGCGTGAGCGCCTCCAATCTCAGGCAACTCAATTGGAACGATATAAGTCTGATTTTTTTGGGAGAATAAGAGAATTAGTGGAAGGTAAGGAGGGTATAAAAATTGTAGGCGATAGATTTGTTTTCTCATCTGAGGTTTTATTTGACGTTGGGAAGGCCGATTTATCTATGCCGGGTCGATTAGAAATCCAAAAAGTGGCCGTGATTTTAAATCAAGTAGTAAAAGAACTTCCAAAGAATTTAAATTGGATAATAAGAGTTGATGGTCATACGGATAATACTTCCATGGTTTCAGGTGCGGAATTCAAAGATAATTGGGAGCTCAGCCAAGCAAGGGCTCTCTCAGTAGTACGTTTTATGATTTCTGATCTGGGATTCCCAAAAGATCGATTGGCCGCAACTGGTTTTGGAGAATTCCAACCGGTCACATCTGGATCTTCGCCAGAAGAAAGGGCTCAAAACCGTAGAATTGAGATCAAGCTTACTGAAAAATGATTAGTAAATACAACTAACCTAAAAATCAATTTGCAGGCAGTAACCTAGGTTTTGTTTTCGTAATACGGGCCTTTTGAGGCGGTTTAAGTTCAAGATCAATTTTATCACCCTTAACACCGACCTTCACAAGGCCACCTTTAGACAATTTTCCAAAAAGAAGTTCTTCTGCAAGAGGCTTTTTAATATGCTCCTGTATCACACGAGCTAGCGGTCGAGCCCCCATCTTGTCATCATAGCCTTTATTGGCTAACCACTCTGCAGCCGCTTTTGATAACTCGATTGAAACGTTCCGATCCATTAGTTGTACTTCTAATTGAAGTACAAACTTTTCGACAACTTGCAGTATGACTTTCTTTGGCAGTGGGCCAAAACTAATTGTGGCATCTAAACGATTTCTGAATTCTGGTGTAAAGGTACGCTCAATTGCAGCCGTATCCTCTCCTTCTCTCCTGTCACGTCCAAATCCAATTGCCGCTTTGGCTTGCTCAGTAGCACCAGCATTTGATGTCATTATAAGGATGACATTTCTAAAATCGACAGATCTGCCATTATGATCGGTTAGTGTGCCATGGTCCATAACTTGTAAAAGGATATTGAAAACGTCTGGGTGCGCTTTTTCTATTTCATCTAGAAGCAAAACACAGTGCGGGTGTTGGTCAACCGTATCAGTTAACAGCCCACCTTGATCAAACCCTACATAACCTGGGGGTGCACCTATTAGTCTGCTAACAGCATGTTTTTCCATATACTCAGACATATCAAACCTGTGCAATTCTACGCCCAAAGTATCAGCTAGTTGCTTCGCAACTTCTGTTTTGCCAACTCCAGTTGGGCCTGCAAACAGGTAATTGCCGATCGGTTTATCTGGTTCTCGCAAGCCGGCTCTGGCTAGTTTGATTGCACTTGATAGTGCTTCTATAGCTTCGTGCTGACCAAATACTACTCGGTTTAGGTTTTTCTCAAGGTCTTTCAAAACAAGGGTGTCGTCTTTGGAAACATTCTTGGGTGGAATTCTCGCGATTTTTGCCACGACTTCTTCGATCTCTTTGACACCAATAGTTTTGCGTCGTTTGCTGTTCTGTAGATGCTGTGCCGCCCCTGCTTCATCTATTACGTCAATTGCTTTGTCTGGTAACTTTCTGTCTGTGATGTAGCGATCGGACAACTCAACAGCTGTTTTTATTGCATCCGAAGTATATTTTAAGTTGTGGTGTTCTTCGAAATAACTTTTTATTCCTCTAAGTATTTTTATCGTGTCAGGAACTGACGGTTCATTGACATCAATTTTTTGAAAGCGCCTACTAAGAGCCCTATCTTTTTCAAAATGCTGCCTAAACTCTTTGTAGGTAGTAGAACCCATAGTCCGGAGTTTGCCACCTTGCAATGCGGGTTTAAGCAAGTTAGAAGCATCCATTGCTCCTCCTGAAGTAGCACCAGCTCCTATAACTGTATGAATCTCGTCAATGAAGAGTACTGCATCAGGATGGTCTTCCAGCTCTGTTATAACTGCTTTCAATCTTTCTTCAAAGTCGCCCCTGTAGCGAGTGCCGGCAAGCAATGCCCCCATATCTAAAGAAAAGATAGTAGTTTCACTCAAAACTTCTGGCGTGTCTTTCGAAATTATTTTTCGTGCTAGCCCTTCTGCGATCGCCGTCTTCCCGACTCCCGGATCCCCCACAAGCAGCGGATTATTTTTCCTTCGACGACAAAGAACCTGAACACACCGCTCTATCTCAAAATCCCTACCTATTAGAGGATCAATATCCCCGTCCATTGCCTTTGCATTTAAATCAACGCAATATTTTGCCAGTGCACTTTCTTTTTTTTCTGTTTCAGACTCGGCTCCAGATGTAGCAAAATCATCTCCGCCTTCATCGGAACCTTGCACTGATCTTTGTTCTCCAAAAGCAGGATTTTTGGCCACGCCGTGCGCTATAAAATTTACCGCATCATAACGGGTCATTTCTTGTTCTTGTAAAAAGTATGCAGCGTTGGACTCTCTCTCCGCAAAGATTGCTACTAAAACATTAGCACCTGTTACTTCGCTTCGTCCTGATGATTGAACATGGATCGCAGCACGCTGTATTACTCGTTGAAAGGCAGCTGTTGGAGTTGCCTCGAGACTTTCGTCTTCTTTTGTCATAGATGACAATTCTTCGTCTATAAAATCACCTAGAGCTTCGCGTAATATTTCTAGATCAACGTCGCATGCTTTGAGCACGCGTTGCGCGTCTGGCTCGTCAATAAGGGTTAAAAGTAAATGTTCCAAAGTGGCGAATTCGTGCGACTTAGAATTTGCTAAAGCTAATGAAGCGTGTATGGAATGCTCCAACGTTGTTGTAAAAGAAGGCACGTTAAAATCCTTTTCGGCGTTTACTTTTAATATACTATATAGTGTGGGTGAGAATTCACACTATTCAAGTCAATAATGCCATTTATGTGCCAAAATTTTTATTTTACCCGGTAAAATCTCAAGATTTTAGCTAATAAGCATCTTTGAGCGCTCTAATTTTTGCGAATACTTCATCATCTGTGGCATCAATCATGTCTAAATTAGCTCTGATGTTTTTGCTCCACGGACGCAGGAATGGATTGGTCTTTCGTTCTTCACCCAAATTGCTGGGAACGGTTGGTGTGCCGTTTGATCTAAGCTTCTTAATATCTTTACACCTACGTATTAAATCTTGGTTATGAGGATCGATTGTTAAGGCGAAATTAGCGTTTGTTTCGGTGTATTCATGACCGGAACATACAACTGTTTTATCTGGTAAGTTTGACAGCTTTTTAAGTGACTGCCACATTTGACCAGCGGTTCCCTCAAATAATCTACCACACCCCAGAGCCATTAAACTATCAGCAGTAAACAGCAATTTGCTCTCTTCAAAATAGACTGCGATATGTCCAATTGTGTGCCCTGAGACCTCAAATACTTTACCAACCTTATTTCCAATTTTTATTTTATCATTTTCTGCGACTGATAAGTGAAGAGGTGGTAAGCGATTGACGTCTGATGAAGACCCTATTACTTGCGGCGAAAAATATTCAAGTAATTTAGATAAGCCGTCCACATGATCCCAATGATGATGCGTTATAATCACGTGAGTTAAGTCCCAGTTTTTTTCTTGAAGTTTTAGCAATATAGGATCAGGTTCTGGCGCATCGATTAGCAAAGTAGCCTTAGTGTCAGGATCATGGGCCAAAAAAGCGTAGTTATCTGATAAACAGGGTATTGTTAAAAGTTCAAAAGACATGACGTGCCACCAAAAAATGTTTAACGTATATTTATGCTGTCCCAAATGAGAGTTTTATGCAATGCACCTTGATGTTCAAGACTTAAAAAATTTTTATTATCGATCAGCATTAGGCAGAGCTGCTCAAAAAGAAATTAGTCAAGAAGTTGTCAAGATGTGGTCTGTTGAGTCAGGCTATAAAATGTTGGGATATGGCTTTGCAAATCCTATTTTGCGGCACTTTTATGATCACTCCAGAAAAATTATTTCGCTAATGCCTGGACCGCAGGGCGCTTTACATTGGCCGCTCGGGCATCCAAATCAGTCAGTTCTAACTCATGAACATCAATGGCCAATTGATACAGGGTTTGCTGATCGCTTGATCATTATGCATGGTTTAGAGACATCAGAGTATCCATCAATGATGCTTGACGAAGCCCTGCGGGTGCTCGGCCCGGGTGGTAAAGCATTATTCATTGTTCCCAACCGTGCAGGACTTTGGTCTCGAAGTGATAAAACGCCTTTTGGATACGGTAGGCCTTATTCAATTGGACAACTAGAGGCGCAATTGAGATCACAGTCATTCATACCGGAGAAACATACAATGGCTTTGTATCAGCTTCCATCCCACAGAAAAAGTTTACAAAGAATCGGTCAATTTTTTGAGAGATCTGGAAAATACCTTCCTATTTTGGCTGGTGGGATAATCATAATTGAAGCAAGCACTAGGTACCCGCCCGTTCACAAAATTAAAAAGTCTGCAAAGGAAAAGGCTATTGGACTTCTAGGAGGATTGGCTGAGCCCAAACCAGTAGGCTAAGCTGCTGCTTTATTTCAAGAATCATATATCAAAATCATCTCAAGCCCCCACCCAATTAGTAATGTAAAAACGCTAACAAGGTAAATTATCGGAATTTAGCGCAATTAAATCCATTTTAGCATGTTGCTAGAACCGATTAGCTCTGCTAATACCGCTTCGATTTCAATTTGTTCTGAAACGAGTTAGAGGAACGGCGTCAAATTGAGAGTATTTGGCGCATAACTAAGCCGAAAGGTAAAACGTGTCTGAAACAGCTTCAATTTCTATAGGTGTTGCTTCGCGCTATGCAAAAGCTATTTTCGATTTGGTTCTGGAATCTAATGAAGTGGCTAAGTTAGAAACTGACGTTAAAAGTTTAGCTAGTGCTTTAGAAGACAGCCAGGAACTAAGGGATCTTATTAGCTCGCCCATGTACACTAGGGATGAGCAGAAGGGTGCTATTGTAGCTATTGGTAATAAAATGGATTTGCTGTTGAATCTCACAAACACTTTGGCTCTTATGGCATCGAAAAGACGTCTATTTGTTTTGGATTCATTTCTACGGCAGCTCGAAGCTTTAATTGCTGAGCATAAAGGTGAAATCACTGCTGATGTAGTAAGCGCAAAAAGTTTAACCAAGGCGCAATCTGACAAAGTAGCAAAAGCTATCGAAGATCGGGTAGGTAAAAAGATTAAGATCAATGCATCCGTTGATGAATCAATCATCGGTGGTATTGTAATTAAAGTTGGATCGAAAATGATAGATACTTCAATTCGATCTAAACTGAATTCCCTTCAAACTGTTATGAAAGAGGTCGGGTAATGGGTATCCAAGCTGCAGAAATATCTGCCATTTTGAAAGATCAAATAAAGAATTTCGGTCAGGAGACTGAGGTTTCAGAAATCGGGCGCGTTTTGTCAGTGGGTGACGGTATTGCCAGGGTTCACGGCCTTGATAACGTTCAGGCTGGTGAAATGGTTGAGTTCCCAGGGGGAATTCGTGGTATGGCTCTAAATTTGGAAAGTGACAATGTCGGTGTCGTTATTTTTGGGTCTGACCGGGACATCAAAGAAGGCGATGTAGTAAAGCGAACTAATTCGATCGTGGACGTTCCAGCGGGTGATTCCCTTCTGGGCCGCGTTGTGGATGGTCTAGGAAACCCTCTAGATGGAAAGGGCCCAATCAAGGGGGTGGAGCGTAGAGTAGCGGATGTTAAGGCTCCTGGTATTATTCCTCGCAAATCAGTACATGAACCCATGGCGACGGGTCTCAAGTCCGTTGATGCGATGATACCCATTGGTAGAGGACAACGAGAGTTAATCATTGGAGACCGTCAAACGGGTAAAACAGCAGTAGCTTTGGATACCATTCTTAATCAGAAAAGCTATAATGATGCTGCAGGAGACGATGAGAGTAAAAAATTATATTGCATCTATGTCGCGGTGGGTCAGAAAAGATCAACAGTTGCACAGCTTGTAAAAAAACTGGAAGAAAGTGGTGCGATTGAATATTCAATTGTGGTTGCTGCAACTGCATCTGATCCAGCCCCTATGCAGTTTTTGGCACCTTATTCAGCCACATCTATGGCGGAATATTTTCGTGATAACGGCAGACATGCTCTTATCATCTATGATGACTTGTCCAAACAAGCAGTTGCTTACCGTCAAATGTCATTGTTGTTAAGACGGCCACCGGGACGAGAGGCCTATCCGGGAGATGTTTTCTACTTGCACTCACGTTTGCTTGAGAGATCGGCGAAATTAAATGAAGACAATGGAGCTGGTTCTTTAACAGCTTTGCCGGTGATTGAAACGCAGGGTGGGGACGTTTCGGCGTTTATTCCTACAAATGTTATTTCCATTACTGACGGTCAGATCTTTCTTGAAACTGAGTTGTTTTATCAAGGTATACGCCCTGCAGTTAATACCGGGCTATCAGTATCTCGAGTGGGATCATCTGCTCAAACGAATGCTATGAAATCAGTTGCGGGACCAGTGAAATTATCCTTGGCGCAGTATCGTGAAATGGCTGCATTTGCACAATTTGGATCAGATTTAGATGCAGCCACCCAACAGTTATTAAACCGTGGTGCTCGGCTTACAGAACTTATGAAGCAAGCGCAGTATTCACCTCTAACCAATGCTGAGATTGTTTGTTTGATATATGCGGGGACAAACGGTTACTTGGACAAAGTTGATGTAAATCAAGTCGGCGCTTTTGAGACAGGTTTGTTGGCGCATCTAAGGGGTAAGCATGGCGGGTTGTTAGATTATATTACGAATGATGATCCTAAAATAAAAGGTGAAGTTGAAGATAAAATCCGTTCAGCCTTGGATGAATACACGGCAGATTTTTCTTAAGGGGATTCGGTTATGCCAAGTCTAAAAGACTTAAAGAATCGTATTGAGAGTGTAAAAAACACTCGAAAAATCACCAAGGCTATGCAGATGGTTGCAGCCGCAAAACTGCGGCGTGCTCAAGACTCTGCAGAAGCAGCCCGACCCTATACTGAGAGGTTTAATTCTGTATTAGGCGCTTTGGCCTCTGCAAACAATAAAGATTCAGGCGGACCTCAATTATTAGTTGGAACGGGTAAAGACCAGACGCAACTGCTTATCGTAATGACCGCTGAGCGTGGTTTGTGTGGCGGTTTCAACTCGAACATTGCAAAGCTAGCAAAAACACACGCTTTAAAACTTTTAGAGCAGGGCAAGAGCGTAAAAATCATAACAGTGGGTAAAAAGGGTCGCGATGTTATAAAGAGGGATCTTAGTGAGCATTTTGTTGATCACGTGGATTTGTCTGAAACAAAGACAGTACGATACACGGATGCGCAGGGGATATCCAAGTCAATTTTGGATAGGTTTACGGCTGGGGAGTTTGACGTAGCAACGCTTTTTTATTCAAAATTTGTCAATGTTGTTACTCAGATACCAACTGCGCAACAGATTATTCCTGCAAGCTTCGAGGATGCTGAGGACAGCAATGCACAAAGCATGAATTATGAGTATGAACCATCGGAGGAAGAAATTCTCGCTGATTTACTGCCGAGAGGAGTAGGCACTCAAATTTTCTCTGCATTATTGGAGAATGGTGCCTCTGAGCAGGGTGCTAGAATGTCTGCGATGGATAATGCAACGCGGAACGCAGGTGATATGATCGATAAATTAACAATACAATATAATCGTTCGCGGCAAGCCGTGATAACTAATGAGCTGATTGAAATAATCTCGGGCGCGGAAGCGCTCTAAGAACCGGAGAAACAGATATGGCAAATGCAAAAGGTAGAGTTACACAAGTAATCGGTGCTGTTGTGGACGTACAGTTCGACGATCACTTACCTGAAATTTTGAATGCACTGAATACAGACAACAATGGTAAGACGCTCGTGCTTGAAGTAGCTCAGCACCTTGGTGAAAATACAGTGCGCACAATTGCTATGGATGCCACTGAAGGCTTAGTTAGGGGACAAGAAGTTGTTGATACGGCCGGACCGATTTCCGTACCAGTTGGGAACGCTACATTGGGTCGGATTGTTAATGTTGTTGGTGAACCTGTTGATGAACAAGGTCCCGTTAAGTCAGATGAGTATCGTGCAATTCACCAACCAGCTCCAGAATTCGCTGAACAGTCCACAGAGTCAGAAGTCTTAGTTACAGGTATTAAAGTTATCGATCTCCTAGCGCCTTACTCAAAAGGTGGTAAAATTGGTTTGTTCGGAGGCGCTGGTGTGGGTAAGACTGTTCTGATTATGGAATTGATCAATAATATCGCTAAAGTACACTCCGGTTTCTCTGTATTTGCGGGTGTGGGCGAACGTACTCGCGAAGGTAATGATTTGTATCACGAAATGATTGAGTCTAACGTTATTAAACCAGATAATCTCGAAGAGTCCCAGGTTGCACTAGTATATGGGCAGATGAATGAGCCTCCTGGTGCTCGTGCGCGTGTTGCGCTAACTGGTCTGACTTTGGCCGAGCAGTTTAGAGACCAATCTGGTACAGATGTTTTGTTTTTTGTAGACAATATTTTTAGGTTCACACAAGCTGGATCTGAGGTTTCTGCACTACTTGGCCGGATACCTTCAGCCGTAGGATATCAACCAACACTTGCTACTGATATGGGAGCAATGCAGGAACGTATTACTTCTACAAAAAATGGTTCGATTACGTCAATTCAAGCAGTCTACGTACCTGCTGACGACTTGACGGACCCTGCGCCGGCAACCACTTTTGCACATTTGGATGCTACTACAGTTTTATCTCGTGCTATATCTGAGCTGGGAATTTACCCCGCAGTTGATCCGCTTGATTCATCGTCAAGATTGATGGATCCAGCTGTCGTAGGAGAAGAACACTACGATGTTGCTCGGTCAGTTCAAGGAATTCTTCAGAGATATAAGTCACTTCAAGATATTATTGCCATCTTAGGTATGGATGAGCTTTCCGAAGAAGATAAGCTGACAGTAGCTCGAGCAAGAAAAATACAACGATTTCTCTCTCAACCATTCGACGTCGCGAAAGTCTTTACCGGTTCAGATGGTGTGCAAGTGCCATTGGAAGATACAATTTCGTCTTTCAAAGCAGTTGTGAATGGCGATTATGATCATCTACCCGAAGGCGCTTTCTACATGGTCGGCGGAATAGATGAAGTAATTGCAAAAGCAGAAAAAATGGCTGCGGAGGCAGCATAGATAGCTAGGGAATTATTGTAAAAACAATGCAAGTAGATGTAGTCAGTCCAGAAAAACTTTTGTTTTCTTCAGAGGCAGTATCAGTAGAGATCCCAGGTTCAGATGGGGATATGACAGCCATGGCTAACCATGCTCCATTAATAACAACACTGCGCCCTGGAATTCTACGCGTGGTTCAAGAAAAGGGTGCCAGTGAGTATGTTGTAACCGGCGGTTTTGCGGAATTGGGTGAAACTGTATCGGTTCTGGCCGAGAGAGCCGTGTTGAAAGCTGATTTTGATAGAAAAATGTTTGACGAACTTGTTGCAGCAGCACAGACGGCGCTGGATTCAGCAAGAGCTAATATGGCTGGCGATGCAGTTGATATGGCAGCAAAATCTTTATCCGATTTTAATATCTTGGGTGAAAATCTAGGATTTAAATAGTTTTATCGTCTAGCAATCATTGCCACTCGAATTAAAACTCGTTCTGTAATTGCTAGAGATGGGTAACGGCTGGTCGCCGACCTTAAATCTAAATTGAGCTCAACAAAAAAAGACAGAGCGATCTTTAAAGTTTCTTCGTTCCAAAGTTTTAGTTGGTTTATAATAGCATCACGCTTAGGGCCGAATATGGGAGGCTTATAACTTGAGATTGCCTCTAGTGGAGTTCCTCCGTGGTTTTTAAGATTTAGCAGCAGTTTGAAATGCCGTTGAAATGAAAGACATAGCGTAACAGGCTGAACGCCTTGTGCCTCGAGCCGATTTAAAATATGATTAATTTTGTCAATCTTCCCATCTGATACTGCATGAATTATCTGTTCTAGATTGGCCTCAGCAGAAATTGGGCTGCACACAGAAATGTCTTTTGCGGTTAGTGGAGATTTATCGCTTAATTTATACAGGTAAATTTTTTCAAGCGTATTACGAAAGTCCCCAGGCTCTAATTCTTTTGAAAGATTATACAAGGAGTCCATAATACCTGTGCCATGCATTTGGATTCCAGCTCTCGTCAATTCTTTCTTAATTTCCATCTCGGTTAATGGATTATCGTAAATCGGTGCAGCGATTGTATTATGAAAGGTTTCAAAGGCTTTTCGTAACTGAGAGGTCGGCCTTAACAGTCCACTGGTAACTACGATGTGTGCATCAGTTTTATTCCATGCTTCAAGGCATTCAATAATAATCTTTGATGTTTTATCGGAGGTATTTTCAATCAATACAGCACGTTGGCCGGGGAAGAAGCCGACCGACTTTACAGTATCAAAAACAACTGTACGATCTTTAAGAATGTCGTCTCCTGTAAATCTAGTTAACCGCATTTCCTGTTCAGCATTTGGACCCAGTAGGTTTTCCAAATACTCTTGACGTTTCAATGCCACGCGCATTGTGTCAGATCCGTAAAAAAGAACTGCCGCTAGAGTTGGATCAGGTTTTTCTACAAGCTTTGAAAGTTCCCGTGGATTAAGTTTCATCGTTCATAATCTTAGAACTTAGTAATTCGTCCACTATTCTATCTCCAAGTAACACCATCAAACGTTTGTAGGCATCGCGTTCGGAGGCTTGGTCAGTTACTGCCAATATCGCGTCTGAGTAGCCAAGGCTATCCTTTACGCTCGAACTCAACAGAATTGTATCTTTTTCACTATTAAGTAAACTAAATTTTACTTCACCTAGAACGCGAATTCGATATGCTTTTCCATCGAATGATAATGCAGTTCGTTTGGTTTCCGTAAATAGTTCGTATTCCAAGAAAAACTCTGCATCCTCGGCATCCCCAATCCTTGACGCTAAATAACGGTTTAAGTGGAACTCGTTACTTGTTATCGGTTGCCTTAAATCTACGCTTTGCCATAGAATTTTTATTTTATTGTCTTTGGCTATCCAAGCCGGTTCAAAAGCGCAACTAGCTATGAACACGCCAAATAGTAAAGCAAGAAGATAATTTTGTTTATTAAACAACAACATTTACAATTCGTCCTGGCACTACGATTATTTTTTTAGGTGTATTGCCATTCAATGCTTTAACTACTGCTTCAGAGCGAAGAGTAATTTTTTCTATTTCGGCAAGATCAGTGTCCTGTGGAACAGTAATCTCTGTTCGTCGCTTACCATTAATTTGTACAGGTAAAGTTATTTCATCATCAATCAAAAAATTTGGATCAGCTTTTGGCCAATCGGCAGAAACGACAAGACCGTCTCCACCTAAGTCCGCCCACAGCTCTTCCGCTAAATGGGGAGTCATTGGCCCCATTAGTTGAACTAGAGCCTTTGCAGCAGCTTGCTTGGCATCAGCACCTGCTTTTGACTTAGCTAGGATATTTGTAAATCTGTAGAGCCTTGCTATTGCTGAGTTAAAGCCAAACGACTCTAGTTCCATTGTAACATCGTGAATTGCTTTATGTGTCTCTTTCGTAAGACTTGTATCGCTTTCATTCTTAGGAGTGTCATCTTTGATTATTTCTGAAACAATTTTATAAACGCGGGTCAAATGTCTGTTAGCGGCTTCTACACCAGATGCTGTCCACTCTACATCTCTCTCTGGAGGGCTGTCGGACAGCACAAACCAGCGAGCAGTATCTGCGCCAAACGCATCAATTATAGCTACAGGGTCTACAACATTATTTTTGGATTTAGACATTTTTGCTGAGGGAATGATTTTTACTTCACTGTCATCACTTTTTAAAAATGCTTTACCGTCTTTTATTTCTACTTCTTCCGGGTAAAAGTATGTCGGTCGCCCATTCTCATTATCCCGTTCGTATATTGCATGTGTCACCATTCCTTGCGTGAAGAGTGCGTCAAAAGGCTCGACAGCGCTTTTGGGTAGGTGACCACAGTGATGCATCGCTCTTGCAAAAAATCTAGAGTAGAGAAGATGCAGTATAGCATGCTCAACACCACCGATATATTGATCTACATTCATCCAATATTTTATTTCTTTTTCATTGGTGGGTGTTATCGAGTTATAAGACGTGAACCTTGTAAAATACCAACTTGAGTCCACAAAGGTGTCCATTGTGTCGGTTTCTCTTAATGCCGGGCCATCACATTCTGGACATTTGCATTTGCGCCAAGTCTCATGTTTATCAAGTGGGTTTCCTGGTTTATCAAATTTAACATCATCGGGGAGTTTGATCGGCAAGTTTTCTTTCTTTTCTGCAACCAATCCACACCTATCGCAATGGACTACTGGAATTGGACATCCCCAGTATCTTTGACGGCTAAGTCCCCAATCTCTTAGTCGGTATTTGGTAACACCTGATCCCCAACCCTGCTTTTCAGCGAAACGAATGGTCTCATCTATTACTTCCTCTCCAGTTGCTACATCAATGCCAGTGAAATGGTTTACCCATTTGACCCGCTCTGATTTGGGTGGAACAAACGCTGTATTTTTTACGGCTTCTTCGTTTTCTAAAGAGTAAAATGTGTCAATTACAGGCAACTGATATTTACGAGCAAAATCTAAATCTCTTTGATCATGCGCTGGACAAGCGAAAATTGCACCAGTTCCATAATCCATGAGGATAAAATTTGCTATCCAAACTGGTAGTTTAATGTCTGGGTTCAGGGGATGAGTGACTAAAATACCTGTGTTGATGCCTTTTTTTTCTGCTTTTTCCATTTCAGCTTCAGATGTGGACATTTGCCTGCACTGAGCGTTGAAAGAAGCAATATTAGAATTTACCTTTTCAAGTTCTCGGGCTAGCGGGTGATCTGTCGATATGCCTACAAAAGACGCCCCAAGCAAAGTATCCGGCCTAGTTGTGTAAACTTCAATTTTGTCAAATCCATCTGGTGCATTTACCGCTTTAAATGCAAACTCCAAACCCTTAGATTCACCAATCCAATTTGTTTGCATCAATTTTACTTTTGCTGGCCAGTTATCTAGCTTTTCTATGGAAGCCAGCAAATCATCTGAAAACTCTGAAAT
This sequence comes from Paracoccaceae bacterium, assembly GCA_902525915.1. Lineage (GTDB taxonomy): Bacteria > Pseudomonadota > Alphaproteobacteria > Rhodobacterales > Rhodobacteraceae > Salinivivens. Next base: position 53,226 of record CABZJF010000005.1, on the reverse strand, counting down.
TTTAAAAAACCATTGAGTTAGTTCTCTTCTTTCAACAACTGCCCCAGATCTCCAGCCTCGGCCATTTTCCACTTGCTCGTTGGCAAGAACCGTCAAGTCTACTGGGTCCCAATTTACAACTGCATTTTTTCTGTAAACCAAGCCCGCTTCTAAAAAATCAAGAAATAACGCCTGTTGTTGGCCATAGTACTCCGGATCGCACGTGGCAAACTCTCTTTGCCAATCAATGGACAAACCGAGTGGTTTCATTTGCTCTTTCATTATTGAGATGTTGGTGTAGGTCCACTCCTTTGGATGACCGTTCGAAGCCATTGCAGCATTTTCGGCTGGCATGCCAAATGCATCCCAACCCATTGGATGCAAAACATTAAAACCAGTGCTTAGTTTGTATCGCGCTACCAAATCTCCCATGGTGTAGTTGCGTACATGCCCCATGTGTATTCTTCCTGATGGATACGGAAACATTTCCAAAACATAATATTTTGGCTTTTCTAAATCTATTTCGGAATTAAAGACTTTTAAGTCTTCCCACGCACTTTGCCATTTTGGCTCAATTTTAGAGGGACTGTAGGCAGCCATTTAATCTTCCTTGCACTTCGAGGTGATATTTCTCTTCGTGATAAATAGAAATACAGTCAGCGTCCATACATATGCATTATAAAAGTTCGCTTAGGTACTATTGTTTGGCAAATACATAATGCTAAATGTAGTTTTTACATGAAGAGCTTCCTCGATTAAATTATGATAATCCGTCTGCCTTTCGCATTTGCCTTGCTCTGGAAAGAATCGCATTTTCTATTTCTTTCATTGTAGCTGCATTAACTGGTCCAGATTTTGTCTGCATTGAAACTCTCAGTGACCTCGCTTCTAGCGCGGGATCAATCACATATATTGTTGCACGATATTGTGTTTTACCCCCAGGCGGCACCCCAAAACCCTTAACGATCACTCCTGAAAACGGATCGATAGTTTCAATTGGCATGAAATCTAAAACGTCCAAAGCTGCCTGCCAAATATACCTATTTACTTTTACTGGTTCTCGTGTTGCCTCTCTATTAAAAACATCCCAGATAGTTTCGCGCTCATTACCTTCTGCCGCTGGGAGTTCTGAATTATAGGCTTCAGTTTTATTTTCGCCAAATAGATTAGAATCGCTTGTGCAGCCGAACAAGAAAAAAATCGTTATAAATGATAAAATGATAAATTTTCGGTTTTCCATAGGATCCTCGACTTCAGTTAGCCAAATTTACAATACACATCAACTTTGAGCAAGCGGCTATTAGGTGCGCTATCGGTATATGATGAACCTATATCGAATAGCTAGATGCTATGGTGTGGCAAACCTGCATCATATTTTTTGATCCTCGCTATATGAAGTGAGATTAGGTTGCACAGAGGGCCATAAACTTGTCAAAACTAATGTATTCCTGCGTCGGAGATTCTGTCGTAGGCCAATTTGTTTATTACAACCCGAGGGAAAAAAAATGAAAAAAGTTCTACTCGCGACATCAGCGCTGGCTCTATCAGCAGGTTTCGCATCAGCAGACGTGTCTATTTCAGGTAGCGCAGAAGCTGGTTTACATAGCAACGCAGGAGCAGATTTCGTAACATATTCAGGCTTGGATATGAACTTCACTGTTTCAGGCGCTTCAGATAATGGAATATCTTTCTCGTCATCTGTTGACATGGGGTCAGGTAACATTCGTGATGACTTTGATCCACTTGAGGATGATGTACAAGGCACAGATTTCGGTAATCCTACAATCACCATTGGCTTAGAAGGTTTTACTGTTGCAATTGGTGAAGCTGGTTCTCAGGATAACCTTTATGATGACGATCTTACCGGTGGTGCTATTCAAGTTTCAGGCGCTGTAGGCGACGCAACATTTTCAGTAGTCACTGGTGTTGACGATGCTGATGCTATGTCTGCAAGTTTAGGCTACTCAGTAGGAGCAGCAGGAATTTCGGCAGCTATGACAGATGAAGGCGACGTGTCAAGTGTAACTGTATCTTATGACATGGGTGACATGGGCCTCGCTGTAACTTCTGATGATGGCACAACAAGCGCAGAAGTTACATACACAGCTGGCGCATTAACTGCTACTATTGAAGCAGATGACGCAGACACATGGGATGTTTCATTAGGTTATACATCTGGTGCAGCTTCAGTTGGTTTTTCAACAGACGAAAACGAAGCATGGGAAACAACTATCAGCTATGATCTAGGCGGAGGCGCATCTATTAGCGCTGGCGCTAACGAAGCTGAAACTTCATATGCAACAATCGGTTTTTCATTCTAATACTTTAATTAGAACCGAAGTTAGAAGGCGATCTATCTTAGGTCGCCTTTTTTATTTTTATATTATTTAACTTGAATATTTCGGTAAAATTTTAACTATGAGTTTTCTGGATGTCACTCTCTGATATAAAATCAAGAATAGCTGATGCAGAGGAGAAATATTCAAAACCTTTGAATTCTACTTCTTTAATTGCTGTATCAAAATTACAGCCAAGTGAGCGTGTTTTAAGAGTTCTCGAAGCTGGGCACCGTGAATTTGGTGAGAATTACGTACAAGAAGCAGCAGCCAAGTGGTCAACTTGGCGAGAAAATCACACCCAACTGAAATTACATATGCTTGGTCCCTTACAGACAAATAAGGCACGGCAAGCTATTGAGCTATTTGACTGTATTCATTCGCTTGATCGCCCAAAGCTGGCAAATACTATCGCGCGATTAGCCCAAGATCTTGGCAAATGTCCGGAATTATTCATTCAGGTTAACACTGGCGCGGAAATTCAGAAGGCCGGTGTTATGGTAAAGGATTTGGAAAGTTTTGTTAATGATTGCAGGGCGAAGGATCTTCCGATTCTGGGCTTGATGACCATCCCTCCAGTAGATGAGGAAGTTAGTTTACATTTCGCCCTATTAAAAAAACTGGCCGATAATAATGGATTAACCGGCTTATCAATGGGTATGTCCGATGATTTTGAGAAGGCGATATCTTTCGGCGCAACGCATGTTCGAGTAGGGTCAGCTATCTTTGGATCACGTCCTAAGTGACCTTAATTGTTATCTTGGTACCGTAATCAACGTTTGCAGCGAGCCAAAATAGGGCCCCGCGGGACATGGCGATACTTCCATTGGTTGGTGCCTTTTTAGCTGACCATTGGTGTATAAAAAATGCAGATCCTCTTCCTTTGATCGCCTGTGGCCAATTCCAGTCTGTGAGTAAAATAAGATCATACGTTGGCGTTGGCACACGTAATCTTTTTCTGCAATACGTATTTGAATAAGAGACCATTAGATTATAATCCGGATCTCTCTCGTCGTTGGACCAAAATGAATTAATAAGTATCGGCATTGCCCAGTCTCGTGGTTTTTTAAGCCTATCTGGACGGTATAGCATTCCTATAATTGTGTGCTCACCAGTTGGTGTCGTTGGCTCATGCTCCTTTGGGCGTTTTGAGATACCTCCTTTTCCAAAGGAGACGGGTATAATTCGATCCGGACAAATCAATCCTTGCGATGTTAAAAATAGATTTTTATTACGGAGCATTATAACAAATGGCCAGATTTTTTGGCTTTTGTACCAAGATAGTGCGCGTTGAATTTGTTCTCTTTAATTTTTAGAGCGACCCGCTCACAAATACTAATACCATTTTCTTCTAATAATTCCATTTTTTTAGGATTATTTGTCATCAGTCGAATTGAGTAAATCTTTAGCTCTTTTAGAATAGAGGCTCCTATTTTAAAATTGCGTTCGTCGTCTTCGAAGCCCAGGCGATGGTTGGCTTCAACTGTATCAAAGCCTTCGTCCTGTAAAGCGTAGGCGCGCATCTTGTTAGCAAGCCCAATACCTCTCCCCTCTTGATTAAGATAGAGAAGAACACCCGAACCATTCATATTTATTTGACGTGTAGCCTCATTCAATTGCGCTCCACAATCACATTTCAGGCTTCCCAGTATATCACCCGTAAAACATGCGGAATGTATTCTCACAAGCACAGGACTATTTCTATCTATTTCTCCAAACTCCATGGCATAATGTTCTGGATCGTCCAATTCAGGTCTGAAGACATGAAGTTTACCAAATTCAGCAGTTTCCGTTGGAAGCCTTGCAGAAATGATTTCACGCGAAATAGGGTCTTGCTCAAAAAATGATACTAAATCGGTAATTTCAATTGAACTTAGGTCATCTGTCTTAATTTCTGAAGCGCTCAGATTAATCGTCAAAATTGCAGGTAGAAGCTTTGCGGTCTTACTCAATAAGAGTCCTAAGTTTTCTACTCTGGTATCACCTCCCCTTATTTGAACAAAAGGGCCTTTTATGCCATAAATAAGGTCTTTCGATGGGTCTGCCATCGCTTTAAGCCACTCTAAATTTCGGTCAGCTGGGACTTCAATACGTGCTAATCCTTTGTCGTAAGACGACATTTTAAGAGTGTTTGCTCGTCGAGACGATACTACAAGTCTTAGGTCGGTTTCCAATGATCGAAATAAATCAAAACGTATCTGATTTAGAGTTTCAACTGGTACTACAAGATGTTCATCTTCCGCACGAATGATTACTGGTATGCCCAGACGCAGATCTGTGTAGATCCTGGAAACACGCTCATCTAGTGTAATATTTATGTTACCAAACTTACTCATTTTATAAAGGTCTATCGCGTTTTTTAGGGTAGTGAAACGCTAATTTCAAAGTTTTACAAGAATGCTAGTGTAGATTTTTAGAGTATATTTTGATATCTGAAAACTAGATACTCTCGCTATTAGTTAAAATTGTAATTTTAGAAAAAATATATTCCGATGTTGCAGCGTAAGAATTTATTATTGATTGAAGATGATGCAATAGTTTTGTCTGCGTTGTGGAAACTACTTTTGGCAAGTGATGAATATTTTATTACTACAGCAAAAAATTGTGATGATGTTCATTTGTTTTTTAAAGATAATCATTTTGATCTATTGATATTAAACCCCAAAATGCTGAAAGGCAGCGTGCAAAACTTCTTGGATTTGCTTTTTCGGGTTGGGTTTTCTGGGCCAATTATCTTTTCTTGTTCAGTCGAGGAAATTACAGAGCTTGAAGCGCAAAATACAGGGCGTCTTTTAGCTTGCGTAAAACGGCCATTTAAAATCGTATCGTTACTAGAATGTATTAGACGCTTGTTATCAAAATATGAGTTTTCTTCCAAAGTATTAATCTCTATAGGCAAAATCCAGTTTTATCCAGGCTCTAAGTTAATAAAACTGCAGAACGGGCAGACGGTAAACCTAACGGAAAAAGAAACAAATATATTGAAATATTTGTACCGCTATAGAGATCGTATCGTTTCCAAAGAGGTTTTATTGAATGAGGTTTGGAGTCATACTACAAGCCTAACAACGCACACACTGGAAACCTATATATATCGGCTTCGCAAAAAGATTAGAGTTAGTTTTGCTGGCGATGAATTAATTGTTACTAAAAAAGGTGGGTACCAGTTGTTGCCTGAGAAAGCCTTTTAATGGTTTTTCCACAACGTTGATTTAGGGGGTAGAGTGGTTTTAAAAGTAGCAACATGGAATATAAATTCTTTTCGATTAAGAGAAAATTTACTTGTTAGATATTTAACTGATTATTCGCCCGATTTGATTTGCTTACAGGAATGTAAATCCCCGGTTGAAAAAATGCCATTTGCAACCTTTAAAGAGCTTGGGTTTGCTTACTACGCTGCAAGAGGTCAAAAAGGTTACAACGGTGTAGCAATTCTTTCTAAATTACCCATCAAAGCTAACTTCTCGGAGGACTTCGCCAATCTAGGTCAAGCTCGTCATATCGCTGTTGTATTAGAGAGTGGTGTAACTGTCCACAACTTTTATGTTCCAGCTGGTGGTGATGAGCCTGATCCAAACGCAAATGAAAAATTTTCTCAGAAATTAAGTTACTTAACATCTATGGAAAAGTATTTTTATAATCTTGATCTTAAAAAATCGATATTAGTGGGTGACCTCAATATCGCTCCCAGACCCGATGACGTTTGGGATCACAAGAAACTATCCAAAGTTGTTAGCCACACGCCAATTGAAATTAAACACCTCAAAAAAATCCAAAGCTCAGGACCGTGGGAAGACGTTGTCAGGCAGTTTATTCCTGATGGAAACCTTTTCTCTTGGTGGTCATATCGTGCAAAGAATTGGAGTACTGCAGATAAAGGAAGGAGACTTGATCATGTTTGGGCTACTCCCGATATTTCAAACTTTGTAAGTGCAGTGATAATTGCACGCGATGTAAGAGGTTGGGAACAGCCAAGTGACCATGCCCCGATATTTGTTGTTTTTGATGTTTAATTTTTGATCATAAAGGCCCATATAAGAGATTAATAATTATTAAGAGGTAAAAATGTTAGAAATTGGTGCGGATAAATCTAACGCCGGCGACTTAATTGAAGATGTAAATGAAGATACTTTCATGACGGATGTTATTGAAGCCAGTCAGGAAGTGCCGGTAATTGTGGATTTTTGGGCACCCTGGTGTGGTCCATGTAAAACACTGGGACCAATGCTTGAAAAAGCGGTATTGGCCTCTAAAGGCGCGGTCAAGATGGTGAAGGTCAATATTGATGATAATCAAGCAATCGCGGGTCAGCTGAGAGTGCAATCAATTCCAACTGTATATGCGTTTCATAATGGCCAACCAGTTGACGGCTTTCAAGGCGCTGTACCTAATTCCGAAATTGAAGCTTTTGTGGCTCGGGTTGTTCAATCCGCTGGTGCTGAAGTAAGTGGGGGACTTTCTGAAGCCCTAAATAGTGCAGAAGAGATGCTTGCAGAGGGATCTGCAAGCGATGCGGCACAAGTGTTTTCAGCTATAATTGAGGAAGATAATCAAAACGTAAAGGCATATAGCGGATTAGCAAGGGCGAAATTGGTTCTTGAAGATATTGATGGGGCTGAGGCGGTTCTTAATGGTGTTCCTGCAGAAATTTCTGATAGTTCAGACATCGAAGCAGTCTTTGCTAAAATTGCCCTAGCAAGGCAGGCGCTCGATGCAGGCCCATTGGCAGAGTTAGAGGCGGTAGTTTCTTCTGATCCAGCGGATAGCAAAGCACGCTTCGAATACTCGCAGGCCCTTTATGCTGCTGATAATCTAGAGGAAGCAGTCGCTCAATTACTGGAACTTTTTCGCAGAGATCCAGATTGGAATGATGGTGCTGCCAAAGTCCAGTTATTTACAATATTTGACGCTCTCGAGGCTAACGACCCGATCGTGTTAAATGGCAGAAGGAAATTAAGCAGTATGATATTTGCTTAACTTTTAGATTGGGCTAAATGAATTTTATGAGTAAAAATACTGAATTGCCTGAAGTTTTACCAGTCTTTCCGCTACCTAGAGCTCTATTGCTTCCCCGGGCGAGGTTGCCGTTACACATTTTTGAGCCAAGGTATCTCGCAATGATCGAAGATGTGATGAAGACTTCCCATCGCCTCCTGGGAATGATCCAACCCAGTGAGCATGAGGGAAAGGAGCGCCTGAGTGCTATTGGTTGTGCTGGCAAATTAACCCAATTTTCTGAGACGGAAGATGGACGTTACATGATCACTATTACTGGTGTTTCTCGGTATAGGATTGGTGGTGAGATCGAGGGGTTTCATCCCTATCGTAAATTTAAAGTTGATTGGCATGGTTTTGATCAGGATCATGGTACCACTGAAAAGGATCCAAAGTTAGATAGGAAATTCTTTTTTGACCTTTTGTCGAAATATTTAAAACGGCGGGGGCTATCTACCGATTGGGAGTCCCTGAGAGACGCTGACGACGAATTACTTATAAACGCGCTCTCAATGATGCTTGATTTTGAAATAGAGGAAAAGCAGGCCTTATTAGAAGCCCCATCTTTGGTTACTCGGCGTGAAACTTTGGTTACTTTAATTGAATACAACTTGAGAGGTGGCTCAAGTGAGGAAATTTTACAGTGAAGAAGTCGAACAACAAAACTGAAGTCGATCAAAGGTTTGCCCCATCAATGCTTGAAGCCTTAGTGTGTCCCGTTACCCATTCGTTATTAGAATATAACTTGGAAAATCAAGAGCTCATATCTAGCAAGGCTGGTTTGGCCTTCCCAATTCGAGATGGTATACCAATAATGTTGGTCGATGCAGCTAGGACTATTAACAAAGCTTAATGCATTAAACGGGGCAACTCTCCCGTTACACCTGCGGCCTCTTTAATGATTTTTTGCTTAGCAATTGGAATGCTGTCCAGTATTTTTATTCCGATATTGCGCACTAGGCGAAGGGCTTCATTTTCATTGGAAAATAACTTGTTAAACAAGTCAGTACTGTACGCGAGTTGAACGCTGTCGAACCGCCGCCATTCTTCATAACGCTTAAGAACTCCTATACTTCCAAAATCCTCTCCCCGAAGAAAAGCATCCTCGATTATTTGGGCTAGAACGGCAATATCCTTGAAACCTGCATTCAAACCCTGACCAGCTATAGGATGTATGCTATGAGCAGCATCTCCAACCAATGCCAATCTTTCATCAACAAAATGATCTGCTATTTTCAACTCAAGTGGATATGAGTGCCGGTCACCTATGATTTCAAATTTTCCCAGGAAATTACCAAGACGTGCTTCTAGTATATTTGTATATTTAGTTTTTTCATAAGAATTAACTGCTTTTGCATAAATATTCTGTTCAGTCCAAACTACAGATGAACGCTTACCTTTCATTGGCAGAACAGCGAGGGGTCCATTAGGTAAAAAATATTGCCATGCCAATCCGTTATGTTCAATCTCATGTTCGATAGCACAGACAAGTGCAGTTTGATTATATTTCCAACCTGTCTTCTTAATGCCTGCTCGTCTTGCTAGTTCACTGTTTTTCCCGTCAGCCCCAACTACAAGCCTTGTATTAAGTCTATTACCATTTCTTAGCGTTACGCTTATGTAGCCCTTCTCTTGTTTGTGCTCCATCACTTCAGAAGCAAATTTGTAGTCTATTTGATCACTTTCGTAAATCTTAGCAAACAGTGCGTTGCGAATAAATCTGTCTTCCACCATTTGGCCCATGGGGCCATCGTGGATCTCATTATTATCAAAATGTAAACTAAATTGAGACGGTCCTTGGACTAGTTTCCCATCTAGAATTTTGATATCCAAAATAGGCTGTGAGTTGTCTCGTATATCATCAAAAAGATCAATATTTTTAAGCAAACGAATAGAACTCAAGGCTAACGCGTAGCTTCTGCCATCAAAATGATTTTCCCTTCTAGTGTCGTTCTCTTTCGAATCTAAAACTATTGAGGAGAAACCGAACTTTGCAGCGACGATTGCCATCAATGAACCGTTTAAACCCCCGCCAATAATTATAATATCACTATCTATTGCCATAGCTCAATAATGACATTTAGATTTGATTTGTCCATGAGTTGGATTGCCGCTAATTTTTAAGAACGATAAGAAAATGGCTGATCCTTTAAAAATGAGTGCTTCTGAACTGGGAGAAGCGGTTGAAAATGATCTTACTTATCCTGTGGAGGTACTTGAGGCTTACTTTGATGCTATACAAAAAAGCACTTTAGCCGAACGAATTTATGTAGAGGTTACCAAAGAACGGGCATTTGGCGAGGCGGTGGATGTACGAAAAAGGCAAAAATTAGGGTTACGCATGGGGCCATTAGATGGCGTTCCCAGCAGCATGGAATGATTTAGTTGGTTTAAAAACTACCTTAGGAAGGTTATCATGGAAGGCATCGTTCCTTTGTAGAAGCTTTGACACTATCGGACCGATAGTCAAAACATTAGACGATGCCGCGCAATTATTTTCGGTCATTACTACAAACAAACCTATTGATCTAGAGTACAGATCAATTGAAAGGGGCAGGTTGGCAATACTGAAAGGCACAGCACTTAATGCTTTGCAGCAAAAGCCAGCACTCGCTTTCGAAGCATCAGTGAAAGCATTATCAAATTTTGGTTTTAAGATTAAAGAAATTGAAATAGGTGGGGTGGAAAGCGCTTTGGCGCTCTCCAGTTTGGTATATCCCTCGGAAGCTTACGCTGAATGGAAAGATAAAATAGAGGCCTGAGCTTATGTATGGTGAAAGCCTCCAAAGATTTCGTGGCGGCAAAGACGTGCTAGCCTCTGAATATTTAAAAGCGATGAGGGATTTAGAAATGTTCAAAAAGCAATATGCCGCGAAATGTTCAGAGTTTGATGGGGTCATCTTGCCAACTTTTTCTATTATGCCGCCAAATTTGAAAAGATTGGAATCAGCTAATGGCTACTATGTCTCTCAGAATCTTCTGGCTCTCAGAAATACTAGTATTGGTAACCTAATGGGGATTTGTTCTTTCACAATTCCCGCAAACTATAATAGTTGTGGATTATCTATAATGGCCCTGCCTAATAGGGAAGAAAAACTATTAAGACTCGGCAAAGCAGTTGAAATGGCAATCCTAAAGTAATTGAGCCTTTACCGTCACAATTTGTTAATTTTAATGTGGTTATTATGGACGTAGCGCACAGTGTGAGTTAGAGTATTTTTATAAACGGGCGTAAGACCCAAAAATTGAGGCAAAGTTTATATGTACCCCGAGCGGTTTTCACACCTCCCGGAATATGCGTTTCCGCGTTTACGTGCTCTTTTAGATGGGCATAATTTCGTTGGTCCGCAGTATAATATGACTATTGGTGAACCACAGCATCTCTATCCACTCTGGATTAAAGACGTGCTTTTAGATCATATTGATGGATTTAATCGATATCCAGCAAATGATGGCATTGAAATACTTCAAACATCTATAGTTGATTGGTTTTATAAGCGTTTTGGTGTTGCACTCTCCTCTGATAAAAATATTTTACCAGTAAACGGTACTCGTGAGGGTCTATATAATGTGAGTATGGCTTTGTGCCCTGATAAATTAAGCGACAGCCAGCCTTTCATCCTCATACCAAATCCATTCTATCAGGTTTATATGATTTCGGCTTTGTCCGTGAATTCAGAGCCGCTTTTTATTTCAACAGATGAGCAGAGTGGGCATCTCCCAGATTACTTTGGCTTAAAAGCGGATATACTCAATAAAACGTCAGCTGCATATATTTGTTCACCATCTAATCCCCAGGGTGCAGTCGCTACAGTGGATTATCTAACTGCATTGATTGAGTTGGCTGAAAAATATGATTTCATAATATTTGCAGATGAATGTTATAGCGAAATTTATCGTTACGCTCCTCCCCCAGGGGTAATGCAAGTTTCAGAAAAATTAGGCGCTGATCCTAATAGGGTGGTTACTTTCCATTCGCTATCTAAGCGTTCGAACCTGCCAGGTTTAAGATCGGGTTTCGCAGCATCTGGCGAAAAAAATATAAAACAAATGAAGCAACTAAAAGCTTATTCTGGCGCACCTATTCCAGAGCCCTTGCAGCACGTTTCTGCATCAGTTTGGAGTGATGAAGAACATGTTGTTAAAAATCGTAAAATTTATGAGAAAAAATATAAAATTGCCGATCAAATTTTTGATGGTTTTGATGGATATTTTAGCCCAGAAGCAGGGTTTTTTCTTTGGGTAAATGTCGGTGATGGTGAGAAAGTAGCATTAGAGCTTTGGCAAAATTGCGGAGTACGAGTTTTGCCTGGTAGGTATTTGGCTAAAGATTTTAACGGTCAAAGCCCAGGAGATCAATTTATAAGAGTAGCAATGGTTTCAGAGCTAGAAGAAACTAAGCGCGGTCTATCGAAAATAAGAGAGTTTCTTCGTGAAAAACAAGTATAGGTACAAAAATGGCATACAATCAGGCGCCTAGTCGCAGTCCTTTGATAGATAATAGTTTGAAAGAAGCTTTGCAGAGGCGTGGAACAGAAATACTGGGGTTAATACTTATTGCGATTAGTATTGGCATATTCTTGCTGCTATGGACTTACTCTCCTAACGACAGAAGTTTCTGGTCTATTAGCGATGAACCTACTCAAAATATACTAGGCGTAATTGGCTCATCAATAGCTGCCCCGTTAATACTTATTTTAGGTTGGGGTAGTTTTACTTTGCCAGTTTTTCTTCTAATTTGGGGGGTAAGGTTTGTATGCCACAGTGGTGTCGAGAGAGCTATTACTAGGATGATCTTTTTTCCTGTGGCAATGGCATTTTCTTCTGCTTTTTTTGCCACTCTCGTCCCGAATAGTACATGGATACACAAGTTTGGATTAGGCGGCCTATTTGGAGAGATGTCAGTTGGTGTGATACTAAAATCGTTACCCGAAGTTTCTACTACATGGGTAAATATGATAACGTTAATGATGTCCGTTATTTCGCTTTTAACGCTTCTATTCGTATCTGGATTTTCGAGGAAAGAAGTGAGTGGGATTTCCAAATTTTTGCTTAAAGGCTCTTTTTTGTTTTATATTCATATCTTTGCTTTGGTCGCGAGGATCCCTTTTCTGTTTATCTCAAGAAAGAGTTCATCCATGCAGAGGAACCATGATCAAGACAACATAAGTACCCAAAAAACGGGAGGGTTGTTTAGTAGAATTCTTTTTATCTTGAAACCGTCTATCGGTAAAGAAACTTCTCAATTAGTTCGAGAGGAGCCAATGATTGATAATGATACTCACGAAAGAGGTGACCGCATAAGGAATAAAATAACTTCAATAATCCGGGATCGCACCCCTCCGGTTACGAGTAAAGTGACCGATGCTTATGAAGAATATGGTCAACAGAAAGTCGAGGACACGTTTGTTTCGACTTATCACTCTAGTTTAGATCGTTTAGAACCGCCAGTCTCAAGTGATAGTCAGTTTCACCAGGAAGAATTTAATGAGGGAAGTTGCGAAGATCCAGAGGAAGTTGAGCAAGAATTCAACTCTGGATACTCAATTGATAGCCTCAGTCTGCCAAAATTAGAGGCCAAGAAGCTTGTCCATGCGCCAATTTCAAAAACATTTAAAAGATCAAAGCGTGCAATAGAAGAGGCAGAGCCAAGATTAAACTTCGATGATGGAAAAGTGGAATTCGAATTACCACCTTTGAACTTATTAGCAACGCCTGTGGAAATTAAAAGAACATATCTTTCAGATGAAGCTCTAGAGGAAAATGCAAGGCTCTTGGAAGCGGTACTGGATGATTATGGGATCAAAGGTGAAATTGTTAGTGTGCGGCCAGGGCCAGTAGTCACAATGTATGAATTAGAGCCGGCCCCAGGATTGAAGGCAAGCCGCGTTATTGGTTTGGCAGACGATATCGCTCGATCAATGTCCGCGCTTGCAGCAAGGGTTTCTACAGTACCTGGAAGGTCTGTTATTGGAATAGAATTACCAAATGAAGATAGAGAAAAAGTTGTGCTCCGCGAAATTTTCTCAAGCAGAGCTTTCGGTGACGGTAATCAAAAACTTCCTCTTGCCCTCGGAAAAGACATTGGTGGTGAACCAGTAGTAGCCAATTTAGCCAAGATGCCTCATCTTTTGATTGCCGGAACGACTGGTTCTGGAAAATCAGTAGCAATAAATACAATGATACTTTCTCTTCTATATAAACTTACGCCTGAAGAGTGTAGGATGATAATGATTGATCCTAAAATGCTAGAATTAAGTGTTTATGATGGGATACCACATCTTTTAAGCCCAGTCGTTACTGATCCCAAAAAAGCAGTTGTAGCCCTTAAGTGGGTGGTTGGTGAAATGGAGGAGCGATATCGCAGAATGTCAAAAATGGGCGTTCGAAACATTGATGGGTTTAATAGCAGGGTTTCAGATGCTTTGATGAAAAATGAGAATTTTTCTCGCACAATACAAACTGGCTTTGATGAAGAAACTGGCGATCCGATTTTTGAAACTGAAGAGTTTGAACCTGAAAAGATGCCATATATCGTAGTCGTCGTAGATGAAATGGCTGATCTTATGATGGTTGCAGGTAAGGAAATTGAAGCATGTATTCAGCGGCTAGCTCAAATGGCACGTGCTTCGGGAATTCATATAATTATGGCCACGCAACGACCATCGGTTGATGTAATAACTGGAACGGTGAAGGCTAATTTTCCAACGCGTATTTCTTTTCAAGTTACATCGAAGATTGATAGTCGAACAATTCTTGGAGAAATGGGTGCAGAGCAATTACTGGGAATGGGGGATATGCTTTATATGGCTGGGGGGTCAAAGATTACTCGGTGCCATGGCCCATTTGTGAGCGATGAAGAGGTTGAGGAAGTTGTTAGACATCTAAAGGCTTTTGGCCCGCCAAACTATATGTCGGGAGTTATCGATGGACCTGATGAGGAAAAAGCTGATGGCATTGATATGGTGCTTGGACTTGGCGGAAATACAGATGGCGAAGATACAATTTACGATGAGGCCGTATCGATCGTGCTGAGGGACCGTAAATGTTCTACCAGTTATATACAGCGTAAACTTTCTATTGGATATAACAAAGCTGCTAGGTTAGTAGAACAGATGGAAGAGCAAGGTTTAGTTTCGACCGCTAATCATGTCGGTAAGCGAGAAATTTTAGTTCCAGAACAATGATCTACTTTGGGTTCTAAAATGAAAAATTTTCAGATATCATGATGGTTAGATTATTTTTATGAAGTTAATCAGATTTGTCGCAAGTTTTCTTTGTATCTGGCTATTGGGGATGAAACCTGCGAGTGCTGAAAAATTTTCGTTAGCTGAGTTATCTAATTACTTCAACAAACTTGATACTTTTCAAGCCGATTTTCGTCAGTTATCCGATGATGGTTCTGAAGCAAAGGGTGTTATCCTAATAAAAAAGCCAGGAAGATTAAGAATAGATTATGAAGAACCAGAAGACTTGCTGATACTTGGATCCGGTGGTCAGCTAGCAATTTTTGATCCAAAAGGAGACCCGGAGCCAACATCTTTTCCTTTGAATGTTACTCCATTTTCATTAGTTCTTGAGAATTCGATAAACTTTGTTGGTTCCTCTAACATTCTTTCGCATGATTTTAATCAAGGTGAGACGTCGCTCTCATTATATGATCCTAAACACCCAGAGCGAGGATATATTAAATTAATTTTTGCTGGTAAAAAGCCTGTTCTTAGCCGCTGGATTATACAAGACGACAGTGGCAGCGCTACTTTGATGAGTATTGAGCGATACGAAGAGAATATTTCTCTAGGTGAGATGCAATTTAATATTCAACTGGAAATAGAGCGCCGAAGAAATTAATTTCTTCAAGTCCTGATACAACTTGAAAGTTGTCTTTTATATTTTGAACTTCGATTGCCAACATTGTTTGCCTTGTTGATCAACCATTGCTTTCTTTTGTAAGAACCCTTTAGGTATCCTACCTGGCCTTCGTGATATGCAAGGTATTGGTTTTTTGCGTCACTAAGTGAGACACCTGTTAATTTTCTTGTTTTGGTCATGTACCAGCCCATGAAATCTGCAGAGTCTCTTATGCTGCTCCTCCTCGCAATAGAGCGGCCAGTAGCTTTTTTGTAGTCAGTCCATGTACCATCAAGTGCCTGGGCGTATCCAAACGCAGAACTCTCACGCCCCAATGGTATAATCCCTAAAAAATACCGCATTGGAGTTTTTGCTCGATTTTGAAAACTACTTTCATAATATATCACTGCCATTTGAACATGTATTGGGACTCCCCATTTACGATTTGTATTCTTGAAGGCTCTGTAATAATGTCGTTTGCCGGCTAGAATTGAGCATGCATTGTCATAGTCTATTGGCTTCCTAAAGTTGCCAAAGCTACAGGAAAAGACAAAACAAAGTATTAAAATAGAGCGAAGAATTGTGCTCATTGCCCCTCGCTTTTTATTTATACCCAATAGATAGATAAAAAATTCTGTAATGTAAAAAATAAACTGAAATAAAATACCTAAAACCTAAAAAGTATCTTGTTTTATAAGTTTTTTTATTCGTACCCGTTTGATGAATTCAACAAATGATAATTTTATCAATCGAAAAATCTCTTGAAAGCCAACACTTTCAGAGTTAGGGCTTATGACTATGTTTACTAAATTTGCTAAATATCATCTTGGCCAGGTAGTTCGGCATAAAAAGCACCCCTTTCGTGGGGTTGTATTTGACGTTGATCCGGAATTTAATAACTCCGATGAATGGTACGAAAATCTACCAGAAGATGGTCGCCCATCCAAAGAACAGCCATTTTATCACTTACTTGCTGAAAATGAGAATACATTTTATGTCGCGTATGTGTCAGAGCAGAATTTGATTGAGGATCCATCTGGTGAGCCGGTTGAACATCCTGATGTACGCGATCTATTTGGACCCTTTAAGGATGGACACTACCCTTTATATTTTCATCTTAATTAATGGTAAATTACATTAGTTCGTCGCAATTATTTTTGAAGTATAGTCGTTAAAATCGTTACGGTAATTTATATTTAGCAGACGCATTGTTTATGAAGACGCATTAGCAAGAATTTTAGAGTTATGCAAAGCTGAGACTAATAGTGTGGCCTTAATGGCTAGATTTGTATGTGAACTTCATAATTTTGATGATCGGTTTGATTGGACTGGATTTTACAGAGTTACAGAGCCAAAAGTTTTAAAGATTGGCCCCTACCAGGGTTTCCACTGTTGTTTGCGTATTCCATTTAATCGTGGCATATGCGGACAAGTTGCATCAACAGAAAAGCCTCACTTAATAAATGATATAAGCTCTGTGCAGAACCATATAGCTTGCTCTCCAACTACAAAGTCAGAGCTTGTCGTGCCAGTTTTTAATGGTGTAAAAGGCTTAATATCTATGCTGGATATAGACAGCGATCTGCCAGCAGCGTTTAATGGTGATGATACAAATGGATTATTAAAAATAATAAACTCGATATTCCCAAGAAACATTATGTAAAATGAGTTTTATAAAGTTAAACAATTTTACTTTTTATCCAATCGGATTTCTTGATTTTTCATTCTCAAAGTTGAGTATATGTTTTTTAATTGGAAGTCCCCAATGATATCCGCCGAAACCCCCAGATTTCTGTATCACCCTATGACAGGGTATTAGGAAGCTTATTGGATTACGGCCAATTGCCGTTGCTACAGCACGAACGGCAGATGGTTTATTAATTGCGGTTGCCACCTCTGAGTAAGTTACAACCTGGCCGGCTTGTATTTGAAGTAGTGCCTCCCAAACCTTAATCTGA
This sequence comes from Paracoccaceae bacterium, assembly GCA_902525915.1. Classification (GTDB taxonomy): domain Bacteria; phylum Pseudomonadota; class Alphaproteobacteria; order Rhodobacterales; family Rhodobacteraceae; genus Salinivivens. The sequence goes on along the minus strand of CABZJF010000005.1, from coordinate 36,107 downwards.
AATGGTGAACCAATAAGTTGTAATTGTGTTTTGCCAGAAAAATCAAATATTGGCGATGAGAGCTTCAATATGAGCTCTTCATTATGGGTAAAGGTCGTTCGCGGCCAGCGCTGCATCATATCTCGTAGGGTCTGTTCATCGCCTAATTGATCTGCAAATGCTATTCCACATATCTCTTGTTTTGTTCCCATGACTAGAGCTTTGCCGAACGGGCTATGCGTAAATCCGTAATGAACACGAAAATTGGTTGATTGTGATAAAAGGTGTTTAGTATTTTCAGTTTGCCAATTTATAGTGAGATCATACAGTTTTTGGCTCTTTGGTAGAATTTGGCTCATCATTATCTTCTATTTTAATTTTTACTTTCCGGCATATTTTTGATGCTAACTATTGAAGAAATAAATGGCAACTTTCGATAATTACAAATATAGGGTCAATTAAAAGTGTGAAACTCAATAAGAGTGATCTTTATAAGTGAATCTCATTGCCCAGCTTGCATACTTGAAAACGTTTTTCTACCAAGCCCATTTGTCGTTGAAACTTTTCCAAGAGTTACACCCTACTAGACTATATGGTTTGGTATTTTAGAGAACTATTGAGCTTAGTGAAAAACCTATTGTTATTCAGCCTTGTTCTTTCTTGGAAATAATTGCAAATGTAAGTACATGAGCCGTCAATTAAATTTTCATGTTTTAAAAGAAATCTTTGAGCGATTTAAAGAAGCGGATCCCGAACCGAAGGGTGAACTCAATCATACAAATGTTTTTACCCTATTGGTTGCGGTTGCATTAAGTGCACAATCTACCGATAAAGGTGTTAACAAAGCTACTGAGAAACTGTTTAAATTTATAAGTAGTCCGGAAGACATGATTAAGTTGGGTGAGGACGGTTTAATAGAGTACATAAAGACTATCGGGTTGTATCGCAACAAAGCGAGAAACGTAATCAAGCTTAGCCAAATTTTGGTAGATCAGTATAACGGTATTGTTCCTAATTCACGCGCTGCTTTAGAGAGCCTACCTGGCGTTGGACGAAAAACTGCGAATGTTGTTTTGAATATGTGGTGGAGACACCCTGCTCAGGCTGTTGATACACATATTTTTAGAGTTGGTAACAGAAGTGGTATCGCACCTGGTAAAGATGTTGACGCAGTGGAGCGAGCAATAGAAGATAATATTCCAGCAGATCTTCAACTGCATGCACATCACTGGTTGATTTTACATGGTAGGTATTTCTGTAAGGCACGCAAACCTCTTTGTGGAAACTGCATCATAAGGGATTTATGTATATTCGAGGATAAAAATTTATGAAAAAATATGATGTGGTTGGAATTGGCAATGCTGTTGTTGATATAATTTCTCCATGTGATGAAAGGTTTCTCGAAAAAATGGGAATTGAAAAGGGCATCATGCAGCTTATCGAAAAAGATCGTTCTGAATTTTTGTATAATTCGATGGGCGCAAGAACAAATGCCGCGGGAGGCTCGGTAGCGAATACAGTGGCTGGTATTAGTTCTCTGGGAGGTAAAACTGCTTTTGTAGGGCGTGTATGTGATGATGAGCTGGGAAGGTTTTATGCCCAAGCAACCGCGGCATCGGGTACAGATTTTCTCAATCCACCAGTCTCTAATGGCCAGCTCCCGACCTCGAGGTCAATGATCTTTAATTCGCAAGATGGTGAGCGTTCTATGAATACTTATTTGGGTATCTCTGGTGATTTGAGTATTGATGATATACCGACGAATTTAGCAAGCAGAGCAGCTTTTGTATTCTTGGAAGGCTATCTTTTTGATAAAAGTAAAGGAAAGGAGGCATTTGTAAAGCTTGCGCGAGATACAAAACTAGCTGGGGGTAAAACAGGAATTGCTATATCGGATCCGTTTTGTGTGGAGAGGCATAGAAGTGACTTTCTAAATTTAATCGAAAATGATCTTGATTTCGTGATAGGAAATGAAGATGAAATCAAGAGCCTTTTTGAAACCGAGGACTTAGAAAAGGCTCTTAACCAAACAAGCAAAATGTGTGCTTTAGTGGTTTGTACAAAAGCTGACAAAGGTGTTACGGCAATTAAAGGCGCTCAAAGGGTTGACGTTGGAGTTAAAAAAATTTCGCCCATTGATACAACTGGTGCAGGTGATCAATTCGCGGCAGGTTTTCTATATGGTATGGCGTCTAATTGTGATCTAGAAACAAGTTGTAAGATGGGTAATATTGCTGCGGGAGAAGTTATTGGACATATTGGGCCAAGGCCAAAGGTTTCAGTAAAGAATTTATTTATTCAGTCCGAACTTATCTCAGGGTTTACTGACACTGTAGTTTAACATTGGGGTACTATTTTTATAGAAGTATGAATTGAGAAAGAAATGCTACACAATTATGATGATCAAAATATTTTTGCAAAGATACTACGGGGTGAGATCCCATGTAATAAAGTTCTAGAAACAGAACACAGCTTAGCGTTTCACGATATTAATCCGGCTGCTCCAAAACATGTTTTAGTAATTCCAAAAGGTTCGTATGTCACTTATGACCATTTTGCCCAAACTGCTTCTAGCGAGGAAATTACTGACTTCGTTCGAGCGATTGGGGAAGTTTGCAAGATTTTAGAGGTGGAGCCCTCGCAGGGTGGCGGTGGTTTTAGGGCTATCTCCAATGCAGGTGAAGCGGGTTTGCAGGAAGTTCCACATTTGCATGTACACATTCTGGGTGGGCGAAATTTAGGGCCCATGATATCAAAAAGCTTATAGGCGTTAAGTGTAGTATCATTTGTGAGTTTAGACATGAGTAGGATGAAATTATGGTAGTCGATGCACCAGAAACAAGAATAGTTAATACATTTCGCGTGTCATGTGACGGTGGTGGGGGAGCCCTTGGCCACCCAAAGGTTTGGCTGCAAATTCCAATGAATAAAGGATGGGTAGAGTGCCCTTATTGTGATTGTAAAATTATTCACTGCGATTTTGAGACTAGATTGAATCAATAGCCTTTGTGGCTCTTGAATTTGGTTTGAATGGATAAGAGACTATGAAATTTGGCAAAGGTCATCATCTACATTTGATTGATGGATCTGCATTTATATTTCGTGCATATCATGCACTCCCACCACTTACTCGGTCGTCCGACGGACTACCTATCGGAGCAGTCAGTGGCTTTTGTAATATGCTCTTTCGGTATATTCAAAATAATACTGGTGTAGATGCGGCAACTCACGCGGCAGTTATTTTTGATCATTCTGGCAAAAGTTTTCGTAATGACATCTACAAGGAGTATAAAGCTAACAGGCCTCCTGCTCCTGAAGATCTAGTACCTCAATTTCCGTTAACAAGGGATGCGACAAACGCCTTTAATATTACGTGCAAGGAAGTAGTAGGTTTTGAGGCTGATGATATAATAGCGACGCTTGCTTGTCAGGCTCGGGAGGCTGGAGGTCGTGCAACAATCATCAGTTCAGATAAAGATTTGATGCAGCTTGTTGGTGATGGTGTTGAAATGTTCGACGCAATGAAAAATCGGCGAATAAATCGTGATGCTGTAGTTGAAAAGTTTGGAGTTAACCCAGAGCTTGTAGTAGACGTACAAGCATTAGCCGGTGATAGCGTTGACAATGTTCCAGGCGCACCTGGTATTGGAGTAAAAACAGCAGCTGAGCTAATTAATATATTTGGCACATTAGAAAATCTTCTGGATAATGCACATGAGATAAAACAACCCAAACGAAGAGAAACTTTAATTAATTTCGCGGATCAAATACGAATTTCAAAGCAGTTAGTAAAATTGGATTGCGCAATGAAGTTAGATTTTGCGATCGATGACTTGGTAGTTTCTCCTCCAAGAATAGATGTCTTAGTGGAATTTTTGAAAGAAATGGAATTTCGTACCATTTTAAAAAGGGTTTCAGAACAATTTAACGTTGAAATAGCTGAGCTTTCACCATCTAACAAAAAACAGAATGAAAAAAACGAAGAAAATATTTATGGACCAATAACGACTAAAAACTATGAAACCGTCAGTTCTATTGAAAGATTGAAGCAGTGGATTGAGGATATTCGCTATCACGGATATGTAGCTTTTGATACTGAGACGACAGGATTGGATGAAATGAAAGCCGAGCTTGTCGGGATATCGCTCTGCATTAAGCCAGGTTATGCATGTTACATTCCTGTTGGACACAAAGAAGGCGAGCCCGCTGATGGTTTATTTGGTTCAAGTAAACTGTGTGCTAATCAAATTCCTATAGCAGTAGTGACAGAACTCATAGGATCAGTTTTATCTGATCCAGCGGTTCTTATTATTGGCCAAAATATAAAATATGATATAAAAATATTATCAAAATATGGTTTAGCCTTTGAGGCGATTGATGATACGATGTTAATGTCCTATGCACTGCATGGCGGCATTCACCGACACAGTATGGACACGCTGTCTGAAAAATATTTAGGTCACACACCAGTTTCTATAAAATCATTGATCGGAACTGGAAAATCAGCAATAACATTTGACTTTGTCCCGATAGATGAAGCTAGTAATTACGCGGCTGAAGATGCTGACGTAACCATCCGCTTATGGAAGCTCTTCAAACCTAAGCTTCACTTGTCTAAAGTAACAAAGGTTTATGAAACCCTTGAACGTCCCTTGGTTAGAGTTCTGTCAGACATGGAGCTTTTGGGTATTAAAGTTGATAGAGACACACTTGTTAGGATGTCAAACTCATTTTCTCAAAAAATGGCTCATTTAGAGGAAGAGATTTATAGTCTTGCAGGAGAAACGTTCAATGTTGGTAGCCCCAAACAGTTAGGGGAAATCCTATTTGATAAACTTGGATATGCTGGTGGGGCCAAAGGGAAAACGGGCGCCTATTCTACGGGTGCTGATGTTTTGGCAGATCTTGCTACAGAATATGATTTGCCAAGGAAGGTAATAGACTGGCGACAATTAAGTAAGTTGAAGTCAACTTATACTGACGCATTACAAGATCACATCAATCCTTCATCTGGCCGTGTTCATACATCATATGTTATAGCTGGAGCTAATACTGGGCGACTAGCGTCAGCTGATCCTAACTTACAAAATATACCCATTCGATCCGAAGAAGGACGGCGTATTCGAGAAGCTTTTATCGCAGAAACTGGAAAAGTTCTTGTAAGTTTAGATTACAGTCAAATTGAGTTGAGGATCCTTGCTCACGTAGCATCTATCGATAGTTTGAAAAAAGCTTTTCGTGATGGATTAGATATTCATGCGATGACGGCGTCAGAAATGTTCAATGTGCCTCTTGATGAAATGACGTCTGAGATCAGAAGGCAGGCTAAGGCAATAAATTTTGGAGTTATTTATGGTATATCTGGATTTGGTTTAGCCCGAAATTTAAGAATCCCACGTTCAGATGCCCAAGCCTTTATAGATAGATACTTTGAGAGATTTCCGGGCATAAAGGAATATATGGATGAAACCATTCGGTTTGCTAAGGAAAAAAATTATGTGGAAACGTTGTTTGGAAGAATTATCCATACGCTTCAAATAAATGCAAAAGGTCCAAATGCTGGCTTTGCTAAGCGTGCAGCTATAAATGCTCCAATTCAAGGAACAGCCGCTGATATTATTCGCAGGGCGATGATACGCATGCCAACTGCAATTTCACATCTTAATGCAAAAATGCTTTTGCAAGTTCATGATGAACTTTTGTTTGAGGTAGACCAGGGTGACGTAGAGGCTTTAATTTCTGTAGCTAAATCAATAATGGAAGAAGCATCGTATCCAGCGGTTAAATTAGATATTCCCATTCTCGTCGACGCAGGCCATGGCGAGAACTGGGCTCAAGCTCATTAAATACCTAGCTTAATTCAGATGCGAGAATGATGGGAAAGAAATTTTTATTTGAACATATACCAAACCATTCTTCTTTATTGTGAGTTTTAATTGAGCAAATTTCGATCAATCTGTAAAAGCTTTTTCTGTCAATAAGAGCTTCTAGGCCAGACCTAATGTGAATATACGGTTTTGGTTCTCCACTGTTTTGATCAATTGTCACGCGCAATGGGTTCTCATTATTGAGTTTAACCGTATCACCAACATGGGTTTCAAAAATCAATGTTTGATTGTTGCCACTACCAACAACAGAAAAATCGACTGCCACAAATGGTGCATCGTCTACTTTAATTCCCACTTTTTCTGCTGGAGTTACTAAAAAGTACTTATCTTCATCTTTTCTTAGGATTGAAGAAAAAAGCTTAACAAGTTCAAATCTCCCAATAGGACTTCCCAGGTAATACCAAGTGCCATCTTGGGCTATTCGAATATCTAAATTCCCACAAAATGGTGGATCCCAAAGATGTACGGGCGGATGTCCTTTCTTTGAAACCTTGCGAGCAGCTGATGCAATACCTTCTGCTGTTGGTATTTTGTTCTGTTTTTTGTTTTCTGATGCCATTATATGTGCCTTTTTCCCCTAAAAGAAGTAATCTTTTTATTCAGAATTGCACCTAATAATTATGCAAATAATCTGAATCTTAAGAAAGTGGATCAAGTAATTTTTTCTTATTGCTGGTGGATATTGCCAATTTAAAAAAATTGGTTATAAAATTTTACCAAAAAGGCTTCATATGGATATACCCTTAGCAAGTACTTCTAGGATTGAAAAAAAACCTGAACTGGTCGAAGCGTTAAAAAAAGTTCTGCCCGCATCATCAATAATAGAGGATAAAGCAGAAACTTTGGCCTATGAATGCGATGCGCTAACGGCCTATCGTTGTCCTCCAATGCTGGTTGTATTGCCAGAGACTACAGCCCAGGTGTCGGAAGTATTGAAACTATGCCACAAAATGAATATTCCAGTTATTCCAAGGGGTTCTGGCACTTCGTTGGCGGGTGGTGCTATGCCCTCAGCTGATAGTGTAGTTTTGGGGGTCTCTAAAATGAATAGTGTTATGGAGACAGATTATCGTAACCGATTTATAAGGGTACAATCGGGCCTAACAAATATAGGGGTAACAAATGCTGTTGAGGATAATGGTTATTTTTATGCGCCCGATCCGTCTAGCCAACTGGCATGCGCCATAGCTGGGAACATAGGGATGAATTCTGGAGGCGCTCATTGTCTGAAGTATGGTGTGACGTCTAATAATCTACTTGGGGTTAAGTTAGTAACTATGGATGGTCAGATTTTGGAAATTGGGGGGGCTGCTTTTGATTCTAATGGTCTTGATCTTTTGTCTGTCGTTTGTGGTTCAGAGGGTCAATTGGGCATCGTGACAGAGGCGACTTTACGAATATTGCACAAACCAGAGGGTGCTCTACCTGTTTTGATTGGCTTCAATAGTAACGAAATAGCCGGTCAATGTGTTTCAAATATTATTAAAGCGGGTATCTTGCCTGTAGCAATTGAGTTTATGGATAGGCCATGTATTGAGGCCACAGAAACTTTTTCTGGCGCTGGTTACCCAGAATGTGAGGCCTTACTTATTGTTGAGGTGGAAGGTAGTTTGGACGAAATTGATGAACAGATAGATAAAATTATGGTTATCGCTAAGTCACTTGATCCAACTGAACTGAGACGAGCAAAAGATGAGGAGCAAGCAAACCGTATTTGGCTTGGGCGAAAGTCAGCTTTTGGGGCAATGGGTCAAATTGCAGATTATATGTGCCTTGACGGTACAATTCCCGTAAATAAATTGCCTTATGTCCTTAAATGTATAGGGGAAATGAGTAAAACTTACGGCCTCAGTGTTGCTAATGTTTTTCATGCAGGCGACGGGAATATGCATCCACTCATCCTTTACGATGCAAATAAGCCTGGCGAATTGACTAAATGTGAAGAATTTGGAGCTGAAATTTTACGGCTCTGCGTTGAAGTAGGTGGCTGTTTAACAGGTGAACATGGTGTGGGAATAGAAAAACGGGAATTGATGGATTATCAGTTTACGGCCGACGACATTGATGCTCAATTACGAATTAAAGATGTTTTCGATTCAAAATGGCTGTTAAACCCTTTAAAAGTTTTTCCGCTGCATCATACCGAAGCCCGTAGAATGGCATTTAATTGTTAGAGCAGGCCTTTGTTTTTTCCTTCTAGTGAGATTGAAGTTGCAGCAATTGTATCCGAGTCAAAGGAACCATTATCCGTTGCTGGTGGGAATACTCGCGTATTGGCTCCGTCTGGTTCAAAAATTATTTCGACTTCAAAACTAAGTGGAGTTATTGACTACGAACCCGGTGCTTTAACAATGATAGCAAAAGCTGGTACACCGCTTTCTGAGATACAAAAAACTCTGACTTCCGAGGATCAATGTTTAGCATTTGATCCCTATAATTGGTCACGGTTTATTAATAAAAAAGGAAGCAGCACAATTGGAGGAGTCTTTGCCGCTAACGTCAGTGGCTCAAGTAGATTGCGAGTAGGTGCTGCAAGAGATTTTCTTTTGGGTATCCGGCTCGTTGATGGATTAGGGAATATAATTCAAAATGGCGGTCGGGTTATGAAAAATGTAACAGGCTATGATTTGGTTAAACTATTTGCCGGCAGTTGGGGAACTTTAGGGATACTCACAGAAGTTTCTTTTAAAGTGCTGCCGAAGCCAGAGACGGAAGCTACTATCGTAATACATGGTCTGAATGACCAACTTGCGTTAGATGCCATGATTGATGCAACTGCAACTCCATTTGATGTCTCTGGGTTGGCTCATTTCCCTAAGCAAAAGGAAACAATGATTAGGGTAGAAGGCTTTGAAAATTCTGTTAAATACCGAGTCGAAAGATTAATGGAAATTGTTAAAAAATACCGAGAAATTAACACCCTTGATGCTGACAAAAGTATGCAAGTCTGGCGTAATATTTCGCTGCTTTCATCACTCAAATCTAATAATGATGATCTTTGGCGGCTATCCGTTAAGCCCACCGCGAGTACTCAAATTGTACAAAAAACAAAATTTAATGATTATTTTTATGATTGGGGTGGAGGTTTGATTTGGGGACTAGCTTCTCCAAACCAAGATGTAAGAGAACACGTCCCCGCAGGGTCTGGACATGGAACATGCTTTCAAACAAAATCAAAGAAAATACCAATGTTCCATCCTTACGATGGTACTATTTCTGGGATAAAGGAAGGAATTAGAAAAAGTTTTGACCCGAAGCAGATCTTAAACCAGTACTTGGTTATTTAGCTATGCAGACAAACTTCTCTCCTGAGCAACTTAGAAATCCGAACTTTAAGAGGTCTAACGAAGTTTTAAGGTCATGTGTCCACTGTGGTTTCTGTACCGCCACATGTCCAACATATAAAATTTTGGGTGATGAATTGGATAGTCCGAGGGGCCGAATATACCTAATGAAGGACATGCTGGAGAATGAACGAACTCCCGATGTGCAAACCGTTAAACATATAGATAGATGTTTGTCGTGTCTGTCCTGCATGACAACTTGTCCTTCGGGCGTCCATTACATGCATCTAATTGATCATGCCAGAAGCTATATCAACAAAAATTATAAAAGGCCTGCTGCGGATAGATACTTGCGTTGGCTACTGTCGTTGATTCTACCTTTTCCAGCAAGATTTAGGTTTTCGTTAATCCTCGCAAAACTAGCTAAGCCTATTTCGCCACTGGTGCCGGGTAAAAGACTTAGAGCGATGCTTGCACTTGCACCAAAAAAAATCCTTCCACCTAGCCTTAATGATGATCCTCAAGTTTTTTTGTCACAAAAGCCAGAAACAAAAAAGCGGGTAGCGTTAATGACCGGTTGTGCACAAAAAGTTTTGGATACGGATATTAATGATGCAACAATCCGTATTTTAAGACGCATGGGATGCGAAGTAGTTATTGTGAAAGGACAAGGATGTTGTGGCGCATTAACCCATCACATGGGCGACACAGATAAAGCCCTTCAGTTGGCTAGAGCGAACATAGAGGCCTGGAACAACGAGATTGAATTTAATGGGCTCGACGCCATTATTATTAACACGAGTGGCTGTGGAACTACCGTAAAGGATTATGGCCACATGTTCGAAGATACCGACCTAGCTGCAAGCGCATTGAAAGTTTCAGCGTTAGCGAAGGATATTTCTGAATTTTTGGTCGAGTTTGACTTAAACCCGATATTAAGCAGCAACAATTTAAATGTAGTTTACCACTCTGCTTGCTCTTTACAACATGGACAACAAATTAAGCAAAGCCCCATAAAATTACTTGAACGAGCTGGTTTTAAGGTGTCACAGCCGTCCGATGCTCATATATGCTGCGGTTCAGCAGGAACCTATAACTTACTTCAACCAGATATTTCGAATACTTTAAAAAAGTTAAAGGTTAAAAAAATCGAAGAAAAAAGTCCTAATATTATTGCGGCTGGCAATATTGGCTGCATGATACAGATTAGTTCCGGCACGGATATCCCAGTCGTTCATACTGTTGAATTATTAGATTGGGCGACAGGTGGTCCTAAACCGCCAAAATTGTCCACTTCGCAGGACATGGTGTAAACTAAGAGTGTATCAATTGCTCAAAAAACGTTTCAATGCTTACACTTGAAACAAAAAAATTAATACCCATTTAAAACGCATGGTCGTCTGAATAGGGACCGCAATTCGCACGCGCCAGATTACTGGGCGTTAACCAAGTTATTGCTTTTAAAGGATGACAATTATGCAACATTTTGATTTATCACCATTATACCGCGCAAGCATTGGCTTTGATCAAGTCTCTGATTTGATGAACCGTGTTACAAGTACCAACTCAACTACAACGTCTTATCCTCCCTATGATATTGAAAAAACAGCGGATGATTTATATCGGATTTCTATTGCAGTTGCTGGATTTTCCGATGCGGATTTAAATGTCGAAGTTAAAAACAAAACGCTTATCATTTCTGGTAAAAAAGATGATAGCACTACCGATAAAAATTTCTTACATAAGGGGATCGCAACCCGAGCATTTGAAAGGACGTTTCATTTGGCCGATTATGTGAAAGTAAAAGGCGCGAGCCATTCCGACGGAATGCTTCATATTGATGTCTTTAGAGAAGTCCCAGAGGAACTAAAGCCTCGTCAGATAGAGATCGCTGTTCAGGGCTCCACAAAACCAGTCATTGAGCATTAAATTCTCATCGCTATGTGGTGCGCTTGGTTTAATTTCTCGAGCGCACTACCGCAACTATGGGTCCTATTGGCCAACCGAAGTCATGCTGGCCTAGCTCCTTTGAGTATAATTTGGAAACTTTTCCATCAAAATACAGAGCATTAGGTACCTTTAATTTGTCTTTAAATATTCGGGCAAACGTGTGTAAATTTAACCTATTTTCTGCTTTCACAAAGTAGGCGAATTGGTTGTCCACACTTGTTCCCACGCCATTTCGTATAAATTTAGATTGGCTGTCTTCTAGAAAACGGGGATGTAATTTGCTATTCCAAACTAGCATTGGTCCGGACTGTGTAGCATAAATACATTTTGGAGTATTTTGTAAATACTCTAAGGTTTCATATATATTCAACATATCAGAGCCAATGCAAAATATTCCATTGGGTAGCATTCCGAAATTCCCTGGACCGGGTCTCGCGATAACATTTTTCTTTTTACTCAGCTTTTCTATGTAATGACCAACGGGGCTTAAATCAGAGTGGTACATACCTGCATTCATAGCAAACAAGAGCTCTTTACCTTTATCATTTAACTCCTTTTGTAAGGCGTTAAAATTGCCGAATGGCACCCCATTTCTATTGTTTAAATATAAACGCAGGTCGTCTTCAAAAAGAGATGTTTTACATATAGTAAAGTTGATATTTTCAAATATATCTTTCCTACAATCTAGCGCAGATACATTTGAGGAAAGTAGAACGCAAAACAGATATATTGCTGAGAACCGCATTACATATCCAGATCCCTTTTTACCTTATCTAAACTAAATAACCGCTTAGTTTCATCCATCCGATCATATGTTTCATCCAAACGAAAGCGAATATCAGGGATATACTTAAGAGTGAGCTCTTTGGAAATTGCCCGTCTAATTTCAGACTTGTTTTTAGCCAAAAGAGCTATGGCATTTTCACCTTTGTGTCCTCCCAATGGGCAAACGTATGCAGTCGCTATCTTTAGATCAGCAGAAGTTGTAACTTCTCCAACTGTGATAGACAAGCGGTTCAGCTCAGGGTCGTGAACAGCTCCTTTGAATAGAAGATCAGATAATGCTCTTCTTATTAATTCTCCTACTCTTAGTTGTCTTTGACTTGGTCCAAGCGTGGTTTTATCAAATTTATTTGCCATATGTCTTTATGTAAGCTGTAAATTGCCCTTTGCCAAGTGGTTCAATAGCAGCTAAACAGCCACCAAATAGATTGGAATTTAAGCGATGAGTGAAAAGATTCGAGTTGTCGTAACGGGTGTTTCGGGGCGGATGGGGCAAATGATTGTTTCAGGAGTTTTGAGTAGTACAAAAACTAGGCTTATTGGAGCATTAGAACGGGAAGGTCATGACTGGATTGGTAAGGATCTAGGTTTGGTAAGTGGTTTAAACACTCGTGGGGTCCAAGTCTCTGATGATCCAGCTTCGGTTTTTAAAGATGCTGATGCCATTGTTGATTTCTCTGCGCCAAAAGCTTCTATTGAATTTTCGAAACTAGCTGCTGAACGCGGGATTGTGCATGTGATTGGTACTACCGGCTTTAATGATCAGGAGTTAGCTTTGATAGAAAATTCCGGTAAAAAAGCAAAGATTATAAGAGCTGGAAATATGTCTTTGGGTGTAAATCTGCTAGTTCAACTGACTAAAAAAGTTGCTGCAACCTTAGACAGTGATTTTGATATAGAAATTATTGAAACTCACCATAATAAAAAAGTTGATGCTCCCTCAGGTACCGCTCTAATGTTAGGGAATGCGGCGGCAGATGGAAGGCAAATATCATTATCAAACGTCCGTGATAGTGGAAGAGATGGAATAACTGGGGCTCGTAATAGAGGAGATATAGGCTTCGTTTCTATTAGAGGTGGAGATGTAGTAGGAGAGCACGATGTATTATTCGCAGCGGCTGGAGAAAGAATTACTTTACGCCATGTAGCTACAGATCGCGCTATTTTTGTCAGGGGTGCACTTAAAGCAGTTGAGTGGGGTATTCAGCAAGAACCGGGTGAATACAGCATGAAAGATGTTCTGGATCTTTAGCAAGCTTTGGGGATATTTTTTGAAAAGTAAATTAAATGTAATGCCAAGTTTACCTTTAGAATTCTAATGAAATTTATACTTTTTTTTCTTTTTATGCTCATTGCTATTAAAGCATTCTCGAATGAAAAATTTGATAAAATATCCAATGAAATGGACTTTTTAGAAATTGTCGATGGTCATACTTTGAGTAGGCCGCTAATAAAATTGGTAGTACAGAATGATGGGTCAATAACCGGGAAAGCTGCTTTTCGCGCGGTTAATGGAAATTGGTCGTGGGATAATCAGTTATTTTGTCGAACTCTCTTCTGGGGTGAGCGTGATCTGGGCTTAAATTGCCAGTTAGTTGAGTACAACGGAGAAATTATACGCTTCACGGCAGATGAGGGTACCGGAGCTTTTGCTGATTTCACTATTGAAAAAAATTAGATTTGGGTCTGTTAATCCTCTTTGAAGGGTTCCATTGCGTTTCTAGCTAATTTGTCAACGCGCTCGTTACCCATATCCCCCGCATGACCTTTAACCCATTTCCAGTTGACCTCATGTTGTTCGCATAATAAATCCAGGCGTTTCCATAATTCTTCATTTTTAACTGGCTTTTTACTAGCAGTTTTCCAATTGTTTTTTTTCCAACCTGTGAGCCAAGTTTGGATGCCATTCATAACATATTTGCTATCTGTAATGATTGTAATTTCACTTGTCCGATCTAAGATTTCCAACGCAGCGATTGCTGCTCTTAGTTCCATTTTATTGTTTGTTGTAAGCTTTTCTCCATTAGAGAGCTCTCGTTCCTTGACAACTTTGCCATCTGAAAAAGCTTGAAGAAGGACACCCCATCCCCCTGGCCCAGGATTGCCTGAACAGGCACCGTCAGTATAAGCCATTAGTTTGTGCTTTGGCATATGCAAATATCCAATCAGAATTAACACCATCTAATCCGATGTCTTTTCCTATTATATGATCGAAAACATCGAAACCACTGCTTTTGAGCAGTTGGCAAAGTTCAGTTTGGGAGACGTAAGTATATCTTCTACCTAACGTATCTCTCTTTTCACCAGTTCCCAATTTCAACCCTATAGAAAAAAGTCCACCCGGTTTAATAGCTCTTCTAATACAGGTAAGTAAACGTGGTAAATCTTTCCTTTTTGCATGAAGAAGTGAAAAACTGGCCCAGATACCATCAAATATTTCATTTTCTGAGAAAGTATCAAATGTCGCCTGATAAGACCTAATTTTAGCATGTTTAGGTACCAATTCTATCATTTTTTGGGACGCGTCGAATGCTGTTACATTATGTCCGAGGTTTGCTAAATACTCTGCAGCAAGGCCTGGTCCGCATCCATAATCCAGAACGTTTGAGTTGTTATGTAGATTTTCAGAAAAATATTTTAAAGTTTTGTGTGGGTGTTCTTTTGATATATTTGCTAGATATTCAGAACTTTTTGTGTCGTAGATGTGCACCGTTTCGATGTCAGAATTCATATAATTATCCCAATGCCTAACAAAGATGTTACAAGGAAAGTGAGTGGGATACGCAATTTCATCCACCAGAGAGGTGTTAGTTTTAAAAGGTAGAAATGTCTGTCGATCAATAAAACTGCTATGAATCCAACAATTAAACTAATTGTGTCACTAGTTTGCCCTCTGCCCATTGCGAAAAATGCCCATAATGCTGGAGTGACAGATAGTATATAGCCCATGCTCGCATTTTTTTTGTCCATTTTTGTGGCGAAGCCCCAAAGAACGCCAGACATGAAACAGAGGATGATGATACCGTAAGAGACTTGTATTAGAGGTCCAACAAAGCGTGCCCCAAAATTTTCTATTCCAAAATTAAAAGCTTCCTCAGAAACTAAGGTTACGGTACCCCATCCAAACGGAATTACTCCAGACAGCCCTAAAATAAGAGCTACTGGAGGTATTTTTGAAATCATAAAGCTTCCCGTAGAATGCGTGGTACTTTAAAATTCACACTTTCAGTAGCTGTTTCTACCAAATGGGTTTTTATTTCAAATTTTTCTTTCAAAGCATCAACAACTTCATTTACCAGTATTTCTGGTGCTGATGCACCTGCGGTGATACCTACTGATTTTATATTCATTAGTGAGTTCCAATTGATTTCTGCAGCTCTTTGAACCATTTGAGAGTTTTCACATCCTGCTTTTTTTGCGACCTCTACGAGCCGTTGAGAATTTGAAGAATTTGGTGCTCCAATTACCAGTAGAGCGTCGACTTCTGGAGCAATTTCTTTTACTGCAGCTTGTCTATTACTAGTTGCATAGCAAATATCCTCTTTGTGAGGGCCTACTATTGTTGGAAAACGAGTTTTTAGTGCCTCGACGACTTCAGCAGTGTCATCAATGGATAAGGTGGTTTGGGTAACGTAGGCAAGCTTACTAGGGTCCCGAACAATTAAATTTTTTACATCTTTGGTGCTCTCGACCAGTAGAACGCCTCCCTCAGGTAATTGCCCCATGGTGCCGATAGTTTCTGGATGTCCCTCATGACCGATCATAATAATTTGGAGCCCGTTTTCAAAATGCCTATCTGCTTCTATATGAACTTTGCTGACCAATGGGCATGTAGCATCAACATAAATCATTTTTCGGTTTTTTGCTTCAAGGGGTACTGATTTTGGTACTCCATGAGCAGAAAAAATTATTGGTCTATCAACTGGCGCATCTCTTACTTCTTTTATAAAAATCGCACCTTTTGACTTCAGCTCGTCAACCACATATTTATTATGAACAATCTCATGTCGGACATAAACGGGTTCCCCCCATTTTTCTAACGCCATTTCTACTATTTTAATGGCACGGTCAACCCCCGCACAAAACCCTCGGGGTGCAGCCATGTAGACAGTTAATTCTGGATTTTTCATTTTGTACTGACCACTGATTTACTTAGTCACATTACCTTTATGATTGTCATCGGTAAACCCTTATGTTCACGAAGTAAAATAGCACAAAAAGTATATGTTTTTGTATTAAATTTGTCTTTAGATAAATAGACCTTAACATTTCAATTTTATATTTAAATTGATATGGTGAAAGAAAGAAAATTATATCAATATGAAAAACGAAAGATATTGATATGGAAAGCTCTGCGTTTATTGCACTTGGTAGTAATTTAAATTTAGACGGTGTTTCTTCTCTGGAACTGATCAAGAAAGCCATTATAGAGTTAGAGAAGTCTAATTTTAACTTGCAAGCAATATCGCGCTTTTTTAAAAACCCAGCTTTTCCAATTGGTTCTGGTCCCGATTTTGTAAATGCTGTTGTAAAAGTCCGTATTGACGCAAAGCCTCAAAATATTTTGGATCAACTGCATTCTATTGAAAAAAAATTTGGCAGATCTCGTGGCAAAAGGTGGGATGGAAGAACATTAGACCTGGATTTGTTAGCTGTTGGCCAATCCATCCAACCAAGCAACTCTACTTATTTATACTGGCACGATTTAGATCTCGAAAATCAGTTAAATAAAATACCCTCTAATTTGATTCTACCGCATCCAAGAATGCACGAAAGAGCGTTTGTGCTTGTACCATTGTTGGATATTGCACCGTGTTGGATACATCCGGTCCTAAAGAAAAACATCAGCGAACTCTGTAATGATTTGAGTGTTGAAGAAATCTCTGACTTGACATGTTTATAAACAACTCTTGTAATTTTCAGATTGATCTACTAGAAGCCTGAGTCTGAAAGGATATACCCAGGAGAAAATCATGGCACGGGTCACAGTTGAAGATTGTGTAGATAAGGTTCCTAATAGATTTGAGCTAGTAATGTTGGCTGCGCACCGGGCTCGAGAAATCTCTTCTGGTTCATCGCTAACTGTTGAGCGTGATAATGATAAAAATCCAGTTGTATCTCTCAGAGAAATTGCCGATGAAACACAAACTGCTGATGAATTGCGTGAGAGGTTAATAGAGAGCAATCAAACTCAAATCGAGGTTGACCTCCCTGAGGATGACTCAATGGCAGTGCTGATGGGTGGTGGTGATGATAGTGACCGCGCTGAGGATGATGATATGAGCGAAGAAAAATTGCTTCGCGCACTTATGGCTGCTCAAGATAAAGGATAATCTGCGGCCTGAGAGTCTGACAAATGTTAACTGCAGAAGAGCTTGCCACTCGGATACAAAATTACAATCCGAAATCTAATTTTGAGATGATTGTAAACGCCCATAAATATGGGCAAATAAAGCATGAGGGGCAATTTAGAAAGTCTGGAGAAAAGTATTTTTCTCATCCTGTTGCAGTAGCTGAGATACTGGCTGATCAGCAGCTAGATGACGCAACAATTATAACTGCCTTATTACATGATACCATCGAGGATACGTCTTCAAACAAAGACGAAATCACAAAACAGTTCACTTCAGAAATTGCTGATTTAGTGGATGGTGTTACAAAATTAACAAATATGCAATTGACCTCTACCGAGACTAAAGAGGCAGAAAATGTGCGTAAACTGCTCATGGCAATTGCACAGGATGTCAGAGTAATTTTAGTTAAACTCGCAGATCGTTTGCACAATATGCGAACGATAAAATCGATGAAGCCTGAAAAGCAACTCCAGAAGGCTCGTGAGACTATGGAAATATATGCTCCTCTAGCGGGCCGAATGGGCATGCAGTCGATTAGAGAGGATCTTGAAGATCTTGCCTTTCGTGTACTTAATTCCGAGGGTCGGGCATCAATAATAAGACGATTTATAGTTTTACAAAAAGAAACTGGTGATGTTGTTCAAAGAATAACTGATGATATGCATTCAGAGTTAGAGGCATCCGGAATTCAGGCTAAAATTGAAGGTAGAGCAAAAAAGCCATATTCTATTTGGCGCAAAATGCAAGAGAAAGCGCTTTCCTTTTCGCGTCTGTCAGATATTTACGGATTTAGAATAATATGCAGTAGTGATGAGGAATGCTACCGTGTACTTGGCGTAATTCACAAGCGTTGGCGCGCAGTCCCAGGCCGTTTCAAGGATTATATCTCTCAGCCGAAATCTAACGGATATCGGTCTATTCACACTACAGTTTCAGGTAGAAACGCTCGCCGTGTGGAGGTCCAAATACGAACCCAGCTAATGCACGATGTTGCTGAAAGTGGTATCGCAGCACATTGGGCATATCGAGATGGTGTTAGAAGTGAGAACCCGTTTACCGTCGATCCTGTGAAATGGATAACTAGCTTAATTGAGGAGTTTAATACAGAGGAAGACCATGAAGCATTTTTAGAGGCTGTAAAGCTAGAAATGTATTCTGATAAGGTCTTTTGTTTTTCACCAAAGGGTGAAGTCATAAAGCTACCAAAGGGCGCAACACCAATTGATTTCGCATATGCAATTCATACTCGTATTGGAAATTCTTGTGTTGGTGCAAAAATAGATGGGTTGCGAGCACCTCTTTGGACAAGGTTAAGAAATGGCCAATCTATAGAAATTCTTACGGCAATGGGGCAAGAACCGCAAGCCACATGGCTTGAAATGACAGAGACTGGCAAGGCGAAGACAGCGATTAGACGCGCGCTGCGCGAAGCAGATCGTGATAAATATATCATTATGGGACAACAACTTTTGAGGGCAGCATTTGAGCACTTTGGTAAGAGAGCGACAGACAAAGCTTTAGAAAATACAGCCAAGAAACTTCGAATTAATGATGTTCAAGAGTTATATGCTAGATTGGGAAGCGCAGAGTTGCAGCCGAGGGATGTAATAAACATCATATTTCCAGATTTTTCTACAGCGAAAGAACCTGAAATTGATCAAAAGCTTGCAGTGATAGGTCTCGCGGAGGGACAATCATTTAATCGAAGACCTTGCTGTCAACCTTTACCAGGTGAGAGAATAGTAGGCATAGCAACCAGTGGAAAGGGCGTGTCAGTTCACTCAATTGACTGTCCCACATTGGCAAGTTTTGAAGATAATATGGATTTGTGGTTGGACTTGCATTGGCATGCCGGCAAGCATCCTTCAATTTATCCAATCACCCTAGAAATGACTATAAGTAATGATGCTGGTGTTTTGGGAAGAGTTTGCACAATTGTTGGTGATTTGGGTGCGAATATCTCGGATATGGAGTTTTTAGATCGCAAGCCGGACTTCTTTAAATTAATACTTACTGTGGATTTACGAGATGTTGAGCACTTACATGCGATCTTATCAAGGTTGGATGCAGAAAACGCCGTCGCCACGGTGGCCCGCACCAGAAGAAGCGGAAATTATGGCAGCTAGTCGACTATTTGAGGTGCATCATGGTTTTTAAGCGGAGAGAAAAGAGGTCATGGGGCTCATTACTTCAATTCCTACTTTGGCCAAAAGGTGGTTGGACCAGGGCAGCATTGTATGTAAAGCATCGCTTACACCGATTACCTGATAACCCAGAGAAAATTGCCAGAGGTATTTGGGCTGGTGTATTTACAACTTTTACACCATTTTATGGGCTTCACTTTATAGTTGCAGGAACAATTGCGTTTATTTTACGGGGAAATGTTTTGGCTGCCTTGCTTGCCACATTTTTTGGTAATCCTCTTACATATATTCCTATTGGAATTATATCCCTTCGCACTGGTGAATTCTTACTAGCAAGTGAGGGATTGGGCCATGACGGTGAAAATTTGGTGTCTTTATTTCTAGGTGCTTTCCTTGACTTAAAATCTAATCTTTATTCTATTATCATTGGTGGTCCCGTTGAATGGAAGGACCTAATAATATTTTACCAGGACGTTTTCTTTCCATACCTTATCGGCGGAATTTTCCCAGGGATCATAGCGGCTTCTATTTGCTGGATGATCAGCTTGCCATTAATTCGTGCTTATCAGAACAGACGCAAAGGTCGCCTTCGAGAAAAACTGAGAGAAATTAAAGAGAAAAGTACTAAGTTTCGTAAATAAAAATAAATATAAACTTATTTGGAGATTTGTATGTTACCAGAAAGTCATGTGAGACTGGGTGTAAATATTGATCACGTTGCCACTATTCGAAATGCTAGGGGTAGTATGTATCCTGATCCTGTAGAGGCAGCTATACTAGCCCAAAATGAGGGAGCGGACGGCATTACAGCACATCTTAGAGAGGACCGGCGCCATATTCGAGATGAGGATATTGATGGATTGATTGCAGCTTTGAACATCCCGCTGAATTTTGAGATGGCCGCCACGGACGAAATGCATAAAATAGCGCTCAAGCATAAACCCCATGCTGTGTGCCTCGTACCAGAAAAGAGAGAGGAGCGGACTACAGAGGGTGGTTTGGACGTTTTGAAAGAAGAAAATAAGTTGAGAGAATTTATTAAACCGTTAAGTGATTTAGGCTGCAGAGTTTCTTTATTCATTGCCGCAGTGCCCACTCAAGTTGAAGCAGCGAAGAGGGTTGGCGCGGCTGTAGTTGAGCTTCATACGGGTGCTTACTGTGATTATTATTATGAGCAAAATCAGTCAAAATGTGAAACAGAATTTGAAAATTTAAAGAATATGTGTGGATATGCAAATTCCATCGGTCTTGAGGTGCACGCAGGTCATGGCCTGACTTATGAAACTGTTTCTCCGATTGCAGCATTTCCAGAGTTAAAAGAATTAAATATTGGACATTTTTTAATTAGTGACGCCGTATTTAATGGTCTTGGGAATTCAATTAAAAAAATGAAAAAACTCATCGGAGAGGCTCGCGCCAGTTGATTATCGGTACAGGAACAGACTTAGCCAATATTGATAGGATTAATAAGGTTCTTATTCGTCACGGTGATAGATTTAGGAATAGAGTTTTTACAAAAAACGAACAAGCGAAAGCAAGGCGACGAAAAGATGAAGCTGGTACGCTAGCAAAACGTTGGGCAGCCAAGGAGGCGTGTTCAAAAGCACTTGGGACTGGTCTCCGTATGGGTATTTCATGGAAAGATATGGCAGTAAGTAACATCGAGACAGGGCAACCGGTGATGACACTTACTGGTTGGGCAAAGAAGCGCTTGGAAGATTTGACACCTGAAGGACACTTAGCAACTCTTCACGTTTCACTTACTGATGATCATCCTTGGGCACATGCTATAGTAATTATCGATGCACAGCCTGTGGCTTGACACAATCTCACCAAGATAGCATTAGAGAGTATTAGTTTAGGGAGCACTTGGGATGGCTAAACCCAAAAAAAAAGAAGGTTTTCTCGAAACCATAAAAACAATAATATTTGCTCTTATTTTGGCTGGTATTTTCAGGACCTTATTTTTCCAACCATTTTGGATTCCATCTGGCTCAATGAAAGATACTCTTTTAATTGGTGATTTTTTGTTCGTCAATAAAATGTCCTATGGTTATTCATATGCATCCTGCCCTACTGTAAGAATAGCGGCAATTGGACTAAATATCGAAGCAGAAGACATATGTGGTTTTCTGCGTGGGGGTAATAAGAGAATTTTGGGAGCCGAGCCAAAGCGTGGGGATGTAGTTGTGTTTCGTCACCCTTCAAATGGTCAAGACTATATTAAAAGATTGATAGCTCTGCCAGGTGAAAAAGTACAAATTAAAAATGGATTAGTATTTATAAATGGAACGCCGGTAGAAGTTATACCGGATGGTACATTTGACGAAGTAAAGGCACCACAAGGACCATTTAGAAATATGCCTCGCTGTGCAAATGAGGTCGTTGAGCAAAATGGCATTTGTGAGAAGGAAAAATTTGTGGAGATTTTACCGAATGGAGTTTCGCACTCTATTTTGAATTTTATGCGTCAAACAGTAGATGATACCCCTGTTTATCATGTGCCAGTAGGACATTATTTCTTTCTGGGAGATAATAGGGACAATTCAAGTGATAGCCGTATATCTCAATCAAGAGGTGGTGTGGGGTTTGTACCTTTTGAAAACCTTGTTGGCAGAGCAGACAGGGTACTTCTTTCTTCCGCTGGTAGATCTATGTTTGCCTTCTGGACATGGAGGGGTGATCGCTTTTTCGAGGGTATTGAGTGAAAAAATCCGTTGATATTGAAAAATTTGAGAAGCGCTTAGGATATACATTCAAAGATCCAAAGTATCTCTTAGAGGCACTTACTCATCCTTCTTTCTCGTCAACGAATAGATCTGACAATCAACGGTTGGAGTTTATTGGTGATAGAGTTCTGGGTCTAACAGTAGCAGAAGCTATAGCCAAACAGGATCCAAACGCGTCTGAAGGCAAGCTGGCTCCCCGTTTTAATGCCCTTGTTAGAAAAGAAGCCTGCTCTGGTGTGGCTCAAGAAATAGATCTTGGATTGGTTTTGAAATTGGGCCGTTCTGAGATGATTACGGGTGGGCGTCGTAAAAATGCTGTTCTCGGCGACGCAATGGAAGCTGTATTGGCTGCAATTTATTTAGATGGGGGGTTTCAAGCTGCAAAAGATGTAATTTTGAGATTATGGGACAGAAGAATTTCTAATGTTGAGTTAGATGCAAGGGATTCCAAAACGAGGCTGCAAGAATGGGCACAGGCTCGACAACTTGAACCACCCGTTTATACGCTTATTACCCGTTCCGGGCCTGATCATTTGCCTATCTTTAAAATACAAGTGAAACTGCAAACTGGGGAAAAAACCATTGCGGAGGCTGGCAATAAGCGAGACGCTGAGCAAGTCGCAGCTAGAATGCTTATGGAAACTTTAAAGGATCAAGAATGAAGAAAGCAGGCTTTGTGGCCCTCATTGGAGAACCAAATGCTGGAAAGTCTACGCTTTTGAATCATTTTGTAGGCTCTAAAGTTTCCATCGTTACTCATAAAGTTCAAACGACCCGTACTAAAATTAGAGGGATTGTAATCGTCGATAGCGCTCAGATAGTATTTGTTGACACTCCTGGTTTGTTTAAACCGAGACGTCGACTGGATAGGGCTATGGTAGCCGCTGCTTGGGGGGGGGGGGGCAGATGCTGATGTGATTGTTTTGCTTATCGAGGCTCATAGAGGTCTAACTGAGGGCGTGGAAAGGATTCTTAGAGATCTTTCTAATTCTAGTAAGAACCGGTCGGTTGTACTTGCTATTAATAAAATTGATAAAGTTAAGTCGCCAGTGCTTTTGTCTTTAACCAAGCAGTTGAATGAGCTTTTCAGTTTTTCAAAAACATTTTTAATTTCTGCTGACCGGGGATTTGGAACAAAAGATCTAAAACTGTGGTTAGCAGATAAAATGCCAGATGGTCCATGGTTTTATCCTGAGGATCAAATCGCCGATCTACCATTGAAAATGATTGCAGCAGAGATTACGCGTGAAAAACTCATTCTTAGACTACATCAAGAGCTTCCTTATCAGCTAACTGTGGAAACAGAAACTTGGAGTAATAGAAAGGATGGAAGTGTAAGGGTTGATCAGATAATTTATGTTTCCCGCGGTGGTCACAAAGGCATTATTTTGGGTGGTCGTGGTGAAACGATCAAGGCTATTTCAATGGCGGCGCGCGAAGAGCTTGAAAGCTTTTTAGGGTGTAGAGTGCATTTATTCTGTCAAATTAAAGTTCGTGAAAAGTGGCTAAACGAAGCAGAGAGATATGCTGAAATGGGGCTTGATTTTAATGATGGAAATTAATGGCACGTCTAAGAAGTAGAATTTGGGTACAGGCTTACCTAAAAAGGTTAGAACTTCAGACTATTGCCGCATATGTAATGGCTCATGGAGATGACCATTCAGGGGCTATTCTAGTAAAAATAAGCAAGATGGATGGATTTGCGGAACTTCACCAAAAGACCTTCGACCTTCAAAATAATAGAAACGTATGGGTAAAAATTTTGGAGGACCTAGATGTGGAAATAGATATTTTTTTAGAAAAGCAAAAAGCCAATGATCCAGATTTATGGATAATTGAAGTAGAAAGTTCCAACGGGCAAAATTACCTAGACGAATTTTAGGGATTATTCTATTTTTATGAAATGGAATGGCGCTCAGTAGGGATATTATTAGCTACTCGAAAGCATGGTGAAACATCATTAATCATAGATACCTTCTGCCCAGGTTATGGACGGTATTTGGGTGTTGTGAAAGGTGGAGCATCACGAAAGTTCTCACCAATACTTCAGGTGGGAGCACAGCTCGATCTAACTTGGAGTGCACGCTTACAAGATCACCTTGGGTCTTTTAAAGTTGAATTAGTTAGGGCTCGTACTGTTAATGCTATGAATGATAGAATTCTGACAGCGGGTTTAACGACTGTAAGTACAATTTTATCCAGAGTATTACCCGAGAGACATGCGTATGATAATTTTTATAGAACAACAGAGGATTTGTTAGACCTTCTTAGTCAGCCAAAGGTCTGGCCTCTGGCTTATCTTAATTGGGAACTAGAATTATTGAGTGTACTTGGTTATGGGCTAGATTTGTCAAAATGTGCTGTTTCTGGATGTACTGACAACCTACGGTATGTATCCCCGAGGACTGGGAGAGCCATTAGCGAACAAGCAGCTGGAGTGTGGGCTCCAAAATTATTAAACCTTCCACCCATTATGTTAAAAGGGTCTGGAAATTCAGGTAGCATTATAGATGGCTTAAAATTAACGGGATATTTTTTGACAAAAAAAGTTTTCAATGAACTATCAGTAAATTCGCCAGTTTTGGAAAGACAGCGGTTTGTCGATTTGCTCACTCACAAAGTTTCCGAAGGAATTTTCTAACTTTTACTTGTGAGAATTTTTGCAAAATTAAATTACGCCACTGGACAACTTCTTTGCTTTACCATACACACTTCGAACCTATTACATTTTGTCGTATGTGCCCGGGTAGCTCAGGGGTAGAGCAGTGGACTGAAAATCCTCGTGTCGGTGGTTCAAATCCGCCCCCGGGCACCACAGTTTTAAAAAATCAACCCAATTTTTATAATTAAAATAGTCTTGAAAATGACTTGTATACAGGGTCACCCTGTGGGACACATGCCACTGTGGAGAAGGCTTAAGGTTATGTTGTGGTGAGTGCCAAAACCCTATTAAAAGACGTTTTCGGCTTCAGCGAATTTCGACCTGGCCAGCGTCAAATAATTGATGCAGTTGCCAGTGGTGAGAACGTTCTTGCAATAATGCCAACAGGGGGTGGAAAATCGTTATGTTTTCAGTTGCCTGCTCTATTAAATGATGGCCTAACGGTTGTTATTTCGCCCCTGATTGCCCTAATGCGCGACCAAGTTCGTGGTTTGAAGGCTGCTGGTGTAGCGGCAGGAGCTATAACTTCAGGAAATACTCAAAGTGAGATTGACACTGTTTTTTCACAGATTACTTCCGGTGATTTAAAGCTTCTTTACGTGGCTCCTGAGCGATTGGCTTCAAGCAAAATACAAAACATCTTGAGGAAATCTAATATAAGATGTTTAGCCGTAGATGAGGCGCACTGTGTTAGTCAATGGGGGCATGATTTTAGGCCAGATTATCTTTTGATTGGGAAATTAAGGCATAGACTTGATGTCCCTTTGTGTGCATTTACTGCAACTGCAGATAACGAGACGCAACAGGAAATAATTGAGCGACTTTTTGGTGGTGCTGATCCAAAAGTATTTTTGCGTGGATTTGACCGACCAAACATTTATCTGAGTTTTGTTCCCAAAGATAATCCTAGAAGACAAATTATGAATTTTGTGGACAAGCGCAAAGGCCAATCGGGTATTATTTACTGTGGAACAAGGGCTAAAACTGAAAGTTTAGCCCAAGCATTGGAAGAAGCCGGACATAACTCATGCTACTATCATGGCGGTATGGATGCTGATCGGCGCAAAGTTGTCGAAAGCCGCTTTGTTCTTGAAGATGGTCTGGTTATTGTCGCTACCGTTGCATTTGGTATGGGCGTCGATAAGCCTGATATAAGATGGGTGGTGCATGCAGATTTACCTAAATCAATTGAAGGCTACTATCAGGAGATTGGACGTGCTGGGAGAGATGGCGGCCACGCTGAAACACTAACTCTATATGGTGCAGATGATATCCGATTTCGTAGAAATCAGATAGATGAAGGTCTTGCTCCACCTAACAGGAAGTCTGCTGATCATGGACGTTTTAATGTCCTCTTAGGTTTGGCTGAAGCTTTAGAGTGTCGTCGCCTTAATCTTCTTAATTATTTTGGTGAGACGAAGATAAAATGTGGAAATTGTGACTTGTGTGAGAGGCCACCTGAAACATTTGATGGCACGGAGTCTGTGCGTAAAGCGTTATCCGCTAGTTTGCGAACTGATCAGTATTTTGGTATGGGACATTTAATCGATATTTTGCAAGGAAATTTCACTGAGAAAGTCGGTAGTCACGGCCACGATAAATTGCCAACATTTGGGGTTGGCAAAGAGTTAAACCGAGTAAAGTGGAAAGCAGTCTTCAGGCAAATGATGGGCCATGATCTTATTCGTCCAGATGTTGAAAAGTATGGAGGTTTGAGAATGACTGAAAAAGCGCTCCCAATTTTGCGAGGTGAGCAAAGCATAACGTTACGAGCGGATACAATTAAGTCTGCTAAAAGAAACTACTCTGTAAAAAAACTAATTAGCGATGATGATGCTCCAGTGCTTAGCGCGCTTAAAGCAAAGCGGCGCGCTTTAGCTGAAAATGCTGGAGTGCCAGCCTACATTATCTTTACTGATAAGGCCCTAGTGGATATGTCTCAAAGACGCCCCTTGAACCTTGATGAGATGTCTCAGATTAATGGCGTGGGCAAAAAAAAATTAGAGAAGTTTGGTACTATTTTTCTTGCAGTCATCAATGGAGAAGTTGATCACATGCACCCTCGACGGCAAAAACTTGCTGGTGCTAAGGAGGGGGAGATGTATGATTTGCTTTTAGCCGTTCAAGTCAGGTTATCTCGTGGACCTCTGGGAGTAGAAAAACCGCTTAGTTGTTCGGCATCTTTGCTTTCTAAAATTGCCAAACTTAAACCCAGAAGTTTGGACGAGATGGCTAAGATAATTGGACCTAAAAAGACAGACCGTTTTGGAGCTGCTTTTTTAGATGTTTTGAACAATATGACCTAGAGTTTTGATCGCTTTTTAATTTTTGAATATCTATAGATAATTATCATTTTAATCAGTTATTTTTTATCCTAATTGCAAGGAGGTTTTGGCCAAAATAGTTTATATTTTGACGTCTCCAGAACAGTCTTGAATAGCTAATTTATTTAAGAATAAGATCATCTAAGGATTTGGGAGTATTCGAAATGAAATCACAATATCGAGTTGTTGTTATAGGCGGTGGAGTTGTTGGTTCATCCGTTTTGTACCATCTTGCAAAAATGGGGTGGAAAGATGTCGTGATGCTGGAGCGGCGCAGGCTTGCCTCCGGTTCTAGTTGGCATGCGGCCGGTGGAGTTCATACATTAAACGCCGATCCAAACATGGCGGCTTTGCAGGCCTACACAATTGACCTTTTGCCTAAGATTGAAAAAGAATCAGGTCAGAACATTGGTTTTCATATGACTGGCGGATTGACCCTCGCAGGGACCCCGGAAAGGTGGGAGTGGCTACAATCAAATTATCGTATTTTTCAGTCTATAGGAATCAGTGACTGCGAACTCCTTAGTCCAGAGGAAGCTAAAAAACGTTGTCCAATAATGTCGGTAGATGGAGTTTTGGGTGCAATGTGGGCAGATAGAGAAGGCTACATCGACACTACTGGCACCGTGCAGGCGTACGCTACTGCTGCGAGAATAAAGGGTGCTGAGTATTATGAGGAAGTAAAAGTTGATAGTCTTGAACAATTAACAGATGGCTGGATCGTTAAGACTGATAAAGGTAATATTAAGTGTGAACATGTTGTAAATGCTGCAGGCCTTTGGGCAAAGCAGGTGGGCCGTATGGCTGGCATAGAGCTTCCGGTCAGCCCGTTAAAACATCATTATTTAATAACGGATAGCATTCCGGAAGTTGCAAGCAGTAATTTTGAGATGCCCATGACAGTTGATCTTGAGGGATTTACTTATATGCGTCAAGATCAAAATGGTGTTTTGGTCGGGATTTATGAAATTGATTACGAGCACTGGGCAATGGATGGTGCGCCATGGGATTACGGGGAAGAATTATTTCAGGAACAATTACATAGAATTGAAAATGAACTGATGCTTGGGTTCCAACGTTATCCAGCTATTGAGAATGTAGGAATAAAAACCTGGGTTAATGGAGCTTTCACTTTTTCTCCCGATGGTAACCCACTGGTAGGTCCAGTCCCCGGTAAGAGAGGATATTGGTCCGCATGTGCCGTCATGGCTGGTTTTTTGCAAGGGGGCGGTGTAGGAAAAACCCTAGCTGAATGGATGATTGAGGGAGAACCAGAGACTGATGCATGGTCGATGGATGTAGCTCGTTACGGGCAATACGCGGAAAATAAAAGATATATTCGTGAAACAACCGGGCAGTTTTATTCGAGGCGTTTTGTTATGTCCTACCCGAACGAGCAGCTTCCAGCAGGACGTCCGATGAAGATGGCACCGGCCCATGATGCGATGACCCAGGCTGGATGCCGTTGGGGTGTTTCATGGGATTTAGAGGTCCCACTATATTTTGCCCCATCTGGTGAATTTGAAGAAAAATTAACGTTAAAGCGCTCTAACGCCCACGAGATTGTGGCTGAAGAATGCAAGTCAATTCGACAAGGCGTGGCATTATTAGATATTACGGGCTTTTCGCGTTTCGAAGTAAAGGGTGAAAATACAGAAGCTTGGCTAGATAAGATATTTGCTACCAAGTTACCGAAACCCGGTAGAGCTCGTCTTGCAGTAATGCTTTCGTCATCAGGAAAGCTCAAAGGTGACCTGACACTACTGAACTGGGGCGATGGTACTTTTTGGATTATGGGTAGTTATTATCTAAGAGCTTGGCATATGCGTTGGTTCAATGACCAGA
Organism: Paracoccaceae bacterium; assembly: GCA_902525915.1. Classification (GTDB taxonomy): domain Bacteria; phylum Pseudomonadota; class Alphaproteobacteria; order Rhodobacterales; family Rhodobacteraceae; genus Salinivivens. The sequence goes on along the minus strand of CABZJF010000005.1, from coordinate 7,165 downwards.
TGCAAGAAGGAGTAAGTGTCAGAGATCTTGGGGATGATATTTGTGGTTTCGCCTTAATCGGGCCAAACTCTCAATTTGTTCTGCAGAAAGTTGCTGAGGGAGATGTGTCCAAGATGAGGTTTATGGATTGTAAAGGACTTGATGTTGGATTGATCCAGTCGCGTGTTGCTCGGATGAGTGTTACTGGTGAAATGGGTTTTGAGCTAAATTGTAAAATGGGTGATCATATTGCTCTTCGTAGAATATTGTTAGAGGCTGGAACTGATTACGATATTCGTGAAGTAGGCTTTAACGCAATGCTCTCAACACGCATTGAGAAGAGTTTTGGGATTTGGTCTGCTGAATTTACTCAAGATCGGACTCCGGGTATGACGGCAATGGACCGGTGGATTGATTGGGATAAGCCAGACTTCATCGGAAAAGCAGCCGCAGTTGCTGAACGCAATGGAAATGGTCCTGGAAAAGTTCAAGTGACATTAGAAATTGAGGATGGTGATTCAGATGCATCTGGATATGAACCCATTTGGTCAGGAGCAGGCGACATGGTTGGCTTCGTTACTTCAGGGGCATATGGTCATACTGTAAAGAAATCTCTCGCAATGGCTCTTATTGAGCCCGCTTTAGCTAGTGAAGGTACAGCAGTTACCGTTCATATAGTGGGAGTGGAAAGAAGAGCAACAGTAATTGCTCCCTCGCCGTATGATCCCGATGGAACGGCAATGCGCAGCTAATCTGTGCAAACTAATTAAATTTTTTAGCGTATTCTTTGTTTTAGTTTGTCTAACATTAAGTTAAGGTAGTGAAATTAAAATAGGTATGAAGTTATGTTGCATAACTGTGTTGCCATAGTCCCATGTAGGGCTGGTTCCAAGGGTCTTCCTGATAAAAATTTTCTCATTTTGGGATCGGAGAAGCTTTATAAGATAGCCCTTGACCAAGCATTGCGTTGTGTCAGTGAAGTTATAATTTCCAGTGATAAAAACTTGGAAAAAGAGCTCGCATGTTATTCAGTTGAGCAACATCGACGATCTCCAGAACTGTCAACAGATCACTCTACTATGGCCGAGTTGATGTTTGAGTTGATTAGGCGATACGAACTACACGAGTCTACTATAGTTTTGCTCCAGCCAACATCGCCCTTGCGACGGGATGAGGACATTTCAAAATGTATTAACACTTTTAAAAATAACACTTTTGATCTTGTATTTACAGTATCTTCTCAGGATAGAGCAGTGCTTAAATCTGGGTTTGTTCGAGGTAACAAATTTGTACCTATTGTAGAGCCAGATTTCACATTTATGAATAGACAAGACCTGCCAGAGCTTTTCAGGCCAAATGGTGCAGTTTATGTTTTCAATGGAGGGTGGTTTGTAGAAAATAATGGATTTACTTCAAATAATGTCGGTGTCGTAGAAATGCCAAAGGAGAATAGTTTAGATATAGATAATCGAGAAGATTTTGATCGAGTGGCTCAAATTTACAAAAAGCATTCATAGAATTAACTTTTATTTTATACAGAGCTGGGTGATCTCCATCTTCTATGTGTCCATAACCATTGTCCCATATTTTTTCTTATCTGTTTTTCTAATCTATCATTTAATATTTGAGTCATCTCACTCGGTGTAGAGGGTTTTACTGGACTTTCGAACACTAAATCAAAATTCACACCATCATCTTTCCGCACTACGTAAAAGGTAATAAGTAATGCATCGTGCTTCAGTGCTAATTTTGCAGCAGAAGTTGCTGTGTATGCTGTATGCCCAAAAAATTTTAAAGGTTCTCCGTGGCTCATATATTGGTCAACTAAAAGTGCGACCACGTTTCCACCGCTGAGATACCTCATCATATTTCCCATGCCGGTGCGACTTCGTGGAAATAATGGATTGGCGATTTCTTTGATACATCTTTCATAAAAAGAATTGAAGTACGGGTTATTCATCGGTTTGTAGAGAGCACCAACTGAAATTTGGTTTGAATTAAGCACTACCCGCACGACGTCATAGTTTGCCAAATGGCCAGAAACTAGAATTACTGATTTATTTTGTTCTTGGGCATGCTTAAGTATATTAAAACCGGGGCCGGATACTTTGGCTGACTGTGCCATTTTGTAAAAGGCATTTGGCGATAGCAATTCAAAAAACGTGCGCCCAATATTGTTAGGTACTTGGCTATATAGCTCTTCTCGCTTTCCTTCTTCGAGGTCAGGAAATATAAGTTTAAGATTATCCTGTATACGTCTACGATTACCCGATAATGGTGAAATAATTTTCTCATAAATTAAACCACCTGAAGCAATTTTTGTCCTGTAAGGTAAAATTGATAAAATACTTAAAAGAAATCTAGTAAAGATATAGATGCTAAGATCTAAAAAATGTGATCTCTTTTTTCCTGTAATATGAGAATAGTTTTGTTTACCTGACAAGTCTGTTTTACCCAAATGTTTCCCAGTTAAATTTTATTAGATCTTAATTTAACAGTAATAAAATATCATTTGACAAGTCCTTTACAGCTCTTATTTTTTTTTGAAGCAATGAACTGGCATTTCGTATTTGTTTGTCAAAATTTGTTTGTGTGATACTTCTTACAAGGTCATCTCCGTCGAGTACTTCGGTTGAACTATCAGAAACTAAAAGCTCTTTAAAGTCCTCTGAAAAGTTTGCGGTCTTTGGGCCATGAAGTACCGCTGCTCCAAACTGGATGGGTTCCCATGGATTATGTCCATTTATATCGCAATAGGTCCCACCAATCAGGGCCAAATGTGTGAAAGGTAACCAGATGGCTGGGGCGCCTATTTGGTTTGCAATATAAACATCAGACCTTGGGGAAGTTTCCTGAAACTCTGACAGAATGATGCACTTCAAATCTGCTTTAATGCATTGATCCCGTATTGTCTCTGCGCGCTCAATATGCCTTGGGATTATCACTAAAATTGGTCGTATTTTTTTTGAAATTTTTTGTAACGCGTGTATCACAAACTTTTCATCTTCGTGATGTGATGATATGAGAGTGAGGATTTTCCTACCTTCAGTCACAGATCCAATCTGTAGTGGAATGCTTTGTTTAGATTTCAGTTTTGGAGCGGCTGGCTTTAATGAACCATCAACTCTTACGCGTTGCTTTAGATGAAATTTAATTAGTTTTGTAATATTTTGTGCAGTTTTTTCGTCCTGTGCCGATATGATTTCAAAGTTGGCATAAAGATCCGCAAAAAAAGTCTTGAGCCATTTCCGAGAATTATATGCCTTATCTGCCATCCTAGCGTTTATCCAAACTTGTGGAATTTTAAGACTAGCACAATCGTTTACAAAACCAGGCCAAATTTCTTGTTCCGACCAAATCACTAAGTTGGGTTTCCATCGTGATAGGAAACTCCGTCTGAATTTGTGCACATCAAGTGGTATGAATTGATGTGTTGTATTTGCGGGTAAATTTTGGGAAAAAAGTTCAGCAGATTGTATTGTACTTGATGTAACTAGAAAATTAACATCAGGTTTTTTTTGTAGAATAATATCAATTATTGCCCTAAGGGCCATAACCTCTCCTAGTCCTACAGCATGAAGCCAAATTAACTCACCTTTTGGTCTAACCTGATTTGTTTCCCCAAGCCGTTCTTTCCAACGCTTGGGGTGCTCCTTCTGAGCTCTTAGGCGCATTTTCAGTATTTTAACTGCTAAGATGCGAAGAGCAATTTGAATTAGATAGTAAAATATTTGCCAAAAGATTAATGTTGATTTCCTCACAAGTTCACTCATTAAATATTTTTTGGATATCATTTTCCCAAAACGCCGGAGAATTGAGTATTTTTAAAAATTTCTCAGCCGTTTTACCGGCACCAAAACTTTCATCTCTAGGGTAAGACTTTCCCCATGAATTTTCTAGGAAGTGTAAAATTTTTTCCTTATCGTTTGGTTGGCAGTTAGTTACTGAGTCAGCAGAACTTCGAGCTCTTTGTCTTGATCCTATGTCAAGCGATGGTACACCAAGAAAAGGGGCTTCTCTCACTCCTGCTGATGAATTCCCTACAATTGCAGCTGAGTTTTTCATCAATTCAGAAAAATATGAAAAGCGCATTGATGGGATTACTCTAAACTGATTTTTAGGAAGTGCTTCGATGACCCGCCAAATTTCTTTAAAGCCAGGGTCATTATTAGGTAGTATTGTAACAAACTTCCGTCCAGAATACTTTAATGCTTCAAACAGAGCCGAAGCTTGGTTTCCCATTTCACTCGCTTCAGACGTAACGGGATGATAGGTGCAAATGCCATAATCATCAAAATTTATATCATACCGGCTTTTAACTTCCTTAATGGTTACGCCAGACTCTTTCGCGTGGAAATCGAGTTCTGGAGAGCCGATAACATAAATTCGTTTATCTTCTTCACCCATCCTTAAAATACGGTTTCGTGCTAATTCAGAGCTAACAAAGTGACAGTGGGCTAATTTTGTATTACAATGTCTAAATATTTCATCGATGGTTCCTGAAATTTCTCCACCTTCAATGTGAACTGATGGTAAACTGTTTGTCGCACAGACTAATGAACATGATAGTGCTTCTATTCTGTCGCCATGAATAAATACCATGTCTGGCTTTTGATGACCTATAAATTGTGAGAACCCGATGACTGTATTTGCATGGATCTTATCCAATTCATCATCTTCTTTTTGGTTTTTAAATTCAAAAATCTCTACGCCTGCGACACGCTCCACTTCTAATTTAGTCAGCCCATATTTTTCCAACATATGCATTCCGGTGATCCAGAAACTAACTGAATAACCTGCATCTCTTGCTTTAATTGCCAAAGGCTCGACTTTGCCGAAGTCTGCGCGTGTACCTGTAACAAAAAGCAGTTTTTTAGTCATATCAAGCTTTCCAAGTAAATCTGAATTGCATGCTCTATCGTATAACCAGTGTTATCAATAGTTGCTAATGAAAATTAGACCACTTGAATTGGTGATTTTTTTTGACATCAAGTCTAAGTTTTTTACCAATTATATCATTATATTTATACCCTGGGACCTCCCCGGACCCTGGCCTTCGAACCCAGATATCTTTATCTGTTATGATATGACCGGCGGTCATATCTTTGTCTGCTACAACGGATGCCCGTGCGAACTTATAGACGTCTTCCTCTTGTTTGGTACGCTGTTTTGGATTCATCAGTGCTCTGTATATTTCAACGGATCTGTCGACTAGAAGTCGTAATTCTGCCGGATCCATAGAACAAGTAATGTCAGGTCCACCCCTATATCGCGTGTCAGTGAAATGTCTCTCAATTATGCAAGCGCCAAGAGCTACTGAAGCTAAAGCTATATGTGGGCCAATTGAGTGATCTGAAAATCCAACCAGTGCTTTTGGGAAAGCTTGCTTTAGTTCCTGTATACCTTGCAAGCTAACAATTTCTGGAGGAGATGGATATAGGTTAGTGCATTCTAGTAAGGCATATTCAACTCCAGACTTCTCTAAGATGTTTACGCTATTTTCTAAACTTTTAATAGACTGCATGCCAGTCGACATAATAATTGGCTTACCTTTTTGAGCTATGTGATTAATCAACGGAAGATTATCTGCTTCGCCAGAACCAATCTTGAAAGCAGGTACGTCAATTTCATCTAAAAAGTCTGCTGCCATTCGTGAAAATGGTGTTGATATCCATATCAAACCCAAATTCTCTGCGTACTCTTTAAGCTCTTGCTCTTCATCCAGTTTTAGGGAGCATTCTTTCATTACATCCCAAATTGACGTATTGGCGTTAGGAGGAAAAATTGCCTTTGCTTCTTCTGTCATTTCATCTTCGATAATATGAGTTTGATGCTTTACACACTCGCAGCCAGAGTGGACAATTAGATCAACCATATTCTTTGCGACGTCTAGACTGCCGCCGTGATTAATGCCAATTTCTGCAATGATTAATGGAGGTTCATTGGGGCCAATGCTTCGATTGCCGATCTTCATTTAACTTCCTTCGTATCATTTGGTAATTAATAATTCGGTTAGCGTATTTCGTCTGGGGCAACTCCCCAAATATCTATTTTCCTTATCCACCCGTCATATTTACCAGCATCAATTTCACACCAATCTTTAACGCATTTTCCAAGATCTGCGATATAATTTTGCTCAATTCTAGCCATAATCATAGAGTCCTGATCAGATTTTCTGTATAGATTGGCCATCGAAGAGGTAATAATAATTGAGCGTACGCCTGAAAGTAAAGAATAATGTATCCAACCACCTGCACCTTCGGAGTCACGAACTCTTCTCCAATTATCGTATTCACCATATATTTCTAACGGCATTCCCTTTTTTTTAAATACCCAATCAATTCTGTGCGAAAGGGACGGACCCCTGCGAGCATTGGCTTCACTAGCTTTAAGTGAGACATATCTTGGAATTAACAGGTTGGTAACAGGCCCACGCTCAGCCGCATTGTTGTAAGTTGCGGTAGTTGAAACCAAAATAGTGCACAAAATATATATGGGGCGCAATTTCAAATGAGTTTCCAGTGTCCTAATAAATATCCTGACTTTTGCAAGAGTGATAGAACAACATCTTATAGCAGTTCAATATTAATTATTTTAACAGACTAATGGACTAGCTATGCAAATTGCATGTTTGCTAGTGAACTTTGTATCCCTTTAAACAAATAGATACGCATGCGGGCGTAGAATGCCCTAAGCTCAAACCATCTCATTTAAACAAAAAATTGAGCGCCATTTGCTGAGATTGTAGACCCATTTATGAAACCTGCATCGTCTGAGGCCAAAAATGCAACGCACCTCGCTATTTCATCGGGTTCGCCTAAACGCCCAGCTGGTATTTGCCCAATGACTGCCTCTAAAGCTTTTTCTGGCATCGAAGCAACCATTTCTGTTGCAATGTAACCAGGGCATACGGCATTAGCTGTGATGCCATTTCTTGCTCCTTCCTGCGCGAGGGATTTAACAATTCCTAAATCACCAGCCTTTGTTGCTGCATAATTTGCCTGACCAAACTGACCCTTTTGGCCATTGATAGAGGATATAATGATTACTCTACCAAATTTTCTTTCTCTCATGCCTGGCCATATTGGATGGATAGTATTGAACACTCCAGTTAAGTTTGTTGCAATTACCTCATTCCATTGGTCTGGGGTCATTCTGTGAAAAGGAGCATCACGTAAAATTCCGG
>CABZJF010000004.1:0-154865 GCA_902525915.1 Paracoccaceae bacterium | reverse complement strand
TTTGCAGGGCCGCGAAAATAATTTTCCAAATGAATTATCAGGCGGCCAACAGCAGCGCGTTGGCATTGCGAGGTCACTTGCTGTGGAGCCAGATATATGGTTACTTGATGAACCTTTTTCTGCTCTTGATCCATTAATCCGGAAACGAATGCAGGATGAGTTTCTGCGTATCCAATCAAAACTTCAAAAATCAATTGTCTTTATTACCCATGATTTTCAGGAAGCCCTGCGCTTAGCTGATCGAATGGCCATAATGCGTGATGGCATGATCGTTCAAATTGGCCGTCCTGTTGATTTGATCCTTAATCCTGTCGATGATTATGTCAGAGAGTTTACAACCGATGTGCCTTGGGAGTCTGTGCTGTGTGCATCAGACGTTTGCCATAAAACTTCTGCATCTGCGAAAGGACTGGGGCGAGTACCTGCAGCTACACAGATCGATAGTTTGCTTGGATATCTTGCCAAGAATGATAAAGGAGTTGCCGTTGAAGCCGAAGACGGCTCGATAATTGGAATTGCTACGGCAAGCGGTGTTCTGGAAGCACTTGCGAACAGCAGCAATGTGCCACCAGCACAGGTAAAAGGAACAAAATGAGTAAGCTTAAACTAGATCCTGGCTTTTTACCTTGGCTAGGTATCATTCTTATTACGTTAGCGTTAATCGTTTTGCAGGATCACCTTAAATGGTTAACAAATTATCCGAAGGATTTGGTCATTCCATTTGATCGTTGGCTGAATTCTGGGATGGGTTTTCTGATTACTTATTTTGGCTGGTTTTTTAGAGGTGTATCCTGGCTGCTTGAATGGCCTATTGATGGTGTTCGCATAGTATTACAATCTTTACCCTGGGCTGTGATTAGTTTTCTGATCTGTATGTTTGCGTTTATTGCAGCGGGTTGGCGGCTCTCTTTATTTGCTCTGATATCATGCCTTTATATGGTAATTATAGGCTATTGGTCTGAAAGCATGAATACACTTTCACTAGTCGCCATTTCGGTTCCTCTTGCCGTGCTAATCGGTTTTGGTTTTGGTGTTTGGGCGTTTCAGTCGCAAGCTGCTAAAAGAATAATAATGCCAATGCTGGATATACTACAAACCGTTCCAGCATTTGCCTATCTTCTGCTAATTTTAATGCTGTTTGGCTTTGGTACAGTCGTAGGGCTCATTGCTAGTATTCTATATTCCTTCCCACCAATGGCGAGAAATGTGATTGTTGGGCTCGGCCGCGTACCTGGTGAGGTCATTGAATCTGGCCTTATGTCGGGTGCTACACACCGTCAGTTGTTTTGGCAGGTTCGTATTCCAAGTACAAAAAGGCAGCTTCTTTTGGGTGTTAATCAGACGACAATGGCATCGCTTAGTATGGTGATAATTGCCTCAATTATAGGTGGTACAGCAGATATAGGATGGGAAGTGCTATCACAAATTCGTAAAGCTCAATTTGGTGAAAGTCTGCTTGCAGGATTGGTTATTGCGCTCATGGCCATACTCATTGATCGTGCAACCTATGGGTTCGCCAAAAATTCTAGTGATTATCAACCGAGATATAGCGCACCTATGTTGCGGTATGGGCTCATAGTTGTTGGCGGAACTATGATATTTTTCTTCCTCTCTAGGTTTATACCTGCGCTTGATGTTTGGCCTCGAGAGCTTGAACTTAGTCCAGCGCGCAGCATGAACGAAGGTCTTGAATATATAATCATAAATTACCGGGCGGCTATAGAGACGATAAAGACTATGGCGTTTTTCTTTGTTATGCTTCCAGTAAAAATTGGTCTTCAGGGCTCAGTAAGTCCATTTACATGGGGCTTTGAATTGCAGACTTGGCACTCAGTTTGTTATGCAATCGCTATGACTGGGCTATCGATTTGGTGTGGTGTTCGCTTCAACATGCAGCTCGGTTTCATGCTGTTACTTTTTGCGATTTTCTTTTTTATTGGTCTCACAAAAATGCCGTGGCCAGCAATTCTGATCATCTACACATATTTAGCATGGAAACTTGGAGGATTAACTCTTGGCGTAGGCACTTTCCTCGGGCTAGGCTTTCTTGTTGTCAGTGGTATTTGGCCTGAGGCCATGTTATCCCTCTATTTGTGTAGTATCGCAGTTATACTTTCTTTTGCGCTGGGTTCCGGGCTCGGGATATGGGCTGCACATAATTCAACGGTGTCAGCTATTTTGCGACCGATCAATGATACTCTTCAAACTATGCCGTTGTTTGTCATTCTGATCCCTTTTGTAATGATCTTTAAAATTGGTGAATTCACCGCTCTGCTAGCAATTATTGCGTACGCAATCGTTCCGTCTATCCGTTACACGGAACATGGTTTGCGCAACCTTCCCGAGGGTGTTATCGAGGCTGCACAGATGATGGGCTGCTCTAAGCAACAGTTATTATGGACTGTAAAGATACCGTTGGCTTTACCGGTTATGATGCTAGGCCTGAATCAAACTATTATGTATGGAATAGCTATGCTTGTTATAGCAGCGCTAGTTGGAACAAATGGGCTTGAGCAAATCGTTTATATAGGTTTGAGCGATGGAAATTTTGGATTAGGCCTCATTGCTGGAATTGGGCTTGCGATTATTGCCATGACAGCAGACAGGATGACCCAAGCATGGAGTTATAAGAGACAAAAAGATCTAGATCTTCAGATTGAGTAGATGGAAGCAACTAGTAATGGAAAACTTGAGAAAATTTTATATAGACGGTCAATGGGTTGATCCAATATCGACCCAAACAATGCAGGTATTCAACCCGGCAACTGAGGAAAAAATTGGTAATGTTGCACTTGGTAATGCCGAAGATGTTGATCGAGCCGTAGCAGCTGCAAGTTCAGCTTTTGGAAAATTCTCCCAGTTCAGTAAGAAAGATCGATTAGATCTCTTAAAAGCTGTACTGATGATCACAGATCGCCGCTTGGAAGACTTAGCTCAGGCTATGAGCATGGAAATGGGTGCCCCGATAACGATGGCAAGGAGTGCCCAAGCAGATGCTGCGATTGGGCACCTCAAGGGGTTTATCGATGCGCTTGAAGATTATGATGAGCGTAGCAAATTAAAAAATGGTGATATTATAGTTCGTGAGCCGATTGGCGTTTGTGGGCTAATCACGCCATGGAATTGGCCAATAAACCAAATTACCTTGAAAGTTCTACCTGCATTGGCAACTGGGTGTACTTGTATTTTAAAGCCGAGTGAATATACCCCGATCTCCGCCATGATTTACGCAGAAATTTTAAATGAGGCAGGCTACCCAAAAGGGGTGTTTAATCTTGTCCATGGAGAGGGTCCAGTAGTGGGGACGGCAATGTCTCAGCATCCAGATATTCAGATGATGTCATTTACTGGCTCAACTCGAGCGGGTACTGCTGTCACGTGTGATGCAGCAGAAACCGTTAAGCGTGTCACACTTGAACTTGGCGGTAAATCGCCAAACCTTGTTTTTGCTGATTGTGATCTTGAAGAACGAGTTATCGCTTCTGTGGATGAGTGCATGTTCAATACAGGTCAATCCTGCGATGCCCCTACACGATTGTTGGTTGAACGTGCTTGTTACGATGATGTCCTTAGTATTGCAAAGCGAGCAGCTGAACAGACAAATGTTGGTAACCCAGCTGAGGAAGGGGACCATATTGGTCCTTTATTTGACAAGCTTCAATTTGAACGAGTTCAGAGAATGATCAAGGTTGGGATCGATGAAGGAGCAACATTGTTAGCAGGAGGTTTAGGGAAACCAGAGGGTATGGATAAGGGCTGGTTTGTTAAACCAACAATCTTTTCAGATGTTTCGAATGACATGAGAATCGCTCAGGAAGAAATATTTGGTCCTGTACTAGTGATAATCCCATTTGAAAATGAAAGTGACGCCGTTGCTATCGCCAATGATACACCCTACGGGCTTGCCGCATATTTGCAGACTGGTGATCCAGATCGTAAAGAACGAGTTTCTGCCAAGCTTAAAGCGGGTGCCGTGCATATAAATGGCGGTGGCATTGAATACGGTACCCCGTTCGGCGGTTACAAGCAATCAGGCAATGGCCGTGAAGGAGGTTTGATGGGCCTTGAGGATTATTTAGAAACAAAAACTCTTCATGGTCTTTAGTGAACCCAGCTCGTTATGGGATATTTCTATCAATACCGCGGACAATATGGTGCTCTTTGTCAAAGAATGGAGTTTCTACGATTGTAGATGAATGCCGACTCCCATCAGGTAGTTGAAGGGTCATTGTTCGGCCAGTCCATTCACCAGGATTAAAAAACCGAGCGTAACCAATTCCCAATCCAAGAGTTGGAGATGGCACTCCTGCAGTGATACGGCCGACTTGGGTTTCCCCGTCGAAGATTATACTTCCTGATGCTGGCGTTGCTGTGCTGCAGGTTAATCCCAATAGAACAGTTCGTTTATCTGCATCTAACAAAGCAGATCGACCAATAAAATTATCCTTTTCCATATGTACAAAATCACCCAAGCCTGCTTCGTAAGGTGTCATAGTTGTGTCCATGTCAGTAGTATTGCCGAGAATGCCGCCTTCGATACGGCGTATCGTCAAGGCTCGGGTCGATGAAAACTCCATCCCGAAAGGGGCACCTGCCTCTACCAGATGGTCCCAAAGCCGGAGATGATCTGTATTTTTACCATCACAGTAAATCTCAAATCCAAGTTCATTTGTAAATCCAGAACGTGAGACGTATAGCTTTTGCCCCCCCAGTTCAAAATACCCAGATTGATAATATTTCATATTTTCGTTAATCTGTCCCTCAGATGCTGCATTCATAATTTCAATCGACTTGGGGCCTTGAATTTGAATTACTCTTGAATGAGGATCAGAAATTTTAACATCAAAGCCATCGCTGTGTGCCATAAGCCATGTTTCAAATGGTCCATCTGCCTGGACATACCAGAAGCGATTGTCACCTAGTTTAAACAATACGCCATCCATGAAAATACCACCTTGTGGTGTACAGGCCAGTGCGTAATAGCCGCGACCCTCTTTAACCGTAGAAATTTTACGGCTCAGGACTTTATTAAGAAATGGGATAGCATCTGGACCAGAAATTTCAACTGGCTTTTCGGGTACATCGAAGATCAACGCTTTGCGGCGCAGGGTCCAGTATTTGGCTAGATAATCTTCACCATTGTAAACTGCAAAGAATCTTCCAGCGTATACCCCTCGGACCATATTTTTTGTATCATGACGCTGAATAAATGGAGACTCTTCATATCTTCTGGCACTTATTGAAACGTTATTCTCTAGATCCTTTTCTTCCTGCAAATTTACCATTTCTATGTCTCCCTAGCCGCAATATTTACTAGATCGTTAAGTAAGTCTAAAATAAAAATTTACAATGGACTAAAAACTTACCATTGAATAGTGTAAATTCATATATTGCCCTGTAGTATAATATTCGTCTAACTAAAATTTCGAGGATATCTGGCTTCTCTTTCTTTAAGAAATAGGGCAAAGCATGCTTCTCTTGCCATCCATGTACTCACTCACAATAATCTTAGCTCTGTCTTTATCAAAACTGTGAAAATGTCCTGCATGGACGATATTAAAATCCATTGAAAGTATCTTATTTAGGCTCTCTACTAGTTGATCTGGAACTGAATGAAAAAGATGGTCATAAAGCACCCCATCGTAGATTGCATCTCCTGTTAAGATTATCCCAGTTTTCGGTTCAAATATCGCAACTGATCCTGGTGAATGCCCGGGCACATGAACGATATGAAAATGGCGGTCACCAAGATCAATAATATCACCATCATCGATCAGCCCAGTTAATGGTGCAGGTTGATAACACCAGGTTTCAATATCAAATCCTTCATAGGGTAATTTGCGAATTACCGATGCATCAAGAAGGTCGGCAACAATAGCTTTTCTGGATGGCTCGGCAAAGATCTTTGCCTCTGCGTGGTGGCCGCATCTATTTTCGAACTGACAAAGTCCTCCTGCATGGTCATGATGGCTATGGGTGCAAACTGCAATAATTGGTCGATTAGATATTTCTGTAATAGCCGCTGATAGTGAGGACAGCCCGAAACCTGTATCAATTATTAGGTCTCTCTCACGACCCTGAATGTGCCAGATATTACAGCGCCAATCAGCTGAGATAAATTTCTCGCGAAATCTAGTGACTCCATAATCTAAGCATGTAATTTCATAATTATTCAAAACAATTCTTTGCTTTCGTGTTTATGCTTGTTTAAAGTTACCTACTTTTGCGTTTCGACAAGGAGTTTAGATTGGCACATCTAAAGTAACATCAAGAGGTTAACGCCAGCGCCAAGTCATGAAAAGATGCTTTGGGGGTTCGTTTTTGTGTTTCAAAGTCTACATGAACTAGTCCAAAGCGCTTTTCGTATCCAAAGGCCCATTCAAAATTATCCAGTAGAGACCAGTAAAAAAAACCTTTTAAATTCACTCCTTGATCAATTGCTGCTTTAGCAGCACTTAAATGAGACGAAATATAGTCCGCGCGAATTGGGTCATAGACTTTTTCATTTAATACTGTGTCTTTCCACGCCATACCATTTTCAGTAACTAGCATTGGAAGCTCACCGGTATACTCCCTACTCACCCGTACTAATGAATTTTTTAGACCATCTGGATAGATTTCCCAACCCATTTGGGTCTGTTGCAATGAACCTTTAATCTCTTTTATAGATGGCCAAGGCTCGTTTGCATCTTCGGCTACTATTGTTCTTGTATAGTAATTTATACCTATCCAATCGATTGATGAAGAAATTAGCGTCATATCATCTTCAAGATTTTTGGGCATAAAATGAATAAGATGTTTAAGAATATCATCGGGATATTCCGCTTTGAATATTGCATCCAAAAACCATCTATTGTGGATTCCATCTAGGCGATCTTTTGCAGATACATCCGATTGAGTATCGCTCGCTTGCTGTACTTCCGTAAGATTGAGAACAATACCGATATTTGAAGTCCCCAACGAACGCATTGCATCAATTGAAAGTCCATGTGCAAGTAAGACATGATGCATAGCTCTAGCTGCAGCTCGTATATCTCTCAAACCAGGCGCATGATGACCAAGGAAGTAACTCAACCAGGCTACACACCACGGCTCATTGATAGTTGCAACCGCGTCCATGCGGTCTCCAATACATTTAATAACAGCATTGGTATGATCAACAAATCGTTTTGCTGTTTCACGATTTGCCCAGCCTCCGATATCAGCCAATGCCGATGGTAATTCCCAGTGATAAAGCGTAAGGTTTGGCAGTAAATTTCGTTCGCAAATAGCGTCTGCTAAACGATCATAGTAGTCCAAACCATCTTTGTTTATTGTTTTACCATCAGGCATTACCCTAGCCCAAGATGTGGAAAATCTATAGGAGTCGAACCCGCCAGCTTTTACTAAATCTAAATCCTCTTCAAAACGATGAAAATGATCACACGCAATAGAGCCGTTTTCTCCATTATTTACATTTCCAGGTGTCGTAGAGAAGGTATCCCAATGACAGGTTCCACAGTTTCCATTTTCTGAACCCTCTATTTGGTAAGCAGCAGTTGCTGCTCCAAATTTAAATCCTTCTGGGAAATCTTTACGAGAATATTTAATTGGCATTTTCTATTGTTATTTCCGCGTTTCTTAGAATAAAGGTCATATTTTGCAAAGTGCGCTAGTCTTTATATGGAAGGGAAGAGTGGTGTAGGATGATCTTAAGATTACCTTTGGAATCTTTTTTATAGCCCCAGCTTTTATCAACTTTGGTAATATTTCCATCCTTATCTTCAAAAGATACCCACCCCATCCACATCGCGACGGTATCTTCAATAAATATGTTGGAAGTATCAAAGCGAACATCTCTCCAATATTTAAGGCCAAATCCAGTATCTTTTGGGTACTTTGGGTTTTGTCCAACAAAATATGATAACGTGCCTTCTTTATCTTGTCGAAATGTTTGAGCGCCACCGCTTAATGTTGGTTTGAATAATATTGGACCAAAATCAAAGCCATAAAGATTGTCTGTAAGACTACTTGCGAAGGACTTGGCCTCATCTATACCACTACTCTCGAATATTTGTGAAATTTTAATCAGGCCATCACCCCAAGATTGCCTTGCATCAGCAAGATCATTTTCTGATATTTGCATATTTCCCCCATACCTTGAATTTTGCCACTATAGTTGAATAACCCATCCTATATGCAAAGAACTAAGTCAAAGTACACTGGCAAAATTTGAAAAAATCTAACAGGAGAATTACGTGCCGTAAATGATATGGAGCCTAGTTCGCCCATTTTACTGATCTATTTAGAGCGCATTTTCTCCTCTTTTCTGGTAAGAGATGATATAAATCCCTCACGAAGTACTGCCGGGTCATATGCCTTTCTATTGAATACCTGTATTACCATTGGTTCAAAGGTTTCTAATGGTTCCGTTGGGTAGTTGGGGTCAAAACTTGATTGATCCCAGCGTTCACAAAATTCCTCACACGTCTTAAAAAGAGGATGATTTCGAAATTTGTCTCTCGCATTGCGGTCCCAATTGTAATGATGGGCATAATATATCATTTGAAAAATGCCATGATGTTCAACTGTCCAAGCAACATCCCATCTAACGAATGGTCTGATAACTTCTGCTGACATACGGTCGTGGTTCTGAGGTGCTAGTCCGTCACCGATATCATGAAGAAGAGCTCCGACAATCCAGTCTATATCCGCTCCATCACGCATTGCACGAGTGCCTGATTGTAAGCCATGCTCGAGACGTGTAATCTTATACCCCTCAAGAGTGGCATTTCCTGCTTCACGTAGTTCGTTTAGAACTCTATCTGCGGTAAGAGATAAGAATGGCTTTTCTAATTCCGCTAAAAGTTGATAATCTTCACGTGTTCCGTTTTTCATCGCAGTAAAATTTACTTTTTTATCCATCTTTTTCAGTTCACGATCCATAAAGTTTGACTTGGTTACGAGCACCTTCTGCAAGTGTCTTTGATTGTCCAGCTAGAATGCGATCGTAAAGCATTAAATCATTTGGATGAAAAAGACCACGAGGTCCTGCAATGCAATCCCATCCACCCCTAGGTATTTCGCCCCGTACAGGCATGGCCCAATCACGTCCAGGGGCATGATCTCTGATCTCTGGTGTCACGTATCGAATTGCTATCCCAACACGCCTATTTTTAGATCTGTTTTTACCCGAGGCGTGAAAGCATCTTCCATGGTGTAAAGATATTTCTCCAGGCAGTAGTGGTCCGAACTCAGCATCTTCTTCTTTCACATTTGAAATTTCCTGTCCTCTTGATAATAGGTTATTTTTATCAAATGTATCGCGATGTTCGACTAAGCCTTCTTTATGGCTTCCTGGGATAAAGCGCATGCAGCCGGCTTCAATGCTCACATCAGACAAGGCAAGCCAAGCGGTAATTTCGTCATCTGTTTCACCCATGCCCCAATAAGTTATGTCTTGATGCCAAGAAACAGTTTTTGTACTGTTTGGTTCTTTAATGAATAATTCAACTGACCAAGCTAATAGATTAGGCCCAAGTAAAGCTTCAATAATATTCAAGATAGTTGTGTTGCGTGCTATTTCGGCAAGCTTTGGAATAACTACGTGCCCATTTACACGAAAAAATTGATTAAGGGAATGCCCACCAGCACCCTTTTTGTGCTTTTCTTCAAGTCCTTCTATGTAATTTAGTATTTCGTCCGTTTCAGTTCTTGAGAATACAGGCAGCCCTGAAACAAACCCTTTGTCGCGGTACTTAGATACTATCTTATCTAGTTCTATCGTCATTTTAAAGGAGCCTTCGGTATAATTGGGTTAGAAGATATAATTCTGACTTCTTAGTATCTTTTCCAATTGCGACTTCAATGTCGTTTGAAAGCGGGTATTTTTTAATAGCCCGTCATTTCCAAATACCCTCTTCCCGAATGACTTCCGGAAATCTCTACGGGGCCTTCCCAGTAAGGGATTGAAAGGTTCATCCAAGCATTTTGGTTGATTGCTTTGACTGTTACATCAACATTTTTATCCTTAAGTAACAAGCGCCAACGCGTTGGAAGTTTTTTTTCTCCCACGGTGTGTAAATTAAGTGGCTTCGCTACAAATTCCTTGTTTCCGTATGAGGTTAATGAACCGTCTGGCTCAATCCAAGATGATGAACTGAAAGTTGAACCATCAGTCTGACGAAGTTGAAAGCCCATTAATTTAACTCCGTCGTCAAGCGAAAGTGAAAACCAATCCCATCCTGATTGATTTTCAGACAGAGGTTGAGATGACCACTCACGGTCCAGCCATGCACTTCCCGATACATTAATAGCCCCTTCTGGAAGCGTGAGAGTGCCTTCTATCTTAAAAAAAGGTTGAGAGTAGTAATAACTTGCTTGTCCCTCAGATGACTTTATTGAGTAGCCTTTATCACCATGAAAAACTAATGGCCCGGTTGCTTCTAAAGACATGCGGTACGAAAAATTTGACCCCGTGGCTGTTAAGCTTAATTCGTCAAAATTCTCTCCACGCAATGACCATTCATCAATCCAAGCCTCAAAAGGTTCAGCATTGACGCCAGCTTGGCCAATTCCCCCTCGGGCAAACCGTTCTGTGGTGAAATGTTCTTTGGGCGTGGTAACCGCTGCATGGGCGAACCAGATTTGATTAGAAAGCCAACTATTCCCTTCAGTTGGTGAGCGCGCTGTGCGAAAAAGAGTCCATTGGATACCATAAGGTGTTCCGTCCTCACCTATTAAATTTGCTGTGAGGTACCACCACTCTACTCTGTATTCGTTGTGTGATCCGTGGTCCGAAGGAAAGTTAAAACTTTTATTCGGTATGGGGTTAGTAAAACCCTCCGCTGTACTTCCTAGACCTGAAAAACTTTGGGCTATTAAATTACAGGGTAAAAGGACCAATAAAATTAGAAGCTTAACGTTCACTCGCAAAAACTTTCAATAAATCGCTTGGAGGCGTTTTGATCAGTCTTAGGCTTGGCCATGTTGCCGCCAGTAACGCAGCACATACTGCGTATAAGCCAAGCTTAAGGTATTCAAATGGGAATAGAAACATTGGTAACTGCCAGCCGAAGGCTTTTACGTTGATCACATTCAACAGTACCCATGCGAGCACCAAACCTGTTGGTATAGAGAAAATAACCACGAATAAAGCAAGTAAGACTGCACGGACAAGCTCTAGTTTTCCTAATTGTGACCGTGTAAGTCCCAATGCCCAAACTGGGGAAAGCTGTGGGATCCGTCTGTCAGCCAAGGTGAGTAAGCTCATTAAAATGGCGAAGCTGGCTACTCCAAGTGTTAGAATGTTTAAGGCAGAAGTAACAAGAAATGTTCTCTCAAAAACTTCCATTGAAAATGCTTTAAGTGATTTTTGATCTATAATCGAATTTTTATCGATACCAATTTGCTTTATTATTTGAGACTGCAGCTCAGCCGGGTTATCTGTCCTAATACCAAAGCGAGCCGGGTATAGTTGGGGAAATAAATTACTGAATAATTCTTCATTAAGTATGACTTGGCCTTTAGGGTTCCCATAGTCTCCAACGATAGCAGCAATTGGTAGCGTAAAATTAGGACTAATATTGACTCGATCACCCACCCAAAGATTTGTTCGGCGTGCAAATTGCTCATTAACTATGATAGCTTTACCCAACTGTACTGTATCCCAAGGACTTTCAACGGCATCGAGGAAACGCCAATTCTCTCTATAAGTATCTCCAACTTTGATTCCAAAGAGTTCAGCTGGTTGTTTAGATATTACTGTTTCAACTGACACTAATGGCAAAACTTCAATACCACGTTCTGAAAGGAAGGTATTTAATTCAAAGCTTTGATCTTTACTAGCTACTTGTAAAAAAAGTTCTGGTGCCAGACGTTGATCTAAAAAACTGATAAACGTTAACCTAAAACTTGAAACCATAGTTGAAACCCCGATGTTAGCTGATACAGCAAGTAACAAGGCCATCAACGCAAGACTTAAACCTGGTAACTGCTGTCGTGTGTCAGCCCAGAACCAGTCCCACAAGGGAGTATTGGCATATTTTTGAAGTTTTCTCAGGCACCATGCTAAAAATGCCGGTAGTGCTATTGCAGCCGCAATAAGTAGAGCACCTAGAAATGCAAAGCCGGCTACTAGTCCATCAAATAGTATTGCAAAAACTGAGCCCAGAGTGAGCAACACGACAGAGGCCTTCATCTGCAAAGTAAAATATGAAGTGGTAACAACCATCCAAGCCCTAGGTTTTGCGCTGGTTAAAATGGGCAGTTTAGTTATTTGCCAAATTTGGGATGACATTGCTAAACCAGTTCCGAGCAATGCAATTATCAAACCTGATAGCCACCAATCTGGTCTTAATTGTAGTGTTCTAGAAATATCTGCGCCGTATAGGCCTCGTAAGGTTGCTGCAACATCTGGTAGTAAAAAACCAGCGATTAGGTAGCCTAAAACTATCCCTAAAACCGCACCAACCATTGCTAAAATCATCATTTCAGTTGTGACCGAGATAATCAGTGTTCGTAGTGACACTCCCATAGATCTCATTGAACGCATCATGGCCCGTCGCTGCTCAAAAGCGAGGCCAATCGTACTATGTACAATAAACAAACCTACCGCAAAGCTTAGCAAACCAAATGCTGACAGGTTTAAATGAAAACTATCAGTGAGCTGCGAGATATCGGTCATTTGCTCAGTATTAATTATTGCTAAATGAGGTGTGATTTCTTCTAATTCTATTTGTTTTAAAGGTTGTGTAGGATTAACAATCAGGTAAGTAATGCTATTTTTGTTAAGTAATTTTTGAACTAAACTTATATCGCCCACCGCCATACCCGGTGCAACATTTTTATCAATTATTACTTTAACATTTGGTCCGAAGTTTTTTGAAGTATTTTCATTGGTCATTAGCACTTCGAAAAAATCATTTCCACTAATGGAACTAGTAAGATTGGCATTAGAAAATAAAAAAGATGAGGGTAACGTTAATGGATCCATGCCCAGCAGTCGAATGTTATCTAAATACCCGTCAACTACTGGAGATACTAACCACCCTGATTTTCTGAGTTTAACATAATCGAGAACTGAAATGGTCTTGTCTTGCTTGGGCCGAATTAAGTCGTACTGACCTTCGCCCAAAGTTTGTGCAGCAGCTCTATAGCTGACCTTTGCTTCATGATTAATTGCCTGCACTCCTGACCACAGTGCAGTAGCCAGCGCAACACCTGAAAGATAAGCAAATATTTGTAACGGGTTCCTATACCAATGTGATAGAAGCGTAAAAAGGCATGAAACTATCACCTCAGCCGTCCTCCTATTAATTGGAGCTGTTTATCCATTCTAGCTGCAACATTTCTAGAGTGAGTTACAACCATCAAGGCAGTGTTAGTTTCTGCCACCAACGTTAGCATTTGCTCAAGCACGGATTGTGCACTTTGTTCGTCTAAATTTCCGGTTGGTTCATCGGCCAATAAAAGTTTAGGCTCTGTTACTAATGCTCGAGCAATCGCAACTCTTTGTTGTTGTCCGCCAGACAAGGCTTCCGGGTATTTTCGCATCTGGTCGGACAAACCAAGAGAAGACACAATTTTTTCTAATTTAATTTTGTCGACTGGCCCTGACAGATTTGCTTGGAAGTTGATGTTTGCGGCAACATTCAATGATGGAATTAGATTAAAGTGTTGGAATATTATTGCGATGTCTTTCCGCCTGACGGCTGCTCTTCCAGTATCATCCATCTTGGATAACTCTTTGCCATCTATTTCTACGCTGCCTGTGTCGGGTAACTCTAGTGCACCGGCAATGTGTAAAAGGGTACTTTTTCCACTTCCTGACTCACCTCTCAGAGCGAGTGTTTCGCCTGCGAAAAGAGTTAAGCTTACATCATTTAGAACTGACACGTTGCCTTCGTTAGTGCGGTATGATTTTCGTATAGAGTTTAAGTTAAGAACCATTGTCTCCCTCGCATAAATGCAAAATAGAGCAGTAATGTAACTTTGAAAGTCTGTATAAGCTTTGACTTGCTGATAATGGACCCATTCATATAAAAAATCTCGATAGTCTTAAATCACTAATCGGAACAAGGTTTAAGTTTATTTAATTATAGACTTACTAATGCGTTTCGCCCAAGCACCGTAGAAAACTTCGTTAGGGTGAACACCATCGATTGCCATTGTTTGGCTCGATACTGGTAAATCAATATCAATAAAGCAGCATTCTTCATTGTTTTTACAAAAATCCCTTAGAGCTTTCTCAAAAATATATGCTTTGAGACTTAATACATGTAATAGTGGGTGGGGTACTTGGGTTAATTTGCGAACAGGTGGAATTCCAGAGAATATTATCTCTGAAATATCATATTTTTTTATTATTATTTTGCGTAATTTTAAAACATCACGCATCCAGGTTTCGACACTTTTCCCATTTGTAATATCGTTCATGCCAATGCATACTATTGCTATGTCGAACTTTCTTTTTTCTTCCCTCGAAATTAACGTAGTAAGCTCTGCAGTCATTAATTTACTTCTGCCAAAAACTTCCCAAACACAAGAATAATGCTTTCTTAAAATATTAAGGAGTTTACCAGATAGTGCCTGGTCTAGATGAGAAACACCAACGCCACATGCCGAGGAGTCCCCTAAAAAAATCAGTCTGAGATTATTTCCTTTTCCAATAGTTCCCTGCCGGTCTCCAGTTGCTTCTGGAAGTTCAATTATATTTTTCCTCAACTTCCACCCCTGAAACAAGAGAACAGGCAACAGAAGAGTTTGCAGTATTTGTGAGTAAATAGAATGCCAGTTTATTTTCATCTTTTAATCAGAAACATGATAATAAAAATTGCAATTAAAAAGCGTTTGATAAGTCGCAATAAACTTTTAGGCTTATTTCCACATCAACGATATATAATTGCATAGAGAAGGTTCAAGATCGACTTTAAAGATTGGTTTTCTCAGGTGCTTGAGAAACATGACTAAATTAATTATCGTTATTCAGTAAAGTTGATGGATTTAGATATTTTTTGAAAGTTTTTACGTGAAATTATACTTGGACTCTTTTGATGTTGAATCGTGGCAGGAATGGATTCCTTCTGGTCTTTTCTATGGTATTACAACAAATCCTATTTTGGCAGAACGAGCTGGTTTATTTTACCCGAGTATAAATTGGTCCTCGAAAATGGCCTTGGCTGAAAAACTCAACGTAAAAGAGTTTCATATTCAGCTACCAAGTTGCGATGAAACGGCAATTAGTTTTGCAGCGCAGCGAAAAGAAGAAGCGCAAAATTTTAATTTTAACTTTGTAGTTAAAGTTCCTTTGACTAAAGAAGGTGTAAAATTAGTGCCGGAAATGAAAAGGCTTGGGCTCTCTATCTTGATGACAGCATGCTATCATTCTAAACAATACATTACGGCAGATGCCATAGAGGCTGATTATATAGCACCATACGTTGGTCGGATGGAAGAAGCCGGGTTGGACGCTTGTGATCATATGTCTCTAATGAAAGATTTGGAAAGGCATTCTACCAACCGGTGTAAAATTCTTGTAGCTTCCATTCGTTCTGTTGAACAAATGATGACACTTGCAGCACAAGGGCATGTATATTTTACGATATCTCCCGCCATTGCAGACGAACTACTAAGTGCGGAGTTAACTGTCGAAGCAGTAAGTGAGTTTGATGAGTCGGCAGCCAAAGTAGAAGTTTAAAACAAATGTTCCCGCAATTTCTGGCTTCTTTGATAACATGATTAAGTCGCTAGAAATTACGGTATTAATTATGTTTTTGGTGGCAGCATCAAACTTCTTTGGTGCCGAATTTTCATCTCTTGGTACGCCCAAGATGATGACAGAAATGCTGTTAGGCATGGATATGTCGCCTTACCTCATCTTGATATTAATAATGGCCCTTATTTTCTTATTAGGATGGCCATTAGAGTGGGTGCCTATAGTACTAATTGTGGTGCCTATACTACTTCCCACAGTTTTGTCATTAGATATTCATGGGTTGAGCCAATATGATTTGATGGTTTGGTTTGGTATTCTAGTTGCGGTTAATCTACAAACTGCATGGCTATCGCCACCGGTTGCCCTTTCTGCATATTTTCTAAAAGGCGTCGTCCCAAATTGGGACCTGAAGGATATATATTTGGGAATGATGCAGTTCATGGTAATTCAGTTGATTGGACTGATACTCATTTTTATTTTTCCTCAAATTGTCCTTTGGCTGCCTAACCAGGTGTTTGGATCATAAGGTGCTTAGATGACTAGATCAGCTTTATCATACCAGAAATGGCCAATAATAGTTACCGTATTCGGATTAACTTTATCAGCTTGGTTGGGTTGGGTAACAACTGGCACTTTATCTGGGTTAATCGGGTTTCTCATTATTGGCGGAATATTAGCAGCTTTGGAAATAGCTTTGTCCTTCGATAATGCGATTGTTAATGCCAATAAATTAGTGGAGATGACACCTGTTTGGCAAAAAAGGTTTTTAACCTGGGGTATATTAATTGCCGTTTTTGGCATGCGTATTATTTTTCCATTAGCTATTGTCGCAATCTTCGCATGGATTAATCCATTTGCCGCGATGCATTTAGCCCTCTCAGATCCAGACCAGTATTCGCATATCATCGAAGATGCCCATGGTCCGATATCGGCTTTTGGCGGAACCTTTTTAATGATGGTTGCTCTAAAATTTTTTGTTGATGAAGATAAATCGGTGGATTGGTTTGGTGGACTTGAGAGAAATTTGCGTAAGTTGGGTTCAATAAGGGGTTTTGAAATCGTAATCGTACTTTGTATGATAATTGGAATTTGCCAATTTTTACCAGAAACAAAGCATGCTTCCTTTCTGATGTCTGCACTTTTTGGACTTTTAGTATTTATGCTGGTCGATGGTTTAGGGTCTTATCTTGATGGTATGGCTGGATCAACAAGCTCACTTGGTGCCAGGGGTGGATTGGGTGCTTTCCTATATCTAGAAGTTTTAGATGCTAGTTTTTCTTTTGATGGAGTTATTGGGGCTTTTGCACTAACAACCAACATTTTACTAATCGCAATAGGTTTAGGTATTGGTGCGATGTATGTTCGTTCAATGACCATAATGCTGGTAGAACGTGGCACTCTTGCCGAATTCCGTTACTTAGAGCATGGAGCCTTTTATTCCATATTTGCGCTTTCGGTTATCATGTTCTTACAATCACTTTTCCATGTACCTGAATTGATCACAGGTGGCATTGGTTTTTCTCTAATTGGCTATGCCTTCTACCGATCAATTCAACACAACAAAAATGAAGCTGCAATTAAAGCAGCTGCAGGAATATAATTATGACTATAAAATATTTGAAAAAAGCGCCTCTTCATTCACGTAGTGACGATACAAAGACTCAGCAAATTGTGCGAGATATTCTACACGATATTGAAAATGGCGGTGACGAAAAGGCATTAGAATACGCGTCTAAATTTGATAAATATGAAGGCGAAGTTATTCTTTCTAAAGGCGCCATTGAGGCAGCAGCTGAATTAGTTCCAGAGAAGATGAAGCAAGATATTGAATTTGCTCATTCCAATGTTGAGAGATTTGCTATAGCTCAAAAATCAACTGTTGCAAATTTTGAAACTGAAGTTGTACCTGGACTAATCGCAGGGCAAAAAGCTATCCCAGTGAATGCAGCAGGGTGTTATATTCCTGGTGGTCGTTACAGCCATATTGCAAGTGCCATTATGACGGTCACAACAGCAAAAGTTGCTGGTTGTGAAAATATTATAGCGTGCTCTCCTCCCAGACCGGTTGTTGGGGTGGCTCCAGCGATCATTTACGCCGCGCATATTTGTGGTGCTGATAAAATACTCGCCATGGGCGGGGTCCAAGGAATAGCAGCAATGACTTTTGGTATGTTTGGTTTGCCAAAAGCAAATATTCTGGTCGGTCCGGGTAATCAGTTTGTTGCGGAAGCAAAGCGTATGTTGTTTGGACGCGTTGGTATTGATATGATTGCTGGTCCTACGGATAGTCTTATTCTAGCAGACGGGACTGCTGATCCCATGATAGTAGCTGTTGATTTGGTAGGACAAGCAGAGCATGGCTATAATTCACCTGTTTGGCTCGTAACGGATAATCAAGCATTGGCTGAAAAAGTTATGGAGCTTGTTCCTGGATTGATAGAAGATTTGCCAGATACGAACAGAGAAAACGCATTTGCCGCTTGGCGAGATTACGCCGAAGTAATTCTCTGTGATAACCGTGACGAGATGGCGCAAACATCAGATGACTATGCACCGGAACATTTAACGGTGCAGGCTGCAGATCTAGAATGGTGGCTGGAAAATCTTAGCTGTTATGGCTCTTTATTTTTAGGTGAAGAGACCACGGTTGCTTTTGGAGATAAAGCATCCGGTACGAATCATGTTCTGCCAACTTCCGGAGCAGCTAACTATACAGGTGGGCTAAGCGTTCACAAGTATATGAAAATTGTTACATGGCAACGCGCAACTCGAGAAGGTGCCCGCCCCATAGCAGAGGCTACGGCACGTATTTCAAGGCTTGAAGGTATGGAAGGTCATGCAAGGACAGCCGATGTTAGGCTGGCTAAGTTTTTTCCAGATGAAAAATTTGATTTAACAGCAAATGGTTAGTTTAAACTCGCTCTTTGATCTTAAAAACAAAGTTGCACTTGTTACAGGAGCAAGTTCAGGCCTTGTACTACGTGCTGCAATAGTCTTATCAGTCGCGGGTGCAAAAGTAATAGGTGTTGCTCGGAGAAGAGATGCACTTGAGGCACTAAGAAAAGAAATAGGGAATAGTTTCTCTTTCGTTGTGGGAGATGTTACTCAACGCGATAAAATCAAAAATCTTTTATCTGAGGCCTCCAAGGAATTTGGTATGCCAGATATTTTAGTACATGCAGCTGGCTTAAACCCAAGGCAGACTGCTAATGATGTAACTTCCGAGGGGTGGGATAAAACCCTTGAAATTAATTTATCAACACCGTTTTTCTTATCGCAGGCTGCAATCTCTGTCATGAAAGAGAGGGGCTGGGGTCGGATAGTAAACTTTGCTTCCTTACAATCTACCAGAGCATTTCCTGGCGGTTTGGCATATGGAGCGTCGAAGGGTGGAATTGTTCAGTTCACCAGGGCAATGGCGGAAGAATGGTCAGGAGACGGCATTTGCGTTAATGCTATTGGGCCCGGTTTCTTTCCTACAGAACTTACAAAAGCAGTTTTTGATGACTCAGATCGAGCCGAGAGAAATGCTATGCAAACTTGTATTGGAAGAAATGGAAGACTAGAGGATATTGATGGTCCTTTATTATTTTTGTGCTCTGAGGCGTCAGGATACGTTACTGGCCAAGTTCTTATGGTTGATGGAGGGTTTACTTCAAAATGAAGGCACTTGTTTATAATGGCCCTAAGTTACTTTCTTATCGCCACGTTAAGGATCCAAGACCGAGTCAAGAAAACATCCTTATAAAGATCGAGGCAGTGGGAATTTGTGGCTCTGATATGCATGCGTATTTAGGTCATGATGAAAGACGTCCGGCTCCGCTTATATTGGGCCATGAAGCAGCTGGAATTATTTGTGGGGGTGCTCGAGATGGTGAGCGGGTTACAGTTAACCCTCTAGTTTCGTGCGGCAACTGTTTGGCTTGTAAGACTGGAAGAGAAAACATCTGTCCTGACCGACAAATTATTTCCATGCCTCCAAGAGAGGGTGCATTTGCACAATATGTAACTATGCCTGAAAGAAATTTGGTTAATGTACCAAATGAGTATTCTCTTGATAAAGCCGCCTTAGTCGAGCCCTTGGCTGTTGGTTGGCATACTGCCAAATTAGCTACCAACGCAATTGACGCTAATATGGAAAAAAAAGCTCTAGTAATTGGTGGTGGTGCAATTGGTCTTGCGACCGCATTGGCGCTCAAGGCTATGGGTATTACTGAACTGACAATATCAGAATTTAACCCGTTACGCAGAGAATATTTAGTAGAACATATAGATGCCAAAGTTGTGGAAAAAACAGAGAATTCATTTCCAATCGTTATAGACGCAGTGGGCGTTGCTTCAACTCGGGCCGTAGCATCACAGCTTATTTCTCCTGGTGGTATTATCGCGCATGTTGGATTAGGCGATAATGCTGATGGTCTTGATATCAGACGAATTACGCTTCAGGAAATAACTTTCATTGGGACCTACACATATACAGCACAGGATTTTAAAGATACCGCTGAAGCATTATTCACTGGGCGCCTAGGTCGGCTGGAATGGATAGAAAAGCGCCCACTTTCAGAAGGTGAGTGTTGTTTTCGAGATCTTCTGGCAAACAAAGTTGCAGCTCCAAAGATAGTGCTTAAACCATGGGATTGAATGAAGCTTATGAATGCAGTCTATCTAAGTGCAAGTGGCAAAGTTTAACCCTTTAAATCATTATTAATTTAATAAAATTTATAATGCTTTTGAAAAGTGATGCATCATCAGCAAAAAAAGTAGATCTTATCAAATTAACTAAGTAATCTAGCTATATGAAGTCTTCAATAACGGGACTAATCGGTGAAATTTCATTTTGTGAATGCTAAATGTCAATTCTTCGTTTTTCTTATAGGGGTCTGAGTAAATGTCTGACGAAGTACTATATGATCAACAAGTTATAGAATTTTTAGAAGATATCTGGGGCGATGGCTTTCTGTCGCCCGGTGGAGCTAGCGAGGTGCGTCGCGTATTAAAAGGTGTTAATGTTGACGGCAAATTGGTAATTGATATTGGCTGTGGTTCTGGTGCTTGCGCAATACTATTAGCTAAAGAATATCACGCTAAACGAGTGGTGGGTTTAGATGTAGAAAAGCCTGTTTGCGATGCTGCGACAAATCGAGTTAAAGCAGAAGGGGTTTCTGATAAAGTACAGATTAAATTAGTTGAGCCTGGTCCTTTACCTTTTACCAATGATGAAGTTGATGTTGTTTTTTCTAAAGATGCTATAATTCATATTCCCGATAAAGAAACCATGGCGCTTGATGCTTTTCGCATTCTCAAGCCTGGCGGACAATTTGCAGCATCTGATTGGTTGATTAGTCACGACAATGATCCTTCGCCTCAAATGGCGGATTATATTAAAGCAGAGGGACTTGACTTTGCAATGGCATCACCGACCAGGTATGCAAACGCAATGAAAAGAGCAGGTTTTATAGATATTGAGTTGGTAAATAGAAATTCTTGGTATGCCACCGAAGCTGACAAGGAACTGCAATGGTTGAAAGGACCAAAACGCTCCGAACTACAAGAGCGTCACGGAAAAGATTTCATTGATCATCAGGTGGAGATTTGGTCAAAGCTGGTTACTGTTTTAAAGAGTGGTGAACATTGTCCACATCATATCCGTGCTCGCAAACCATCCTGAATGGAAAATTTAATAAATTTTTAAGTAGGCTTACTAGAAAGGTTAAGGAGCTTGATAGCAAACATTTATCATTCTTGTCTTAAAATCTGTTTTAATAGTAATTTCAGAGTCTTTTTTTATGTAAAATGTCTCACCAGTTTTGAATGTTGCCGTACCGTCTGAAGAACCAATTTCTATGGCACCTTCTAGAATAGTAACTAATTTGTTTTCGGTTGTTTTTATATTTGGCTGTATCAATGAGCAAAGCTGCTCTACTTCAACCCACATTGTTCCAGCTGCATTCAAAAACTGAATATCCTTACTTGAAATATCAGAATTGATATTTTGTTTATCAAAATTTAGGACTGTTATCCTTTCAAGTGATGGATTTTGAGCTTTTGGAATATTTTCGTCCACAATCATAAATATTTTTTTTACGTACCCAGGTTGCCTCCATTGGCATACAAATCCTTTAGGAATGATGAATGCATCTCCAGCCCTTATGTGAACTGTTTTCCCATTAGGAACATCTAAAAACAATTCGCCTTCTAAAAAGAGCATGAATTCATCGACCGGATACGGTCCCATTTGATCCACGAATTCCGTGCAGTCCCACACGCCTGTCATGTAACCAATGTTTGGATTTTCATGATATATGTGACCCCGTTGTATAGGATTGCCAGATATTAGGTTATTGGGATCCATTGTTTCCCATTCTTTTAATCCATTATTTAAGGAACCCGCTGCTTCAAACTTAAAAAAACTTGCGTTGTCAGTCATCTAATATCACCTCTGAGATATTCTTTATACCAAATTAACCCATTGACAGATTAATCAATTCTCGTCGAAAAGGTACTTCGTTAATTGTTGGGTTACCAAACTCGCGGGCATAAAGGTGCCCACTGTAGATTGCAGCAGCTATAGTTGATGGACCCATAGCATCACCAATACGATCAAGTTTAGGATTCGATTTCCAAAGATCATCGACCGGTACTCGCATTGTAACTAAAATAGTTGCAGAGCAGTCAATCTCTTTTGTTCTTCCTGTGTATATACATTCTAGCTCTGCACTAGAAGGTCTCACAGATTTAAGGTTATGTGACATCTCCAAAGATACTCCAATTTCTAGGAGCTTCTTTTGTATAGCGTGCTGCTCTAAAGTTTTAGTTGTATACGATGAAATCTCTGATGCGGGCGTGACTAAGGTTACTTCACAGCCAGATTTCCTAAGAAGCTCGGCGATGGCTCCTCCCATGTAAAAGTGGTCATCATCAAAAACTACAACCGGACCGTCGGGACGATATCCCTTAAAAATGTCATCTGGTGTATAAGTTTTGGTATCCTTATTTATTTTAATTCCCAGAGGATTTTCGCGTCCAATTCCATCATTGGCCCATTTGGAACCAGTTGCGACAACAATATGATGATCCTCAAACTCAGTAAGTGTATCTGAGCTCATCTCGCTCTCCAGATATACGTTTACATTTGCCATTTGCCCAATTTGATATTCGCGATAATCCACTACTCGCCCCCATTCGCCAAAACCCGGCAAACGACGTTCTTTTACCACCCGACCCCCGAGCTCTGTTGATTTTTCGGCAACAACAACATTATAACCCCGCTGGCCAAGCGCTCTTGCCGCTTCAAGACCAGCTGGCCCAGCGCCAATTATTAAAACGTGCTCATTACTAGTCTTTGGGTGAATTCGCTCCGGGTGCCACCCTCTTCGCCACTCTTCTCCCATCGTTGGATTTTGGGTACACCTAATGGGCACGTAACTTTCATCACCTGAAACGCATATATTGCAGCCAATGCATTCTCGAATATCTTCCACACGACCTTCTTCAATTTTTTTTGGTAAAAAAGGATCAGCAATTGACGGGCGTGCTGCCCCGATAATATCAAGTTGACCTGACTTAACCAACGAAACCATTGCATCTGGAGAAGTATAACGGCCAACCCCTACTACTGGCTTGGTAGTAATTTTTTTCACAAAAGACACATAGTCGTCTTGATAACCAGATTGCTTAAAACGGGAGGTGGCGCTGTCATGTTCCCACGAACTAATATTTACATCCCATAGGTCAGGTTCTTCGGCCAGCATTTCGATCAAGTCATACCCTTCGCCAGTACTAGTAAAACCCATTGAACCTTTTAGCTCATCAACCGCAAACCGAATTGCAACACCGCAGGTATGACCAACTGCATCTTTAGTATCAGCTAATATTTCTCTTAAAAGACGAGCTCTGTTCTCTAGTGAACCACCATAATGATCTGATCTTCGATTTCGATAACGTGATAAAAAGTGAGAGATAGTAGAAAGTTGATGTCCTGCATAAACATACACAATATCGAACCCTGCTTTTACGGCGCGAATAGCGGCATCTCTATGCCATTTTCTTAAATTTTTTATATCTTGTAGATCCATCTCTCTCGCTTGTAGCGGCTCGTGACTTGCAACCGGTATGTGTGACGGAGAAAGAGGAACAGATCTACTATACCTGTTTGGTGACATTTGACCTGCATGGTTAAGTTCGGCGCCAGCGAGGCTTCCAAATTCGTGAATTCCATCACACATTTTGGCAAAAACTGGTATATCAGTATCGTCCCATAATCGCCCTCCAGCCCACGGTGAATGATCACCAGATGGGTGTATTTCAATTTCTTCCGTGCAAACTACGGCCCATCCTCCCTCTGCTTTAGTGCGTCGCATTTCCGCCATTGAAGATGGAAAGCTTCTGCCCATTCCGTTGCAGTGTGGAACCTGAAAAAAACGGTTTTTTGCTGTAACAGGACCAATTTTTACAGGTTCAAAAAGAATATCATAACGAGAGTGACGTGCCATGGGTTTACCAGTTAGAAGTTCGAGACTATTCTGCTCCGAGATAATTACATGATCCGAAATTTTTTTATATAATTCAACTGCTAAGGCACGTGAGGTTACTACAATGAAAATTGATACATTTGGTGTGGAAATGTGGATGAATGAATGGGAAACCAAATGTGAATTCAATCTGGCTGAAACTTGCGTAGAAAGTTTGACAATTGATCAGTTGTTCCAAATTACGGGCAAGAATAAAAAAGATTTATCTGAAATACTGAGTCTTAAAATGACTTATGGTGAGATTAAAGGTTCTGATCGGCTCAGAGAAGCAATAGCTGCTTTGTATGAGAAGCAAACTCTTGAAAATGTGCTTGTTACTCATGGTACGATAGGCGCTAATATGTTGGTTCATAAAACACTGGTCGATAGTGGTGATCGAGTGGTTTCGATAGTACCAACATACCAGCAACATTTTTCAATTCCAAAAAGTATAGGTGCTGATGTGCACTTTTTGAAGTTGCGGGAAGAGAATAATTGGTTGCCTGATCTGGATGAGCTTAAACGGCTCGTTTTCCCCGAAACAAAACTAATTGCGTTAACAAATCCTAACAACCCAACAGGTTCATTAATTGACAAGGAAATGCTGAAGGAAATTGCCGATATAGCAAATACTGCAGATTCTTGGATCCTGTGTGATGAAGTTTATCGTGGCACTGATCAGCATGGAAGCGGCATGACTGCCTCAATCGCTGATATATATGAAAAAGGAATAAGCACGGCAGGAATGTCTAAGGCTTACAGTTTGGCCGGACTACGGCTCGGTTGGGTGGCGGCTCCCAATAGCGTTATTGAGGATGCGATGATCCATCGTGATTATGATACAATCAGTGTTGGCATGATTGACGATTATCTTGCTACGATTGCATTAGAGAGTGTTGATCGATTATTAGAACGTTCCCATGAAATTACTCGCGGGAACTTGAGCTATCTGTCTTCTTGGGTAGATGGTGAAAAAAAACTTTCGTGGGTCAAGCCAAACTCTGGCACAACTGCTTTAATAAAAATTGAGTTACCAATCAAATCTTATGATTTTTGTGTAGAGTTACTTCAGAATACGGGGGTAATGTTTACACCAGGAGCGGCAATGGGAATGGAAGGTTTCATCCGAGTTGGTTATGCGAATAACCCAGAGGTATTAAAAATTGGTTTGAGCCGAGTGTCAGAGTATCTAAAAAATATCTAAATTGTTTTAACGGGTTAAATCGGGCTTTGGTTCGAATATACACCAAGAGAAGGACTTAAAATTTTATGTATGATCTAAATAAGTCTGAGATTATGGAGCTTTTTCACTTCGACACCGCGGCAAGAATTATAAGTGAAGCATATGTCGCATCGTCTAGTGGACATGTCCAGACCGGTGATGTTGTCCACTTAAGTTTTCCAGAATCGAATGGTGACTGCCATATAAAGTCCGGTCATATTCGTCATACGGATACATATGTTGTAAAAATTGCATCTGGTTTTTACGATAATCCGTCAAATGGACTTCCATCTTCAAACGGCATGATGTTAGCTTTCTCTGCCATGACAGGAGAACCATCTGCAATATTACGGGATGAGGGTTGGCTCACAGATATGCGAACTGGTATAGGCGGTGCGATAGCCACCAAGGCTTTGGCGTCTAGAAATGCAGAAAGAGTTTTAATAATTGGGTCTGGTATACAAGCGCGATTTCAAGCTACTTGTCTGGCGTCTCTGATGCCTCAAAAGTCATTTAATTTTTTTATTTGGGGCAGAAATGAAAATGCTGCAGAGACCCTTGTGGAAGAGCTTCGAGGCCACAATTTAAATGTAGATCGTGCTTTAGATTTAAATCAACAAGTTTCCTTATCAGATATTATAATTACCACAACTCCCGCCACATCTGCTTTGTTTGGGGACAATT
Source organism: Paracoccaceae bacterium (assembly GCA_902525915.1). Taxonomy (GTDB): domain Bacteria; phylum Pseudomonadota; class Alphaproteobacteria; order Rhodobacterales; family Rhodobacteraceae; genus Salinivivens. The sequence continues at coordinate 128,755 of CABZJF010000004.1, read as the reverse complement.
TAGTCCGGCCTGGGACCCATGTTACAGCTATTGGAGCTGATACTCACGGTAAACAAGAGCTACCAACAAGCCTAATCGAAAGCGCCACGCTGCTAGTTTGTGATATGATCTCACAGTCACTCAACCATGGTGAGTTTCAGACCATCAATGATACTAATCTATCTAAAAAGGTACTAGAATTGGGAAACATTCTGTCTAATAGTTGTGCAGGTCGAACCTCTGATAATGATATTACTATTGCAGATCTTACAGGTATAGCTGCTCAAGATATTGCAATCACAACAGGAATTATTGATGCTGCGGCTTTAGGAAAAAAGAATTAAGGGATATTATTTATGAGTGCATCTTCGGCAGTGCTTCAACAAGCTGCTCTATCAGTATCAGCATATAGTCGAATTAAGCCTTGGCTGAGCCCAACACCATGCATTCCATCACGACAGGTGTTTGAAGAAAAAACTGAACTTTATTACAAGGCGGACAATTTCCAAAAAACTGGTTCCTTCAAATTTAGGGGAGCCCTATCGAAATTGACTTCACTTTCAACCGACGTCCCAGCAATAACTGCCTCATCTGGAAACCATGGTTTGGGTCTTTCAACTGCTGCTAAATTAACAGGTCATAATTTGACTGTTGTTTTACCTGAAACAGTAGCGCGGGAGAAGTTGGAGAAAATTAAGGCTCTTGGCGTTAAAACCATTTTGCACTCAAATGACTCCGGCCTCGCTGAACAGCATGCGCAAAAATTAGCCAAAGAACAGGGGAAAATATACGTCTCACCTTACAACGATCCACAGATTATTGCGGGTCAAGGAACATTAGCAATTGAGTTACTAGATCAACTACCTCGGCTAGATGTAGTGTATGTATCTATTGGAGGAGGTGGTTTGATTTCGGGTATTGGGTGTGTGCTGAAAGCCTTTTCACCAAGAACAAGGGTCGTTGGTGTAAGTGCTAAGAATTCAGCTGAGTTAGCTGCCAGTATCAGGGCTGGTAAGATGGTAAAAGTAGACCATTATGAAACCTTGGCAGATGGATGTGCTGGCGGTGTTGATAATGATACCATAACACTCGGTTTAGGCTCAGAAGTTATTGATGATTTGATTGATTGTTCTGAAGGCCAAATAGAGGTGGGTCTACAGCAGATTGCTTGGAATGAAAAAATGCTTGTCGAGGGGTCTGCTGGTTTGGCTTATGCGGCTTGGCAAGAAGATGCTTCAAATAATAAAAACAAGATAAGCGCAGTAGTTTTATGTGGGGCAAATTTTGATAAAGAAACATTATCTCCAATTTTTAATTGCGACTAAGCAGATATAAAAATACTACAACTTAAAACTTAATTTATATTTTTCTCCACCTGCAAGAATTGGTGTGATAGAATACTTCCAGCCAACAAGGGAGAAAAAAATGGTAGAAAATTTTGGTGGTTCTTTAAATTTAATTATATGGATTATTGCGACACTTGGCGCTGGGTATTATTCATATCGATGCCTCTTTGGAACCAGAGGGATGATAGATCAGTATGGTGCCGGCGACGGAGCAGCTTTCCCATTAGTATTAATTGGAACCTTCACCGGTGCTGGTTTCATAATGGGGATTGTAATTTTAATTTCTGGCCCTCAATACGCATGGGCATTTTTAACATATAGTTTCGTTCAATCAGTTTTAGGAATTATATTTGGTTTCAGAATCCTAAGCAGTGAATGGGCACAGGTCGAGGGAGTAAAAATGACCAATGAATTTTGGATTGCTCCTTTGGTATTCACAGTTCTTTATGGTTTTCTTTTATTCAACATGCAGGAAATTTTGTATGTGACAGAAGTGGCGAGCTAAGCTAAAATTTGAGGTCATCTTATTTTATAGTAGACCAATAAGGTGGCCTCGGGCGTCCTAGAAATTAGAATACTGGAAGTTACACTTCTTTTTAAAGAATTACTTGTATATTATTGTCAGGCACGTAGGGTTTGTCGTTAATTATGAGTGATCTAACAGAATTTATTAGGGGCCTACCATGTTTCAAAGCCCCATCAAATATCACCTCATTGGGCGGTGGAATTACCAATACAAATGTGACTGTTGAAGACGAAGATTGTAAATATGTCGTTCGTATTGGGAGTGATATTGCAGAGCATGGTGTAATGCGTTGGAATGAACTAGCACTCAGTCAAGCGGCGTATAAGTTGGGTATTTCCCCTAAAGTCATTTATCATAAGAGAGGTGTTTTAGTTCTTGAGTTTATTGATGCACACACTCTTGACGAAGCAGCCGTTCGTGAGCCGAAAAATTTAATACGAATTATAAACCTTGTAGCGAAGACACACCGAGGAATTGGAAAATGTTTGCATTCTCCAATTCTTACTTTTTGGCCATTTCAAATTAATCAAACTTATATGTCCCGATTAGAAAAAGATGGTTCACCCCATGTTTCAAAACTTGTGGATATGAAACGCCAACTTGAGGTACTAGAAATCGCTACGGGGCCAGTAGAATTAGTTGTTGGGCATAATGATCTTTTGGCTGCAAATATATTGGATGACGGAGATCAACTTTGGTTGATTGACTGGGAATATGGTGGCTTTAATACTCCACTTTTTGATTTAGCAGGTCTTGCAGGAAATAATGGTTTATCTGTTCTTCAAGAACAGCAAATGTTAGAGCAATATTATAAGCAAGATTGGCAGAACTATTGGCGCCGTTATAATGCGATGAAATGCGCCTCTCTAATGCGAGAAACCTTATGGTCTATGGTTTCTGAAATATATTCTGAAATCGATTTTGATTATGCGGCATACACCGTAGAGAACTTAAATCGATTTAATGTGGCAATGTCAGATTTTAAAAATACTTAGGGGTGTTAAATGAGTCTACCGACTTCATCACAAGTTATAATTGTAGGAGGTGGTATTGTCGGTTGCTCCACTGCTTATCATCTCGCTAAAATAGGGCATGAAGTTTTATTGTTGGAAAAAGCATCACTAACTTCAGGTTCTACATGGCATGCGGCCGGTTTGGTTGGACAACTACGTTCAAATGCTAATATCACTCAGCTGTTAGGGCACTCTATAAATCTTTATGATCAATTGGAGGCTGAAACAGGTCTGGCAACTGGCTGGAAAATGAATGGCGGCTTGAGATTAGCATGTAATAACGAGCGCTGGACTGAGGTCAAACGTCAAGCCACTACAGCGCGTTCATTTGGACTAGAAATGCAATTGTTAACACCTAAGGAAGCACAAGACTTGTGGCCACTTATGGACATTAGTGATGTTGTGGGCGCTGCTTTTTTGCCGACTGACGGACAGGCCTCACCGTCTGATATAACTCAAGCTTTAGCCCGAGGAGCACGGACGTCTGGAGCCAAAGTAATAGAAAACTGTGTCGTAACCGAGATCATAACAGAAAATGAAAATTTGGTTGGAGTTAAGACAAAACTTGGTAGCATTTCCTGCGAAAAACTTGTCCTCTGCTGCGGTCAGTGGACCCGTGATCTTGCGGCAACTGTAGGGGTAAACGTTCCACTCGTTTCAGTTGAACATCAATATATGATAACTGAAGAATTTGGTGTTCCATCGGATTTACCAACCCTTAGGGACCCTGACAGGCTTACATATTATAAAGAGGAGGTTGGTGGGTTAGTTTGGGGAGGTTATGAGCCAAATGGGATACCTTGGGCCATTGACGGTATTCCAGAACCTTTTGATTTCCAATTACTAGAGTCGCGATACGATCATTTTGAGCAATTGATGGAGCTTGCTTTGCCTCGTGTTCCTAAACTTTCAGAAGTTGGTGTGAAGCAATTATTGAACGGACCAGAGAGTTTTACGCCTGATGGCAATTTTATATTAGGAGAAGCCCCGGAATTAAAAAATATTTACATAGGGGCAGGCTTTAATGCTTATGGGATTGCGGCTGGTGGTGGCGCAGGAATGGCTTTGGCCGAGTGGGTTGTAAATGGAGCGCCACCATTTGATCTCTGGCCAGTTGATATCCGCCGGTTTGGGCGCCCACATCAGGATACAAATTGGGTAAGGTCGCGTACTCTAGAGGCTTATGGAAAACATTATACGATGGCTTGGCCATCTGAGGAACACACAAGTGGGCGGCCATGTCGTCGATCGCCATTATATGATACTTTGAAATCATCTGGTGCAGTGTTTGGTGAAAAACTTGGGTGGGAAAGAGCGAATTGGTTTGCCGATACTGGTGATGAACCGCGTGATATATATACGTTCGGACTGCCTAACTGGCATAGTGCGGTAGCACGTGAACACAAAGCAGCGAGAGAGGCAGCTGTTTTGATTGATCAGACCTCATTTGCAAAATATATATTAATTGGCCCAGATGCAGAACAGGCACTTCAATGGATTGCTTCCAATCGTGTTGATAAGCCAGTTGGGTCTATAATTTACACTCAAATGCTCAATGATAATGGTGGAATTGAATGTGATTTAACCTGTGTTCGTACAAAGTTTAACGAGTATTATATAACTACGGGTACTGGGTATGCTACTCACGATTTTAATTGGATTAACGGAAATATCCCATCTGAGCTAAATGCTCATTTGATTGATGTAACGTCATCTAATGCGGTTTTATCGCTTTTTGGGCCTAAAGCACGGGATATTTTACAGGTACTAACTGTAAACGATGTCTCAGATAACGGTCATCCGTTTGGATCGGCAAGGCAAATTAGTATAGCGGGATGCCTAGTTTTGGCTATGCGTATTACGTATGTTGGAGAACTTGGTTGGGAACTGCATTTTCCCGTTGAATATGCACAAACCGTTTACAATAAATTAATTGAAGCTGGATCACCATTGGGTTTACGAAATGCTGGATATCGAGCACTTGAAACTCTTAGACTTGAAAAAGGTTATCGTGCCTGGTCGTCAGATATTGGGCCCGATCATACTCCCGATGAAGCAGGTTTAGGTTGGGCAGTTAAAATGAAATCTAATATTTCGTTTAAAGGACGTGATGCAATAGCAAAACAGAGAGCTGAGGGCATTAAAAAGATAATGGCTACATTCACGATTGATAGTAATGTTATTCTATCAGGTCGAGAAACAATTTATCGTAATGGCGAGCGTTGTGGTTGGCTAAGTTCTGCCGGTTTCGGTCACACAATAGGAAAATTTATTGGAATGGGATATGTCCGTAGTAACCGCTACATCGATCACGATTTCGTATTATCTGGTGATTATGAACTTGACGTGGCGACGAAAAGAGTAAGAGCAAATGTTTGTTTAAAACCGCTTTATGATCCTAAATTGGAAAAGGTTAAAACATAAGTTCATTAAGTTTAAAATACTAAACTAATTGATTTTTCGGCAAGCTTCAGATCCATTTACGACAATTTGAATGGCGTTATTGAACGCGCCAATACATCTATCCTTGGTACTTTGAATACTCAGGCTAATATAGTTTGAGATATTTTTTTAATTGGATTTAAAATGAACGATCGGCTCACCAAACTGTCTATCCTACTTTTAATGTTAGGAATGGCGCTGATTCCGTTGAATGACTCACTAATCAAGCTTTTGAGTTCGCGTTATCCACTTGCTCAAATAGTAGTTATCCGTGCTTTATTCTGTATCTTGGTAATTTCAATAGTAGGAAAGGGTGCTAAAAAAGTTTTACTACTTCCACGGCGTACCGTAATCTTGTTTGCTATTAGAGGTATGTGTTTGGTAATCGCCATGTACTTTTTCTTTGTTGCATTAGCAAGTTTACCCTTATCCACTGTAGTTTCTATATTTTTTCTATCACCGCTTTTGATTACTTTTTTATCCTCAATAGTACTTAAAGAGAAGATTGGTATTCATAGGATCATGTCCGTTATTGTCGCGTTGATTGGTGTTATGTTTGTAATGAAGCCAGGAACGAATGAATTTCATCCGGAAATGTTGCTCGCTTTAGGATCTGCAATAAGCTATGCAATTTTTCAAATTTTTACACGTAGTCTTAAATCAGATGGAAATTTGCCGGCTTTAATAACAATCCAACATCTGTGTTATTTCTTTTCTGCATTACCTCTTCTCGCATATAATTGGAGTGGTGGCTTAAGCTCTACTGGGAATATGTCTTTTGATTTCTTATTGCGTGCCACGGTATCGCCTACATTTATTGACGTTTTATACATTGCAATCTGTGCTGGCGCTGTATTGTTCTTATCCTTAGCATCATCTTTTGCTTACAGAAATGTCGAAGCCTCATTGATTGCTCCTTTCGAGTATGTTGCGATCCCTGTCAGCGTTGTATGGGGGATCTTGATTTGGGGCGATTATCCCTCTTCTACAGCATGGATAGGTATGTCGCTAATAATTTCCAGTGGAATTTATGTAATTTATAGAGAAAGGATTAATCAGGTTGAGACAACCTCAAGCGTCCCGATGCCAGGTTCTGCAGGTATGATCCAGAACAAAAAAGATGATTAAAATCTTTATTATTTTTCCTTTGAACAATGACCTGCATCTTCATGGTAACGGTCTTCTATATCCTCCATCGAAAAAGTCCCAAATTCACAAGTGAAATGTCCAATGTCGTGAAGAAGGGTGCCTATTATCATTTCATCAGGTTCTCTACTTTGTTCGGCCATAGTTGCCCCCTGCAACATATGTTGACCCATTGTTACCGGTTCACACAGGTACTCTTCATCCCCACGTTTTCAAATATTGAACCAATAAAATCGACAATATTTTTGGCATTAAGGTTTTTAACACTACGCTTCATGTGAACTTTCTTTAGCTAAAGCTTTTTCAAGACTATAGAATGCAGAATTTAAACCATCTTTATCGGAATAGCATCCTTGCAGCCATCTTTTCCCAGTGCCAGAATAACCCTTACGTGCTTGAAGAACTCGAGTATTATCGACGATGAAAGCTTCTCCGAGGTTTAATCGAAAAGTAATTTCCATATCGGGATCGTCGATTATTTCACCAAGGCGCCTATATGCGTAGTACCAGTTTTCCATTTTATCGAATGGTACATCATTTACAGCCGACATTGACCGGTTATTAAAACAAATTGCAAGTAGCCCTCCATTTGAAGATAGTTCTATGATTGGCCGTCTTGATTTAAGGTGTACGTCTTTATTATTTTTATATTCAAAACGGGCAGAATAGTTTGATAATAGATAAAAGTACTCCTCATTCTCTTCGCGTAATCGCGTTATGGCTTTAAACCCATCCACCAGCATATTTTCGCCACCTGCTGCAGAACTTTCTAAGCAATAAAGTAGCTGAAGAGTTGGTACTGGATCTCTGTAGGGGTTATCAGTGTGTGCCTGTAAGGCAAGACCTGTGAAAGCAAGATTGCTAGGGTTTACTTCTGTTCTAACTTCGAAATGTTTTCCATAATTTGACAACTGTGCCGCCAGGTTCAACAATAACACGAGACATTGGTTTACCCCAAAAGACTATAGCCCTACGATAGAAAGTGTTTCCTAAAATTTCATATATATTTGCGACTGATAAAGTCGTTTCTCACGATAAATTGAGTGTTTACTCCTAATTGATGGATTTCTTATTTTCAGAACTTAAATCAATTTAAAATGGCTTGTGCCAGAACGGTTAACCCATCTATTAGATCTTGCTCATTTGTGTCCTCTGAAAAATCGTGACTGATACCGTCTATGGATGGTACAAACAGCATTGCTGCTGGCATTAGTTTCGCTACATTAGCCGCATCATGTAAAGCTCCAGATTGGATATTTCTCCACCGGTTTGGGCAAGCATTTTCAGCAGCGTTACGAAGAATGTCTTGCAAAGATTGGTCCATTTGCACTGGCTTCAGTCCGTGCATTTTACTAAAATCAACTGAGGCGCCATCTCTGTCAGCCACTTCAAGTGCTGTGCTTCGTATTATATTTTCCATTTTGTCTAAGCGCTGGTCATCGCCATCGCGCCATTGCATGGAAAAAGTACATTTCCCGGGCACTATTGAGTGAGCATCTGGTTCTATTTTGACATGGCCAGTCGTCCATACAGTTGAAGGGGTAACAACATTTCTGAAGCGGTCATTGATTAACTGGCTGAAGCTTAACATTAACTGATAGGCATCGATGCGTCTATGCATCGGCGTGGTGCCAGCATGGTTTTGTTGTCCATTGAAGGTGATGCGCATGTCTCTAATACCAACAATATCTGTTACTATGCCTACGGTATGGTTCGCTTCGTATAACCACGGTCCTTGTTCAATATGACATTCTATAAAACCAGTGAACCGGTTTGGATTAACAAAATCCAGAGAATTTTTGGAAATTTTTTTTCTTTCGTTAGAAAACTGGAGGCCATCTTTGTCAATCAAGTTATCGGCTTCTTCCAGTGATAGAATATCTGCCCATATAGCACTGCCAGTGGTTACTCCAAAGCGGCCTTCCTCATCTTGAAAGCTGACGACGGAAATTGCTGGTCCACTATTTTCGCGTGATAGCCGTGCCAACTCTAAACCGCAGATAACTCCAAGTGCACCGTCTAACCATCCTCCTTCAGGCTGGGTATCTGAATGTGATCCAATTAAAATTGAACTTTCTTGAGCTAGTCCAAAAAGATTGCCTACTGGATCATAGTGAGGCGTTAAACCCGCTTGGGCAAATTTACCTGCTAGCCAGTTTCTTGCTGTTATGTCAGCTTTCGAGTAGGCCGGTCTTATCACTCCCTTGCCGACACCTGCAGCACCAATAGTTCTAAGTTCATGAAGGTCAGATAGAAATCTTTTCGAGTTTATATTCATAATTAAAACCGGTTTATCTTATTTTTAGCAAAAAAAAGTTTAACTTTTTACCCTAATGGATTGTGACAAGCGACGAATACACCATTTTCGTCCGATTGTAGTTCTGGGTGTGTGTCTAGGCATTTATCGGTTGAGTGATTGCATCTTGCAAAAAATGCGCAACCTTTTGGTGGATTGGTTGGGTCGGGTAAATCTGTGTTTGATTTTTCGTTTAGTTGCAACTTGGTTCCAATCTTTGGAGCACTTTCAGCCAATAGTTTTGTATAAGGATGTTTGGGTTTTGTGAAAATTTCTTGGGCTGGCCCGATCTCCACTATTTCTCCAAAATACATTACTGCCACCCTGTCACTTACAGTTTCAACAACCGCAAGATCATGGCTGATAAAGACATATGTTAAACCAAAATCTTTTTTGAGACTTGATAGTAAATTTAGAACTTGAGCCTGTACTGATACGTCCAATGCAGAAACTGGTTCATCTAAAACTAGAATTCTTGGATCCGCTGCTAGAGCTCTGGCAATTCCTATACGTTGCGCTTGGCCCCCAGAAAATTCATGAGGATATCTTTCTAAAAATTCCTCCTGCAAATTCACAGCTTTAAATAATTTTTTTATTTGTTTTTCTCGATCTTTTTCTGATAACTTTTGTAAGTGAGTAAGTGGAACGTTCATGACCTGTCTGATTGTTTTTCGAGGGTTCAAACTGCTAATAGGGTCCTGAAATACATATTGAATTACCCTAGGTAGGCTAGATTTCTGGATTTTTTTATCTAGTTTATTATTTTGTATTAGTATGTCTCCATTCGTCGGTTCAGTTAGTCCTACCAGCATTCTTGCAAGTGTGGATTTCCCACAGCCCGATTCTCCCACAATGCCCAAAGTTTCGCCTTTATTAACTTTGAGCGAAACGGACCTAACGGCATGAACTTGTGCCATTTTCCTTTCTAGAATTCCCCTATTTAATGGAAAATTCTTTAGGAGATTTTTTGCTTCAAGTATGGGTTGCATCACGTGGTCCTAGAGACGATTTTTGGGTTTAATACATCTAACTTGCATATTTCTGTTAACATCTCTGAGCTTAATATCATTAGTTAAACATTCAGAAATTGCGCTTTTACAGCGAGGAGCAAAGGCACAGCCCTGACCAAGGTTATCAACCATTGGGGGCAGCCCATCAATAGAGGCTAGCTTTCTTTTGCCCTTACCAATTTCTGGTACACACCCCATGAGTTTAGAAGTGTACGGATGAGCTGGGTGATTTAAAATCATCTCTGATGGACCATACTCCACAATTTTACCTGCGTACATTACAGCCACCTCATCGCAAATTTGGGATACAACACCAAAATCATGTGTGATAAAAATAATTGCTAATCCTCTTTGACTGGTAAGCTCTCTCAATAATGATAAAATTTGAGCCTGGACAGTTACATCTAGTGCTGTCGTAGGCTCATCTGCAATTATTACTTCTGGGTCATTTGCAAGAGCCATAGCGATACTAACGCGCTGGCGCATGCCACCAGAAAGTTGATGTGGGTAATCTTTAGCACGTTGCTTTGGATTAGGTATGCGAACTGATTTCAAAAGCTCAATACATTTCTGATATACTTCTTCTTTTGACAGGTTTTGATGCGCTAGAATTGCTTCCTCCAGTTGCTGTTGAACTGTGTAAAGTGGATGCAAAGACGATAGAGGATCCTGAAAAATATAGGAGATTTTACCACCCCTGAAAGATCGAAGTTTTTGATCATTTGTTTGTATAAGATCAATACCCTTATAATTCACGTAACCTTTAGTGATAATGCCAGGTGGCGAGGAAACTAACCCCATAATACTTAATGCGGTCACGGACTTTCCGGATCCACTTTCGCCAATAATTCCTAAGCAGGTTCCTTTTTTTGCATATAAACTAACACCATCTACAGCTTTATAATTTCGATTACTGATATGAAATTGTGTCCTTAAGTTTGAAACTGAAAGTAGCTCTGAAGCGTCTAAATTTTTAGTTTTACTATAATTTGCTACTAAGGTTCTAGGCCTCGGGCTCGACAGTACTCCTGATTTTAATCTTGGATCCAACGCATCGCGTATACCATCCCCAAGTAAGTTGATTGCCATCACAATTATTAAGATCATTGCTCCAGGGACTACTGATGTATAGGGACTGGTTATTAATGCTGCGCGTGCTTCACCAAGCATTGAGCCCAAATCTGCCTGCGGTGGTTGGGACCCTAAACCTAAAAAACTTAAACCCGCAGTTTCCAAAATCATCCAGCCTACGGTGGTCGACATTGCAATTACTATTACTGGAAACACATTAGGTAATACTTCAGTGATAATGATACGGGTATCTGTCATTCCAGATAGCCTTGCAGCATCAATGAATTCTTTATGAGTAATGCTTACGGTAACTCCCCTGATATTTCGGGCAAAAAAGGGAATATTCACTATTGCGACAGCAATTAGCGCATTAAACAAGCCTGGCCCCAATGCAGCAACAATGGCCAAAGCAAGTAAGATGTAGGGAAATGCCATTAGCATATCGATGCCGCGCATGAGTATATTATCCACATGTTTACCGTAGAAGCCTGAAATTATTCCTATTGAAGATCCAATTAAAGCTGCCAAAAATGCCGCACAAAAACCAACTGCAAGTGAGAGGCGCGTGCCCCATAGTAATCTACTCATAAGGTCGCGGCCAAGATGGTCTGTCCCTAAAAAAGCGTCAGTAGTAAAAGGTGTTTTAAATCTATTTTTAGTATCAATAACATCTGGGTCGGGGAGAGGTAATAGAGGTGTTACTAGGGCTAAAAATATGACTGCTGTTATGACAACTAAACCAGCGAGGGATAAACGATTGCGAGATAATGATTTCATAAACCCAATCATGTTTTAATCCTTGGGTCTAAAAGGTGTTGAGCAACGTCAACTGCAATATTGAAAATTACATAGCAAGCTGCAACGAATACAACACCACCTTGAACGAGTAAAATGTCACGTTTTAAGATTGCATCGACAAGCATTCTTCCAACGCCAGGCCATTGGAAAACCATTTCAATATAAACTGCACCTGATAAAACAAATCCTGCCTGAATTCCCAAAATTGGAAGTATACTGACCATCGCCGCTCGGAGTGCATGGCGCCATATTACAATTTTTTCATCCAAACCTTTGGCACGGGCAGTACGAATATAATCTTGTCTTAAAATCTCTAGCATTGCTGATCTCGATAATCTGGCAATTACCCCAGTCGCAACGACAGCTAATGCTGTGGCAGGTAGTGTTAGGTGGCTTGCTAGTGCAGTTAGGTCGCGAGCTCCATATATGGGCCACATACCAGACACTGGAAACCATCTAAGATGAACAGCGAATAATAATATCATCATCATACCAAGAAAAAATGAAGGTATGGATATACCTAATAAAACTATGAAGGTAATTAGCTTATCGGTTAACTGAAATTGTTTGGCAGAAGATAGCACGCCGGCGCAAATTCCAATGAGTGAGCACATAATGAAAGAGGTGCCGGCCAGGATAAGAGTGGCTCCAAATCTCTCAATCACTTCATCAATAACATTTTTATTTAAAGAGTAACTTCTGCCAAAATCTCCCTGCAAAATATTTCCTAGCCAGATGAAATAACGCTGAAATAGAGTTTTATCTAAGCCCAGATCTCGGTTGAGTTTTTCTACATTCTCTGGCGTTGCAAAAGATCCTAAAATGGCGGTAGCAGGGTCACCGGGGACCATAGCCATAATTAAAAAAACAATTATTGAGATGCCTAATAAAACCGGTATGGCTGATAGCAGCCTTTTTAAAATATAACCAAGCATTGCCGGCCCTGGAGGAATTGGCGGAGCTAAACCATTCGGTAAAGCTACGCCAGTTATTAATTAATTTTTGTCTACGTTATTCAACAATAGAAAAAAGGATGGTTGCAATGAAAAGCTACCCACACGATCGGATGTAACAGCATTTTGCTTCCAATTTGCAACAAATACCCATGGTGCGTCCTCTTGAACAATTGTCTGCATTTCCTGATACAGACGTGCTCTTTCACTCTGATCTGTTGAAGCACGTGCGGCTTCTAACAATTCATCAACCTTTGGGTTTGAATAATAACCAGAATTAAACCCTCCTTTATCTGGCCAAGCTTCGGTGCGAAGTGCCAAGAAAGGAAGAGTATCAGGATCATTTGTCATCCAAGCCATTTCGGCCATATCAGCTTTACCCTCTAACCCAGGGTTTACTTCGCCAAGGAAGGTATTCCATTCGTAAGTTTCAATATTTACCTTAAGGCCAACGGCTTGAAGGTCAGCTTGAATGGCAGTTCCCATAGCCACCGGATCTAGCATCCCAGAACCACCCTCTGTCACAAAAAAAGTAAGTTCTGCTCCATCTGCTCCAGCTTCGGATATAAGTTGTCGAGCTTTTTCAGGATTATACGGATATGGCTCTAAGCTATTATTATATGCCCAAGCAAATGCTGGCGGAGTTGGGCCAGCAGCAACTGCAGCAGTCCCTTCCAACACATCATTAACAATAGCCTCTTTATTTATAGCGTAGTTTGCCGCCTGACGTACGCGTACATCTGAAAACGGACCCTCTTTCGCATTCAGGATGAGAAACCAAACATGTGGTCCGGCCTGCTCGTGCACAGTATAGCCATTACCTTGGAATTTGCTTAATGCGACTGGAGGCACTTCAACCATCATATCTATACCGCCCGCTAGCATTTCTGCGGTTCTGGTATTTGCGTCTGTGATCGGACGAAAGACAACGGCCTGTAACTTTGGTGCGCCTTCCCAATGACTTGGATTAGCCTCAACTACGACGGCTTCGTTCGAGCGCCATTCTCCAAATTTGAATGCTCCAGTGCCGGAGGGATTCCTTCCAAAATCTGTCCCATGTTTTGCAACTGCGTCTGGAGAAACAATTAGGCCGGTAGGGTAGGCAAGGTTTGACAAGAACGGAGCGTACGGTGCATTAAGTGTAAATTTCACCGTCATAGGATCCAAAACGTCTACTGAAACAATTGCTGAGAAGAAAAATGATAGAGGAAACGGGCCAGTATTATGGTAAGGATGCGCTTCATCCAACATACGATCAAAGTTAAATTTTACCGCGTCAGCATTGAAATCACTTCCGTCATGAAACTTAACACCTTGCCTTAATGAAAATGTATATTCTGTACCATCGTTACTGATATTCCAGGAGGTTGCCAATGCGGGCTCAACCTCCAGGGTGCCATCTTTATATCTTACAAGGCCATCATAGAGATTCATTAAGATGCGAAAATCGTTAACAGCTGTTACGGCGGCTGGATCTAGCGCCTTTGGTTCGGCAATTTGACCAACTACTAATACGTCATCTGGAGTTTGAGCAGTAACTGAAATTGCGGAAAGGGCGATAGCCGTTGCTGTACCTGCAGCCAACATCGCCCTGCGAGTATAGTCTAGCAGTGCCATGGTATTATTCCTTTCCAAATAAATTTATCATGATGAATTGCATTCACGCAAATTATCATGATAAAATCAAGAACAATGTGATGGGTGGGTAAAATGACACTTTCTGTTCTCACTTTTAATAAGAAAACAGGCGTTTTTGCTGCGGCTGCTGCTACCGGGAACCTTTGTGTAGGTGGATGGGTGCTGCGCGGTGATATCGAATCAGGTCTTGTTGCTTCCCAGGGAACTTCTCCCAGCACCTTTTGGCGTGATGATATTATCCGGCGTATGTATGAGGGTAAATCGTCTAGACTTGCGATTGATGAAGCCACTGGTAATGACGCTGGAAAGGGGTATCGGCAAGTAGCGGCAATTGATAAAAATGGTTTGCCAGCAGCTTTTACTGGAATTGAAAGTATTCAATATGCGGGCCATTTGGTTGGTGAGAATTACGTTATTTCTGGAAATATGCTGAAGAGCCGTGAGGTGCTTCTGGCAATGGAAGAGACCTTAAGTAAAAGTATATCTTTGGTTGGTCAGCACTTAATAAAAATCTTATCTGCAGGAGCTTCTAAAGGGGGAGATACAAGAGGTCTGAAGTCTGCTGCTTTGTTAGTTTTTGACCCAGATAGGCCACCTTTAGATTTACGCATAGATTCTCATCGAAGCCCAATAGAAGCTTTAAACGAGCTGTATGAAACTTCACAAAAAGCACCATATGTAAATTGGCTGGATGAAGTCCCTGTATTGAGTAACAAAATGAAATGGCGGAAGGAAAAATAATACGGGGTGGTGTTTAGTTAATCTATCTTTTTAGGAATTTTAAGACCCAATCAAATTAACAATAGCCAGTGTCACTCTGCTATAAAACGTCTAACAATCTGAGCTTCTTGCTGCTTCATTAATGTCTCTGCAATCTGCATGTGAGATGTCATAATTTCTCGAGCTTTTGCAGGGTCGCCTCGATCTAACGCCTCAATTAACTGCAATTGGTGTTCCCTACCTTTACTCCAAAGTTCAAAGTTTGGTGGCTCATACAACTTTTTATAGAGAGTTAATTCGGTAAGAATTTGGGACATAAAACCGATAATGAACCCTAGCAGTTTATTTTTTCCAAAGTCGGATAATTTTGAGTGAAATGCTAAAGATGCAATGTGTTGCTCCTTTTCTTCCTCTGCAGATTCTGCAGGCTTAGGAAATTGATTTGCAAGCATCCGTAGCTCAGCCAACTGCTCACTACTTAACGTTCCTGCTAGACTTGCAGCAAGCTCCGGTTCTAGAGACTTTCTCATCTGATAAATATCCGCGATGGAGAGATCTTGAAAATAGAAATAGTTTGCTAGAAGAGCCCTTGTGCGTTCTACAGAGACTTCCCCAACAATACTACCACCGCCCGGCCCTGTTTTTGTGATGATTAATCCTTGTGCCTCCAAAATGCGCAAAGCCTCTCTCACAGTTCCTTTTGACACGCCGAACTGATCAATCATAGCGCTTTCGTTAGGTAACTTATCTCCACTACTTAAATCTCTTTTTACTACCCACTCTTTAATTGTATCAGCCACTAATACTGGCCGCGATCTTCTTGGCTTCTTTTTTGGTGAGTTAACTTCTAGCATCTATTCCTCGAAAGCTATGATGAGGACCATATCTATTTATTGCAATTTTGTGTAGCTAGAATATTAGAAATTTTGCTAAAATTATTTAAATCGATTAATAATTTGTCTTTTGTAAGCTTAGGTGCCTGTGCTTAGAAACTTTTCCATTAGATAAGGACCAGAAATCACAGGCTTATTTTTGACTGCATTTATAGGATAAATTTTTGCTTCCCAATCTGGCTGATGAAAAAATGCAAGACTCTTTCGCCCTGGTTGGTTTGGTTTTGCTACAACACGATGTAACGTAGATATCCACCTCCCACCAGTCCAAAGTTCCATTAGGTCTCCGATGTTGATGACGAAAGTATCCTTAATTGTCGGCACGTCTATCCATTTACCATTTAATTTTAATTGTAATCCTGAGGTTTCCGGTTGTGGGAGTAGAATTGTCAAGGAACCATAGTCTGTATGTGCACCGGCTCGTTGTTGACCGTATTCTGGCACGTGAGTCGTTTCAGGGTAATATAGCGCGCGTAATGCTGATATTGGGCATTTGAGATATTTGTCAAAAAAATATGGCTCAAGGTTTAGTGCTTCACCAAATGCAGACATAATTCTGGCTGCTAATTTTTCCATTTCTAGATAATAGTTAGTCCATGCCTCTTTGAAGCCATCAATTTCTGGCCAAATTGTAGGTTGATAACAGAATTCATAAGCACGCCCATCTTTGATTTTTTTTGTGGGGGTCTGTAATGGTCCACCATTAAAACTTTCTTTTAGATCTGGTGGTGTCTTTTCTCCCTTTGATGCTGCTAATGCTTCCTTATTTGGTCCTATCCAGCCATATGGATAACCAGGGTAGGGCACGCTTACCTTCATCTTTGCGTCTGGAGCCTGAGAAAAAAATTGTTCAACAGCGCTCCACTGGGATTCAATAATTTTATCTGGCACCGCATGATTTTCTATTAATAAAAACCCAACCTCACTGCAAAACTTATCCAGTTTTATGCAGTAGCTTTTCCTAGAGGTTCCTGCTGAATTCTCAAATCCCCCAAGATCGAATACCGGAAGGCTAACCATATTTTTGCCTATTATATTTCAATGTTTGCAGTGGAAAAACAAATTTTAGAAAATTTACCCACCCATAATTGCTTTAACTTCAAGAAATTCTTCAAATCCCCATTCAGCTTTCTCTCGACCGTTCCCAGACTGTTTGTATCCGCCGAACGGAGCATCTGCGCCACCAGAGCCATAATTTATATGAATTTGACCGGCTCTTAGTCGCCTAGCGATAGCTGTTAAATCTTCCTTGTTTTCCCCAGCAACATAAGCAGCTAAGCCATATTCAGAATCATTTGCTATGGATACCGCTTCGTTAATATCGCTGTATGTTATTATTGATAGAACTGGTCCAAAAATTTCTTCGCGTGCGATTGTCATATCATTTGTTACATCACCAAATACCGTGGGCTTAACGTAATAGCCTTTATTCAAACCCTCAGGTTTTCCAGTACCGCCAACCAGAAGCGTGGCGCCTTCCCTTATTCCTGTATCAATAAGAGTTTGGACTTTGTCGAATTGAATATCGCTTACCAAGGGGCCGATTGTGGTGTTATCACCCTTTGGGTCGCCCACGATAGTGTTTTCCGCTTTTTTAATTGCTATTGCGAATGCTTCCTCTTTTCGATTCTCTGGAATTAACATACGCGTCGGAGCGTTGCATGATTGACCTGTATTATTCATGCAAAACTCAACACCAGTTTCTACTGATCTATTAAAATGATTATCATCAAGAATTATATTGGCAGATTTACCACCCAGCTCTTGGCTCACCCTTTTAACACTATCTGCTGATGCTTTAGCTACCGCAACTCCACCTCGTGTCGAACCCGTGAATGACATCATATCGATGTCAGGATGAGAAGACATGGCTTCGCCCACTTCAGGACCTAGCCCATTTACCAGATTAAATACGCCTGCAGGAACATTAGCTTCATGTAAAATTTCTGCTATAACCATAGATGACAGAGGTGCAATTTCTGATGGTTTTAAGACGGCAGTGCATCCCGCTGCAATACAGGGAGCGAGTTTAGAAACAACTTGGTTCACGGGCCAATTCCACGGAGTAATTAAGCCGCAGACTCCAATTGGTTCATGCCTTATTAAAAACTCTCCATGTTTAAATTCGAATTCATGATTACTCAGAGATCGTATTGCAGCTTTTAAATGCCCTAGACCTACCATTGCTTGGGCACCTCTTGCCAAACTTGTCGGGGCCCCCATCTCAGTCTGAATTGCATCTGCGACATCATCAATTCTTCGTTTGTAAATTTCTCTGATTGTCGTGAGTAGTTCGATGCGTTGTGCAACCGGTATTTGTGAATAACCGTCGAAAGCAGATCTGGCAGCACTCACCGCCAAATTAACATCGACTTCAGACCCTAATGATATTTTCGCAACAGCTTCTTCAGTCGCTGGGTTAATCACGTCAAGGGTTTTACTAGCGGATGGTTTTACCCAAGCTCCATTAATATAGAAATCTAGTTTTTCCATAAAGTGTTCCTTCAGAATTCTGTTGGTGTGTATTTTGTAAACACATTTATTCTTTCTATTGCCAGTTGCAAGTTCAAATTGGCATGCTGATTTGCCGAAATAATCAGAGTTACTACAAATTAGTTGGTTAAATAATCATAGGCTGATAATGCGTGTGTTTTTACTAGATGAAGATAATCATCAATTGGGACATTTTCATTAGCCGAGCCCATGCCAGTTGGTGTTGGGCCGTATACGTATGCGGGAATATTTTTGTATCGCCAAAGTCTTGCATCGGTACCACCAAGACTGACTACTGGCTCTGGCTTAAAACCTCTCAAATCTTGCACATTACTTTTCAAAATCTGCATCATATCTCCATCTGGATTACAATGTGATGGTGGGTTAAGCATATTTTGTTCCATTGAAGCTTCTGGGAATTTTTTACTTATTTCGTCGATAGAATTTAAAATTTTATCTAAATTGCAGCCCACTGGAAGTCTAATATCTGCCTCAAAGGAACACTCAGACGGGACCATATTATTCTTCAAGCCACCAGAAATTTTACCAATATTAAGAGTCACCTTTGGTGCTATACTGGCAGCACCAGCTCCCATACCTTGATCAAAAGCGGCTGCAGAATTGTGCTGTGCTTTAAGCAGTTCGGATGGAATTTCCGCATCTAGAGTCTCTAAAGATTTCAATTCCTGAATTAGATTAGTGGCTACTAAGGTAGCAGATTTTGATAAATGGGTATAAGCGCCATGTGAACCGTTAGTTTGGACTTTAAAGGTTAGCCATAATAGTCCTTTTTCGCCATATCTAATCGTATATGGACTTGAGGGTTCTCCGTTCAGGCAACAATCACCAAGTACTTCAGGTTCGTTCTCAATAAGCCACCGGCTTCCCCACGGTCCAAAAGTTTCTTCATCAGATACACAGGTCAAAGTTAATTTCCCTGAAAATTTTGTGCTGAACTTGTTCAAAATAATATAGGTCCAAATGCTTGCACTCGTCCCACACTTCATATCCGTCGAACCGCGGCCGTATATTTTATCTTCAATAATTTCACCACTCCAAGGCGGCGTAATCCACCCTTCCTCTAAGAAGTTATCTGAGACGGGAAATACGTCTATATGGCCGTTTAGTACTAAATGACGACCTGGTTTACTTCCCTTAATTGAACCAACAATATTGGGCATTGTCTTTTGCGGTGCAACCCAACGAAATGGCATTTTGTGCTTTTCTAGAAGTTTGCTTATAACACTGGCTGCTATTCTTGTGTCTCCGGGTGGGTTAGGGCTCGCTGCTTGAACAAACTCTTGGAAGAATGATATGATTTCTTGCTTTTCGTTTTCTATCAAGTTTAGGATTTCAATTTTTCCTGACATCAAAAATATCCTTAAGCTGTAGCTACTTTTGTAGTATAGCATATCATTGACGTTGTTTATAAAAATTGCCCCAAAAAACATTTTTGATAATGTACCGTGTTCGGTATGGGCAATTGTTAGTTAGTCGTGCACGCAAAAATTATATTCTTACCGATTAAAATTTAGGCACTATTTAAATAACCCAACGTAATTGAAGCTTGGACCAGTTTTTTACTTCGTACGGAGAAGCAATTCATTAAACTTTTACTATTAACCACTAATCATCGAAATTTAACCTGAGGGAGATCGGTAATGAGTGCGTCTTACAGGCAGTTTTGTCCGGTAGCGATGGCCGCAGAAGTTTTAGAGTCTCGATGGACTTTACTCATTGTCCGAGAGTTGTGCTTAGGATCGAAGCATTTCAACGATATTCGCAAAGGCGTGCCTAAAATGTCGCCGACGCTTCTTTCAAAGAGGTTAAAAGAGCTTGAGTGGCATGGTATTCTCAACCGGGTAGAGAGTCCCAGAGGATCCCGGAAAACTGAGTACGTTCTTACGGAGGCCGGGGATGAACTTTTTGAAGTCATCCATGCGATTGGCAGCTGGGGTAAGAGATGGATAGATATGAGGCACCATCTTGATAGAGCTGAAGAAAACTTACTGATTTGGGATATCCGGCGCAACTTGAGGATAGAAAACTTTCCGATGAACGAGGCTGTTTTGCAAATTTATATTACAGATGCACCTAAGAAAACGTCAAATTGGTGGTTTGTTTTCAACGGTAAAGAGCGACCAGATGTTGGGTATCTTGATCCTAGTTTAGATGTAGATCTTTATATAGAAACAAATCTTTCATCCCTTACAAAGGTATGGCTGGGAGAAGGCTCTCGCACCAGTGAAGCTATGGCTAATTCATTTCAACTAGAGGGGTCGCAAAAATTAATAGAGACCTTTGAGAGCTGGTTTGGATGTAGTAAATTTGCCTCTATTCCAAAACTAGCGATAGCTTCTTAATTTAATAAAAACTAATATGGTTAAGTGCTGTTTAATTCCTGCCTTACTACCCAAGTTTCAAACCGATAGCTATTAAATCTTTGGAAAACTGTTGGCTATCAGATGGCATTTCACCATCAAGAATTCTTGCTTGCTCAAATAATACACGAGATAAAGACTTCTGGAGTTCGGATGTAAGCGTTGGCAGCTTTTTGATTAATTCATGGTTGCTGTTGATTTCTAATATTTTTTTACTGCCCTCAAAATCAGGATTTTGGGCTTTGAGAATTCTTTCCAAATTAAAGTCTAAACCACCCTCACCGGCTACTAAGCGCACAGGGCTATCCACAAGGTTTTTGGATGTTTTTACATCTTCGACTAAATCACCAAGGCATTCTTTTATAATTGGTGTATAAGTTTCATCGTTACTTTCGGTTGCCTCAACGTCTTCATCTTTCACATCACCTAGTTTTGCAATATCATATTTTTCTCTGGAAATAGAGACGAAGTCTTTTTCTTGAAAACTCTTCATTTGAGAAGTCCAGAAAGCATCGATTGGATCTGTCATTAATAAAACATCAATACCCTTCGCTTTGAAGCCTTCAAGATGTGGACTGGATTTAGCTTGTGCCAATGTATCAGCAGTGAGGATAAATATCTTATCCTGCCCCTCCACCATTGAGTCGATATAGCTTTGAAGTGTTATTAATTTGTCCCCTTTAAACGAATGTACCTTTATAATTTCTGCTATTTTGTCCTTATTTTCTATGTCTTCGTATAGCCCTTCCTTGAGGACTTTACCAAATTGCCCCCAGAAGGCATTGTAGCTTTCTTCATCCTTCTTTAATCTTTTCTTCAATTCTGAAAGAACGCGTTTTGTAAGTGATTTCGAGATTTTCTTCAGCACAGGGTTATTTTGGACCATTTCTCGGCTGACATTTAAATCTAAACTTGTGGTGTCGAGAATACCTTTGATGAACCTTAACCAAGTAGGTATAACCCCGTCTAAATCGTTGCTTATGAAAACTCTATTTATATAAAGGTTGATCTTTGTTTTTCTTTCTGGATCAAAAAGGTCAAACGGAGCTGTTTTGGGAATGAATAGTAAATTCGTAAATTCTAAAGTACCTTCGGATTTATTGTGCAACGTTGCAAAGGGTTCGTCAAAAGTCCCAAAGGTTGAATTGTAAAACTCCTTATATTCTTCAGTTGAAATCTGAGAAGCTGACTTTGTCCATATTGCTGTCGCAGAGTTTACCTGTTCAATTTCTCCATCTGCTTCTTTAATATTAATAGGAAAGCTAATGTGATCAGAATATTTCCTTATTAAAGTTTTGATTTTATCAGGAGCCGCAAATTCCTTAGCATCTTTTTTCAGAAATAATTTTATTTTTGTTCCAACGGCTTGTTTCTCTTCAGATTTATCGATTGAAAATCCACTCTGCCCATCACTTTCCCATGAGCTAACCTGTTTAGTTCCTGCTTTTCTACTTAAAACTTCCACCTTATCGGCCACCATGAAAGCGGAGTAAAAGCCGACACCAAATTGACCGATTAAGGTCCTTGCGGCGTCTTTTGAATTCTCCTCGCCCTCCATTTCTTGTAAGAAGGCTGAAGTTCCTGATTTCGCAATTGTTCCTAATGTTTCAGCGAGCTCGTTTTCGGTAAGTCCAATACCTGTATCAACAATTTCAATTGTTTTCTTTTTTGTATTTATAATGATTTCAATGCTGTCCGCTTCGTTATTCAAAAGAGATTGGTCTGTTTGACCCAAAAACTTTCTTTTTTGAATCGCATCTGATGCATTTGATAACAATTCTCTTAGAAAAATATCCCGATCTGAATACAGCGAATTAATAACAATATTCAAAATCTTGCCTGTATCAGCCTCAAATGTTTGCGTGTAAGTATTCATTATAGTCTCCTAATCATTTGCTTGAGCTATGCATTCTTTTGTTATTTTCAAGAGCCAAGAGTCATCTGATTTAACGCTTTTATCATT
Source organism: Paracoccaceae bacterium (assembly GCA_902525915.1). Lineage (GTDB taxonomy): Bacteria > Pseudomonadota > Alphaproteobacteria > Rhodobacterales > Rhodobacteraceae > Salinivivens. The sequence continues at coordinate 106,087 of CABZJF010000004.1, read as the reverse complement.
GTCTTTTTCATATTTCCTCGGAGAGCGCTCGACTTTTAGCTTTTGCAGCTAAATAGTAATCGACAGAGGAGCGTTCCGCCGTAGATTTTAAAATGAAGACTATTATCGAACAAAATAACGCAAAGCGTTTGCCAATAAGCTCTTTGGCGCGAACCACGCTCTCTACTGGGTTATTGTTTCGCCTTGGTCTCAATACATCCCAAAGTCTTTTATCGGATATTATTTCAGTAAAGAAACCAGATCTGAGATCAGCTTTAGTATCAAAAAAAAATGTGACTGCCACTGTGAACACGTTAAAAAACTTGCGCGGTGCAGCAATGAAGTTTGGGCAGTTAGTATCATTAGACGACTCAATAATTCTTTCGCCCGAGTTATCTGCCATATTTGCACAACTGAGGTCGTCTGGATTTCCCATGACACCTAGCCAGTTGAAAAAAGTGCTTAATGAAAATTGGGGAGAAGGTTGGTTAAAAAATTTCAAAAATTTCGAGGTCAGGCCATTTGCGGCAGCCTCAATTGGTCAGGTACACAAAGCTACACTAAAGTCAGGCGAGACCGTTGCGATTAAGGTACAATTTCCTGGGGTAAAAAAGTCAATCGATAATGATTTGAATACTCTAAAATTTATAATGAAAAATTCAGGAATGTTACCGGCCAACTTTCCGCTTGAGTATTATATCTCACAATGTGGAGAACTATTAAGGCAAGAAACGGACTATGAGTTAGAGGCTGCAAATATCAATAATTTTTCAAAGTTTCTAGAAAATTTTTCCGGTCTTAAGGTACCAAAAGTGTATGATGAATTAACAACCGATCAAACTATCACGATGTCGTTCTTGGAGGGCCAGGAGTTATCCTCTCTTGTAAACTTCAATCAGTCGAAAAAAGATAAAATTGCGTTAAGTCTGATCGAGCTTTTGTTAAATGAAATTTTTAATTTTAAATCCGTACAAACTGATCCAAACCTAGCTAACTTCTTGGTTAATAAAGATGACAATTCAATTTCTGTTTTAGATTTTGGAGCATGTTGTCGGGTTTCTGACGAAACATATGAGTTGTATAAAGGTTTGTTGAAGGTTTCCTTGACCTTAAATGTAGAAAAGATAAAGCTTTTCTTAGAGGAAAATAATTTTGTACCCAGAGATGCATCTGCTGAAGGAACTAAATTTATTGATAAGATAGTTGCTACAGCTACTGAAGAAATATCTCGGCATGAAGTATTTGATTTCCAAAAATCAAAAGTTTTTGAGTTAATAACAGAAGAAAATCTTAATTTGTATTTAGAACTTATACCAAGTTCCGTTCTTGGTTCAGATTTTATTTTTATTCAAAGAAAAATACTCGGTTTGATTTTATTTTTTCGCGTTATTGGTGCAAGGATTCCTCTGCTTGAAATTTTAATCAAACATTCTAAAGTATTGGGCCTTTAACTCTATTTAATTATTTTGCTGGGAAGCATATATGGGGTAGTATTTTTGTACCTCAAATATTTTTCGCCGTGTCGTTCAATCAACCTGCGGTCTTTTAAAATTGGGGCAAAAATACAGTATCCACCTAGAATCAGTGAAACCACGATTTGGTCTGCAGTCCATGTTGGGACAGTTAGTACAGCAAGAAAAAAGGACGCATAAATTGGATGCCTGATTATTCTATACAGGCCAGTTGTGGGGAGTTCGGGAAATTTGGGCTTCTTTCTAGCCAAAACCGAGATCCATCCGAGTGCCCCAGATTGAACTTCCAAACCAGCATCTATGGTTGCAACAATTAATAAAAACCAAGACAGGCAATAAAGAATAGGTAAGATGTATATTAAAAACTCGAAGGGTAATTCGAATACAATTTTACTCGGTGACCACAACATAAATAATGCGAACAACTGTATCGAGGCTACAATAGTAAAGCTTGTTGTAGACAAGCTTATGGCTAAGTCCTTTGGGCCAAGTAAGCTCAGTATCTTTTGACCGCGCTGCGATAATAAAAAAGAATGTGCTACTGGGAATTGCAGAATTAGTGCTCCATTAGCCATTATTGCTAACGCGCCCTCGAGATCTCCGTAGCTTTTTTGCATGCCGTAGAACATATGATAAATCATCGCGATCACTGCAATGGCAAACATAAAGTGGCAAGTTATCCCATAAAGATATGCATAGACTAGATTTATCCCTCGCGCCTTAGGTGAAAGCGTGCTGAGTATCAAATTAATGAAAGATCGAATTTTCTTAGTTCTACTTTTCTCCATCCCAGGGAACTAGATTTTAATATAAAAATTTAAATATCCCTTACCAATAATTTTTTAAAATAAGTTGCTCTTCAGGCAGGTTGCCTTATTTTATTGGTCTAAGGCATATTTCCCTTTCATGGGGAAGACTGTAGTGCCAGCTGATTTTGCTAGCTTAAAGAATGACGCATGGATTATTTGTCTTATTCACATGACCACACGCTGGTTGCACTATCTCTAGTTTTAGCCGTTGTATCGGGATTTACCGGATTCACTTTAACACAAAATCTATCAGCAAAAACCATATTGCAACGAAAAATTTCTGTTTCCATGGCTGCCGTAGCACTTGGCGGTGGTATCTGGTCTATGCATTTTGTGGCTATGTTGGGCCTAAGCCTGCCAGTCTCGGTTTTTTATGACGCTGCAATAACCCTTGCATCTGCATTAATAGCCATACTGGTTGTAGCGGTGGCGCTTATGATCTTACATTTCTTTGTAAGAACTTCTTTCACTATAGTTCTGGCTGGATGTATTGTAGGCGCTGGAATACTTCTTATGCATTATATTGGAATGGCTGGTTTGCAATTGTGTAAACCCGTTTACTCGGTGCAGGGATTAGTACTCTCCTGTTCTGTGGCATTTTTTTCCTGTGGAGTGGCCTTTTGGGTAGCCTACAAAGAGCGAAATAACCGAAATATATTTTTAGCTACGATTTGCTTTGGAATTGCAGTGGTATCTGTTCATTTTCTCGCAATTTTAAATACAAAGTTTGTCGAGGTTTCAGCAATGACAGAATTTGGCCCCTTAATAAGCAATGAAACTTTAGCAGTTATTGTAGTGATATCGAGCTTTATCATTTTATGTTTATTTTTATGGGTCAGTTCAACCTTTTTGTCTCCACATGTCACAAATGTTAAAAGTGTTGGGGATGAAAAACGACCAGATGCAGGAAATAACTCAGGCCCTCAACATATTCCTTGTGAACGTGATGGTGCAAAGGTTTTTATCGCTTTAAGAGATGTATTGGCAATTAGAGCGGATGGACATTACTCCCAAGTCTATACTGAAAAAGAAAAATATTTCTGCGTATGGCCAATTACAGAAGTAGACCGTAGGTTAGAGAGCTGCGGGTTCATCAAGGTTCATCGGAGCTATATTGTAAATTCAGCACGTGTCGATCGCTTTGAGCGTTTAAAGGACAAAGGGTACTGTGTATTCAGGACTCCAATGGCACCCAGAATACCTGTAAGCAGATCAAAGCTTAAAGCTGCTCAAGAAGCAATAATTACCACTCCAGGTACCATTGGCGCAAAATAAGGCGCATTTCGTGCAAAAAATTCGGTAACTATTCATTTTTTGAAGAAATTCACCTGAAGTATTGAGAAACTCCATTAATTGAATTCAGGGGAGAATGAGAAAAATGATTCCAGCAGCTTTTGACTATCACAGACCAAATGATTTAAACGGCGTCATATCTTTATTGCAAGAGCATGGAGACGATGCTCGGGTTATAGCAGGCGGCCACAGTTTAATACCTCTTATGAAATTGAGAATGGCAGAGGTCCCAAATTTAATTGATCTTCAAAGTATTAGTGAGCTTACGGGGATTGAGAGTGGTTCAATTATTCGCATTGGCGCAATGACCACCCAGGCAGACATCATAGACAATGCATCTCTGGCTTCTTCTGCGCCTATTTTGAAGGAAGCCTCACTTCAAATTGCTGACCCGCAGGTACGTTACATGGGTACTGTTGGCGGAAATGTGGCAAACGGTGACCCGGGAAATGATATGCCCGGATTGATGCAGTGTCTTGATGCTACATTTATTCTACGTGGTCCAAATGGAGAGCGAGAAGTGAAAGCGCGAGATTTTTATCACGCGGCTTACATGACTGAGAGAGAAGATGATGAAGTAATGGTTGCAGTCACATTTGACGCTCCAAAAGGTGGTTATGCTTATGAAAAACAGAAGAGAAAAATTGGTGATTATGCCACTGCAGCCGCTGCAGTCATAATTTCCAAGGATGGTTCGGAGTGTAAAGAAGCATCGATCGCGATGACTAATTTAAGCGATACACCAGTTTTTTGTGGCGCGGCGTCTGACTGCCTCATCGGAACTTCGGTGTCGGCGGAAGATATTAAAAACGCAGTTAATTCTATGATTGATGCGATAGATCCTGCTGAGGATAACAGGGGTCCAGTCGAATTCAAAAAACATGCCGCAGCTGTAGTGCTCTCACGTGCTATAGAGCGTGCGTGGCAACGAGCTTAGGGAGAACTTTGATGTCAGGAAAAATGCAAATAAAATTAAAAGTAAATGGTGAAGATCATGAGTTCTCGGCTGAACCTAGAGAACTATTGGTTCACGCATTACGAGAAAGGCTGAATTTGACGGGCTCACATGTAGGTTGTGAAACTGGTCATTGTGGCGTTTGCACAGTCACCTTGAATGGGAAATCGGTCAAGTCTTGTACGATGTTTGTTGCACAAGCAGATGGCGCTGAGCTGACCACCGTTGAAGGCATGGGAAGCCCCGACAACCTGCACGTCTTGCAAGAAGCTTTTCGTGAGCACCACGGTTTACAATGCGGTTATTGTACACCGGGGATGATCATGAGAGCTGCGAAGCTACTTGAAGAAATTCCAAATCCAACTGAAGAACAAGTGCGGTTTGGTATGGCAGGAAATCTTTGCCGCTGCACAGGTTATCAGAATATCGTTAAATCAATAATGGCGGCAGCCAGTGAAATGAATAGTGCTAAGGAGGCAGCGCAATGAATGACATGACGCCCGATAGAAATGAACGGAAGGCTAATCTCAAAGGGTTGGGATCATCAAGAAAACGTGTTGAGGATTTGCGCTTTACACAAGGTAAAGGCAATTATGTAGACGATATAAAGTTAGAAGGAATGCTGCATGGGGATTTCGTTCGATCGCCGTATGCCCATGCCCGTATAAAGTCGATTAATACAGATGCGGCAATGGCTCTTGATGGCGTTCTTGCGGTGCTGACCGCTAAAGATTTAGAGCCTCTCGGTCTACATTGGATGCCAACTTTGGCTGGTGACAAGCAAATGGTTCTTGCTGATGGAAAAGTACTTTTTCAGGGCCAAGAAGTCGCCTATGTAGTTGCAAAAGATCGCTATATCGCAGCCGATGGGGCAGAGTTAGTGGAGGTTGAATATGAAGAGCTTCCTGTTCTGGTTGATCCGTTTGAAGCACTTAAATCGGACGTAGTTTTGCGTGAAGATTTGGATCCAAAAGCTGATGGGGCTCATGGGCCAAGAAAGCATCATAATCATATTTTTACCTGGGAAGTAGGTGAAAAGGAAGCAACTGAGCAAGTTATTGGTTCATCAGATGTAGTTGCTGAAGAGATGGTTTATTATCATCGAACTCACCCTTGTCCCCTTGAAACATGCGGGTGCGTCGCGTCTATGGATAAAGTTAACGGAAAGTTAACGCTGTACGGAACATTTCAAGCACCTCACGCCATAAGGACGGTTGTCAGTTTGATTTCAGGTCTTGAAGAGCATAATATCAGAGTAATTTCTCCTGACATTGGCGGTGGTTTTGGCAACAAGGTTGGAGCTTATCCAGGTTACGTATGTTCGGTAGTTGCATCCATAGTTACTGGACTACCAGTCAAATGGGTGGAAGATCGTATGGAGAACTTGATGACTACGGCTTTCGCCAGAGACTACTGGATGAAGGGTAAGATAAGTGCAACAAAAGAAGGCAAAATTACTGGTCTTTGGTGCCACACAACAGCGGATCACGGTGGGTTCGATGCTTGTGCTGATCCGACTAAGTTTCCTGCCGGTTTCATGAACATCTGTACTGGTTCCTATGATATTCCTACAGCATATTTGGCTGTTGATGGTGTCTACACAAACAAAGCACCAGGTGGCGTTGCGTATAGATGTTCATTTAGAGTTACGGAGGCTGCTTATTTTATCGAAAGGATGATCGAAGTCTTAGCCATAGAGCTCAATATGGATGCCGCCGAATTGAGACGCATCAATTTCATAAAGCAGGATCAATTCCCATACACCTCAGCTCTAGGCTGGGAGTACGATAGTGGTGATTATCATACAGCATGGGACAAGGCGTTGGCGGCTGTTGGATATGATGGTCTTAGAGAAGAACAAGCACAGCGTGTTGAAGATTTCAAAGCAGGCAAGACCCGAAAACTTTTAGGTATTGGTTTAACACATTTTACTGAAATCGTTGGTGCGGGGCCAGTAAAGAATTGTGATATTCTGGGTTTAGGGATGTTTGACAGTTGTGAAATTCGCATTCACCCAACTGGCTCAGCGATTGCGCGCCTGGGCACAATTAGCCAAGGACAGGGCCATGCAACTACATTTGCGCAGATTTTGGCTTCAGAAATTGGACTGCCAGCTGACTCCATTACCATCGAGGAAGGAGATACCGATACGGCGCCTTATGGTCTAGGCACGTATGGCTCTCGTTCAACACCAGTAGCGGGTGCGGCAACAGCTATGGCGGGCAGGAAAATCCGTGCTAAGGCACAGATGATTGCAGCATATATGCTCGAGGTGCATGATGATGACGTTGAGTTTGATGTAGATCGCTTTGTGGTTAAAGGAGCGCCTGAGCGTTTCAAAACTATGAAGGAGATAGCTTTTGCTGCTTATAATCAAGCAATTCCAGGTATTGAACCGGGTCTTGAAGCAGTGAGCTATTATGATCCTCCGAATATGACCTATCCTTTTGGAGCGTATATCTGTGTCATGGAAATTGATGTTGACACAGGTGAACACGAAATTCGTCAGTTTTATGCTTTAGATGACTGTGGTACTCGTATTAATCCAATGATCATTGAAGGTCAGGTTCATGGTGGTCTTACAGAAGCCCTGGCAATAGCCATGGGACAAGAAATAGCATATGATAATATGGGTAATGTTAAGACCGGGACCCTTATGGACTTCTTTTTACCCACAGCTTGGGAAACACCTAATTATACAACTGACCACACAACAACTCCAAGTCCTCATCATCCAATCGGTGCTAAGGGTGTTGGTGAAAGTCCAAATGTTGGCGGTGTTCCAGCATTTTCAAATGCGGTGCATGATGCTTTTAGAGCATTTGGCCTTCGTCAAGTGCATATGCCTCACGATCATTGGCGTATCTGGAAAACAGCTAATGATCTTGGATTGCACGGCTAACAAGATAAAGTGAGGGCTCAGAAGAGCCCTCACTAGATTGGACTGCACAATGGAATGGAAAGAACTTCAAGCAGCACTGGCTGAGCAAAGTTATATTGCGTCGGACGAATTGGTAGTCGCAATTCAGCTTGCCTTATCATTAGAACGCCCACTGTTGTTGGAGGGTTCTGCAGGAGTGGGAAAGACGGAGCTTGCAAGAGCACTTTCTCAAGCCCAATTAACCAAACTAATCAGATTGCAATGTTATGAAGGTCTAGACTCAGCCCAATCGATTTATGAGTGGAATTACCAACGGCAACTAATTTCAATTAGAGCAGCAGCAGACGATGGGGTTTCCAGAGAGCAAATAGAAAAACATGTTTTTTCTAAAGATTTTCTTCTGGAACGTCCACTTCTAATGTCAATAACGCAAGATAAGTCTCCAGTTCTTTTAATTGACGAAATTGATAGGGCAGATGAAGAATTTGAAGCGTTTTTACTTGAAATATTATCTGATTATCAGGTCTCAATTCCTGAGTTAGGCACGATAAACTCCGTGACTAAGCCAATTGTCATCCTTACCTCAAACGGTACTAGGGACCTGTCTGATGCTTTAAGACGGAGGTGTCTCTATAGTTACGTGGAATATCCTGATCGTACTACTGAGATCGAAATTTTAAAAGCAAGACAGCCCAATATTGACTTCTTACTTGCATGTCAGATCATAGATTTTGTGCAGAAATTGCGTAAAGAGGATTTGGAAAAAACGCCAGGTATTGCTGAAATGTTGGATTTTTCTGCCGCTTTAATAGGTCTAGGAGTTAACGATTTATCTCATGACCCTGAAATACTTCAGTCAGCCATGACTACATTGCTCAAAACAAAGACGGACCAGTGGAATATCACGACAGAGGTTGCACAGCGCATAGCAGGACAAGCTGCATGAGTCGTATTAGTAAATTTGCGGCTCGAGATACCGGGCCATCTGCTCGGATAGTTGGTTTCTTTTCTCATTTAAGATTTAATAATCTAAAGTTAGGTGTCTCAGAAGTTGAAACTGCACTGACCATCCTAGACCGAATAAATATGAGTGATCCATTTGAAGTGAGACGCTCATTAAAGCCACTATGCGTAGGAAATCTTGACGAGTCTCGCCGTTTTGAAGATTTGTTCGATAGTTATTGGATGGACTCTGGACGTGTGAAGCAAAAAGTAATTCCAAATGGTAATGTTCCCAATGAAAAAGAAATGGTTTCAGAGGCTGGTGATAAAGCTATAGATAACTCTGATAGCTCTTCGGGTGCACCAAGTGAGCCTGATGAAGACAAACCTATTTTGAACGACCAAAGAGAAGGTGAGCTTGTTGCAGTAGAAGAAGCTTCAAAGATGCAAAAAGATTTACGTGAATTTGTTACTCATAATGAAATTGATGATGCAATGGAAGTTGCAATAAGGATTGGTAAAGCTCTACGTGATAAGCGATCACGAAGGCTGGTTAGCTCAAAGAAAGGTGAGGTGCTGGACTTTCGTAAAACTATTCGTCGGAGCCTCTCAACAGGGGGAGATCCTTTTAAGTTGATTAATAAATCCAAGCCAGACCGGCCTAAAAGAATAGTGGCATTATGTGATGTTTCAGGGTCTATGAATGTTTATTCAAAAATATTTTTAGCTTTTCTTTCAGCATTGATGCGAAATGATCAAAATACAGACGCTTATCTATTCCATACGGAGCTTGTACGGGTTACCGATGCATTAAAAGACGAAAATACTGGGCGATCAATGGAAAAGCTATCTCTTCTTGCGAACGGTTTTGGTGGTGGCTCAAGGATAGGTCATAGTATCAAAAAATTTTCAAGAACTTATGCGCGTCGCTTTGTAAATAGCAGAAGTGTAATCATCATTTTGTCAGATGGTTACGACTCAAATAACGTTAATGATTTGGTGGAAGCGCTAGCGAATTTAAAAAAGCGGGGCTGTAAAATAATCTGGCTAAATCCTCTAAAGGGCTGGAAAGATTATGCACCTGTCACTGCTTCGATGGCGGCGTCCCTTCCTTACCTCGATCTATTCTCGGCGGCCAATACTTTGAATGATTTGGCTGCTCTTGACGAGGAGTTGGAGAAGCTATGAATAAATTTGAAAATGAAGACAAAAGTATTTTGGATTTAGCTCAGGGATTGGCATCTTCTGGACAGGCATTTGCCTACGCAACTGTAATAAGGACAGCGGGTGCTACCTCTGCTAAACCTGGTGCAAAGGCCATAATATCTTCAGATGGGCAAATTCTAACAGGATGGATAGGCGGGGGCTGCATCCGTTCATCTGTGGCGAAGGCAACCATCACTGCGATAGAAATGGGAGCACCTCAACTAATTTCAGTGATGCCTCAAGATGCAATCGACGAAATTGGAGCCAGTGTTGGTGAGGAGTATGAGGGAAAAAAGATTTCAAAAAATGGGTGCCCATCTGAAGGAACTGTAGATATTTTCATCGAACCTCACACTCCAGCTCCTCAACTAGTAATATATGGCACGGCACCTGTAGCACAGGCTCTCAAAAAACTTGCACCTCAATTTGGCTGGTTGGTTAAAATTGCTAACGATGATCCAGAAGAGACCAATACATCGAACAAATTAGTTGTCGTAGTGGTTGCGACCCAAGGTAATAATGATCTAAAGGCACTATCTGATGCAATAAATTCAAACGCGACATTTGTTTCATTTGTTGGTAGCAAAAGAAAATTTTCTTCATTGAAAGCTAAGCTTACTGAAAGTGGTTTGGCTGATTCAAATATTAGAAAAATAAAAGCACCGGCAGGTTTAGATATTGGTGCAGTGACGCCGGAAGAAATTTCGCTGTCGATACTGGCAGAGCTTTTACACGTGCGCAAAAATTTTAGGAACGGTATCCATGATAAAAGTAATTAAGAAATATTTTTTTGCTTTTTGTATTAAGAGCCGAAATTATTTTGATAGTTTGAAATTATCTAGCGAAAGTGCAGAATTAATTGCAAAAATCAAATTTCCATGTTGTTGAGGAAGGATAAGTAATGGAATTGTCAGATGAGATTGAAATCAGCGTGCCGATTCAGGCTGTGTATGACGCACTGAATAATGTGGACATTTTAAAAAAATGCATTCCGGGATGTGAGGAGCTGGTTAGAAAATCTGATGATCAACTTGAGGCGAAAGTTGTTTTAAAAGTGGGGCCAGTGAAAGCTCGCTTTAGCGGCCAGGTCACACTTGATGCTTCAGGGGGTCCAGAAAAGTTTTCGCTCTCGGGCCAAGGTAACGGTGGTGCCGCTGGTTTTGCCAAAGGTGGAGCAGATGTTACATTGTCAAAAAAAGGTAACTGCACAATTTTGTCGTATAAAGCTAAAGCAGAAATTGGGGGTAAATTGGCTCAATTAGGCAGTCGTCTAATTCAAAGCACGGCAAAGAAGTTGGCCGCAAAATTTTTCAAATCTTTTTCAGAAGTTGTCGTTGAAGAAACTGCGTGATAAAAACTGCAAAAGTTTCAGTAAATTAAATCTTTGTTGGATGTAAATATCTGTTGCTTATACTAACGGACTTTTTATTTTTAAGATTGGATTTACTAATTGGTTTTCAAGAGCCTAGCCAAAATCAGTGAAAATTTAGCTGGAAGCTTATGGATGGTTTTGGCAATGCTTGGATTTGCCATAGAGGATAGTTTAATCAGAATCATTTCATCGGTTATACCTTTTGGTCAGGTTTTGTCTTTATTTGGCTTAGGTGGAGCTTTAATTTTTGCCCTTCTTTGTAAATTAAAAAAACAACAATTGTTTTTAGCAGAGGTAATATCGCGGCCTATGGTTTTAAGAATGTTTTTCGAACTTATTGGTCGGTTATTTTATTCAGTTTCTTTAATACTAATGCCTATATCTTTAGTCACGTTAGTATTGCAGGCAACCCCAATTTTTGTGGTTACTGGTGCAGCATTTCTCTTTAAAGAAGCTGTCGGGATCTTAAGGTGGATTGCAATTTTTTCCGGATTATTGGGTGTCGTTTTTATTATTCAGCCCACGAGTGAGAGTTTCTCGCCCTATGTCATCTTTGCCATATTGGGAATGCTAGGATTTGCCGGAAGAGATTTAGGAAGTCGGGCCGCTTCTCCAATAATATCAGATAACCACCTAGGGTTTTATGGTTTCGTCGCAGTAACGTTAGCGGGATTGATATATTCGGGATGGGCGGGCGCTACCTATTTACCTTTAAGTATTAGAACGCTCATATATATTCTGTCATTAATTTTTGTCGGTTGCTTTTCTTATTTCGCGTTAATGAAAGCAATGCGAATTGGTGATGTGTCATTTGTTACACCTTTTAGGTATACTCGCATATTATTTGGTGTGGGCGCTGGAGTATTGTTATTCGGTGAAGCTGTAACTATCTGGTTAATTATTGGCTCGTTGATTATTATCGGGTCAGGTTTGTTTCTGTTGGGCCCACCAACTCAGAACAAAAATTTACATGGATAATCCTCATAGCTTAAATTCATAGGTATAATTGAATGCAAAAATTGCCAGTTGATCTCAAAGGCTCAGGCTATTTGATTTTTTTGTCAATGTTATTGGCAAGTAATCAAATAGCAATAAAGGTCGGCAATCAAGGATTTGATCCAGTTTTTATGGCGGCTGCTAGGTCACTGATCGGTTTATTGGCCCTTTTAGTTTGGATGTATTTTCGTAATCTGCTTGTATTTCCATTGAAGACTAATTTTATACCAGGATTTTTTCTTGGATTTTTCTTTGCAATGGAGTTTTGGTGTTTATTTAGATCGCTTGACTACACTAGCGTTACAAGGGCTAGTATTATTTTTTACTCAATGCCAGTTTGGTTGGCCTTAATTGCGCATTTTGTTCTTCCAAATGAGCGACTTAATTTTAACCGTATCTTAGGATTGGCACTTGCAATTGTTGGAGTTTTTATCACTGTATCAAGCCCAAATACCGGTCTTTCCGAAAAATATTTTTTGGGAGATATTCTTGCTTTGCTAGCTGCATTCTTATGGGCCTTGATCGCTTTAACAGTTCGCATATCGACTTTGGCAAATGAAAGAGCCGAAACGCAATTGTTCTTTCAGCTTGCGATCTCGTTACCAATTTTATTGGCTCTATCAAACCTTAATCCAACCTTCCTAAGAGAGCCAAATTTAAGCCATTTGATAAGTTTGTCATATCAAGGAATATGTGTTGCGGCATTTGGGTTTTTATTATGGTTTTGGTTAGTAAAAAAATACTCTGCATCTGGTGTTGCTTCGTTTGCTTTTTTAACGCCAGTTTTTAGTGTTTTACTAGCAAACATTATCCTTAATGAAGCGATAGAATCTTCAATTTTTCTTGCACTAATTCTTGTTTCAATAGGGCTTTACTTAATAAATAAGAAAAACTCTAGGACTTCGTCGATTTAACAATTTGTGCGATTTCATAATATTTATCTTTTAACGGAGAATTTCTGCGCCAAACCATACCAATTTTTCGTTGGGGCGGCATTTTACCAAATTTTGCGATGCTAATGTTTGGAATGCGTCCTTCGAATTCAACTGCCATCTCTGGGATCAGGGTGACACCAAAACCAGCGGCAACCATTTGGACGAGTGTTGTTAACGAATTTCCATCCATTATGTCCTGAGTATTTGGTGATCCCATTTTGCAAAAGTTCATAGCTTGATCACGAAAGCAATGGCCTTCTTCCAATAATAGAAGGCGCATTTCTCTCAACATCTCTGGTTTTGGAACAGGTTTGTTGGCATCAGTTTTGGGTCTCACCAATAGGAAGTTTTCACGAAATAGTTCAACCTCCCTAAGTCTAGGTTCAGATGTTGGGAGGGCGAGTATTGCTGCATCTAATTCACCGTCTATAACGGCTGCAATTAATTTGGCCGTGATAGCTTCGCGCATTTTAAGATTAAGGCCAGAAAAATGCATAGTTAAATCTTTTGCTATCTTAGAAAATATATAAGGTGCCACAGTCGGAATGACACCTAGCCTCAAGTTAACAAGGGGTTGATTATCAGAAGCGCGGGCGAGCTCTTCTAACTCAGCAACATCTCGCATAATTGCTTTGCTTTTTGCTGCTATTATACGACCCAAAGGAGTTAATTGAATTGGGTGAGTTCCTTTTTCAAAAAGGCTCACGCCCAGTGCTCCTTCGAAATCTCTTATTTGCATTGAAAGAGCTGGCTGAGTAACTGAACAGACGTTTGAGGCCATACCAAAGTGACGATGTTGGGCTAAAGCTTCAAAGTATCTAAGTTGTCTAAGAGTGATTTTTGTCATAAGAAAATCTTATGGAAAATATCAGAAAAATCAAGTTAACCTTATTACAAAGAAATGTTAGAATTATTCTAATATCTAAGTGACAGCACGCCTGATTCTGTAGAATTTAAATCGTGTTCTTTATTTTGTACCAATAGAACTAAGGTAAAGGGAAAAATTATGAAAGATTTGACAGGTAAATGTCCCGTAATGCATGGCGCAGCAACAACTGGAATTACGGGAACTACTAATAGCGATTGGTGGCCAAATCAATTAAATTTAAATATTTTGCGTCAGCATGATCGAAAATCAAATCCACTTGGTGATGATTTCGATTATCGGGACGAATTTTTAAGACTAGATTATAAGTCTCTCAAAGATGATTTGCACGCGTTGATGACTGATAGTCAAAGTTGGTGGCCTGCCGACTATGGTCATTATGGCCCATTTTTCATCCGCATGACTTGGCATGCAGCTGGTACTTACAGAACGGGTGATGGACGCGGAGGTGGCGGAACAGGCGCTCAGCGTTTTGCTCCTCTAAATTCGTGGCCAGATAATGGTAACCTGGATAAAGCAAGACGATTGTTGTGGCCAATTAAACAAAAATATGGCAATCAAATTTCTTGGGCTGATCTACTAATTTTGGCGGGTAATGTCGCAATTGAGTCCATGGGTGGAAAAACTTTTGGATTTGCGGGTGGTCGACCAGATATATGGCATCCAGAAGAAGATATTTATTGGGGTGCTGAAAATGAGTGGTTAGGTGATAAGCGCTATGAAAGCACAAGGCAATCTCTCGAAAATCCACTAGCTGCTGTCCAAATGGGACTTATATATGTTAACCCAGAAGGTCCAAACGGAAATCCTGACCCCTTGCTTTCTGCACAGGATGTTCGGGAAACCTTTGGTAGAATGGCTATGAATGATGAGGAAACAGTTGCACTTGTTGCAGGTGGGCATACCTTTGGTAAGGCTCATGGCGCAGGTAATCCTGAACTAGTTGGCACTGAACCGGAGGGTGCCCCGATCGAAGAAATGGGTTTTGGATGGAGTAATGCTCATGGATCAGGACATGGTGTTGATGCAACCACAAGTGGTATAGAGGGGCCGTGGACAGCAAATCCTACAGTTTGGGATAATGGTTACTTTGATCTACTTTTTAAATATGAGTGGCAATTAACAAAAAGTCCTGCAGGTGCAAATATTTGGCATCCGGTTGATCTAGATGAGGCTGATATGGCTCCTGAAGTCGATGGCTCAGGTAAGAAAGTTTCACCTATGATGACAACTGCAGATATGGCGATGATTACTGATCCAGATTATCGCAAAATTTCAAAAAGATTTCATGAAAATCCAAATGAATTCTCCGACGCCTTCGCGCGAGCTTGGTTTAAGCTCTTACATCGTGATATGGGTCCAAAATCACGATATTTAGGTCCAGAAATTCCTGACGAAGATCTTATTTGGCAGGATCCTATTCCGGAGGGCAATGTAAACTTTGATATAAATGCGCTTAAATCAGATATTTCAAAAAGTAGTCTTTCAGTAACAGAAATGATTGAAACTGCATGGGCATCTGCGTCAACATTTCGAGGCTCAGACCTCCGTGGGGGTGCTAACGGCGCCCGAATTCGCCTCGCACCTCAGAAGGATTGGGAAGCTAATAAACCGAAGCAACTGAAGGCAGTGCTAGATGTGTTAGAGCCTCTCGCAGCCAAGCATAAAGCTTCTCTAGCGGATACAATTGTTTTAGCAGGATGTGTTGCCATTGAAAAAGTAAGTGGCAGAGAGGTTCCCTTCAACCCAGGTCGAGGCGATGCTACTCAAGAACAAACTGATATCGAAAGTTTTGCTGTTCTTGAACCTTTAGCTGATGGATTTAGAAATTATCAAAAAGCTGACTTTACCGTATCGCCAGAAGAAATGATGTTGGACAAGGCTCAACTTTTAAATCTTACTGCGGCCGAAATGACAGTACTTTTAGGAGGTTTAAGGTCCCTTGGTGTCAGTGCTAGTGAACATGGTCTCTGGAACCAGAAAGTTGAGTTAAGTAACTCTTGGTTTAACACCTTACTTGATATGAGTGTAAAATGGTCAGAAACTGGAATAAATAGTTATGAAGCAACTGATCGGGCTAGCGGTAAAGTAACTCGCACGGCATCAAGGTGTGATCTAGTATTTGGCTCTAACTCTCAATTACGAGCAATAGTAGAAGTTTATGCTCAAAATGATAACTCAGATAAGTTCATTTCAGATTTTATATCATCTTGGGTAAAAGTAATGAATGCAGATCGGTTTGACTAAAGTTCCGAGTAATTAAAATTAAGCCTAACCCATTTAGATTAATCGTCTATGGGTTAGGTTTTTTGGGATAAGAAAATAAGCGATCCAATTAGGTGAAAACGATATAGCTTTCTAAACCTTCACTGTATTAAACTAAAAATATGAAATTCCGATTACTCGTTTTCTATATTATCTATTCGGGAGTACTGTTTGTATGTTTCCCTCTAGTAATGGCATACTTCTTGTACCGATCGAGAAAAGATCCTCGATATCGGGAAAATTTTTCTGAGAGATTTGGTTTTGGAGAATCCCCTGCGGGTTGCGTATTAATTCATACAGCATCAATTGGAGAGTTTCGTGGTTCATTTCCATTTATTCAGAAATTACTTGATCGTAAACAAAAGTTAGTAATTTCCTGTCTCACTCCTGTAGCGCGTAGTTATGCCCGGACTAAACTTTCTCACGAAATAGAGGCTGGTTTGGTTGTTGTAAGATACCTGCCTCTTGAACATTTTATGGCTTTTCGAAATTTCTTCTCCAAAAATAAACCAAAGTTAGTTTTAATTTGTGAACTTGAAACTTGGCCAATATTTATTGCCTCATGTTACTATCGAAAAATTCCCGTTTATTTGATCAATAGTCAAATCACCCACGAAGCAATGCAACGTGTTGGCATCATAACAAAATTATTCGGTCATCCAGTAGAATTAGTTTCTGGAGTAGCTGCGAAATCTAGTGAGCATGCAGCAAACTTTCGCTCAATGGGCCAACGCAATGTTATTCCAGTTGGTGAATTTCGGTTCGACCAATTGATTCCTCAAAGTCATATAAAATCCGGCAAGGCTGCGCTTTCGTTGATTAATCGGAGAAAAAGACCAGTTATCGGATTTTCATCTATTATCTTCGGCGAAGCAGACATTTACATAAACTCCATGAAATCCCTTAAAGAATTTAGTGAAGAGAAAAGCATCGTAAAACCGCTGTATGTTTTTGTGCCTCGAGCGCCTGAGGTATTTGATGATTTATTTAAAAAAATATCAGAATCTGGCCTTTCGGTAATTCGGCGAAGTGAGGGCTTTTCAGAAGATCTGCAGCCTAATGCTTCAATTGATTGGAATAATATCGATGTCCTTCTGGGTGATAGTTTTGGTGAAATGTATTTCTATTTAAAACTATGCGATAATGTTGTGGCCGGGGGCGGGTTTTGGCATACTGGGGCACATAATATAATCGAACAGTTACAGCTTCATAAACCGGTCACGGTGGGTCCTGAAATTTGGACAATAAAATTTCCTGCACAGCAAGCTGAAGAAGCTGGTTTATTAACGGTTGTTAAGGACCCATCTGAGCTTACAAGTAATCTGCGTCTAATGGTAGAAAGCAATGTTAATGATAGATTTTCTAGGGATAAATTTGCGAAGTTTCTTAAGATTTATGCAGGGGCTAGCAACAGGGCGTTAGCGATGTTGGATAATAAAGGGTTGCTCTAGTCGCCTGCTGATATCAGAAAACCATATTCTTCAAAAACTTTAAGTGTTTTGGACTCTACAAGATATTTAAAGAATAGGTCTGCTTCTTCTGATTCAAGATTTATAAGTGAGGCAGGATATATTATTGGGTCATGAGTGAGATCGTCAAAAATACCAATAACTTTTAACTCGGGAAATAATTTTGCATCACTCGCGTATACTATTGCAAATACTACATTTTTTGAGAGAAGGTATTGAAGTGCGGTCCGCACGTTATCCGCCTGAATTACCTGTGATGAGATAGCATTCCATTGGTTTAAGTATTTTAGAGCTTGCTTACTATAAATGCCGGCAGGTACAGAAGACACCATTCCCATTGCTATTTTTTCATTTTGAAGCAATTTAGAAAAATCAGTAGAGGCCAAGTCTTCAATTTCTTGAATTGTGTGGTCAGTTGTTATCAAGACTAATTTATTGTTTAAAATATTTTTTGTGCTTCTAGCCTGAATTATATCCCTCTCTATTAAGTGGTCTACCCAAGGAACGTTAGCACTCAGAAAAATATCAGCTGGCGCACCGAACTCTATTTGTTTCGCAAGGGTAGCGGAGCTTCCATATACAGGTAAAATTTCTGTTTTTGTGAGAGCATTGTAGTCTTTTATGACGGCGTCCAGCGCATTTTTTGTGCTGGCAGCGGCAAATACAAGTACTTGCGCTTTTTCGCATATGGCCAAATTTGGAATTATTAAAGTTGCAAATAATAACACTTTTATTAACTTGATCATAAGTTATTTATGCACAACATTTCAAAGTATGATCAAGTGATCTTATAAAATAATACTTTTCAAAGAAAGTTCTTTTAGTATTCGGAGTAATTTTATAGCTGAGACAGGTAAATTTGAACTGCTAGCCGTTTGTAGCCCCGGTTTGGAGAAAGTTCTCAGTAAAGAATTACAAGAGCTGGAATTTCAAAACCTCATGCCTATCATAGGTGGTGTTGAATTCAGTGGTGATTGGTTTCAAGTTTGGCGTGCGAATGTCCTCTTAAGAACTGCCACTCGTATTTTAGTGAGATTGGGAGAATTTTATGCTGTACATCTTGCGCAATTAGATAAGAGGGCTTGTACATTCCCTTGGCCAAAATACCTAAAACCACAGCATCCAGTGAGAGTGGAAGTAGTATCCAAAAAATCAAAAATATATCATGCACGTGCTGCTGCTGAAAGAATAGAAAATGCGATAGTAAATTCAGTCGGTACCAGGATTTCCAAAGATGCTGATATTTGCATAAAGGTGCGAATAGAAAAAAATTTAGTGAAAATAAGTATAGATAGTACCGGTGAAGGCTTACATAAGAGAGGCTATAAGTCGTTTACTGGAAAAGCACCAATGCGCGAAACATTGGCATCGGCATTTTTAAAAATGTGCGACTTTGACCCAGCTCAGCCCTTAATTGATCCAATGTGTGGCTCCGGCACCTTCGTGATCGAAGCTGCAGAGATTGCAATTGGAGGGGCACCGGGCAGAAGAAGGGATTTTAGCTTTCAAAAGCTAAAATCATTCGATCCCAATGCTTTTATGATGATCTTAAAAGATCAAAAATTAACCCCAAGGCTCGAACTAAATTTATTTGGCTATGATCGTGATAATGGAGCGATAAAAAATTCAATAAAAAATTCAGAATTAGCAAATGTAAGTCATATTACAAATTTTGAGTCCCAATCAATAAGTGATCTGTCTCCCTTGTCCAAGCAGTGCGGTCTGGTAATTTTTAATCCTCCATACGGAGGGAGAATAGGTGATAAAAAAATACTATATGCGTTATATGCTAAAATAGGAATGGTGCTTAAATCCAAATTCAATGGTTGGCGAGTTGGACTGATTACCGCGGATGGTTCACTGGCGAAGACAACTCAAATAAAGTTTTCATTTGTTAGTGAGCCAATTAATCATGGTGGGCTGAAAGTAAGATGTTATTACGCGACACTATAAATGGCTTTTATAGGCGTCAAAAAATATTAATAATCCGACAAAAATCAATAAGCACCCAGAAAAGATATTGAGTTTTTTCATGGCAGCAGTAGAATTCAATATTGCTCGAGATTTTTCTATCATTACTGCTGATGTGAGATTGCCTATAAATGGTATTAGTGCCGATACCAATGCGATTGCTGCACAGTCTATGAGTGTCAACTCAGTAAGATTAAAAAACCCTGGAAGTATCCCAAGGTAAAATAAAGCAGCTTTGGGATTTCCAATTATAACTAGTAGTCCTGCAGTAAACCCAGCTAACTCGCTTTTTTTATGAAACGTAATGTCTTGAGATTTAACATTTGAATTTTGATCTTTTATTAAATTGATGCCCAATATCACAAATATAATTACTGCTACATATTTTAGGTATAATAGAAAATTGATATATGAAGCGGCCAAAGCAGCACTTCCTGCAATTGCTAAAGACGGCCATATTATATCGCCAATTGCGACCCCAGCGGCTAGCGGAGCTGCTCCCTTAAGACCACTCGAAATCGATCTAGATATTATTGCTATCCACACTAGTCCTGGTGTAAGAAAAAGGACAAATATTCCAAAAGCGTAAAAGGCTAGTTCACTGATCGATATAGACATGTCAGGACCCGTATGATTAAATATTTATTTAATCAACGGAGAAATCTACTTCTTTAATATCTGAAATTCCAGAGCTCTCAATCACATGAAAATATTTCGCTTTACATCCAAATTCAGAAAATAGATTTTTGTCTGTACCAGTCATCCACGCTTGAGCTCCGAGAGCATTTATTTCCTCATATAATGCGCCTCGTCTGTCTATGTCTAAATGGGCTGATATTTCGTCTAATAGTATTACTGGAGGGTATCCAAGTTCTAGTTTCAGAGCTCGGGCATTAGCTAATACTATTGATATAAGCATGGCTTTTTGCTCTCCAGTTGAACTGTCTTTTGCAGAAATACCTTTTTCTTGGTAATTGGCTTCCATATCTGAGCGATGAGGTCCGATCAGTGTGCGGCCCGCCATTATGTCAAGTTGGCGGTTTTCTGATAGTGCTTTGACATATTCATCCTCATCGGTTGTTAA
Source organism: Paracoccaceae bacterium (assembly GCA_902525915.1). Taxonomy (GTDB): domain Bacteria; phylum Pseudomonadota; class Alphaproteobacteria; order Rhodobacterales; family Rhodobacteraceae; genus Salinivivens. Next base: position 85,572 of record CABZJF010000004.1, on the reverse strand, counting down.
ATCACCGTTTGTTTTTGATAAAGATAGTTCAGCTATAGGGAACGTGGTAGTCGAATTTTCTTGTGCTGAACTTATTTTTTTTAATGCGGCAATGCGGTTTGATTGAATTAAAAGGCCATTTTGAGCCATTTGGCGTTCTAATGCTTTGTACCAGACATCATCAGTCATTTTCTCCTTAAGAAGACGGTTCCTTTGGCGCATAGCTTTCTCATAGTTCAAAACACAATCTGCGTGTTTTGGGAAAAAACTCAGAGTAAGCCGGTCAAGAAATTTACGCCGACCGTCCGCTCCTTCCAGCCATAGTCGATCCATGGACGGTAATAACCAAACAACTCTAAATACTTTTGCTAAATCGTTTTGCTTGACGACTTTATCATTTATTTTGACTATTCGAGATGAGGTAGTCTCCCAAGAGGTTTCAATCAAATTTGAACTAACACCCGATACTACTTCTGCATTTAACTTCCACCCAATATTATCAGGACCTTTGCTTAAATCAGCCGTATTAGCTTTTCTGATACCTTTCCCCGGAGACAGTAACGAAATTGCTTCAATTAAATTTGTCTTTCCAGCACCGTTGCTTCCAAATAAAGCTACTGGACCACTTTCAACTTGAACCTGTGTATATTTGTGAGACCGAAAATGTGATAGTGTCAGCTGACTAATATGCAAGTCAAAACCTTATATAAAAGTAAACCACTAAACTCTCATTGGCATTACGACATATACTGCTGATAAATCATTGCCCTCTCTAATTAGAACAGGATCTCCAGATGAGTTAAACATAAATATAGCATTTTCCTTGTCAATTTGACCAGATATTTCCAGCAAATATTTAGCGTTGAAGCCTATTTCCAAACGCTCGTCGTTATAAGCAACGGCCACCTGTTCTTCTGCTGCTCCACTATCTGGAGAATTGACAATCAGAGTAAGCTGATCTTCCTCCAAACACAGTTTTACCGCCCGTGACCTTTCCGATGATACAGTAGAAACTCTGTCAACGGCCTTTGCGAATTCGTCGGCGTCAACTTCTAACTTCTTTTCATTGGATACGGGAATTACGCGAGTATAATCAGGAAATGTACCTTCAATTACTTTCGATGTTAAAGTAATATCAGGTGTTGCAAAGCGAACCTTTGTCTCAGAAACTGAAACAGCTATTTGGACTTCATCGTCATCTAAGAATTTTCGTATTTCTGCTACAGTTTTCCTAGGAATTATTACACCTGGTAATTCTTCTGCTCCGTTAGGCAAACTGGCATCTACCCGTGCGAGCCTATGCCCATCAGTAGCCACGCACCTTAATACTTTTGAATTTTCAAAGGTGGCGGCATGCATGTAAACACCATTTAAGTAGTATCTTGTCTCTTCGGTTGAAATAGCAAATCTAGATTTATCAAATAATCGACGAAGATCCCCAGATTTTGCGGAAAAATTTGCTGCGTATTCTGATGAAGCCATTACTGGGAAGTCTTCTTTAGGCAGGGTAGCTAGAGAAAAATTTGATCGCCCTGCTTCTACTGCAAGCCTTCCATTAGCCGCATCGGCTGTAAGTTCGATCAGTGCGCCATCGGGCAGTTTGCGAGCAATTTCATGCAACAAAACAGCTGAAACTGTTGTTGAGCCAGTACGATCAACTTTAGCTTGCACTCGATCGACTATTTCCACATCTAAATCTGTGGCTCTAAATTGAACCTTATCATTCTCCGCTTCAATCAATACATTAGCAAGAATAGGAATTGTATTACGACGCTCAACTACTGATTGAGCATGCGATACAGCTTTCAAAAGGGTATTTCGCTCTATGCTTAATTTCATTCCCTCTGCTCCTATGTTAAAATATTCGGAATGTCAGGTTAAACCATTTTATGACCTGCTCAAGTGTTTTCTATTATTTAATAGAATTCGCAGTATGGACCAGAATTGTGATATTTAATCTATACTTAATAAGTAGTCTTAAGCTTCGAGTGCGCGGCGTAAGATTTCAACGTCTTCTGCAACTTGGCCATCTTGGATTTTTAGTTCCTCAATTCGCTTAACACCGTGCATTACAGTAGTATGATCCCGCCCTCCGAATCTTCGCCCTATTTCTGGCAGGCTGCGACTCGTAAGGTTTTTGGATAAATACATAGCAATTTGCCTGGGACGCGCATACGTTCTTAATCGTTTTGGTCCAATCATATCTGATAGGCGAATATTGTAATGCTCAGAAACTTTACGTTGTATTTCTTCAATTGTAATTTTCCTTTCGGAGGCTCTAAGTACGTCCGCAAGACAGTCTTGCGTGACTTCCAAAGTTATATGGCGGCCAACCAAGGATGCAAATGCAAATAAACGAGTCAATGCCCCCTCAAGGACCCTAACATTTGTTGATATTCGAAGTGCTAAAAACTCTAAAACTTCCGGATCAAAACTGAGATCTGGATACTGTTTGCTATACATATCCACTTTGGATTGAAGAATTCCAAGTCGCAGCTCATAATTAGTTGGGTGTAAATCCACAACTAAACCACACTGCAATCTGCTTTTAATCCTTTCTTCGAGCCCTTTTATTTCGCCAGGGGCTCTATCTGCTGAAATTATAATCTGTTTTCCCTGATCAACCAGAGCGTTGAAAGTGTGAAAAAACTCTTCCTGAGTGCTATCTTTCCCTGCAATAAACTGAACGTCGTCTACCATCAGTATATCTACTGATCGGAAGATTTGTTTGAAATCCATCATCTTTCGTTCACGCAGTGACTGTACAAAGCGGTACATAAATTGTTCGGCGGATAGATATAAAACGTTTAAATCTGGTCTTTTATTCGACAATTCCCATGCTATAGCGTGCATTAAATGTGTTTTGCCTAACCCTACTCCACCGTACAAAAACAGTGGATTAAAAGTCACGGAAGTGCCATCCGCAACTCTTCTTGCCGCAGCATGAGCCAGCTCATTTGGTTTCCCAACAATAAAACTATCAAAAGTAAACCTTGGGTCCAAAGGGGCTCCAGGTATAACTTCAGACCGATTTACGGCAGACTTTGCAACTTTTAATTCACTCTTAGATTCAGATTGTTTTGGTGAAACGGTATCACTAACTTTAAAGGAAATCCGTGTTATACCTTTATCAACACTATTGAGTTTGAATAGAATTATATCACCAAAATTTTGAGAAACATAATTACCTAAAAAGGTTGTTGGCACCTTAAATGTTGCAACGCCATCAACCACTTCTGAGAATTTTAGTGGTGAAATCCAATTAGTGAAGTTATTTTTTCCTATTGTTTCCTGAAGTTCCTCTTGAATTTGTCCCCATAAATCATTGTTCATTTTTTAATTCCCAAAACTTCAGTTGTGCCCCAGTTTAAAGGCGTCACTACCGGCTAAAGAATGTACACAGATCAAGCTTGGCGAAGATAAACTCCGCTAGCGATGTTACAAAATTTTAGATTGGCCAGAATTTAGGTGAAGTTTGGCAGACAACTCCTAATTAACTGAACCCCCCAGGCGAACGACTCGCTGTTAAGACCTTAACAAGTGTTTTTTGAATCATTCAACAGAACTTAAGACTTGACTCAAAAAAAAATGGAGAGAATCTCTGATTGTTGTAAAAAGTATGCATCAAAAAAAAAGGACGCGAATTGCGTCCTTCAAAAAATTACATCTCATTAATTATCAAGTTAGGCTTTTGACTCTAGATGAAAGCCGTGACATTTTCCTTGCAGCAGTATTTTTCTTGTAAACACCTTTCGTAACGCCACGCATTAGCTCAGGCTGAGCGGATTTTAACGCTATATTCGCGGCGCTCTTATCACCTGAAGTTATAGCTTCCTCTACTTTTTTTAGAAATGTACGTATCCTTGATCGACGCGCTTTGTTGACCTCTAGCTTTCGCTCATTTTGTCTTGCACGCTTTTTTGACTGAGGCGTATTTGCCATTTATCGAACCTTATGTTTCACAAATTTCGTTGCTCTTTATGCGTCTCTTGTATTCGAGTCAACATGTCTACTGATAAATTAGTGCTTTTTTGTTATCTATCTCGGAACTGAGCATCCCGTTTTTCACTGAATGCCGCCATTCCTTCCTTTTGATCCTCTGTTGAGAACAATGAGTGAAAAACTCTTCGCTCAAATCGCAATCCTTCTGCTAATGGTAATTCGTATGCTCTATTTACCATTTCTTTAACTGCCATTGTAGTAAGCAATGATTTTTCAGATATCTTGAGAGCGGCAGATATGGCTTCTTCGAGGAGTTTTTTAGCTGGCACAACTCTGCTAACTAATCCGCATCGTTCGGCTTCCTCTGCTTCCATTAATCGTCCTGTCAGGTTCATTTCCATTGCTTTGGACTTGCCAATAAAACGTGTTAACCTTTGTGTGCCACCTAATCCAGCAGAGATCCCTAGATTGATTTCAGGTTGGCCAAATTTAGCCGTATCTGAGCAAATTATGAAATCACACATCATTGCCAGTTCACATCCACCGCCTAATGCATAACCAGACACAGCCGCAATTATTGGTTTTCTAATTCTAGAAATCCTATCGGAGTCGCTTGTGAACAGGTCTTCCAAAAACACCTCAGAAAAGTTCTTATCTTGCATCATTTTTATATCAGCACCTGCTGCGAATGCTTTTTCGGAGCCTGTGATTACTATACAACGAATTTTGTCATTTTTCTGACTTTCTTCTAAGGCTTCTGCAAGCTCTTCAAGAAGTTCTTTGCTAAGTGCATTTAGTGCCTCAGGACGGTTAAGTGTTATAACACAAACGTGATCCTCAACATCAACTATGATTGTCTCGTAAGCCATAAGCTCTGTCCTTCGTAGCATTTATGAGACGTTTTTTTATCATTTCTGTCAAAAGACTCAAGTTATCTTTGGCAATTACTGCAATAAAAACTTGAGCGGCCTGCCTGAATAATACGTTTTATTTTTCTGGTACATTGTGTGTTATAACAATTTTGATTTTCTCTTCCATAGACCTCAAACCTATGCTGGAAATAGCCCAAATCTCCCGCGGCATTGCGAAAATCCCTTAATGAGGAACCGCCTGATGATATTGCTTCGGTTAGTATTTCCTTGATTATAGGAACAAGAAAGCCGAGCCTCTTGTGTGATATACTAAATGCTTGGCGTTTCGGGGATATACCGGCCCGGAATAATGCCTCGCAAGCATATATATTGCCAAGGCCAGCAACAATACGCTGATCCAGTAGCGCTGATTTTATATTAGTTTTTTTACCCCTCATGACATTTATAAAATATTCCTCATTGAACCTATTGCTCAATGGTTCTGGCCCAATGTGGCTGAGCATGCTGCTTATTTCTAATGACTTTGTTTCAAGTAAATCAATAACGCCAAATCGCCTAGGATCATTAAAGGTAACCATGTGGTTATCCTTCAAATGCAAAACAAAGTGGTCATGCTTATGGGTGTGACTTGAATTATGGTGGAAATTACCCGTAACATTTTGAGAAATCAAAATTCGGCCTGACATTCCCAAGTGCATAATTAAAGTTTCCCCGTCCGATAAATCAACGAGTATATATTTTGACCTTCGGTGCAAAAAATTTATCTTGCGATTTTTTAAGCGCTTCTCAAGATTATTGGGAAATGGTTTCCTAAGGTCTGGCCTATTTACTTCAGCATATTCAATTTCATTGCCTTCCATAAATGGGGAAATACCCCGTAAAACGGTTTCAACTTCTGGTAATTCAGGCATAAATCTATCTCATAAATGCATCAGCGCATTGTATCGCGCCGTAACTAAACTATAAGTAACATAAAATGTTTTCGGCTTGGAGCAATGTCAGACAAAAAAGAAAATACAACTCATTTTGGTTTTGAAACCATATTAGAAAAAGACAAAGCTGAAAAAGTTCAAAGTGTCTTTAGTTCGGTTGCATCAAAATATGATGTCATGAATGATTTGATGTCTTTAGGAATACACAGGGTTTGGAAGGATGCGATGATGGACTGGTTAGCTCCTAGTGGGTCTCAGTCCTTGTTAGATGTCGCAGGAGGCACGGGTGATATTTCATTCCGCTTTCTTAAGCGTGCTAGAAATGCAAATGCTACAGTTTTGGATTTAACTGAACCGATGCTAGCAGAGGGAAGAAAAAGAGCCGAAACGGTTGGCCTGTCTGGGCAGCTCGAGTGGGTTGTTGGAGATGCTATGGCCCTTCCTTTCGAAGACGACACTTTCGACGTCTACACTATTAGTTTTGGGATACGTAATGTTACTGACCCAAAACTAGCTTTATCTGAGGCATATCGGGTTTTGAAGCCAGGCGGTAGAATTATGGTTCTTGAGTTTTCCCATATTCCAAACGATTTATTGCAATGGGGCTATGACAAATATTCATTTAACGTGATACCAACACTAGGGCAAATAATCGCGGGTGATAGAAGTAGTTATCAGTATCTTGTCGAAAGCATAAGGAAGTTTCCAAATCAAGAAGATTTTATGAAACTTGTGAACGGTGCTGGTTTTGAGAAAACAAAATATCGTAATTTAACGATGGGAGTGGCCTGTTTGCACTCTGGGTGGAAAATTTAAATGCGTGGGCCTCATAATATTTTGCGGTTAATTCGTACTGGTGCAACTCTTGAGCGCACCGGCGCTATGCCAGTAATATTAAATGCTCTAGATGCACCTAGAACCTTGAAGTTTGCTGCAAGGTTTATTGTTTGGCCATTTCAGTTTTTAGGTCGAAGAGGTGATCAATCCTTACCGCCAGCTCCTAGAGCCCTGACAGCGATGGGTCCCGCTTACATTAAATTTGGTCAAATACTGTCTACGCGTCCAGATGTTGTGGGCCCAGAACTCGCTGAGCAACTACGTGTTTTACAAGACCGGTTACCTCCCTTCTCTACTGATGTTGCAAAGCAAAGTTTTAAGTCCGAGATCGGTCTTGAGGCTGATGATGTATTTAGCGATTTTTCAGAACCCGTTGCGGCAGCATCGATTGCTCAGGTGCACCGGGGCGAATTGAAAGAAACTGGACAGAGTGTTGCTATAAAAGTTTTGAGGCCTGAAATAGAACGAGCGTTTCAAAAAGATCTTGATACCTTTTATTTTGCGGCAAGGTTAGTTGAGTTTGTGTCTCCCAAATCGCGCCGATTGAAACCGATGGATGTGATAGCTCATTTTGATGGTGTTGTTCGAGGAGAACTGGATTTACGACTAGAGAGTGCATCTGCATCCGAATTTTTGGCAAATATCAAAGAAGACAAGGGTTTTTCTGTACCCTCAGTTAACTGGAGTTTGTCTAGTCGCAGAGTGATGACTTTAGATTGGGCTGATGGGGTGCCGATGGGAGATGTAGATGCTCTAGCTGCAGCTGGTCATAACCTGAGCGAGCTTGGTGATAGGGTCTTGCATATGTTTTTGAACCATGCTCTTCGCGATGGCTTTTTTCACGCGGACATGCATCAAGGAAATCTTAAAGTGTCTAGTAGCGGAGATATTGTGGCCTTCGATTTTGGAATTATGGGGCATATTGATGAGTACACCAGGCGTGTTTACGCCGAAATCTTGTTTGGCTTTATAAAAAGGGATTACAAGCGTGTTGCGCAAGTACACTTTGAAGCGGGGTATGTCCCACAAGATCAGGATGTAGATGAGTTTGCACGGGCTCTGCGTGCCGTAGGGGAGCCAATTTTTGGTATGGATGCATCCAATATATCAATGGGTAGGCTTTTAAGTTATCTATTTGAGGTTACTGAGCGTTTTGGCATGGAAACGCGCACGGAACTTATATTACTGCAGCGGACAATGGTAGTCGTTGAAGGCGTAGCTAGATCTTTAAATCCTCAAATAAATATCTGGGAAGTTGCCCGTCCGATTGTCGAGGGGTATATTAAATCTAACTTGGGCCCGGCTGCAGTACTGAATGATTTGACAACTACACTAAAAGTTTTAGCTCGCTTCGGACCTAGATTACCTAGCCTAGTAGAACAGGCTTTGATTAAACAGTCTAATCCAGAACCTCAAATCGTGAAAAGAAGCTGGAATGAGAGTTTAAAGCCATTTGGGTTAGGATTTATATTCGCATGCTTAGCAATACTAATTTTATTACTGTGCATACCGATAAACTTTAATTGAACTCACGTAATATTAGTAACTATGTTGATCGAATACTTTGGAAACATCCTGGTTCCAATTGTTTCTGTATAGTTCGATTAATTTATCGGCAGCCGTACGCTCACTTGCAACAACTTCTTTTAGCGCATCTAGAAAATGAGTTTCATCTGGAAATTTTAAGTTAGAACTAGGAATACAGCGAGCTTTAAGACCTTCATTGGCAATGGCTATCACTTCCCTAGCTAATTCGATCATTTGAATGTTACCGACTTTGGAATGCAGGCCTTTATTTGCGGCTTCTACCCTAAGCTCTTCTCGGGTCTGACTTGTCCATGTTTTTACAAGATCCCATGCTGCGTCTAATGAGGACTGATTATAACACAAACCAACCCACAGTGCGGGAAGTGCACAAAGGCTGCGCCATGGCCCTCCATCCGCTCCACGCATTTCTATAAATTTTTTTAAGCGGGCTTCAGGGAATATTGTTGTAAGATGATCAGCCCAGTCGTTTAAGGTTGGTAACTCATTTGGCAATGCAGGTAGTTTTCCCTTAAGAAAATCTCGAAAAGACTGGCCCAATGCATTTATGTATTGCCCATCGCGGTAAACGAAATACATCGGGACATCTAGTGCATATTCAACCCATCTTTCAAATCCAAACGTTGGCTTAAAAATAAAAGGAATTGTTCCAGTTCGCGATGCATCAAGATCTCTCCAAACGCGGCTTCTCCAACTTTTGTAATTGGTAAGTTTTCCCTCAAAGAATGGCGAATTGGAAAATAGAGCAGTACTTACAGGTTGCAGTGCTATTGCAACTCTCATTTTCTTGACCATATCGGACTCAGACTCAAAGTCTAAATTCACTTGAACAGTGCATGTTCTGTACATCATTGTTTTGCCCATAGTACCAACTTTATCCATATAGTCTGTCATAAGTCGGTACCTACCTTTGGGCATTAAAGGCATTTCGTGATGTTTCCAGGTAGGAGCTGCTCCTAGTCCAATAAAGCCTATACCTAACTTGTCAGCAATATTCTTTACCTGGCTTAAATGCGTATTAACTTCATCACAAGTTTCATGGATACTGGCCAAGGGAGCCCCCGAGAGTTCAAGCTGCCCACCAGGTTCAAGTGAAACGTTGGCACCATCCTTTGTAAGGCCAATAATATTGCCTGCCTCAAATACAGGTTCCCAGCCATAATTATCTTTTAAACCGACTAATAATGATTTTACCGAACCTTTACCATCGTATGGTATTGGCTTTAACGTATCTTTAAAGAAACCAAATTTTTCATGTTCGGTTCCAACTTTCCAGTCACATCTGGGTTTGCATCCATCAGACAAGTATTGCACTAACTGATCGTAGTGCTCAACAAGACCGCCACCAGATTGGGGAATCGACATAATTTGACCTTAATTCTTTATTAAAAATTTACACGTAATCTAACGCTTTTGTTACATTAACTTAAACATCGCAATCATAGTCTTATTTTTGCCAAAGAACAGTCCTAATGCTTTGTTTAGAAGATAATGTTTCTAACATTTTGTGAATCGGAAAACCTTCAAGGCTATTAAAAACATCAAATAATACCTCGTGGCCCTCTACATTTGTTGGTATTTCTATATGATCACCTGCGGTATTTTCTATTATCCATTTGCTAGAGTATTTAGATTTATCCAGAATTAGGCGTTTTATATCATTTATTGAAAATATAGCACCGGTTTCAGGACCGAAGTAACTAATTTGTCCTTCTATGAATTCGATTATTCCGGTCCCAGTCTCTGTTCTCTTGAACCTTGTACGCTGATAGCTTGCATATGCCAAAGCCATTCCGGTTAATAAAACTCCATATCCTATAGTATGAAGCATAGCGAATGAATTTAATATCCAGTACAAACCCAAGCCAGCAAAGATTATTGAAATAATAGTTTCTCGCCAAATAAGCAAAATATGTAACAAAGAATTTTTTTTCATTACCAGTCGCCAAGATAATTTTGCCACAATGATATTGCAGTAACAGCTGCTGTATCCGCCCGCAAAATTCTTGGTCCAAGACTTATTCTATGGGTAAATTCTAGTGCTAAAAGGTGATTTCTCTCAGTGTCAGAAAAACCGCCCTCTGGTCCGATCAGAATCGACCATTTCCCCTTCGTCAAACTATTAAATTTAACCTTGGATTGCTTTAATTCTTCATCGCAAAATAGAAGTTTCCTGTCAGATGGGAAATTTTTTAGTGCTTCGTTTAGTTTTTGTAATTCCAAGATTTTGGGGATGTAAGTACCTCTACATTGTTCTGCTGCCTCTCTTGCATGTGCATTTAGTCTATCAATCCTAATTCGTTCAGTATTTGTGTGTTCCGTTTGAATTGGTATTATTTTTCTAACCCCAAGTTCAGTTGCTTTTTCTATTATGAAGTCAGTACGAGTTTTTTTTAAAGGAGAAAAATAGAGCCATAAGTCGGGAGGATTAATTTGTGGTTTCGTTTGCTTTATGCAGAGCAAAGTTCCACTCTGCTTTGAAATTTCATTTATAGATGCGAGCCACTCTCCGTTATTGCCATTAAAAATCAGAATTAAGTCACCTATGCGCTTGCGCATTACTGAAAAAATATAATGAGCTTGGTCCTTGTTCAACGGAACTGATTGCGCTTCCCCTAAAGTGTGATCTACAAAGAGTCTAATTTTATTCATATCGGATGATAGTCTATGCCCCATTTGGAGCCATTACCAGAGGCGAAGGATCAAATATTGGACGCAGTTGATAATAATTGGGTAGATGTTCATGCTCCAATTTGGTCCCGACCGTTTTTAAAGTTATCGAGAATGGATCGTCCAATTGGAACTTGGCTTTTGTTACTGCCCTGCTGGTGGGGACTGCTAATAGGTATACTTTACACTGGGTCCCCAAAATTAAACGATTTATGGATTTTTGTGGGCTGTGCAGTGGGTGCTGTTTTAATGAGAGGCTCTGGGTGTACGTGGAACGATATTAATGATCGTAAAATTGATGCCAAGGTTGCGCGAACAAAACTTAGACCAATCCCTAGTGGTTCCGTTAGTGTAAAAAAGGCAGCGCTTTGGATGGTTGCTCAAGCTTTGATGGCCTTGTTCATATTGCTGACGTTCAACACTACTGCAATTATACTGGGTTTTATAGCAATATTACCTGTTGCTATTTATCCTTTTGCTAAAAGATTTACTTGGTGGCCACAGTTCTTTTTAGGTATTGCATTTAATTGGGGTGTGCTTTTAGCGTTCGCGGCATCCACAAATTTTTTGACCTGGCCCTGCATTATACTTTATTTAGCAGGAATTGCTTGGACGTTATTTTATGATACCATTTATGCGCATCAAGATAAAGAAGACGATGCATTAGTTGGCGTTAAATCAACTGCAATTTTGTTTGCAGATAGTACTAAAAGTTGGTTATTTATTTTCGCTACTTTAGCAGCGGGATTAATGATCTTGTCGTTTCTGGTTTCAATAAGCGGTCTGCAGATGTTTATTGCACTTACTGGATCTCTATTTTTTTACCTGCATATGGTGCGTCAAGTGATTAATCTCGATATCCAAAATAGTCAAAGTTTATTAGATAGCTTTCGTTCTAATCGGAACGCCGGCTTTATCCCTGTAATATTTTTAAGTATTTCGATTCTGTTTTAAATTACTTCATTTAAGTCTAATAAGTTTTTTGCTATTGTAACGGGCAAATGTTCAATTTCTCTTATAAATTCAATTATATTCTTTTTGTTCTTGCTGCTTGTATTTCGGTCTTGGTAGCCAGTATTTTTTCAAAGTTCATTGAGATTTCTTCTAAGAATTATCTTAAATCAGCCCTCCATAAGGCTGGATACTCTTGGGTTAAAGTAAATGCTGATGGATTGCTGCTTTTTTTGCATGGTGATGCACCGTCAGATTTTGAAAGAATTGAGGCTGTAAAATTTGGGCGTTCTATAGTTACTGGTCAGCGTTTAATCGACAATATATCGCATTTAGAAAGTTCCAATAATAAGACAGGCGAGATAAACTTAAAAATATTAAAGTCTATTGGGAAAGTATTTTTTATTGGCAGCTTTCCGAAAGAATTTGATTCTTCTGACTTTGAAGAAATGCTAAAAACAAATTCGCCGAAAAGTGAAGAGTACCATATTATTGTTGATCAAACGGATATGGCTTCAACTTTGAATTGGGAATTGATCACTTCTTACGCATTATCTTTGGTAGATGTGATAAAACTTGGAAAAATTGAAACAGATGGTAAACAGCTTTTTGTCGAAGGTATAGCCAGTGACAATCGTAATCACGGAAAACTCAAAGAATATATTAAATCCCGAGCTCCACCCAACTTACCTGTTGAAATCTCGTTTTATCAACCCAGGGAACTAATCTCGCCTTTTACCTTTCAGATCGAGATTAAGAATGGGTTATTGCAGTATTCGGATTGTGTAGTGGCCGATGAAGAAAGTAAGAATCGGATTGCTAAAATTGCTGAAAAACTTAGTGGTAAGGCTGTACAAGAATGTTTAGTTGGGCTTGGGGAGCCTAGTCCGCAGTGGGCTGAAGCACTAGAAAAGGCTTTTTCCATTTCACCACAACTTGTGAACGCAAAAGTAGTATTCGATAATCTCAATATTTCTGTTATTTTAGATCATTCCTTCCCTGAAAAAGAATATACAGAAATTCTAAATTCTATATCAAATACTTTCCCACCAGAGTTTGTTTTGTCTTTTATAAAGCTGTCAAATGATGGAGGTAGCAATCTTTCATCTAATAGGGTTGTAGCCACTTTAAGTCCTGAAGGTCTTTTAAAAATTGTTGGTCCTATCGGTGGTGAGTTGGATAAAGAACTCGTTGTTAATTTTGCGAAGGTGCGCTTTGGCTCTGAAAATGTATCAATCTCACTTTATAAAGTAGGATCACTTTCTGATGATTGGGGTTTTAGAATTGTTGCAGGTTTAGAGGCGCTTCGAGAGTTAAAGAATGGGATACTTAACGTAACTCCAAATTTGATAGAGATTAGAGGTAAAACTTATAAAAAATTCTCTTCTGCTAAAATAACTAAGGTTATTGGAGATAAAATTGGTCATGATCAACGTCTATCATTATCAGTTGACTATATTGATATGCCTAAACCCGTGGACGATAGTTTAACTTCTTCTCAGTGTGTTAATAAGATTGAAGAAACTTTAGGTTCAAGAAAAATTAAGTTTGAACCCGGTTCTGACCGAGTTGACCTTGCTGGACATGAGACCCTTGATGATATAGCAAAAATTTTGCTCAAATGTGGTGATATCCGTTTGGAAATCGGAGGGCATACTGATAGTCAAGGAAGAGAGCAAATGAATTTAAATTTGTCACAGTCAAGAGCCAATTCTGTATTATTTGAATTACAGCGGCGGCGTGTTTTAACGAAAAATATTATAGCGAACGGTTATGGGGAAAGTCAGCCGATTGCATCAAATGATACAGAGCAAGGTCGAGAAATAAATAGAAGAATAGAATTTACTCCTTTGGATAAATCTATAGGTACCACAGTATCTTCTGAAGACGATATTCGTAATTAATGTAGGTAACTAATGAGCCAGATTGAGTTAATTATTTTTACATCGATTGTTCTTTTAATAACTTTCTCTTTGGGATGGCTTGCACGTATTTTAATCGAAAAATTGTCTCACAAGTCTCCCAGAACTCCAACTGGTGACCGGTTAATGGCCGAATCTTTTCACAAAGCAGAGACTGATCATGCGCTTATTGTTGATCAGTTAAAAAAACGTGACACAGAGCTAACAAATAAATTAGCTCAAGCTCAGGCTGAGCTTAAAGCAACAATGGACGGTTTGCACAACGCCAGAGTGGAAATCGAAAATTTAAAAGAAATATCACAAAAAACTAAAAAAGATAAAAAATAAACCGATTTTTTACCATCGCTCTAGGGCTTTTTCGTCGTCTAATACAGACTCGACCCAATGATAACCTCTCTTTGTTATTTCTTTTTTCCAGAAAGGTGCTCTGCTCTTAAGGTAGTCCATCAAAAATTCAGCTGACTGAAACGCGTCATGACGATGCATCGCAGCAGTAGCAACCATCATTATTTGATCACCTGGAAAAAGCTTCCCATGTCTATGAATAACCAATGCATCGTTCAGTGACCACCTTTCTACTGCGGTCGCGACGTACTTTAAAATTGCTTTCTGGGTCATGCCCGGATACTGCTCTATATCCATATTTAATAGTGAGTTTTCGCTATTATTTCGAACTATTCCTTGAAATGAGACAATTGCACCTGTATTTGATTTGCCATTGCGAAATAAGTCTAACTCTTGGCCTATATCGAAGTCATCTATTTGAACGGATACCCGCACTTTACCCCCCAGTCATTGGAGGAAAAAATGCAACTTCTAAAGCTCCATTTAACTCTGCATCAAATTCGCAGAGCTCCTGATCAACGGCAACTTTTAGTGCGGAAAGATCCGAAAATGCAACTTTGTATCTTTCTTCTTTTTGCTTTAATTCTTCAACAAGTTCCATGACGGTCCTAGATTGTGTTTCTAGCATTTCATACGGAACGCCGATGCGCTCTCTAACCCACGCAAAATATAAAACCTTTATCATTTGCCCTCTCTGAGTACGGGTATTGCCTTTTTGAAGTATTCAAAACCTGTTATTAGTGTCAATATAGCCGCAATCCATAACATAACTAGACCAAAATTTTCTAACCAATATAAATAGTCAAAGTTTAAATCTGCAGTTTGGTTGGTATCAGAGTTTTTTGAAGTTTTATCACCATTAATACCTTTTTTTGAGGTATATTTTAAAACGTAATGCTCCACTACTCCTTGTGCAAACAGCAAAGCGATAGACAGCATTTGTGACGTTGTTTTCCATTTCGCTAAAGTAGTTACCTTCAAGTCAACAGTGTTGTTTCCAACAAATTCTCTTAGCCCAGATATGAAAACTTCTCTAAACAGTATGAACGTGGCTGGAAGCACAAGCCACGGTGACATGCTTGAGTAGCCTACGATTACCATTAAAGCAATTACGACCATTGCCTTGTCAGCAATCGGATCCAACATTGCTCCAAATTTAGTCTCTTGGCGCCATACACGAGCTAGATAGCCATCGAACCAGTCGGTAACAGAGGCTATTAAAAAAAGTAATAGAGCAAACCAGTCTGCATAAGGCCTATCAAAGTATAAAAACATAACTGCGACGCCTGGAGCTGCTAGTAGCCTGGCGATAGTTAAAATGTTGGGAATGGTCCAAATCATAGATGCTTTAACCTATACTTTTTATTATGAAGGGTCTGCTAATCCTATGCTAGGTATATTTCAAAATTTGGACTAAACGCAAAAGGGCTAACTCGTAGCCTTGCACCCCACAGCCAACGATCACACTATCAGCACGCTGAGAAACGTAAGAAAAATGGCGGAAACTCTCTCTTTTATGTATATTTGATATATGAACCTCAACAATTAGTCCTTGGAACATTTCCAATGCGTCAAAAATTGCTACGGAGGTATGTGAATATGCGCCGGGGTTTATTATTATTGCCTCTGAAGTCTCTCTAGCCGCATGTATAAACTCTACAAGCTCTCCCTCGTAATTTGTCTGTTTGCTTTCTAGTTGTATTCCATTTTGCTCAGCGAGCTTTTCACATGTTTTTTCAACATCTTTAAGGGTGATGTCTCCATAAAGCTTTGGATCTCTCTTGCCCAGCATATTAAGGTTTGGCCCGTTAAGAAGCAGAATTTTTTTTGCCATTACGGTCTCCGTTCTTGTTTGGATTATATTTGGACCTCTTAAGCCTTACTTGCAAGTACTATATTACGGTCCAAAAAATAAGGGCAATACCAAGTACGATCCTATAAATAATATATGGTAAAAATCCCAAAGTTCTTAAAAATTTCAGCATCACTGCTATGGCCAAATATGCCGCGCTAAAGGAAAATATTAGAGCTATCAAGATAACCTGAAAATCAATTTCAGTAGCATTTAAGTAATTGTCCATTATTGACACAGCGGTTGCTGCAATTATTACAGGTATGGATAGTAACATGGAAATGGTAACTGCTTCTTCACGGCTGTATCCAAGAAGCCTCGCTGCTGAGATAGTTATGCCTGATCGTGATGTGCCAGGAATTAATGCTAATGCTTGCCAGCAACCGATTTTAAGAGAGTTTTTTAGAGACCAAGATACATTTGTTTCGTCAGTAGTCTGTTTCCCCTTGCTATCTGACCACCAAAGGAAGAATCCAAAGCCTGTCATTGTAATTCCGATTAATAAAATACTGTCCCGCATAAGAATGTCATAACCAAGTAGTTTGATTGCAAGTCCAAAAATAATAGCAGGGATTGTCGCAACTATTAGGCATAGCGCAGTAAAACTATCAGCGGTTAAAGCATTACCTTGAATCAGCTTGATAAGGCCGAACCAAACTTTCTTACTATCTTCCCTGAAATAAGTAATGACCGCTATTAGGGTTCCAAAATGCACTGCAATATCTATTGTCTGCCCTTGGTCTGGTAAGGTAGTTAGGTGGTGCAATAAAATTAAATGGGCGCTTGAGGAAATAGGAAGGAATTCCGTTAGTCCTTGGATAATTGCTACCAATGCAAGGTGAAGTAGTAACATTGAGAGGTCCGATTAATATTTTTTTTGATTCTAACTTGTGAAATAAAAATAAAAAAGCCACATTTTAGGTCCGTAACGGACTTAAAAAAACACAAATGCTAGTCTTTTTATTATTTTTTTTTGATTTTAGATAAAAATAAGTCAATAATTCTTACTTTTATTTTTGATAGAACCGATGTATACGACATTTCAACGTTCGAAGGATATTGAAATGCCTACTCAACCAATGTTGAAATTTGTGAAGTTTGATCGCGATATGCCAGCGAAACGAATTGCTGATGAGCGGAAAAGGGATTTTCAGGAGATTTATTCTGAATTTGCCAAAGAGAAAGCAGAGGAACAGTCAAGCAGATGCAGTCAGTGTGGTGTTCCTTTTTGCCAATCTCACTGCCCACTGCACAACAATATACCAGATTGGCTTCATTTAACAGCCACAGGTAGACTAAAGGAAGCTTATGAAGTCTCTCAACAAACGAATACTTTTCCAGAAATCTGTGGAAGGATATGTCCGCAGGATCGCTTATGTGAAGGTAATTGTGTCATTGAACAATCAGGGCATGGCACAGTCACTATCGGTGCCGTAGAAAAATACATCACTGACCTAGCGTGGGAAAATGGTTGGGTTCAGCCAATTCAACCATCCACTGATCTTGATTTAACTGTTGGAATAATTGGAGCCGGTCCAGGTGGCTTGGCGGCAGCAGAGCGTCTTCGAGGTGCTGGTGTTAAAGTTTGCGTTTATGATCTCTACGATAGAGCAGGAGGATTATTAACTTACGGGATACCAGGGTTTAAGCTGGAAAAAGATATTGTGGCTCGTAGAATTGACAACTTAGAAAAATCGGGTGTTGACTTTGTTATGAACTGCAAAATCGGAGAAGATATATCTTTTTCCGAGCTCCGGAAAAAACACAATGCAGTCATCATAGCAACCGGTGTTTACAAATTTAGAGAATTAAGCATCCCAGGTAATAACTTAAATGGTGTTGTTGATGCTCTCAACTATCTTACCGCCTCAAACAAAATAAATTTTGGAGATAATGTACCATCGTTTAATGACGGTACACTAAATGCGGCTGGAAAGAGGGTTGTTGTAATTGGTGGAGGCGATACTGCCATGGACTGTGTAAGAACGGCAATACGTCAAGGTGCAAAGTCTGTAAAATGCATGTATCGGCGCGATCGGGATAACATGCCCGGTTCTCAGCGAGAAGTTCAAAATGCCGAAGAAGAGGGAGTTATTTTCGAATGGTTGACTACTCCGCAAGGGTTCACTTCAAATACCAAAACTGAAAATGTTGTGAACCTCGAGACTGGGCATGGCACCGTGAAAGGAGTGATTGGACGCAAAATGCGTTTAGGTGCTCCCGATGCAACTGGACGTCGAGTTCCAGAAGAAATTGACGGCAGTGATTACAATGAGCCCGCAGATTTGGTAATAAAAGCTTTAGGCTTTGAACCGGAAGACCTTCCTACACTGTGGGATCAATCTGAACTGCCAGTCACTCGATGGGGCACTATAAAGGTAGAAGTTGGAAGTGGTAGAACAGCTCTCGATCGAGTTTACGCAATCGGTGACATCGTTAGAGGGGCATCACTTGTTGTATGGGCCATCCGAGATGGAAGGGATACAGCAGATGCTATAATTAAAGATTTAACAGATCAATCAGTAATAGCAGCCGAATAGAACAATGAATTTGAACAGCACACCAACGGCCTAATGTGAACTCAAAAGGAAATACAGATGCAGAAAATTAATAAAAACTGGGCTACAGACGAGGCAAATAAGCGATCTTGGATGCATAAAAATAGCCTGTATCGTGGAAACTTCGAACATGCATCTTGTGGTGTTGGGATGGTCGTATCAATAGAGGGCAAACCCAGTAGAAAAGTTGTTGAGCTTGGTATAGATGCGTTAAAAGCTATTTGGCATAGGGGTGCAGTAGACGCAGACGGCAAAACGGGTGATGGAGCCGGTATTCATGTGCAAATTCCAGTCTCTTTTTTCTATGATCAAATAGAACGAACAGGGCATAAGCCTCGAAAAGACGAATTAATGGCTGTTGGTCAGGTATTTCTTCCACGGGCCGATTTTGGTGCGCAGGAAACCTGTCGTTCAATTGTTGAAACTGAGGTATTAAGAATGGGATACTATATCTACGGATGGCGCCATGTTCCTGTGAAAACTGATTGTCTTGGTGAAAAAGCGAATGCGACCCGACCAGAGATTGAGCAAATTCTGATTTCTAACTCTAAAGGCGTCGATCAAGACACCTTTGAGCGGGAGCTTTACGTAATAAGGCGTCGCATTGAAAAGTCAGCTTCTCAGGCAGGTATTTCCCAATTATACCTAGCATCACTTTCATGTCGCTCGATTATTTATAAGGGGATGATGCTGGCAGAACAGGTCGCTGTTTTTTATCCTGATTTATGTGATGAACGATTTACTTCTACCTTTGCTATATATCATCAGAGATATTCTACTAATACCTTTCCGCAGTGGTGGCTGGCACAACCCTTTCGTATGTTAGCTCATAATGGTGAGATAAATACTCTAAAAGGCAACGTGAATTGGATGAAAAGTCATGAAATAAGAATGGCATCCTCAGCCTTTGGTGAAATGGCAGATGATATCAAACCAATAATACCGGGAGGCTCATCTGACTCAGCCGCGTTGGATGCGGTATTTGAAGCTCTGGTAAGGGCTGGAAGAAGTGCCCCGATGGCAAAGACAATGTTGATCCCTGAAAGCTGGTCAAAACAGACAAAAGAACTTCCACAGTCATGGCGAGATATGTATTCGTATTGCAATTCGGTTATGGAGCCTTGGGATGGACCCGCGGCTCTTGCAATGACTGATGGACGCTGGGTATGTGCTGGATTAGATCGTAATGGCTTGCGTCCTATGCGATACGTAATAACAGGCGATGATTTATTAATAGCAGGTTCAGAAGTTGGAATGGTTCCTATTAATGAAGCTAATTGTGCTGAAAAGGGTGCGCTTGGACCTGGACAATTACTTGCAGTAGATCTGGCAGCTGGAAAGTTATACCACGATGAGGAAATTAAGAATAAACTTGCAGAGGCTCATCCTTTTAGTGAATGGACCGCAAAAATAAAAGAACTAGACAACAAACTATCTGGTGTTCAAGAAAAGCAAATCTATTTTGGAGAAGATCTGCGCAAACGACAGATAGCTGCCGGGTATACTATTGAAGAAATTGAGCAAATCTTGGTTCCAATGGCAGAAGATGGTAAGGAAACCCTAGCGTCAATGGGCGATGATACTCCATCTGCGGTTTTGTCGGAAAGATATAGGCCATTATCACATTACTTTCGGCAAAATTTTTCTCAGGTTACGAACCCCCCAATAGACTCATTACGTGAATTTAGAGTTATGTCTTTAAAAACCCGTTTTGGGAATTTACGAAATGTCCTTGATGAAGGGAGTAATCAATCAGAGATTTTAGCTCTGGAAAGCCCTTTTGTGGGGAACTCTCAGTGGGAAGAATTAATAAAGAATTTCAAGTCAGAGGTGACCAAATTAGATTGTACTTTTGAAAAAGGTACTGGAAAGGAGGCCCTCCAAGCTCAATTACATCGAATTAGGACAGAAGCAGAGGACGCGGTTCGTTCAGGTGCGGGCCATATTATTCTTACTGACCAAAATATCAACGAGGACAGAGTAGCAATGCCAATGATTCTTGCAACGTCTGCTGTTCATAGTCATTTAACAAGAAAAGGTTTAAGAACTTTTTGCTCTTTAAATGTTAGGTCCTCTGAATGCCTTGATCCGCATTATTTTGCAGTTTTAATTGGTGCTGGGGCTTCTGTTGTAAATGCTTATTTGGCAGAAGATACATTAGCAGATCGTATTGATAAAGGTTTGTTGAATGGGCCGTTAACCGAGGTGATTGCTCGATATCGAGAAGCAATAGATCAGGGCCTGTTAAAAATAATGTCTAAAATGGGGATTTCTGTAATATCCTCTTATCGCGGTGGTTTAAATTTTGAAGCGGTTGGTTTGTCTCGTGCGATGTGCGCCGAGTATTTTCCGGGTCTCATAAGTCGTATATCTGGCATTGGTGTTAGTGGTATCCAACAAAAATCTGAGGAAATTCACAATCAAGCTTATCGGTCTAATTCTGCGTTGTTGCCTGTAGGTGGTTTTTACAAATCGAGAAAATCGGGAGAGACCCATGCGTGGGAGGCTCAGACAATGCATTTAATGCAAGCTGCATGCAATAACGCAAGTTATGATCTGTGGAGACAATATTCTAATCGCATAAAATCTAATCCTCCTATTCATCTGCGCGACTTGTTAGACATAAAACCAATTGGACCCTCAGTATCCATCGATGAAGTGGAGAGTATTACTTCGATACGCAAAAGGTTTGTGACTCCTGGGATGTCACTTGGAGCGCTCAGTCCTGAGGCACATAAAACTTTGAATGTTGCAATGAACCGGATAGGCGCCAAATCTGACTCTGGCGAGGGAGGCGAAGATCCCGCACATTTTACTCCCGAAGCTAACGGCGACAATCCCTCAGCAAAAATAAAGCAAGTTGCTTCCGGAAGATTTGGTGTTACAGCCGAATATTTGAACCAATGTGAGGAACTAGAAATAAAAGTTGCTCAGGGTGCAAAGCCGGGGGAAGGTGGTCAACTTCCCGGGATGAAAGTTACGGATCTTATTGCCCGTTTGAGACATTCGACGAAAGGCGTAACTTTAATCTCGCCACCGCCACATCACGATATTTATTCGATAGAGGATTTAGCACAACTAATTTATGATCTTAAACAAATTAATCCGAGATGTAAGGTGACTGTAAAATTAGTTGCATCTTCTGGAGTCGGCACAATCGCAGCCGGCGTGGCTAAGGCAGAGGCAGATGTTATTCTGATATCTGGGCATAATGGAGGTACAGGTGCTTCTCCAGCTACGTCAATCAAATTTGCGGGCTTGCCTTGGGAAATGGGGTTAACGGAGGCGCATCAAGTTCTTTCTATGAATAATCTTAGAGGGAGAATAACCTTGCGAACTGATGGAGGATTAAGAACAGGCCGTGATATTGTTATGGCCGCCATGATGGGCGCTGAGGAGTTTGGTATTGGTACCGCGGCACTGATCGCTATGGGCTGCATCATGGTGAGACAGTGTCAATCTAATACTTGTCCTGTTGGTGTATGTACGCAAGATGAGCAATTAAGAGAAAAGTTTAGTGGGAATGCTGACAAAGTTGTGAATTTGATTACGTTCTATGCTCAGGAAGTTCGGGAAATTCTTGCTGATATAGGGGCTCGATCAATTGATGAAGTTCTCGGGCGTGCGGATCTATTATCTCAGGTAAGCAGGGGAGCGGACCACCTCGATGATTTAGACTTAAACCCACTTTTAATTTCGGTGGATGGTGCTGATCGAATAAATTACAATAGGGATCGTGAGCGTAATGGTGTGCCTGACACGTTAGATAAAGAAATAGTCCGTGATGCGGCGCGTTTCTTAAATGATGGTGAAAAGATGCAATTGTCATATGCAATTCAGAACACCCATAGAACCGTTGGCACTAGAACGTCGAGTCATATAGTTCAGAATTTTGGTATGCGTAATAGCCTTCAACCAGATCATTTAACGGTGAAATTAAAGGGTTCAGCCGGGCAATCTCTGGGAGCGTTTGCTGCTCCGGGCTTGAAAATAGAAGTTTATGGTGATGCTAATGACTACGTGGGTAAGGGCTTATCAGGAGGTATTATTGTCGTAAGACCACCTATGGCCAGCCCACTCAAAGCCAGTGACAATACTATTATTGGAAATACAGTTTTATACGGAGCTACCGATGGTCTTTTGTTCGCCGCCGGAAGGGCGGGGGAACGTTTTGCAGTTCGGAACTCTGGAGCAAAAGTTGTTGTGGAAGGCTGTGGGTCGAATGGTTGTGAATACATGACGGGAGGTGTAGCAGTTGTTCTGGGAACAATTGGTGCAAACTTTGGTGCTGGTATGACTGGTGGTATGGCTTATATTTATGATCCGAATGAAACCGCAATTGAATTGTTGAATATGGACTCCCTGGTAACGTGTAGAGTTGGGGTTTCATTCTGGGAAGAACAACTATATGCGTTGATTCACATGCATTATAAGGAAACGTCTAGCCAACAGGCGGAAGAAATATTGCAGGATTGGGATACTGAAAAATCCAAGTTTTTGCAGATTTGTCCAAAGGAGATGCTAGATAAATTATCTTATCCATTATCCTATGAGAGTGATGCTATTCCGGCAGAATGAACTGGGCACCCTATTAGTTTTGTAAAGATTTAACCTCTATATCACCCTCGTTTTGGCTTTGAATAGCAAGAGCAGCAGCATGGGCAGCAGCAGCTGTCGTGAAGTAGGGTATCTTGTCATATAGCGCGACGGATCGTATCTCGCGACTATCTTTTACGGCCTGTAATCCTTCGGTGGTATTCATTACCAAATCTATTTCACCATTTTTCATTGTGTCTACAATATTAGGCCGTCCTTCATATACTTTATTTACTTGTTTGCATGGTATATTTTTTTCTTTAAGAAACGCGGACGTTCCCCTTGTTGCAATTATATTGAAACCCAACTTGATGAGCCTTTGAGCAGTCTCCGCAAGGTTATCATTCTTATCCTTGTCCTTAATTGAGAAAAAAACACATCCTGTTCTTGGTAGTTTCATTCCTGCACCGATTTGAGCTTTTAAAAATGCCCTTCCAAAGTCACGATCCCATCCCATTACCTCTCCTGTAGAACGCATCTCTGGTCCTAAGATAGTATCTACTCCTGGAAATCGCGCAAATGGCATTACGGCTTCTTTTACACTAAACCAAGGTAATATGGGGCTCGCTAGACTCATTGGATCTGCCAGTGGTATTGTTTCTCCATATGAGACTGATCCATAGCTTTCCCTGTTTTCAAAGCGATTTAATTTTTCGCCAGCCATTACTCTTGCTGCTATAGAGGCTATTGCACTGTCTGTTGCTTTTGCAACAAATGGTACAGTACGCGAAGCACGAGGATTAACCTCAATTATGTATATTTGGTCGTTTTTGACTGCAAACTGTACATTCATCAGACCAACCACATTTAATGCTTTAGCCAGTTTCTCAGTTTGAATTGTTAACTCATCTATTATTTTGCTATTCAGTGAGTAAGGAGGCAGAGAGCAAGCACTATCACCCGAATGCACGCCAGCTTCCTCTATGTGCTGCATAATACCGGCTACGTGAACATTATCTCCATCAGATATTGCATCTACGTCGCATTCAACTGCCCCTTCCAAATAATTATCTAAAAGGACTGGGCTCTCCCCAGATACAACTACTGCTTCTGAAATATATCTTTTCAAGCTATCTAAATCATGCACTATTTCCATAGCTCGACCACCTAGTACGTATGAGGGCCGTATTACTAATGGAAAACCTATTCTTTCGGCAATTTGGAGTGCTTGTGCATCAGAATTAGCGATCCCATTATTCGGTTGACTTAAACTTAAATCGTTTACTAATTTTTGAAATCGTTCCCGATCTTCTGCTAAATCGATTGCATCTGGGCTTGTGCCTAAAATAGGTATCCCCTCGGTTTCCAATGCGTTTGCTAATTTTAATGGGGTTTGCCCGCCAAACTGAACAATCACACCAATTAAATGTCCATTTTTCTGTTCTTTTGTCAGTATTTCTAGAACGTGCTCGAGAGTCAGGGGTTCAAAATATAACCTGTCAGAAGTGTCATAGTCCGTAGAAACAGTTTCTGGGTTGCAATTGATCATAATAGTTTCAAAGCCTGCGTCAGCAAGAGCATAACAAGCGTGACAACAGCAATAGTCAAATTCGATTCCTTGGCCTATCCTATTTGGACCACCACCTAAAATTACGATTTTCTTTCGATTAGATGGCTCTGCTTCACACTCAACGTCTCCCATCATAGGAGCCTCATAGGTTGAATACATATATGGCGTTTGAGCTTCGAATTCAGCCGCACATGTGTCTATTCTCTTGAAAACAGCATCTACTCCAGCCTTTTTTCTGCTCTGCCGGACGGTTTGTTCAGTTTGCCCGCTCAATTTGGCTAGCCGTCCATCACTAAAGCCCATGCTTTTAAGTTGCCTTAGCTTATTTTCATCACTAGGAAGACCATTTTTATGAACCTGAACTTCCATCTCAATAATTTCTCGTATTCTTTCGAGAAACCAAATATCATACATTGTTACTCCGTGAATTTCCGAATTAGAAAGCCCAAAGCGCATTGCTTGAGCAATTATTCTAATTCTATCCGGAGTTT
The DNA here is from genome assembly GCA_902525915.1 of Paracoccaceae bacterium. Lineage (GTDB taxonomy): Bacteria > Pseudomonadota > Alphaproteobacteria > Rhodobacterales > Rhodobacteraceae > Salinivivens. The sequence goes on along the minus strand of CABZJF010000004.1, from coordinate 60,570 downwards.
GTTCACTCAGCGCCTTAATGATAGCACTTTTTCTAGGTGCATCAGGTATGTCAATCTCATCAAAACCTGAAAGCCCAGTTTCTAGTGAGCATAATGCTTTTTGTAATGACTCATGAAACGACCGACCGATCGCCATGACTTCGCCAACTGATTTCATTGCAGTGGTTAAATTTGGCTTTGCCCCAGGAAATTTTTCGAAAGCAAATCTTGGTATTTTAGTTACTACGTAATCAATAGATGGTTCAAACGAAGCTGGTGTAACCTTGGTAATATCGTTTTCTAATTCGTCCAAAGTGAAACCTATGGCGAGTTTTGCCGCTATTTTGGCTATTGGAAATCCAGTAGCTTTAGAAGCTAAAGCGGAAGATCTAGATACTCGTGGGTTCATTTCGATGACTACCATGCGGCCATCAGACGGATTCACCGCCCACTGCACATTTGATCCACCTGTTTCTACGCCAATTTCCCTCAGAACATCTATAGATGCAGTACGCATCATCTGGTATTCTTTGTCCGTCAAAGTTAATGCAGGTGCAACAGTGATAGAGTCTCCAGTGTGAACTCCCATCGGATCAATATTTTCAATTGAGCACACAATTATGGCGTTGTCCTTGACGTCCCGAACAACCTCCATTTCAAATTCTTTCCATCCAAGAAGACTTTCATCAATGAGAATTTGGTTTGCTGGCGACGCATCCATCCCAGATTTGCAAAAATGCTCATAGTCTTCCAGATTATATGCTACTCCTCCGCCGGTTCCCCCTAATGTATATGCAGGTCGAATAATTGCTGGTAGGCCAATATCTTTTAAAGCTTCTAAAGATAGCCTAACGCCCTCCGCTAAATCTGTCTTGCCATCTTCCAACGAGGGAGCTGTAACAACAGCAGCCTTCGGGTTTTCTAACCCCAGTCGTTCCATCGCCTCTCTGAATAGAGCACGATCTTCTGCCATTTCGATTGCTTCTCTTTTAGCACCAATCATTTCAACATTAAATTTCTTAAGAACACCCATATCTTCTAATTGTAATGCGGTGTTCAACCCGGTTTGCCCCCCCATTGTTGGCAAAAGGGCGTCAGGACGTTCCCGCTCAATAATTTTTGCGACAATTGATGGTTCAATTGGCTCAATGTATGTTGCATCAGCCAAACCGGGATCTGTCATTATTGTGGCGGGGTTAGAGTTTACTAGTATTATTCGGTAACCTTCTTCTTTTAGTGCTTTACACGCCTGCGCACCGGAATAATCAAATTCGCAAGCTTGTCCAATCACTATGGGGCCAGCTCCAATAATCATAATAGACGAAATATCCGTTCTCTTAGGCATATTTTTGACTCTCGATCAGCAGTAGTTCGGGCAACTACGTATGGAAATCACGCAAATTGTTTCGCGTTATAATGATACTTCCAAAGTCCGCAAGAGAAATCGCAGCAATTTGCATTCCATCACTAACGAATATTTGTCGATGACATAAAATTATATAAAATAAATTACAAACAGACGCCAATTTAATATGACTTGGCTTATAACTCTTGACATCTTAGTCTCAAACTTGTGTACCCACGCGAGTTATTATTTTCTTTGGAAGGCTATATGATGCATAACTATCGAAGCCATACATGTGCAGATCTAAAAATAGAAGATGTTGGAACCAATGTACGCCTTTCGGGATGGGTACATAGAGTTCGAGATCATGGTGGGGTCCTGTTCATAGATCTACGTGATCACTATGGTGTAACACAAGTTTTGTGCGACCCAGATAGTCCAGTTTTTAGCCAAGTAGAAAATGTACGATCGGAGTGGTGTATCCGAATTGACGGGGAAGTTAAAGCCCGCGATCCAGAATTAATAAATACTAAAATTTCCACAGGTGGAATTGAGGTATTTGTAAGAGATATTGAAGTGCTCGGAGCATCAGCTGAATTGCCTTTAATGGTTTTTGGTGATCAAGAGTATCCTGAGGAGACAAGGCTTCGTTATAGATACTTGGACTTACGCCGTGAAGTAATGCAGGAGAATATAAAATTACGTGCAGATGTAATTGCTTCTATCCGTCGGAAAATGTGGGATATTGGTTTCAGGGAATATCAAACGCCAATCATCACAGCTTCATCACCAGAGGGTGCAAGAGATTTTTTAGTTCCTTCTCGTCTGCATGAAGGAAAGTTCTATGCGCTCCCACAAGCTCCACAGCAATTCAAACAATTAATTATGGTATCTGGATTTGATAAATATTTTCAGATAGCGCCTTGTTTTCGTGATGAAGATCCTAGGGCTGATCGTAGTCCAACTGATTTTTATCAATTAGATATGGAAATGTCTTTTGTTACCCAGCAGGATGTATTTGATACAATATCCCCGATAATTGCAGATATTTTTCAGGAGTTTGGCGGAGGAAAAGTAGTTGATGCACCCGCAAATTGGGAAATAATCTCATATAGAGATTCTGCTATTGGTTATGGAACTGATAAGCCAGATCTGCGAAATCCAATCAAAATGCAAAATGTTTCTGAGCATTTCAGAAATTCGGGATTTGCGATTTTTTCGAATATTTTGGAAAAAGATGGAACAGAAATCAGAGCAATTCCTGCACCGGGTGGGGGATCTCGAAAGTTTTGTGATCGAATGAACTCTTTTGCTCAAAAAGAGGGCTTGCCTGGGATGGGGTATATATTCTGGCGAGATAATGATGGTCACATGGAAGCTGCTGGTCCACTTGCGAAAAACATTGGTCCTGAAAGGACCGAGGCAATTCGAGAGCAATTGGGCTTGAGTGTAGGAGATGCTGCATTTTTTCTAGGTGGAACACCAAAATCGTTTGAAAGAGTTGCTGGGAAAGCGCGCAATGTAATTGGTGATGAGCTAAATTTAATAGATAAAAATAGATTTGCATTTGCCTGGATAGTTGATTTTCCAATCTTTGAGAAAGATAATGAAACAGGAAAAATTGATTTTGAACATAACCCATTTTCAATGCCACAAGGTGGATTAGACGCTTTAAATGGTGATCCTTTAAGTGTTTTAGGATATCAATATGATCTGGCTTGTAACGGTTTTGAACTTGTATCTGGGGCTATTAGAAATCATCAACCAGACTTAATGTTCAAGGCTTTTGAAATCGCCGGCTATGGAGAAGATGAGGTAAGAAGAAGATTTGGTGGAATGGTCAATGCTTTTCAATTTGGAGCACCGCCCCATGGAGGGTGCGCAGCAGGTATTGATAGAATAGTAATGCTTCTGGCAAATCAAGAAAACATTAGAGAAGTAATTATGTTTCCAATGAATCAGCGCGCTGAAGATTTAATGATGGGAGCTCCGTCGGAGCCTACATCCGAGCAGCTGATGGAATTAAATTTACGGACGATACCCAATAGTTGAAGGTAAATTAGTTTTAAGGTTTTCAGATAGGAATTTAAATGATTGGTAGATTAAATCACGTAGCTATAGCAGTTCCAGATTTAGCTGCAGCCGCTGAGCAATACCGTAACACGTTGGGCGCAGAGGTCGGTGATCCGGTAGATGAAGAAGAGCATGGGGTTACTGTGATTTTTATCGAATTGCCTAATACTAAAATTGAATTGTTACATCCAATTGGTTTTAATAGTCCAATTCAGGGCTTCTTAGACAAGAACCCAAACGGTGGTATCCATCATATATGTTATGAAGTTACAGATATCAAAAAGGCTCGAGATCAGCTTCTAAGTTCTGGCGCGCGGGTTTTGGGAGAGGCAGAGCCAAAAATTGGGGCTCATGGAAAACCGGTTATTTTTTTGCACCCAAAAGATTTCAATGGCACGTTGATAGAGCTTGAAGAAATATAATATTTCTGTATCTGATAATGTATCATGACTATAACATCTGCTTTTGTTTTATTCGCTGTTATCTGGTTTTTGACCTTCCTTATAGTCATACCGTTTAAAATCAAAACTCAGGGTGATTTGGGGACGATAGCTGCCGGTACTCAAGCAGGTGCACCTGAAGTCCATAATTTAAGAAAAAAGGCCATAATAACCACTGGGGTTACGATTGTTATATGGTTAATAATTGCACTAATTATAATTTTTGAGATAATCACAATTCACGATATTGATTTGTTTAGAAGACTGGCTGGATAAAACAGTATAGATAAACCAACCTTGTCTGACTTAATGCCATTCTACAATTTCATCCAGATTTGGTCGAGGCCTCTCTGGGGGTGTGATAGATGGAGTACCGATGTAGATCAAGCCTGCCACAGATTCATTATCTTTAAGTTCAAGACCATTTTTTATAAATCTTCTATCATGAACGTGCCAACCTGTTAACCAGTTAGCACCCCATCCTGCAGCTGATGCTGCATTTAGGAGAGCTAGGCAAACAGCACCTGCAGAATAAGTTTGTTCAATTTTTGGTATTTTTTCAGAATGCTTTTGTACTTCAATTACAGCAACTGCCAAATGGCCATTCTCCAATTGCTTTTTTGACTTTAAAATTTTCTCTTCCGGAATTGACTCTTGTGCACCTATACTTTCAACGAGCGTCCCGAGCTGCGATAATTTTTCTTTGTGGAGCACAATGAAGCGCCAAGGAATTAGCTTTCCATGATCTGGAGTCCTAGCTGCTGCGCTTAATAGTTCTAGCAGTTCATCCTTTTTCGGTATTGGAGCTGAAAGAGTTTTTGCCGGTTTAGATCTCCGACTGAGCAGAAAATGCATTACTGTTTCATTACGGGAAAGCATTATTATCCTCTTATCTGAAGTCTAGTTTCAATCGTTTATAGTTTCCGCAATCAAATCCATTATTCTAACCAACTCGGAGCTAATTGCTGGTTCTGACATTGCATGTCCAGCATGGTCGACAATACGAAGATCGCAATTATCCCAACAGTTCGCTAAATCCCAAGCGCTTTTTGGGGGACATATCATATCAAACCGGCCTTGCACTATAAATCCCGGGATTGAGCTGATAGCCTCCGTGTTTTCCAAAATTTCGTTCATACTCTTTAGAAAACCACCATTTAAAAAATAGTGATTTTCAATTCGGGCAAATGCCCTCGCATATGGTCCCGGCATTGACGCCGTTCTGCCATTCGTTTGAAAGGATGCCAAAGCATTTTCCCAGTTCGACCACGTTTGGCCGTATTTTGTTTCCACAGATACATTGCCACAAAAAAGTCTCTTATTATAGGCGGCGATTAGGTCGTGGTGTTCGTCTATTGGAATCGGATCAGTGAATTTTTTCCATTGTTCAGGCCAAAATTTTCCGGCACCACCTCCATAAAACCAATCAAGCTCAGTGCGTGTCATCAAAAATACACCTCTTAAAACTAAATGGGTAACTGCATTTTTAAAAGCTTGTGCGTAAAGTAAAGCAAGAGTTGCTCCCCAACTTCCACCGAATACAATCCATCGATTTATGCCTAAATGCGTACGGATTACCTCAATATCTTTTATCAAATCCTGAGTGGTATTATTTTCCACGCTGGCATATGGCCTCGATCTTCCACAACCGCGCTGATCAAAAAGAATAACTCTGTAAATTTTTGGATCAAAATATCTACGCATTGATGGGCTACAACCTCCACCAGGGCCACCGTGTAATACTACTACAGGTATGCCATCAGCCTTTCCGCACTGTTCAAAATAAACTTGATGACCACCATCTACATGAAGTATTTGCTGGTCAAACGGATCAATTGTTGGATACAATTGAGCACCTGCGCTTTTATGTCCCGAGTATCTGTCCATTACTTCACTATATAATACGTAGTCTATTAAAAACCATTCGGAGATGAAAATGCAAGCCTCTCAAGTAAGTATTGATCCTGACGAGATAGCTAAATTTGAGGCCATGGCCGAGGAATGGTGGGATCCAAATGGTAAATTCAAGCCTCTGCATATGCTTAATCCATGCCGTTTAGATTATATAATTGCTATGATAAGAACTGAGTTTGGATGTGACCCAACAAACGCCAAACCGTTTAATGGGCTAAGAGTTCTTGATATAGGCTGTGGTGGCGGTTTGTTATGTGAGCCGATGGCTCGTCTTGGAGCACAGGTTGTTGGTGTTGATGCGGCGGAACGAAACATTCCTGTAGCTATGGCACATGCAAAACAAAGTAACCTCAAGATTGATTACCGCCATGGGACAGCTGAGAGTTTATTGGCCGATACCGAAAGATTTGACGTCATATTAAATATGGAAGTTATAGAGCATGTAGCTGATCCCTCCGGTTATATAAAAACTTGTGAGGCTTTATTGAAAGATGGGGGATTGATGGTTTGTTCAACGTTAAATCGGAATCCTAAAAGTTTCATTATGGCAATAATCGGGGCTGAGTACGTTATGCGTTGGTTGCCAAAAGGAACCCACGAATGGTCAAAATTTTTCAAGCCGCAGGAATTAGAGGATATAATCACCAAAGCAGGTTTGAAAATGGTTGATAAAAAAGGCTTTGTCTTCAATCCGATTTCTTGGCAATGGAGTATTTCTGACAAAGATCTTTCGGTAAATTATGTCACGTCGTGTGTTAAAAATAAGAAGCTTTAATTTTATAGTTAATCTGCCGTCAGCATGTAACCAATACCCCTAATGGTTTGAAGATATCTGGGTTCTTTAGTTTTTTTCTCTATTTTCCGCCTCAGTCTTGTAATCTGCACGTCAACGGCTCGATCGTTCATATTTTTGCCATCATTTTGCATTGCTTTAATAAGATCAAACCTTGTAATTGGGATGCCAACACTTTGGGAAAAAATTTGCATAATCTTTGCCTCAGATGAAGTGAGATAGATTAATTTTCCATTATCCCATAATTCATTTCGTTCTGTATCAAAACTAACGTCTCCAAATGACAAAATTGGATTATCCTTATTGCTATTTAATGAGATTTCACCGGTCCGTCTTAAGATAGCCTGTATTCTTAGGAGTAATTCCATAGGTTCAAAAGGTTTTGGTAGGTAGTCGTCTGCTCCTGCTTCAAGCCCCAGTATTCGGTCTTCTGCTTCGCCTCTAGCTGTTAATAACAGAATAGGTGTTTTGTTGTTTTTTCGTAAGTCCACTGTTAACTCAATTCCGCTCTCCACTGGCATCATTACATCAAGAATAATTAGGTCAAACTCTAGACCTAGGAGAAGGCGGCGCGCTTGTTCGGCATTATGAACAGTGGATATAAGATAACCATTTTTATTCAGGAATTTTTCTAAAAGATCACAAATCCTAGTATCGTCATCTACTACAAGTATATGTTTTTTTTCTTCCTTCATTCAACTGCTGCGTAATTTTTTGTAAGTAACTTGAAGTTTGGGATCCATCATTGCCTCGAGAACCTGTTTGAAGCCAGTTACCGCGTCCGGTCCAACTCGGCGATATGCCTCACGCATTCTGTGACTTTGGGCAGTAGAAAGCTGTTTTTCGAGCGATTTGCCTTTATCTGTTAGATATAAATGCCGTTCTCTTCGATCTTTTGTTCCAATTTTTAGAGTTACTAATTCATCTTGGATAAGCGTTCTTAGGACCCTGTTTAAAGATTGTTTTGTGACCCCTAATATCTTGAGTAAATTGTTAACATTGGTGCCCGGCACACGATTTATGAAATGCATCGCTCTATGATGAGCTCGGCCATAATTATATTTTTCAAGAATCCTATCGGGGTCGGCTGTAAATCCCCGATATGCAAAAAACATAGCTTCAATACCTTGTCTCAGCTGCTCATCAGTAAGGAAAAGGAGACTTTCGCCGGTTCGATCATTTTGCATTCGCTCAAATTACCTTTTTTAAGTCAACTATTCATTGCTATTTTACGTCAGTCTTGTTGACATTCCAATGCTTAACTGCTAGCGATTATCGATTTTTTTGGTATTTTATATCCGTATCGGCCCTTTAATTCTGCGGGGAGATGCAGATTTTGACTGCTTAGTTGAGAGGGAATAATTATGTCAGGAAGCTACGACGACCGTGATGGCAAAATTTGGATGAATGGTAAGTTGATAGAATGGCGTGATGCAAATGTTCATATCTTAACGCATGCGATGCATTATGCTAGTTCAGTTTTTGAAGGTGAACGCGCGTATAATGGAAAAATATTTAAAAGTGTGTTGCATTCTCAGAGACTTTTAAAATCAGCGAAAATGGTAGATTTTGAAATTCCTTACAGCGTTGATGAAATTGAAAAAGCCAAATACGACGCTTTACGTGCAAACAAACTAGAGGATGCTTATGTACGGGCAGTGGCTTGGCGCGGTGCCGGGGAGGATATGGGTGTTGCATCACTGCGAAATCCTGTAAATCTAGCCGTCGCGACCTGGTCTTGGGGTAATTATTATGGCGACGCTAAGATGAAAGGTGCAAAACTAGACGTGGCAAAATGGCAGCGGCCAGATCCAAAAACCGCACCCTTTGAAGCTAAGGCCGCCGGTCTATATATGATTGCCACAATGTCAAAGCACACAGCAGAAGCTAACGGGTGTTCAGATGCCATGATGATGGATTATCGTGGCTACGTTGCAGAGGCAACTGGCGCAAATATATTTTTTGTTAAGGATGGTGAAGTTCATACTCCTACGCCAGATGCGTTCCTAAATGGATTAACAAGACAAACAGTTATTGAGATGCTTGCCAAGATGGGAGTCAAGGTCCATGAGAGGCATATTTTGCCGGGCGAATTGGAAGACTTCAGTCAATGTTGGTTGACTGGATCTGCAGCCGAAATAACTCCAGTTGGGCAAATTGGTAATTATAATTTTGAGGTGGGAGAGCTTACGCAAGCAGTATCAAAAAATTACGAACAATTAGTTCGTGAATAGTCTCTATAATGTTATACAGAGCTCTTCACTTGCGACACAACGGCGCTAAATTAAAAACTAGGTTCAGGAGTGCTGGACGATCGGTTAATTGGGCGCTAAATACTACACGACTCTAATTGTTATCTTGACAATCGAACAGAAATATAATGGAGACAGACTGTGTCAGATACTCACGAAGCAGATGGTACTAGACGAGATTTTTTATATTATGCAACGGCAGGAGCTGGAGCTGTGACGGCTACGGCAGCAGTATGGCCGTTAGTAAACCAAATGAACCCATCTGCTGACGTTAAAGCACTAGCATCTATTAGAGTTGATGTTTCAGATGTGGAGCCAGGAACACAGTTAACTGTTAAATGGTTAGGCAAGCCAGTATTTATACGCAGACGTACTGAAGATGAGATTCAAGAAGCCCGATCCGTTTCTTTAAACGATTTGCCTGATGGTACTGCACGTAATGAAAACCTACCTGAAACAAGTGCAGCTGATCAAAATCGGTCTTTGGACGAAGCCGGTGAATGGCTTGTGATGATGGGTGTTTGTACCCATCTCGGCTGCGTTCCATTAGGGGATGGCGCTGGTGAGTTTGGTGGTTGGTTTTGTCCATGCCATGGATCTCATTACGATTCTTCGGGGCGCATTCGAAAGGGTCCGGCACCAGAGAACTTGCCCGTGCCTGTGGCCTCATTTGTTGACGAAACTACGATAAAACTTGGTTAAAGGAATATATTGAGATGGCTGGAATACCTCATGATCACTACGAACCAAAAACTAGAGGCGAGAAATGGCTAAGTAGTCGGTTGCCGATTGTTGGGTTGCTTTACGATACAATAATGATACCCACGCCAAAAAACTTGAATTGGATGTGGATCTGGGGGATCGTTTTAACCTTTTGCCTTGCACTACAAATTATAACTGGGATTGTCTTGGTAATGCATTATACGCCGCACGTGGATATGGCATTTGCTTCGGTTGAACATATCATGCGAAACGTGAACGGCGGACACATGATACGCTACCTGCATCAAAATGGTGCATCATTGTTTTTTATAGCCGTGTATGCACATATATTTAGAGGTTTGTATTATGGCTCATATAAGGCACCGAGAGAGATCACGTGGATCATTGGAATGTTAATTTACTTACTGATGATGGGCACAGCCTTCATGGGTTACGTTTTGCCATGGGGTCAAATGTCTTTCTGGGGCGCGACCGTGATCACGGGCTTATTCGGCGCAATACCGTTTGTTGGCGAGGCTATTCAAACATTGTTGTTGGGTGGACCAGCAGTTGATAACGCAACTTTGAACAGATTTTTCAGTTTGCATTATTTATTTCCTTTTTTAATAGCTGGACTGGTAATAGTGCATATCTGGGCTTTTCACACTACTGGGAATAATAATCCAACTGGCGTGGAAGTGAGAAGGACATCAAAAGCAGAGGCTGAAAAGGACACTGTTTCTTTCTGGCCATACTTTGTGATTAAGGATCTATTTGCATTGGCAGTCCTTTTGGCAGTCTTCTTTGCAATAGTTGGATTTATGCCGAACTATCTGGGACATCCGGATAACTATATAGAGGCTAATCCTTTATCAACACCTGCTCATATTGTGCCAGAATGGTACTTCTTACCCTTTTATGCAATTCTTCGAGCATTCACTGCTGAGGTGTGGGTGGTACAGTTTGCGTCATTCATAACAGGTGGAATTATTGATGCAAAATTTTTCGGAGTGCTAGCAATGTTTGGCGCTATTATTGTACTGGCTTTGGCGCCATGGCTCGATACTTCAAACGTACGATCCGGCCGTTACCGACCTATGCTGAAATGGTGGTTTGGTATTCTTATTTTCGATTTTTTTGCGCTAATGTGGTTGGGAGCAATGCCCGCTGAAGAGCCATATGCAACTTTGTCATTGATCGCTTCTGCATATTGGTTTGGTTATTTTCTGATTATATTGCCATTACTCGGTATAATAGAAAAACCAAACGCTCAGCCGACGACAATTGAGGAAGATTTTAATAATAAATATTCAAAGAATGGTGGCAATTCAGATGGTTTTTATTCGAAACCAGATGCTACCCCGGCCGAATAATGATTGGAGATAAGATGCACCTAGTGAAGTCAACTTTTGTAGCTTTGGTAGCTGGCTTCTTTTCCAGCGCTGCATTTGCTGCTGGGGGCGGTGGTTATGTAGAAGATTTTGATTTTTCCTTTGAGGGACCTCTTGGTACATATGACCAAACCCAGCTCCAGCGTGGGTTAAAAGTGTACACTGAAGTTTGTTCTTCGTGTCACGGATTAAAATATGTCCCTCTAAGGACACTCGGTGATGAGGGCGGGCTGGGCTACTCTGAAGAGCAAGTTCGCGCTTACGCTGAGTACTATGAAGTATACGATGCAGAGTTAGACGATTATAGGGCTGCGGTACCGTCTGATCATTTTCCAGCTGTAGTTGACGCTGGCGCTCCTGACCTTTCACTTATGGCAAAAGCAAGGGCGGGCTTTCATGGTCCCTATGGAACCGGTCTAAGCCAATTAGTCAATGGTATGGGGGGAGCAGAGTATATTGCGTCTTTGTTGACTGGATATACTGGGGAAGAAAAAGAAGAGTACGGCTCCGTTTTTTATGAAAATACTGCGTATCCTGGAAAATGGATAGCTATGGCCCCACCTTTGTACGGCGAGGACGTGGACTTTGATGATGGGCACGCGAATGACTTATACAGTGAAGCAGAGGATGTTGCGGCTTTCTTGATGTGGGCTGCAGAACCAAAAATGATGGCTAGAAAACACACTGGTTTTGTGGGAGTACTATTTTTGGTCGTTTTGTCGATTTTACTTTATCTGACTAACAAGCGCTTATGGGCTCCTATCAAAAAAGGACGGATATCTACTTAAGTAGTACTTTGTCGAATAAGGCATAAAAGCCTAATCGTTATCTGACTGTTCAGAGCCTGCACCTAGTTGTCGGCTCTCTTCGCTAGCCGGTGCGTAAACTAAATTTGACCATGCCTCGATCGCTTCCAATGTTGTTTTGTCTATTGAGATCCTCGTTACTAGGTTTTGTTTTTTATCTCTGTTATTTACTATTTTACGAAAGTAAATTTCAGTGACTTTCTTCTTAAAATATGAACGATTACCAAAGATTAAGTCACCTTCTAACTTAAATACTTCGTTTTCTAATGTTATTTCTAGCGGCGGTTGTTTAAAATCTCTATCAACAGATATTAATCCTAAGATTAAAAGTGGATCGTAAAACTCACCAGCAATTTTATCAGATATTTCATAAACCTGAGTGTCGGGTATGGTCAAAATTTGGTTAATTTTGCTATTTTCGGTGTTCAACGCCTCAAGTAGAATATTTGGTGCTGGGAATTGATTTATTGCTAGTGCGAGGAGAGCATTGGATAAATCTTCACAAACTCCCCAGTGATGTCCTTTTCCTCTAAGGCTTTTTTTACAAAGTGAAACAAATTCGTTTTTTGATAAATTCAATTTGATTTCTGTTCTGGATATGTCCAATTATCGCAATTTTCTTCGTTAAGACTGTTAGGCATTGGGGCGCCCTTAAACATATTTATTCTTATCCATCTGTCTGATCTTGGATCAAAGTGAAACGCTCCGAAAAATGATAGTTTTGCTCTAAGTAAGTCGATAGGAATGACATCTCTAGAAATCGTATTGTCTTTTATTTCTGCATACGGACTGGTGAAAACTATCTGACACCTGCGTATTATATGACGATGCTCTGGATGCTTCATAAGAAACTCGGCAATACATTTGTTGCGCTGCCATTTTAATAGGTCAGCGTACATCTTAGCTACATCACGGCCAGGCTGCAGGGGCTGTTCATAAGACCCTATACCATGTTCTTTATAACGGTCCCCAAGGCGTGGTTCGAGTTTCTCTTCAGATATGTACCAGGCAAGCTGATTGTTTTCTGAATTATCCCAATTTATTTTAAGTGCAAAATCATAATGCTGTTCGGTCTTATTTAGAAAATCGCCAATCAGTATTGAACCGTTAATCTTATTCTTAAATTGATTATTATCACTCATTTCAATACTTAGATTATCAATTAAGTCACCATATGGTTCTAATATAATGGAAACCAGTAGTTCTTGTGCTTCCTCTCCCAGGGTTTTCTCGGCCCATTTATACAATGCATCAAAGGGATATGGCCTCTTAAAATTAAATTTTCCTATGTAATGATCCAAAGTAATTTTGTCTCGTCTTAATTCATTTAATTTTATAATTTGCAATTCATGTTGTGAATGCCAACTCTCAATTAAATAATTGCTCCTTTTTATATAATTTTTAAATAAGTCGACACATTTCTGCTTTGGCGCTTTGAGGTTTCGAATTCGTGCTAAAGCTGTTTCTTTTGCATTTATCCAGTTGTTTAGGAGTTGTGGATGATTAATTAAAAACGGAGCCATTCCGAGCCCAGTAGAGTTTCCTACTCCGAGCATTTTGCTAACTCTTGGCTCAAGATTTACAAATTTCGAAGGGTTTTTTATTTTTGCAGCGTGCTGTAATAAATCAACTACAAATGCTCGTATCATATAAACTGTGAGCATCTCTGCCTGAAATGGAGCGGCAAATTCGGAACGATCTGAAATTTCTTTATAATCAATAGCTCCAAATTTTCCAGAACCGTAAACAGCTGTAGTTCGCATCAGATATCCGACTTTTTCTATTTCCTGAATATCTGGTTGTTTACCTTTAGATAAACAGTCAACAACGTAGTCCCAGAGCCGAACGGACTTATTTGCTCTTGATAAAGTAATTTCTTTTTCACTTACCCGACCTGCTTCTTGAACGGGAACATTATTCCTTAACCGATCGATGTCCGTCTTCGATGGAATACCATCAAAAAGTACAAAAGTAGCATCCCATTTTGTAGCAATTACTCGATCTGAACGATCTTCATCAGAAATTTTATGTGCAAAAGCAACAAGTGAATAAGCTCTATTAAGTAATTGGTATGTGTAGACTGCCGTACCAGAACAGTCGATATTAATGTCAAATACCCTTCTCTTAAATTCCCATCTTTCGGCTGAGATTCGCCTCAAAAGAATTCTAAGAAAAGACAAGCGCGATTGGTGAAAAGAACCCAATCTACTTAGGCGCATCACTTTTTCAGCAGGCCGCAGTCCCACTTCATAGTTGGATTTATTTTCATCAAAAAGTATTGGCATAAATCAAGTTTTCACTTATTCCAAATTCTAGTTACCTATTATTTTTATTCTAGATCGTGTCGACCTTAGTTTGATGTTTATAGTCTTTATTGAGTTGAAAATAAAGTGTAGTGATTATTTTATCTAACAGTAATATTTATAGTAAATGAATTATGTTTTCCTGTCCAAAAGACTTTTGAGTTGAGATAAATGTCAGCCTTTTGCCCAGTATATCACTTGCGTATAATAAGAAATAACTTTGAGACATTGAATGCACCAAAATCTGTTCAAATGGAGTGATCAGTCATCTTTTATTTCTGCAGGCTCTAAATCAAGAGATAAAGCAGATAGTGCTCATCAGCTTGCACTATTTTTTGAGATACTTCATTCAGGGAAAACTCCCAGAATAAATTTTGATGGTATCACTTCGCACAAGCCAGTAATTGGTGGTGGGTTTCAATCTATATCAGGCGGATCAACGGGGCTTCCAAAAATCATAGAACGAACTTGTATTAGTTGGATATTAAGTTTCAACATTAACAACAAATTTTATAACCTTAGCGGCTGTAAGGTGGCTTTATTCGGTTCTTTAAATCATAGTTTAGTACTTTATGGGGCACTAGAGAGCCTTCATTTAGGTTCTGAAGTTCATTATCTAGAAGGTCACAGTCCAACCAAGCAATTAGAATATTTGGAGCGTGAAAGTATCGAAATACTTTATATCACACCCACACAATTAAGGCTCATGTTGACCGCTAAGTATAAGAATTATCGTATTCAGAGTGTAAAATATGTATTTATCGGTGGTGGTTCGACAGAACAAAACACACTAAAGGAGCTATCAGAACTAGCCCCGAATGCCGCGTTAAAACAATTTTATGGGTCAAGCGAAACAAGTTTTATTTCCATATCAGATAAATTTACACCTAAGGGTTCAGTTGGTAAGGCTTACAAGGATGTGGAGATAATCCTGGGTGCATCGCCTAATGAGCCGGTAAAAAAAGGTGAAATTGGCAGGGTCTGGGTTCGTTCGCCTTATTTG
This sequence comes from Paracoccaceae bacterium, assembly GCA_902525915.1. Taxonomy (GTDB): domain Bacteria; phylum Pseudomonadota; class Alphaproteobacteria; order Rhodobacterales; family Rhodobacteraceae; genus Salinivivens. The sequence goes on along the minus strand of CABZJF010000004.1, from coordinate 45,569 downwards.
TTTTCAAAGTATGTTGGTAAGAATGGCGTTAATTCAAACGAAGTCTCGGGTTGGGTAAGCCCGGGAGAACTGGCAAAATTTGATCAGGATCAAAACCTGTTTATTTTGGGCCGAATTGATAGAATATTTAAAATTAAGGATCAAAGTATAATACCTGAAGAAATTGAGAGATATTTACTTGCAGAAAAAAATATCAAGATGGCTGCCGTAGTAAAAGAATATGATATTCTTAGAGGTAACAAAGCTATTGCTTACATTGCAACAAGTGATGCAGTGAATGTAGAGAAGCTCATAGATGAATGTATTTCACTAATTCCACCGCTTGATGGCTCATTAAAAATAATTGAACTTACCTTGGAAAACTTTCCACTTTTGCCATCAGGAAAACCAGATTTCTGCAAGTTAGAACTGAGGGGCGTCTAAAATGCACTCTGCTTATATTGTTGGCGCAAAAAGATCAATTGTATCTCCAATTAATGGGCCCCTTTCCTCATTGAAAATAAATGAATTAGCATCGCCAGTTATAAATAATCTAATCGAAACCAGTGGAATCAAGTTCGATGACGTTGATGAATTAATTGTATCGAATGCTCTTGGAGCGGGGGGTAATCCTGCGAGATCAATTGCTCTTGCAAGTAAATTGCCAGAAAGAGTGGCTGGTCTTAGCATTGATCGCCAATGTGTAGGGGGGCTCGACGCGATATTGCTTGGTATAAAATTGGTGCAAGCGGGTAGTGCTAATATAGTAGTCGCCGGGGGTGTTGAAAGTTTTTCAAATAGGCCCATTCGATTAGCGCAGGAATATGATAAAATATTAGTTCCCTATGATGCTCCTGTATTTACACCAAATTTGTACCAAGAAATTCAGATGGCAGAAGCTGCTTTTAATATTGCAGAGAAATTTGGCTTTACACAGATGGATCAAGATATGTTTGCAATTAATAGTCATCTAAATGCTCTAAACTCAAAAAAATATCTAATCGATGAGATTGTGAACATAGGTCCGGAAAATACTTTATTTGATCCATATGCCAGGAATTTGAATCTCAAACTTTGTGAGCGTGCTCCTAAATTATTCGGTTCGATAACCTATGCAAATACAGCAATTTCAGCAGATGCAGCATCCTTTGTAGTGATTTGTAGAAATATAATTAAGGGTAGAAAAGCCTTAAAGCTAATTTCTGGTGCTACAGTCGGTGCAAATCCAAAATTGCCTGGTCTAGCTCCTATAACTGCTATTGAAGAGGTTTTCCAGGCCGCTGATTTAAGACAAAAAAATATTAATCAGGTTGAAGTAATGGAGGCTTACGCATCACAAGCCATGGCATGTCTATCAGAGTCTGGTCTTGAGAATGTCAAAACTAATCCAAAAGGGGGGGCTCTTGCCAGAGGGCATCCTATTGGAGCATCAGGTACTATACTTGTTACAAGACTATTTTCTGATTTATCGCCGGGCGATTTGGGGCTGGCGGCCATAGCTGCGGCGGGGGGTATAGGAAGTGCAGCTATATTTGGTTGCTATGATTAACTTAAATCCGTGACAAAACACTTTCAGGACGGAGTTTGAATAAGGTGTGGGTGAGCATGGCACAGAGAAAAGCCTTTATACAATCTCCCGGTAAATAAATTAATGCAATTAATGCAGCTTCGGAAATAGACTTATCCAACATTATAGACATTCCAACGATACCAGGAATATATAATATAAGAATTCCGCCTACAACGGCTCCAAGCAAGGACGAATAAAATATATTAATAAGTTTTAATTTAGAGGTAATCCAACCTGCGACCAAGGCCGCCAGTGGGAAGCCAACAATAAATCCAACACTCGGACTGGCGAAAACTCCTAAGCCACCGCGCCCTCCTGATAGTAATGGAAGACCTAATGCGGTGAGTGTTATGAAGAGTAAAACAGCCAAAGCTCCTCTTTTTGCTCCTAAAACTGTTCCACATAACATAATCCCCATACTTTGAGCAGTAATTGGTACTCCTGAAGCAAGCATCACTTTCGGCGCAAGCCCAAGAACTGCAATCAAAGCTGCAAACAAAGATACCAGAACTATCTTTTTTTCCATGTTGTTAATTTATACCTTTAAATTTGATCTTGACCGAAGTGACTGTGCAACATGATCCGCGTCGTCCATAACAGTTAAAATTAGTGGCAAAATGATTTGCCACGAGGGCCGTTTACCCGATCTGCATTTGTATGCAAGGTGTAAAATTTTATGTCTTTCGAGCACAATCGGTGTAAACCTGATAAAAATTATTACGCAAAGTGACACGGCCTGGATATTTATTTTCGTAAATCGTAATGGGTGAAGTATTTTTTCAATAATTTCAGAAATCTCACCCATGTTTGTTGAGCATGTGACGATGTTAGCGAGACTGACAATTAATAATAGCCTTAGTATAATTAAAAGCCCCTGCGTTAAGTCGCCCGTAAATAGATGCCAAAATGCTATAATTGCGACAAAGGGTAACAAGGGATTTAAAAGCCCCAAGCTAAATTTTAGAATTTGCCATCCGAATAGAAATTGAAATGCAATTGTTGCCACGAACAAGAGAAACATAATTTTAGTTGAGTCTATAAAAAAAATTCCACTAGTTGCTATAGCTAGAAGTGCCATCTTTAGACTGGCTGGTATTTTCTCTAACCAAGTTTGCTGAGGATAACGAAGAGCTAACATTATAGACTTACATGTTTATGCATATGCTTAGAATATGCTGGTAATACCGACGTGGGTGGTCCGTCTAGAAACATCTTTCCATTATCTAACCAAATGATGCGTTCACAGCTTTGAAGACTCGGCAAGTCATGAGTTATGTGTATTACCATCTGGGGTAAGTCTTTTATATAAATATCTAATGCTTTTTTCGTTGGTAAGTCTAATCCTGAGAAAACCTCATCTAAAATTAAAATAGCGGGGTCCATTGCAAATACGCTCATTATACATAAGAGCTGTCTTTGCCCTTGAGATAATGTTGCTGTGGACAATCCAATCCAGCTAGATTTATTGAATTTTTTTAGAGTTTCGTCAGTTTTCTTTTTTATTTCTGATTTCGAATACCCTAAATTTTTCAGTCCAAATCCGATTTCATCCTCGACTGTTCCAAAAATTATTTGATGGTCAGGATTTTGAAATACTATTCCAATATTCAAACTGGGATGGTTTCCAGTAATTTTGTTAGTATGTACTTTGAGCTCACCTTTACTTGGCTCAATTAAACCACATAAAATTTTTGCTAATGTGGATTTCCCCGAACCATTTCTTCCTATAATGCCAATTGATTTCTCATCCAACGTAAATTTTAGGTTTTCTAGGATAACTTTTCCGAAAGCAGTGTAGGATATTTCGTTTAAAACAAGTTTAGGCATAATCAATCGGTTGCCCTTTTTCAGTTTTATCAAGGTACTTTAAATAAGTAGTACCTGGGTTCCTACTTTGGTTAAACTGAATAATTCGTTAATATGTTCGTTATATAATCCAATGCAACCATTAGAAGATCTGCGTCCAATTTTTCGAGTATCATGTGTGCCGTGAATTCGGTAGTATTGCCAGCTCAAATATAGAGCATGAGTGCCCAGTGGGTTGTCTGGGCCAGGTGGCATAAATTCTGGCCAATCGGGGTTTCTTTCAAGCATAGATGGTGTAGGCCGCCAGCTTGGACCTTCAACTTTTTTAATAACTTTGGTACGGCCGCGACGGGTTAACTCGTCTGACATTGGCACACTAGATGGATATAGATTGTAGATATCCCCATCTTCTGACCAAAAATGTAACGCTCTTGAAGTCATATCTACGAGGATTGCGCCATTCTTCAAATTACTAAAGTAAGGTCGCCAATCCAGCGCACGGAAACTTGAGAGATTGTGGCGTTGAGATTTTGTAATTTCTTGCTCAATTTCAGTAGTGTCTTCAGAATTAACATTTGATTGTGACCAGACGGGAGTACTCACAGAGGCAAATGACGCCATTACAAAAGATCTTCTTGACCAAATTCCCATAACTAATTCCCAAACTTTAAATTTGATATTGCCATTATGTTTTATTTACAATCTAAGCAAAGAGTAAATAGTTAAGTTAAATAAAGCTGTGGATGATATGCTTAAAGTATCAATATATTAGCATTTACAGTTTGAACTGGGAAAAGAATGTTGAACATTAGGTGGCTCTTAGTTTTTTCGATACTTTGCTTATCAGGCTGCAACGCATTGGGGTCTCCAGAACTGGGTCCAGATGGAAAACCTTTGCCAAAAATATACAAATTAAATAGACAAAATGTTGCCGAAGTTAAATTCCGGATGTTAGACGCAGTAAACGCCCTTAGAGTTGCCAAAGGTATTCAGGTTTTAGAATTCAATTCAGAATTAAACGCGGCTGCAGCTACGCATGCCCGGGATATGTCCATACAAAATCGACCTTGGCATTTTGGTTCAGATGGCTCATCTCCTTTAGATAGAGTAGCCCGAGTGGGATATGAAAAAGTCTTTTTAGGCGAAACAATTTCAGAAACTTACGAAAGCGAGATTACAACATTAACAGCATGGATTAATAGTGAAAACACGAGAGATGTTATACTGGATTCTCGAGCAAATGAATTAGGGTTTGCGTGGTATCAAGAGCGCAATGGGAAAATCTGGTGGACTATGATCCTTGGTGGGGAATCACTGTCTATGGTTCAATAAAAATCGGCGTACCAATTTTTACTAAGTTATAAATTTCGCGGATTTCTTTATTGCTCACTGCAATACATCCAGCTGTCCAATCTTTTTGAAACCATCGAAAAGGTTTATCTGTACCGTGTATAAAAATATCGCCGCCTGGGAGTTTGCCCTTTAACTTTGCAAACTGTTGATCTTTTTGGTTTGGGTAAGAGATTCCAACAGATAGATGATATTTGCTGTTAGCATTCTTCCTATCAATTTTGTACGCTCCCTCAGGAGTCTTGCCATCGCCCTCAAAATTTTTGTGGCCCTTTGGGGCGAAGCCTAGATCTACCTTATACGACTTGATCACTTTATTACCGCTAAATAAATATAGTTTTCTCTTACTTTTCTTTACCACAATTTCAGTTACTACGCGTGATTTAGTTGCTGAAAGTAAAGAGCTAGTGGTTAAAATCCAACCAATACCGGAGAAAATAAAGTCTCTTTTTAACAAATCGGACCCCTATTTGAAGCAAGTGAAAAATTAATATTTATTCATTATTTAGCGTGAAAAACTTATACGATTTAGATTTAAGGTTCAAACTGCCATCTGGTCAATGCCGATAAAACCACCGGCTTGTTGCTCCCAATACTTTGAGTATAATCCACCGTTCTTCAGTAACTCGCGATGTGTCCCCTGTTCCATTATTCTCCCCTCATGAAGTAGAATAATTCTATCCATTTTTACAATGGTAGATAGACGGTGAGCTATTGCAAATACAGTTTTGTCACGCATTACATAATCTAGAGCGAGTTGAATTTTAGCTTCGGTATCGCTATCCAGCGCACTAGTAGCCTCATCTAAAATTAATATTGGAGCTTTTTTCAGGATTGCGCGCGCTAAAGCAATTCTCTGACGTTGACCGCCCGAAAGCTTCACACCCCGTTCTCCAAGGTATGCGTCAAAACCCGTACGGCCTTGATTGTCAGTAAGATCCATTATGAATGGATATGCTTGAGCCTTCTTTGCTGCGTCAATAACATCATCATAGGATGCAATAGGATTGCCATATAATATATTTTCATAAGCAGACCTGTTGAACATAGATGTATCCTGCGCTACTACCGATATTTCACTTCTAAGGCTGTCCTGAGACACTTGCGATATGTCTTGGTCCGATATTAAAATTCGTCCACCTTCTGGATCATAAAATCTTAATACTAGATTGACTAATGTAGATTTTCCTGCACCTGATGCTCCGACTAAGCCAATTCTTTCCCCCGCAGAAACATCAAGTGAAAGGTCGTTTATCCCTCCAATTTCTTGCCCATATTTAAACTTTAAATTTTCAATTTTAATTCTTGGCGCTGCGATTTTTAATTCTTTCGCAGCTTTTTGATCTATAAGGGTATATCTTGGCGTAAGCGTTTTGATACCATCCTCAATTTCACCTATCTGAGCATATATATTCATAAGAGTGAAACTTACCCAGCCCGTCATCTGTGCGAGTCGCAGAGCTACAGCTCCAGCGATTGTGACCTCGCCGACTGTGGCAAAGTTATTGACCCAAGAGAGCAACGACAAACCGATGAGACCTACTGGTATTAAACCAGCTAGCGTCAAAAGCACGATACGAAACTCTAGCATAGTTTTTTGTCTATCAATGGAACAGCTAAGGTATTTATCCATTGCCAAAACTGCAGCATCGTTTTCATGGGAAATATGGGCGAATTGCTTCACCGTTTTTATGTTGCTTATGGTGTCTATAATTTGGCCAGATACCATCGCCTTTGAATCTGCATAAGACTTTGACTTTCGTCTTATCCTCGGCATGTATATTTTAATAAGTGCAATATAAGTTATTAACCAGAATGCTACAAATGCTGTGCTCTTTAAATCAAAAGAACCGACAATTACCATTGCAGCAATGACCGACGCCAAAGCATAGACACCTGTTTGTAAAAAATCTGTAATTAATGTCGACAAAGAATTGGCAGTTTGCAGTTGTTTCTGGGCTATCCTGCCGGCAAAATCGTTATCGAAAAAACTTACCGATTGGCCAAGGGTCCATTTATGAAGTCTAAGAAGCGTCATATTAAGTATTTTTGGACCCAGAACTGCTTGGAAAAGTGCGCTTAGACAAAAGCTTAATGGCCTGAAAAATAGAAAAATTAATACACAAAAAAATAAAAGAAGTTTATTTATATTGAAAAAAAAGGTGCGATCATCAGCGACTTGTGCTGCATCTACTACCCACCCAAGTGCAATAGTAGTTATCATCTCAAATGATCCGGCAAATGTGCTTGCCGCTGCACCAAGAAATATGAATTTCCAAGTCCCACCACAAGACCAAAGTATAAACTTCCAAAGTTCTTGCGGCGGCGGAGACGCACTTTCTTTCTTGTAGTCAATCTTATTGGATAACCAGTTAATCATTTAACAGTCGTTTGTATGAATCCACCAGACTGCTGTGCCCACAATTTGGCATATAGACCGTTATTTACTAATAGGTCAGTATGAGAGCCATCCTCGATAATGCGTCCATTATTCATAACAAGTATCCGATCCATATTGACAATTGTTGAAAGCCGATGTGCTATTGCGATCACAGTTTTCCCCTCCATCAAATACGAAAAAGTTTCTTTAATAGCAGCTTCTATATCGCTATCTAGCGCACTTGTGGCTTCGTCCATAAGCAAAATTGGCGCATCCTTTAAAATGACGCGAGCGAGTGCAATTCGTTGCCTTTGGCCTCCGGATAATTTAACCCCACGTTCACCAACTTTAGAGGAGTAGCCTTGATTGCCATCAGTATCTCTTAAGTTAATGATAAATTCGTGGGCGCGTGCTTTTCTAGCAGCATAAATTATTTCTTCCTCTGTCGCATCTGGCTTTCCATAGCTTATATTTTCTCTAATACTTCTATGTAAAAGGCTACTGTCTTGCTGTATTGTTCCAATATGATGCCTCAGACTTTCCTGCTTTATGAGTGAAATGTTTTGGTCATCTATTAGTATTTTTCCCTTTTCGACATCATAAAAACGCAAAAGCAACTTAAAGAGAGTTGACTTGCCAGCCCCCGAGGGTCCAACCAAACCGACTTTCTGTCCAGCAGGAATTTTTATATTTAGATCATCAAGACCACCAAAGTCTTTACCGTAATGATGATATAGATTTTGAACTTCTATTTTTGCATGGCCTAGGTTCAGCTGGTCAGCTTTTTCATGATCAACTAGTTCAACTTTTTCGGTTATCGTCTCTAGCCCCTCTCGGATAACACCCAATTCGCGGAAGAAAGTAGAAGCAGCCCACATTATCCATCCGGACATTGCGCTTATTCGTAGTACTAAAGTGGCTGCAGCTGCTACAACACCCACTGACGTTTGGTCTGAATACCAAAGCCATATGGCCCAACCTATTGTTCCTGCTGTCAAAATACCATTTAAAAAAGAAAGTGAAATGTCCATTATAGAATATAATCTCAATTCTTTTATAATGGTATTTCGGGTGTCTGCGATAGCTTCTCTGGCATACTCGAGTTCTTTTTGTTCGTTAGAGAATAATTTTACAGATTGGATATTTGTGTAGGCGTCTACAATATAACCGTTTAAATTTGATCGAGCATCTGCAGCAGCCTGTGAGGCTGGTTGAATTCGCTTTACCACAAAAACTATCAAATATCCGTATGCAAACATCCAAAGCAAAAGTGGAATAATGAGTTCCAGTTCTGCGTTTAATAGTAAAAATAATGCTCCCACTAGATAAGCGACAATATAGCTAAACGCATCAAAAATATGATAAATTACTTCACCGGCTGACCGAGGGGTCTGCATGACTCTGTTGGCAATCCGACCGGCAAAGTCGTTTTCAAACCACCCAACTGACTGGCGCATAACCTGCCTGTGACCTCTCCAACGAAATAATGTCGCTATATTTGGCATCAGCGAATTGTTATTGAGTAGAACGGTTATTGATGCAATTAACGGCATTCCAATTCCAGCTAGGATTAGGAAAAAAGCAATAAAGAGACCATTGTCTAAAATTTCTTGTCTTGATCCAGTCTGCATCAGGTCAACAATTTGACCTATGCCATAAATTAGTAGAAGTTCAATTGTTGCCAGTAAAAAGGCAAAGAAAGCGGTTACTCCAAAAAGAAAATAAAAAGGTTTAGTATAATCCCTCAAGAAATTCGAAATTTCTCTGGGAGGAGTGTCCGTCTCCTCATATTGACAGAATGGGTCTACAAGGCTCTCAAAAAATTTAAACATAAAAGTTCCGTTGATCGCAAAAGAGTACTACGATAGTAGACAGTCCATTCCTGTCAAGAGTGGGTCGATGTTTTTATCCCTATATCACTGAGTATTTTAGCTTCATCAGATTTGAAATTACTTTTTATCCATGCGCGTTGAGCTTCCTTTATTTTTATCCCTACGGCCGCTCCATCCATATACTTAGATATTTGTGCTCCTGTTATTGGACAGGGAAACAGGCAGGCTTTTTCGATTTTTTTTATATCACTTAGTTTTAGCTTTTCCCCCTTATAAAATGTATAAATTGCAAGCGCGGATTGCGCTATTTCCCTGTTGAATTGATAAACCAATTCAGCTGGGTCATGCTTTTTTTTCAGAAGTCCCTTCAGTAGAGAATACTTTTTTGCCTCCTTGCGGGATAAATTGAGAAATGTGTCTTCGGTATTCTCAGTAATTGCCACAAGCCTTCGAATTGGTTCTGGTTCAAGACCCATTTTTTTTTCAATCAAATTAAATTTCTTTATATTTTGGGCATTTTTATTTTCCAAAATTATTTCAAGAATGCCTAGCTGTGACATTTTATATAGAGCTCGGGCTGGATTTGAGGTGGACAATATTTTTTTTAATTCACTCCAAACTCTTTCTTTTGAGAGTTTTTTCAGTCCATTTTGGTTTTTCTTGATCGCATCTAATGCGACTTTATCGAATTGCGTTACGAGTTCAGAAAATTGTGCATGAAATCGAAAAAATCTCAAAATTCTCAAGTAATCCTCTTGTATACGGTTACTTGGGTCGCCGATAAATTTTATTGCAAGAGGGTTAAAATCTTCTAGTCCCCCTATTGGATTTATAATCTTTCCAGTGGAATCTGCATACAGAGCATTTATTGTAAAATCTCTTCTTTCAGCATCTTTTTTTATATCATCTGAAAAAACCACATCAGCATGTCTTCCATCAGTATTTTGATCAGAGCGCATTGTTGTGATTTGATAAGGGATGCCCTCTGAAGTAACGGTTACCGTGCCGTGTGAAAACCCTGTTGGAGCAACTTTGAAGTTCTCTCTATTAAAAAGATCCACGGTTTGTTGAGGTGTCGCGTCGGTTGAAATATCGATATCGGTTACAGGAATGTTTAGAATACTATTACGAATGCAACCTCCAACGAGGTATGCATTATGATCAGCACCTTCGAATATTTTTAAAATATTTTGCGTTACCTTATTTTTTATCCATTCACTATTTATTTGCATTCTTATAGCCTTCAGCAAAGCCATACAGGATCCTAGCAGTAGCACCCCAAATATAATACGGACCATATGGAACTACATAATAGTATCTTACTTCTTCCTTCCATTTCCTAGCTTGAATACGATAATTTTCGAGAGTCAAGATATGCCTGAGGGGAACATAGAAAACTTCGTCTACCTCATTTTTGTCTATTTTTAAATAGAGCTTGTCTGGAAGCTTAAACATGACTGGAGTTACCAGAAATCTTGTAATTGTTTCATGAGTTGGTAGTACGCCTAACCGTTGTGGTATCGATCGATCAAGTCCAATCTCCTCTTCTGCTTCACGCAAAGCAGTATCGATTAGTGTGCTATCTTGCAGTTCAAATTTTCCTCCAGGAAATGCGACTTGGCCAGGATGATTTGTTAGGTGTGAAGCTCTTTTAGTTAGTAAAACTGATGGTTCACCTTGGTGTGGGAAACATATCCCAACTAGAACACCAGCTTTACTAAGCTTTCTATTGTTTGGTAGTCTCGCATTCCGATTAAGATCGAAGTCTGATGAGTTTATACTCATCTCATCAAGGGCTTTTTTTATTGTAGCTATCCAATCAGTTGCCACTGTTCACTGCCTCAAAACCTACTGATTTTGGGTCTAATTCATAATGCGCACCACAAAATTGACAGTCTGCCGTTACGATTCCTTCTTCCGTTATCATTTTGGAAATATCTTTTGCGGAGTAGATCGACAGTGATTGGCGTACTCGTTCTTCTGAGCAACTACATCCAAAGCGCACTGATTGAGTATCGAAAATGCGTGGACCTTCTTCATGAAACAACCTCACGAGAAGTTCAGAGGGAGTTACTGATGGTCCAATCATTTCAAGTTCCTCAATTGTACCAAGGTGATAATTGATACGATTCCAGTTTTCTGCGTTATCACCATTAAGAAGATCTTGAGAGCTTAGTAGCCCGCTCGGATCTGAGCTGTATTCATCAGATGCTTGAAAATTAGAAGTTGGTAAATGCTGAACCATTATGCCACCAGCTCTCCAATTTTCTTTTCCATTAGCTTGTCTTATTTTACCAAATTTTAAATGAAAGGACGTTGGGAGTTGTTCTGATTGAGCGAAATATGTTTCGGCACTATCAGAAAGAGACTTTCCATTTAACGGTGACAGCCCTTGATAAGGCTTCGTTCCTTCACCTTGGTCTATTAATACCGCAAAATAACCTGTGCCCAGTTGATCAAATGGAGCTTTATCAGTTAATTTTTCTTTGTCAAAACTGGCATATGCACGAATTTGTGCAGTCTCTCCCGTTGCTTTTGGAGCGTAAAAATCAGTCGCGATCATGCGGACTGGGCCATTCGTTTGTACTTGCAACGATAATTTCCACTGCAGTTTGATACTTTCTCCCATCAATGCTGTCAGTAATGTCATTTCTGCGATCAATGTTTCAACTGCTTCAGGATACTGATGTTGTTTAAGAATACCTTGTAAAACTCCATCTAATCTGGCAATTCTGCCGCGCATATCTGCAGCATCAAGTTGAAATGGCAGGACAGTATCATCCCACGCGATTTTATTTCCCAATGACATTTTTTATCCTTGAATTTTCAGATCATGCTTATACGCTCGCAACAAGTAGGGCAAGTTTCAAAATATGAAGTACTTTTTGTATGATAAAGACTTACGCCACAGAAATTGAGCGGGGTAAAAAATATTTTTATCGGCCAGGCGTATATGTGATTTTGCCTATTGGCAGGCAGATATTGCTCACTTTTCAGGCGGATCCTCATAATGAGTTTCAGTTACCAGGCGGCGGTGTTGATGCTGGTGAGCAACCTATAACTGCTCTTTACAGAGAGGTGATGGAGGAAACGGGATGGATTATCGGGCGACCAAAAAAAATAGGCGCATTTAGGCGCTTTGTATATATGCCGGAATACAATATGAGGGCAGAAAAACTGTGTCATATTTATTTGGCAAAACCTATTTTAAAAAAGTCTGAACCGACAGAAGCCGACCACACAGCTGTTTTTGTAGATATAGATATGGCCTATCAGATTTTAGCCGTAGATGGAGATGCATATTTTTTAAAAAAGTTTGTGGAAGGTGCTTATTGAGATAATTAAACTTGCTTTAAGTAAGCTGCTAAAAAATGATCGAACTCAAATTAAGCCTAAATATAATAAATTTTTGGTTATACAAATTGGGATAGTGTTTCATCATTTGTAATATCTGAATAAGTAAAGCCTGCATTTTTAAGTCTCTGAAAAAAGTCATTAAAACTATCTGGCGATTTTGTCTCAATACCAATGAGAATGGAACCGAAATTTCTTGCTGATTTCTTGAGATATTCGAAGCGGGTAATGTCATCCTCGGGACCTAAGAAATTTAAAAACTCCTTTAGTGCTCCAGGTCTCTGTGGCATTCGCAAAATAAGATATTTTTTCAAGCCTGCAAATCTTTGGGCTCTCTCTTTAACCTCTGGTAATCGCTCAAAATCAAAATTACCTCCTGAAGTTACGCATACTACGCGACGCCCTCTAATTGCCTGTCCTAAATCTTGCAGTGCGTCGACAGCCAGAGCACCGGCAGGTTCAAGCACAATGCCTTCTACATTTAACATATCTAACATAGAGATACATATTCTATCCTCTGGTATTGTTATAACATTTGCTAATCCGATATTACGAAGACGGCTAAATGTTTTCTCACCAATCTTACCAACAGCAGCACCATCTGCGAACGTATTTACAGTATCAAGTTTAGTGGGTTTTCCATTAATAAGCGCCTCACGCAGGCAAGCACCGCCTAAGGGCTCAACTAGAGTGTATGTGCATTGGCTTCCAAAATAGCTGGTTACTCCAGCCGAAAGGCCTCCGCCCCCGACTGGCAGGATAATATGGTCTGGGTTGTTGTTGAGTTGTTTCTTAATTTCTACACCAACAGAGGCTTGGCCAATTATAATATTTTCATCATCAAATGGAGAAAGAAAGTGTAGACTTTCTTTTTCACAAAAAGTTTGAGCTGTGTGCAAGCAATCATCAAAGTAGTCGCCAGTTAATCTAACTTCAATAAATTCTCCACCAAAAATTTCCGTTTTCTGTATTTTTTGCTGTGGAGTTGTTACTGGCATAAAAATAATACCATTAACCTTCAACTGTCGGCACATAAAGGCAACGCCTTGAGCGTGGTTTCCAGCGCTAGCACATACAAAAGCCTTTTTATCGGAAAATTTACGCATAGCATTGAATGCTCCGCGTAACTTATATGACCTAACGGGACTCAAATCTTCTCGCTTTAACCAAATGTCAGCATCATAAAGTGCTGATAGGTGTTCATTTCTTTGCAGAGGGGTTGGAGGAAAAACGTCTCGTATCGCCTTTTCGGCCTGGTCAGCTAACTCGATAAAATGTGTCATAAATAAGCAATGGCTGAGCATTTTCAGCATTGCAAGTATTTTTAGGGATACTTTTTAGATTATCGGTTATTCCTGATATGCCTTTAGTCAATGGTGATCTTGCCCATAGCTTTAAAAAAGGTTAGGGCAATCGAGCGAAAGGGGATTCTAATGTATAAGCCGAAGAAAGTAGTTTTGGCCTACTCGGGTGGTCTGGATACATCGATTATTCTTAAATGGCTTCAAACTGAATACGCATGTGAAGTAGTTACGTTTACAGCGGATCTAGGGCAAGGTGAAGAGCTTGAGCCAGCGCGTAAAAAAGCAGAGTTGTTAGGTATAAAACCTTCTAATATTTTTATTGAGGACCTAAGAGAAGAATTCGTAAGTGCTTTTGTTTTCCCTATGTTTAGATGTAATGCACTTTATGAGGGGCTGTATTTACTGGGAACTTCAATTGCGCGTCCATTAATTTCTAAACGGCTTGTTGAAATAGCCCAAGAAACGGGTGCTGATGCAATCGCGCATGGCGCAACTGGCAAAGGTAATGATCAGGTTCGCTTCGAGCTGTCAGCTTATGCGTTAAACCCAGACATAAAAGTTATAGCCCCTTGGCGCGAGTGGAATTTAACGAGTAGATCGAGATTAATAAAATTTGCTGAAGATAATCAAATACCCATTGCAAAAGATAAGCGTGGTGAGGCCCCATTTTCTGTTGATGCTAATCTTCTTCATACTTCATCTGAGGGTAAAATTTTGGAGGATCCGTCAACTGCTGCCCCTGAGTATGTGTATCAGAGGACTGTAAACCCGGAAGTTGCTCCAGAGCTTCCGGAATTTATCGAAGTTGAGTTTAGAAACGGTGATGCAGTCGCCATAAATAATTATAAAATGTCTCCAGCCGAAATTTTAACTAAACTTAACGAATTAGGAGGAGCTCACGGCATTGGGCGACTTGACCTAGTTGAAGGTAGATTTGTTGGTATGAAGTCCAGAGGTATTTACGAAACTCCTGGTGGGACAATATTGCTGGAGGCACATAGGGGTATAGAGCAAATTACTCTAGATCGTGGTGCAGCGCATTTGAAGGATGAGTTAATGCCAAAATATGCGGAACTCATTTACAATGGCTTTTGGTACAGCCCAGAAAGGGAAATGCTGCAATCTTTGATTGATAAGTCACAAAAATATGTTTCTGGGACTGTAAGGCTAAAGCTATATAAGGGGTCGGTAAGTACTGTTGGAAGATGGTCAGAATACAGTTTGTATTCTGAAAAACATGTAACTTTTGAAGACGATGCTGGGGCTTACGATCAAAATGATGCAGCTGGTTTCATTCAGCTTAATGCATTACGCCTTAAGTTATTGGCCAATCAGAAGTTAAGAAATAAGTAGCAAACTTCATTGGGATAAAATATATCAGGTCTAAGCTCAAATGCCAGTTTCAAGAGTGATTTCTTTTCTTGATTTACGCTGTCGCTCTGTCTCAGACTTTAGTTGTCCACAAGCTGCCATAATATCTTCTCCTCTTGGAGTGCGTACCGGACTTGCATAACCGGCTCGATGGATTATGTCGGCAAATTTCTTTATTTGAGACCAATCGCTTCTTTTATATGGAGAACCAGGCCACTCATTAAATGGAATTAAGTTTATTTTTGCGGGAATGCCGGCAATTAGTTTGATTAAGCGGAAAGCATCCATCTCGCTATCGTTGACGTCCTTGATCATGACATACTCAAATGTGATACGTTCTGAATTAGATAATCTTGGATAATCCCGTAGCGCCTTGATAAGGGTTTCAATATTCCATTTTTTGTTAATGGGTACTAGTTTGTCTCTGATTTCGTCGGTTGTGCCATGAAAAGAAACTGCTAGAAGACATCCAATTTCATCCGCTGTCCTTGATATTTCTGGTACGACTCCAGAAGTAGATAACGTGATCCTTTTCCTCGATAAACATATTCCCTCAGGGTCCATGACAATTTTGAGCGCGTCTCTAACATTTTCAAAGTTGTATAGAGGCTCACCCATCCCCATGAGTACAACGTTAGAGAGCAATCTGATTTCATTATTAGTGCCGTTCACATTGGTCCATTCGTCTAAGTCATCCCGTGCGATTAATATTTGGCCCACTATTTCCCCAGCGGTCAGGTTCCGTACCAGCTTTTGTGTGCCAGTACGGCAGAATGAACAGGTAAGAGCACATCCGACTTGAGAACTAATGCAGAGTGTTCCACGACCTTCCTCTGGAATATATACTGCCTCAACCTCATGTCCTCCAGCCAACCTCAGAAGATATTTTCTTGTTCCGTCTTTGGAGCATTGCTTTGAAACTACTTGGGGAACTTCGATTACGAAATTATCAATTAGAAGGTCACGATAACTTTTTGACAGGTTTGTCATCTCGTTAAAATTTCGAATACCTTTTTGATAAATCCATTGCCAAATTTGGGTTACTCTCATTCTGACCTGTTTCTCAGGGGTCCCTATTCCCAATAGCCTTTCACTCATCAGCGATCGACTCATCCCTATTAAGTTTATCGGCCCAGAGGATAAAGTACGTGGTACGGTCAAGAGATCCTGAGTTATTGGTAAAGATGGTTCCATTAGGTAGGCGCTATCCAAATCCAAAAGTAGTTATCGTTTTTTACTAAACTTTAAATTAAGCCGTGATGTCTATACCTTTACTTACATCGTTTTGAGGCATCTTCAACGGCTGCAGTAAAACCTTTAAGTGAGAAAGTGTCTTCAGTTTTTGTACCTCTAGAGGATCTGCCTGTTAGTTTAGCTTTGGCCCCACGTTTCATGGCTTGAACCATTTTTTTATCGGCCTCATCTGTAGGTGCCCATGCCCATTCGCCATTTGTAAACATTTGGTATCTTGTGCCATCTATATTTACATCTACATTACTACCATCGTCGAAAGGGTATCCACCAGTAAATGAAATTTGTCCCTTTATTCCTGAACCGGGAATATAAGATACAAATAACAAAATATCGCTCCGTTTTACCGAGACCATTCTCCCATCACGAGTATTGACAGTCTCAATTGGTTGGGACGCAGCCCAGCATTCCTTTGGACTATCTTCCACAAATACCACCCAATCGGCTTGCATTGATGCTACATTAGTACTTGAGTCTTGAGCAAAAAGAGCGCCTCCGCTTAACAGTAAAATAAACAGAATTAACAAATTTTTGGATACTTGTTTAACCATATTTCCTCGCGTCATTGATTTCTTGGCTCACTATACTGAAATAGCCATTCAAAAACAGATTATTTTATTCTTTATCTTCAAGTTTTATTTTAAACTGAAGGTGATTTAAATAAAAGCCCTGATAATAACAATTAGCTAGGATAAATTTTTAATGTTTAATTCTGCAGTGGAGCTCTGTGAAGTTTGGAGAGGTTCTTTACAAGAAAGTTTGCATGTCGGGCATGCTGTCGTGGTTGATAGCAGTGGAAGTATAGTAAAGTCATGGGGCGATCCAGAACAGATTTTTTTTTCGAGATCATCATCTAAAATGGTTCAAGCACTACCGTTGGTCTCTTCTGGTGCAGCAGATAAATTTGGCTTATCTTCTCAGCATATTGCCCTGGCTTGTGCATCTCATAATGCCGCGAGTATTCATACCGTTCTTGTGGAAAAATGGTTGCTTGAACTTGGTTTGTCAGCTTCTGACCTTTGTTGTGGTCCCCAGACGCCGCGTGACCACGATGCTAAGGTAGATTTATTCAAGGCTAATCTTAAGCCTTGCCGAATTCATAATAACTGTTCTGGAAAGCATTCTGGCTTTTTAACATTGACCAAGCACCTGAGAGCTGGCGCTAATTACGTAAGCATTGATCATCCAGTTCAAAAAGCTTGTTTAGAGGCCTACGAAATGACTACAAATGAAATAAGCCCAGGTTTTGGAATAGACGGATGTTCGGCACCAAATCACGCATTTACTTTGAAAGGTATTGCAAAAGCAATGGCTTGGTTTGCTGATGCTAATAGTAGATCGGATATATCCTCCAAAAGTGCGGTAAGAATAATAGACGCCATGTTGAGGTATCCGGAGTTAGTGGCTGGTGAGGGTCGTGCTTGTACAGAATTAATGAGAGCAGCGCAGGGTCAAGTTGCTCTAAAGACTGGAGCAGAAGGTTTTTTTGTTGCGATAATTCCAGAGAAAAAAATGGGTGTGGCACTAAAAGTTTTAGATGGTGCGACCAGAGCCAGTGAGTGTGTAATAGCATCAATTTTAGTTGGGCTAGGTGTGTTAAATCCTGCTAACCCAATTGTGGAGAAATATTTACAACCTTCGATTTTGAACTGGGATGGGCTAAGAACTGGTTACATAAAACCACTGATAAAGTAGTTATGCTTGTTAAGTTTAATAAACCATTTAATGTCTTATCTCAATTTAGTGATAAGACGGAAAAATCGGCTGATCGCGGTAATTTATCTGACTTTATCTCAATTCCAAATATCTACCCAGTTGGAAGACTTGATAAAGATAGCGAAGGACTGATATTGCTAACTGATGATGGGAAATTACAGTATAAACTTTCGAATCCAAAAAATAGAGTTAGAAAAACTTATTACGTGCAAGTTGAAGGTGAGCCGAATCAATCAGATTTGGATCTTCTTAGAGCTGGATTAAAACTAAGGGATGGAATTACGCGTCCAGCTGAGGCGACGATAATAGAGCCACCATTACTCTGGGATAGAGTACCACCGATACGAGTGCGAAAAACAGTTCCTGATTCTTGGTTGGAAATCATTATTTCTGAAGGAAGGAACCGGCAAGTCAGAAGAATGACTGCGGCCATTGGATACCCGACATTGCGGTTAATTCGCATAAAAATAGGAGACTATGATCTTAAAAATTTAATGCCTGGAGATTTTGAAAATATTCCATAGCTATGCGTCAAATGCTAATTATTGGTCAGATTGCTGTTAACCCCTCGTCTAAAGCACCTAGTATCTGATTCACCTCGTTCTCAGATATCGTTAATGGGGGTGACATCAAAATATTGTTCAAACCCAGCCGGACCATGGCACCAAATTCATAAGTTTTTTGATGTATTTTTTTCATATCACTCGTGTCTAATGGTGTTTTTTTACTTTGATCTGAAACGAGTTCAATCCCAAGCATCAGGCCATGCCCACCTCTTACATCTCCCACTATAGTATGTTTTTTAGCCAACTCAATTACACCATTATATAATTGTGTTCCGCGTACTTGGGCGTTGACCTTGGTATCTAGACGTTCAGTTTCTGATAAACATGCTATCACAGCAGCTGCTCCCACCGGATGAGCAGAATAGGTATAACCATGAAAGATTGCTGCATCACCCGTATCGTCATTTTCAAAAACTTCCGCGACTTTATCGGACATCAATGCTGCTCCAACAGGGTAGTATCCAGAGGTAATACCCTTGGCAATACTCATCATATCGGGCTGGACACCCCAATGGCGCGCGCCTGACCAGTCTCCGGTGCGACCGAAACCAGTTATGACTTCATCCGATATAAGTAAGATGCCATGTCTATCGCATATTTGTCTCATGAGGGTCATAAACATTGGATCAGGAACGATTACACCCCCGGCACCTTGAATGGGCTCCATTATAAAAGCGGCAATACTATTTGCTCCTTGAAATGCTATTTCATCTTCGAATGCGGCAGCGATATTTTGAGCTAATTTTAAGGAGTCAGCTTCATTATATGGATTTCTATACGTATATGGGCTTGGAAGATGGAAACAGCCTGGCAAGAGTGGCTCATAGTTTATCCTGAACCGATTATTACCATTTACTGAGGCACCGCCAAAGTGAGTTCCATGATAACCTTTCTTTAAAGAAATAAATTTTGTACGGGTTGGTTCGCCTTTTAGTCGGTGATATTGGCGGGCCAGCCGTAGGCATGTGTCGACAGAGTCCGAGCCGCCCGAAGTAAAAAATACGCGGCTCATGCCGTCTTCAGAAAATAAATTTCGCACCATGTAGGATGCTTCAATTGCCATAGGGTTGGTAGTGCCCGCAAAAGAAGAGTAGTACGGAAGGTCAGAAAGTTGTTTTGTTATGGCTTCCTTAATGCTTTGATTAGAATACCCTAAATTTACACACCATAGTCCACCGACGGCATCCACGGTCTGGTGCCCGTCAATATCTGTTATTTTCACACCTTGTGCTTTGGTAATTATTCTAGGAGGAGCCTCTAATGAGTCTTTTGGATGACCCATTGGATGCCATAGGTGTTTGGCATTATTAGCCTTTAGAAAATTATCATCTTTCATCTTTTTAGCCCGCCTGTAAATTCATATTAAAACCATTGTTAATCTCTCTTTTTACTTTGTCTATAGTTTCAGTAAAACTGCTGGACAATTTTAGTAAGTTATGTCTAACCATCGGTTGTTATGAACAAAAATAAAACTGATCCAAATTACAAAATTATAGCTGAAAACCGACGAGCTCGCTTTGATTACTCAATCGAAGATGAAATCGAATGTGGCCTATCCTTGGCCGGTTCTGAAGTAAAATCACTTCGACAAAAATCTGCGAATATTGGTGAGTGCTACGCAGAGGTTGAAAATGGTGAATTATGGCTAGTCAATTCATACATCGCACCGTATGAGCAAGCGAAAACGTGGGGTCATGAGGAAAGGCGTAGAAGAAAACTTTTAGTGACGAAACGTGAACTTAGCAAGTTGTGGGCAGAGACACAGAGAAAGGGAATGACGCTGGTTCCCTTAGTCCTCTATTTTAACCATAGGGGAATTGCCAAATTAAAAATAGGTGTGGCAAAAGGTAAAAAGAATTTTGACAAAAGATCAGATCAAGCAAAACGTGATTGGGGCAGACAAAAGCAACGCCTGTTAAGGCAGGGAGACTAATGTGAAGTCTTGTCCAATTACTGGATTTAAAATAATATTTTCTTAGATGGTAAAATAGTTTAGTTAGCAAGCTTCTGGAATTTGTGGAAACAAAATGATGATGAAAGAGGACGCAAGGACTCTTGTTTCAACCAAGTGGTTGGCCAAAAGATTAGACAACGCTGAGGTGAGGATACTTGACGCATCATGGTATCTCCCTGCTTTGGATCGAAATCCAGGTGCTGAGTATGCAAAAAGGCATATCCCTAATGCTCGTTTTTTTGATATTGATGATATCTCTGATAATAGATCTGACCTTCCTCACATGGTTCCACCAGTAGAAAAATTTATGTCTAAAGTCCGCAAATTAGGCGTCGGAGATGGTCATCAAATTATCATTTATGACGGTTTAGGTATGTTTTCTGCTGCGAGAGTGTGGTGGCTTTTCAAGATGATGGGTCATAAGGATGTAGCTGTACTTGATGGTGGTCTGCCCAAATGGATTGCTGAAGGGCTGCCAGTTGATGACGAACCTCCATTAATACGTGATCGACATATGATGGTTGATCAGAAGGCCTCATTTATAAAGGACGTAACCGAAGTGGCTGCCGCATCAAAGTTGGGGGATTATGAGATCATTGATGCAAGGTCACCAGGGCGATTTAGAGGTGAGGAGGATGAGCCAAGAGAGGGATTGCGAAAAGGGCATATTCCAAATTCAAAAAATGTATTTTTTAAATCCCTGCTAAATGATAATCAAACTTTTAAAAATGTATCTGAATTAAAACAGATTTTCCATTCTGCTGGAATTGATATGTCCAAGCCAGCGATCACTACATGTGGGTCTGGTGTTACTGCAGCCGTGTTGAATCTTGGGTTGGAACTTATTGGCAAAACTGATCACTCTTTGTACGATGGAAGCTGGGCTGAGTGGGGAATGTCACCCATTCTCCCAATCGCGACTGGAGATAAAAAATGATTTTCAAGAACCTTCAGCAGCAGCCTCCTGATAAGATACTCGCCTTAATGACTGCGTTTAAGGAAGATCCAAGAGATCAAAAGCTTGATCTTGGTGTTGGTGTTTATAAGGATCCAACCGGTATTACTCCCATAATGAGGTCTATTAAACTTGCTGAAAAAAAATGGTGGGAGATTGAAAGTAGCAAATCATATGTTGGCTTGGCAGGCGACCCTGCGTTTTCAGACGCCATAATTTCATTAGTTTTGGGTAATAGTATTCCAAGAAATTTAATAGCTTCAGCAGCAACTCCTGGAGGAACAGGTGCTGTTAGACAAGGTTTTGAGCTATTTAAAGTCGCTAATCCAGGCGTTCGAGTTTTCGTTTCAGATCCAACATGGCCAAATCATATTTCAATACTGCAATATCTTAATATCCCATTTGAAACTTATAGATATTTTGATAATGAAACCCGTGGGGTCGATTTTGACTCGATGGTATCAGATTTATCGCGCGCGAAGGCAGGCGATGTCATCTTGCTGCACGGTTGTTGTCATAATCCAACAGGAGCTAATTTGGATAAGCAACAATGGAAGATCATTGTTAATTTATTAAATAAAAACGGTGCAACACCTATGATTGATCTAGCCTATCAAGGTTTTGGAGATGGACTGGAAGAAGACGTATATGCCACTCGTTTGATTGCCGAGTCCGTACCAGAAACCGTTATAGCATCAAGTTGTTCAAAGAATTTTGGGATTTATCGAGAACGGGCAGGGTTACTAATGCTTGTTTCGCAGGATAGTTCAAAGCGGAATATAAACCAAAGTATGCTGGCATATTTGAATCGTCAGAATTACTCTTTTCCTCCTGATCATGGCTCAAGACTTGTTTCAATAGTGTTAAATGATAAAGATTTACGTTCTGATTGGATGTCTGAGTTAGAAGATATTCGTAATTCCCTGCTGAATTTAAGGGTACAGCTTTCTAATGAGCTGCAAAAAATCTCTGGGTCTGATCGCTTTAGCTTTATAGCATCACATAGAGGAATGTTTTCGCGGCTTGGGGCTACGCCTTCACAGGTCGAAAAAATGCGCACAGAATTTGGAATCTATATGGTTTCTGATAGTCGTTTTAATGTTGCTGGTCTAAATAATGAAACAGTGCCTGCGTTTGCAAAAGCGATTATTGAAACTGGAGTTTGATGATATCATGAGTGCCTGATTTCTCATTTTTTAATTCCAAAGAATATCATCAAAACAGATTTCTTCAATTTTTCTTCGTCCAATCATGGCCATTGCGACTGATGTTTCTTTGCAAAGATACTTAATATAATCTTCTATACCATGCCGGTTGTTTGCCGCGTATGCCATAGACCATGGCCTTCCCATGAATGCAAAATTTGCACCTAAAGCATAAGCTTTAACTAAATCTTCTCCGCTTCTTAATCCTGAGTCATAAAAAATCTGCACATCATTTCCTAATGCGTTCCTGATTTTTGGCAGCATTTCAATTGGGTGTGGTGCTGAGGCTAGTTGCCGACCTCCATGGCTTGAAACGTATATTCCGTCCACACCGATGCCTTTCATATTTTGTGCATCTTCGGTATTTAATACGCCTTTTATAACTAAATTATTTGGCCAGTTATCTCGGAGATATTTTAAGAATTCCCAGTCTGCACCTGCTCGTGAGGCGTTACGGTTAAAGCTATTTGTCTCTGAAAAGTTTCCAAATTTTGGAATGCCATGCAATAATGTTTTTAGTGACCAGGATGGATGTATAGCGAAGTCAAAAATTTGCCTTGGTCCAAGCCTGAAGGGCATCGTTAGACCATTTTTTATTTCGTTCGGTCTAAAACCAACTTCCGGGACATCTATGGTAAATATTAAAGTTTTATACCCAGCCTTAAGTATCCTAGTAAGGAGTTTTTCAAGTTCTACATGGTCTGCCATATAGTAGAGTTGAAACCACGCATATCCTCTTGAGTATTCTGCGTACTTTTCCAGAGACATTGAAGCTGCCGTAGATACGCCAACTGGAATTTCATATTTTGCCGCGTATTTTGCTAGTGCTTCATCTGCTCCTACGCCAGCCATTTGTACCATACCCATTGGAGCTATGCCAACGGGTAACTTTGAGGGAATTCTGAAAACTTTGTGTTTCAAACTCCGTTCTTCAACATTAATTAAAGCTTTTGTCTTGAGTCTTAATTTTCTTATGATCTCCCTATTATAAATCTCCCCGCTACTATCAGAGGCCGCACCATCAATGTATTCGAACAACAATTTTGGAAGACGCTTTTTAGCAGACTGCCGAAAATCATCGAAACTAATATCAACTTTAGAAAAAGGATTTAGCAAATTTAGTTCCTTGCTTCGACTTCTTTCATAAAACGGTATCTTATTACTGCTGGGTCTATGTCAATAACAGGAACAGGAATATTACCACTTTCGCATTTTGATACAATTATCGTCATTTTTTTGCTTTTAATCGCCGTTTCTAAAATGTCCTTTGTTTCTGATGCTTTGCATTCAATAACATTCTCACAGCCGCATGCTTCTGCAACTCTAGCAAGAGAGGTTTTGCCACTTGCATAAGTGGGCTGATCTCCAGTTGATCCATATGTACCATTGTCAATAATCAATAAAATGAAATTATCCGCTACGTTGTTCGCAATCGTTGGAAGGGTACCAAGGTTGGTTAGAATGGAGCCGTCTCCATCTATAGCAATCACTGTTTCTTTTTGGCTTAAAGCAAGGCCCAATCCGATTGAAGAGGCTAATCCCATTGTACCAAGCATATAAAAATTTGTTGGTTGGTCATCCAGCATATGAAGTTCTTGCGATGGGAGTCCAATATTACTGACAACTAATTTGTCAGTAATAACTGGGATTATCGCTTCTATAATATCTACCCGTCTCATGATATTGAACTCCAGAAGTTGGCGTCGGTTAGAATTGCAATCGGTTTTTTTGCCATAAAAGTATGATTTAAAATACCATCAAACTCGTCTGCATCTTTAGGCTCATGAAAATGATATGTAGGAATTTTGAGCTGTTCTAAAAGAGCCTTAGTGTGAACTGCCATTTCAACTTGGCATTGAACTTTTTCCCCAACTTCACCCCGATAACTTATTAATATTGGAAGAGGTATACTGTAATATTGGATTAAAGTTACTAAGGTATTGATGGTAACTCCGATCGCTGTGTTCTGCATTATAATACATGGGCGTTTCCCACCCATATAAGCACCTGTACAAAGCCCCATTCCTTCATCTTCTTTATTTGAAGGAACGTGGAGAATTCTTTCATCGTGTTCCAATAATTCAATAATACCAGATAGCTGTTTACATGGAACAGTTGTGACAAACTGTATCTTATTGTTTACCATTGCATTAATCATATTTTGGGTAATTGACATGTAATTCGCGTTCCTTGCTAGAAAAATTACTGATTAAAGCAATTTATCTCCATAAACTATAAGTATCAATTTACAGGAATTAAGCAAACTATTGCACCAATTAGTTTGCCCAATAAGTTGCACTTCTTGCATCGGGGAAAATTGTAATTAAAAGTTGGATAGGGATTTTAATAAAGTTGGTTTTGGAATGGGATATATTATCGCGGTTGATCAGGGGACAACGTCCACTCGTTCCATAGTCTTTGATGATCAATTTGCAATTGTGGGGCAAGGTCAGGAAGAATTTGAGCAACATTTCCCAAATAGTGGATGGGTTGAGCACAATCCAAAAGATTTGCTGGCGACAGTAATCTCAACCTGTAAAAAAGCACTTAATGATGCAAAAATTAAAGCGAACGAGATCCTTGCTTTAGGCATTACCAATCAACGCGAAACTACTTTGCTCTGGGACAAGGTCACAGGCAATCCTATTTATAATGCAATTGTCTGGCAAGATCGCCGCACGTCTAAGTTCTGCGATAAACTTAGAAGTGACGGGGTAGAAGAGTTAATAACCCATGTAACTGGATTATTACTAGATCCATATTTTTCGGCTACTAAACTAAAGTGGCTCTTAGATAACGTTGAGGGAGCAAGGGCCAAGGCCGAAGCTGGTGAGCTTTTATTCGGTACTGTTGATACCTACTTGATTTGGCATTTTACTAATGGAGTAATCCACGCCACCGATGCTACAAATGCCTCTCGGACAATGCTCTATGATATAAATGAAAGTAAATGGTCTAGCGAAATTTGTGATTTGTTGAATATCCCAATGTCAATTTTGCCAGAGGTACGAAATTGCTGTGATGATTTCGGAGTATGCGACGAAAAAATACTGGGCCACAATATTCCAATCAAGGGAGTGGCGGGTGACCAACATGCAGCAACAATAGGGCAGGCTTGTTTCAAGCCAGGTATGATGAAGTCGACTTACGGTACTGGATGTTTTGCTTTGTTGAACACAGGAAGCAGCATAGTAAGGTCAAAAAATAAGTTACTTACTACTATTGCATATCAGTTTGATGGGAAACCAACTTACGCACTCGAAGGTTCTATTTTCATAGCGGGCGCAGTTGTGCAATGGCTCCGAGATGGCTTACAGATTATAAATTCGGCAGCCGAGACACAAGATTTAGCAACACAGGCGAATAGTAACCAACAAGTGATTATTGTGCCGGCGTTTACTGGCTTGGGAGCACCTTACTGGAACCCTGATTGCAGAGGGGCAGTATATGGCTTGACGCGAAATTCTGGACCAGCTGAATTAGCAAAAGCTGCTTTGGAATGTGTAGGTTTTCAAACAAGAGATTTGTTAGAAGCTATGCGATCAGACTGGCATGATGACGGTGAAGAAAAGTCTGTTTTAAGGGTTGATGGAGGTATGACATCGAGTGATTGGGCAATGCAGTTTTTAGCCGACATACTTAATGCCGGCGTTGATAGACCAAAAATTCTTGAAACAACGGCGGTAGGAGCTGCATGGCTTGCCGGGTCAGCAGTTGGGTACTATCCGCCATTTGATGAGTTTTCTAGATTATGGAAGAGTGAGTCGCATTTTACACCAATTATGCGAGAAGAAGAGAGAGAGCAGAAATACGCTGCCTGGAAATCCGCTGTTGAGGCCACAATCAGTGTCTAACTATGAGATTTACAAAAAAAATTAAAATAAATTGGAAATTACTAAAGAAATACTTGACCGCGTCTACTACTATCTTGGGCTAGGTTACGTTGCTTTGAAATAAGCCAATTAATAGGGAGATATTAAATGAAAAAATTTATAGTAGCCGCAATCGCCGCTTCGATGGCATTGCTGATTTATGCTGCAGATTTAGGTGGTCGTGTTTTAAACATTGGTTCTGATACAACTTCGTCTCCGCCATTACCTTTTATTTAATATAATAAAAAAAATATGTTAAATAATTATAGCTTATCTGGCCCCTCAATTGGCCCCCCAATAAGAACTATAACACCTGTTATTCGCACCTTAGCAGGTTTAAAGGTAGCAACTGACTCGATACACTATCTTAAAAAGTTGAACCTCAATCTTAGAGGCTTTGAAACAGATTTTGGCAAATGCCTGTTCAAAGAAGAATTTAATACTCTCGCTAAAAGAACCAAGAAAATTGTTAATATAATAAAATATATCGCTACAATGGGATATGGAATGAAAGGATTAAAGGTTTTATCTGCAAAATAGTTTGCGTAATAAAGAGCATCACCTTTTTGTTGCCTTGTTGGAAATGCGGAAAAGAAAACTAATGTGGTAGCATGAAACATAAATATTGCCTCATTAATATATGCTGGCCACGCTAGTCTTAGCATCTGTCGAAACTCAATACTTCTGAATTTCTGCCAGTTCGACATCCCAAAAGAGTCCGAAGCATCAATTTCACCTCTTGGTATAGCAACCAAGGCTCCATAAAAAATATTAGCAGAGTACGCTGAAGTATTGAAAAATAATATTATGAGGGCCCCAAGCCACGCGGAGGTAAATGGATCAAAAACTGGAAAAGCTTTCTTCAAACTTAAGAATAAGAAATAGGCAAAGAAAAACTGGATAAAAAGTGGAGTTCCTCTAAAAATAAGAATAAATGTATCGCATAAATAGCTAACGATTTGGTGATCCGATCTACGGCCCAGAGATAGAAGGATGGCAAAAAAGAAGCCCAATATTAATGCTAAAACTCCAAAATAAATATTCCAAAGCATGCCAGAACCAATCAAAGTGGCTTGATGACATATTGTAATATCAGTTTTTGGTAGGACCCGTTCTCCCAATCCAATCGATCTAAGACCATAATCCTGAATAATTTCTAAGCAAGTCAATATCATTGTCTCTGCAAAAAATTTTCGCCAGAAAAACCCATTCCATATGTTAATTTTCTGGTTAATTTATCCAAAACTTTCTCAGATAGTTTGGTCAAGGTTAAGTAAAATATTAAGAGAAATAAAAAATACCAAAGTCTCCAGTCTCCATGGGGGTATTCTGTAAATCTGGGTGTTTTTGCTCCACCTAATTCTCGCGCCCAATAAACAATATCTTCGATGCCAAGCAAAAATAGTAATGGAGTTGCCTTAATGAGAATCATCCATAAATTTGACAAACCTGGCAAAGCATAGATCCACATTTGTTTAAAACTTATTCTCCAAAAGATCTGCCTTGGATTTAACCCGTAGGCCTCCGCAGTTTCGATTTGGTCCTTTGGTACAGCTTCCAAGGCACCATAAAAGATATTTCCAGCAAAAGCGCCAAAAATAATTGAGAATGTTACAATCGCAAGAATGAAACCATATATCTCGTGAATTGTTTCGGAAGACGAATTGCCAGGCAATTTAGCCTTTTCACAAACTAAGAAATCAGCTCCTTGTCGAATTGGCTCCGTCCAATCAGGGCAAAGTGTTATATGTCGAACCCATTCTAACCCCTGATCCAGTGCAATAACAAAAAACATGAACCACGCTATATCGGGTATGCCTCGTACTATTAAAATGATGAATTTTCCAAGAAGTTTTAATGGGGAAATATCACTTTTAGCTAGTATAGCTAAAAATAAACCCAGACCTATAGATATGGGTGCTGCCAACGCTAATAGTACCAAAACCTTTAAGATAGAATAATAAAATGTAATGTGTTTGCCATTAGATAAATAGCAGAGAGACCACATTAATCTGTCTAATTGGTCAGGGCTTGAACAATCAAAAATCATGTTTTATTTCGGCGTTAGCAGCAGGCTATTTAAAGAGTAACTCTATGACTGATAGTTAGTATGTCAAAATACCCTCTCCAAACCATTCTATTAGAAGTTTATTTAAGCTACCATCCTCTTTCATCGAAGTGATAGCTTGATTGAATTTTGCTTTTAATTCTGTATCAGACTCTCTTATTCCCATGCCTGTACCAAGACCTAGAACCACCTGATCACCTACAAACATTAGGTCACCATTTGAAGCCTCAACAATAGGAGCGAGATAATCATAATCTGCAAAAACTGCATCTGCCTCTCCGTCTGATACTGCAGAGATTGTTTCATCAGGGGTAGCAAATTCAATTAAGGTAGACCCTGACTCGGCTATGTACCCAGCTTGAAGAGTAGCAGTTTGGGCTGAAATCACACCTGATAGATCAACGTCTTCGGATGCGGCAACATAGGCAGATGGTCGTGGAAGCATGTAATTTTGGGTGAAGTCGATAACTTTATCTCTCTCAGCGGTTATTGACATACCTGCAATGATAGTATCGTAGTTACCTGATACTAGGTTTGGAATAATAGAGTCCCAATCATTTTTCACCCATTCGCAAGTTAAATTCGCTCTCGCGCAAAGTTCATTTCCAAGTATTATTTCGAAACCTGCCAAATTCCCATCATCATCTATATAGTTGTATGGAGGATAGGCTCCTTCAGTTCCCATTCTAATAGTATCACCAGCAAAAGCAGTCGAATAGCCTAACAGTATAACTGGAATCATAAAAAAAATATTTCTCATTTCTTTCTCCTTTTAGGTTGTATTTTAATCAAGAGGCTAAAAACCTCTTAAGTCTTTCCGAGGTCGGTCTCGAAAAAATTCGATCGGGATTTCCACTTTCTTCTATTTTCCCCATATGCAAAAATATGACTTGATCAGCTATATCTCGAGCTAATTGCATGTCATGTGTTACTATAATCATTGTGGTGCCCTCTCTTGCTAAATCTTTTATGACTGAAATAACTTCTTTTTCAAGTTCAGGGTCTAAAGCGGATGTTGGCTCATCCAGCAAAAGAGCTTCGGGCTTCATACACAACGCTCTGGCAATCGCAGCTCTTTGCTGTTGCCCTCCAGACAACTGGTTAGGGTAAGCATCTTTCTTTTCTAAAATACCTACTTTCTCTAATAAATCTAATGCCGATTCTTCCACATCTTTCTTATTCCAACGTAAAACAGTTACAGGCGCCTCAACAACATTTTGCAATATCGACAAATGTGACCAGAGATTAAATTGCTGAAAAACCATTGAAAGCTTAGTTCTTACTTCTAAAACTTGCTTCTTGTCTTTCGGAGATCTTCTAACTCCAATGCCTTTCCATCGTATTGGATTGCCTTTGAATATGATTTCGCCTTCATCACTGTTCTCCAGCAAGTTGATACATCGAAGAAGTGTTGATTTTCCAGAACCCGAAGGTCCGATAAGGGCAGTGACCTGACCCTTGAAAGCTTTCAGACTCACACCCTGTAAAACTGAAACTCCAGGAAAGTTTTTCTTCACATTAACTAATTCTATAACTGTCTCCATAGTTCAAGCCCCTAATGACTTTTTCGAGTATTTATCTTTTTAGATAAGTTTAAAATACCTCTTTACAGATTCATAAAAAAATTTCGATATTTTTCTGAAAAGTAGCCTAAATATTTGGCGCTGTTTTAATTCTCCTTAATTTTATCCTTAACTAGACTTAGGGAAACATTAGGCATCGTATCAAAAGCAACTTTCAGTGCCCAACCCCAACCGTTTGAGATTTCTAAAAGATATGGATCATCCTTATGAAAACGGCCATTAGGCCAAGTATGAAAGCTATCTGCTTCATAGATTTGAAAATCAATAGGAGGACCAACAGAAATATTAGCCTTAATAGTTGAGTCGAACGGCAACAGCATCAGTTTTAGACCATCACAAAAAAAATGTATTTTTGGATCAAAAGCCCTTAAAAGAATGGGTTGGAAAAATATAAAAGCGCACTTTCCCAATATGGTTCAAGATATGGAGAAAGATAGAATCGTTATTGATTATGCGTGGTCCGGGCTAATGGCGTATGCCTCTCATTTTCTTCCAGTAGTTGGCCAAATAAGTGACAGGGAACTTACACTTTGTGGTTTTGGAGGTCACGGCATGAATACTGCACCTATCGTTGGAAAAAAAATGGCAATGTTTTTGAATGGGAATTTCAAAAGTTTAGATTTATTTTCCATAATTCCTAAACGAAAAACCTATGGTATAGTAGGCAGGCTTGCAGCCGAAATTGAATACCGGAGGCTTTCGTTTTTAGATATGGTAAATGAACGGTATTAGTGAAGGTAATCTTGGCTGGGGTGGTAGGATTCGAACCTACGGTACACGATACCAAAAACCGTTGCCTTACCACTTGGCTACACCCCAACACAAAATTTTGTTTACGATGGTGATTAAAAAACATCAAGGGGTAATGGTGTGAAACGGCTGTGATATGATAATTTATACCTTTGTTCGATCAATAAGCCTGTCAGCCATGTATTTTTAGAAAAAAGTATTTTCTTTTTGTAATCTTCTTTTAAAGGGTCTAGATACCGCTCAAGCGACTCCGTAGCTCAACTGGATAGAGCAATTGACTTCTAATCAATAGGTTGAGGGTTCGAGTCCTTCCGGGGTCGCCATAAAAACCAATGCTTTCGTATTTGATTCATCGTGTATAAGCTGAAAAATTTCAGGCAAATTTAATTTTTGCTTTTGACGCTTTTCAATTTGACGGTGTTATCATCATCGTTATCAAACTCTGTTTTAATCGATTTACTTGCCTTTGCTCCCAAGGCTTTTAACGAATCAACTTGCGAAATTATATTACCCCTTCCTTTCGAAAGTTGACTGAAGGCTTGTGAATATGAATCATGTGCTTGATCTAATCGCTCTCCAACACGTTCCATGCTTTGAACAAAGCCATAAACCTTATCGTAAAGTTTGCCAGCGCGATCCGCTATTAATTCAGCGTTTTGATTTCGCCGATCAACTGCCCAAACGTTTGCAATTGTTTTCAAAGCCATCATCAGTGTTGTTGGAGTAGCTATGGTTATATTTTTTTCGAGAGCATATTCTGTTAAAGCAGGATCCTCTCTGAGTGCTTCGGATAGAGCGCCCTCGATCGGTACAAAGAGAATTACATAATCTACTGTTGAATTTTCAGCTATCTGATACCCTTTTGAAGATAGTGCGTTAATATGGTTCTTAATTGAGGTCAGATGCCGTTTGCGAGAAGTTAATGCATCAACTTCAGTTTCAGCGTTAACAGAGTCACTATACGCCAAAAGAGAAACTTTGCTGTCGATAACTAAACTTTTACCTCCTGGAATTCGAACTACTACGTCTGGACGCAACCTTTCGCCGTTTGCTCCTATTCTATGAGCTTGTGTTTCATATTCCTCACCATCTCTAAGCCCTGAACGTTCTAGTATATTTTCGAGAACCATTTCACCCCAGGCGCCTTGAACTTGAGTATCGCCTTTAAGTGCTTTAGTAAGGGAAATTGCTTCCTGAGATATTGCCTCTGAACGTCTAGAAAGCTGAGAAATTTCTGCTTTTAACCGTTCACGGTCTTTCACTGCTTCTTCATGAACTTGTCGAAGCTCTTTTTCGAAATGTCCTACATGTTCTTTAAGAGGTGTAAGAGTTGCCTCAAGTTTTTCTATATTTGCTTTAGAAAAGCTTTCTCCTTGTGCCTTTAGGGCATTTTCTGCCAATTCCTTAAACTGGACTTCCATATCACGCCTAACTTTGGAGAGCATTTCTATTTTTTCATTCGCCGCATTGTTTTCCGCTTCACGTTGTGCATGAATTTTTGCTATTGTGTTGGAATGTTCACGCAACTGTATGTTTTGTTCATCAATTCTTTCTCGAAGATCTGACAGCTCACGTTTTAGTTGTTCAATTTCAAACTTTCGTTCTTGCGCTAAAGCAGTAAATTTTGCCGCTTCTTCTTTTGATTTGGATAATTCAGAGAACACTTCATCGCTGTTAATAATCTGATTTTGGGATTGATCAGGTTTGCCAAAACGCTTGAATAGTATGAAAGCTGCTGACCCAAATATTAATAGAGACAAAATAACGAAAAGGTTTTCTTGTATCTGCTGCAATATTATATCTCCAAATAGTCTCTAAATTGAGTTTTGATTTTAGTTACTACCTTTTCCCAAAAGGATACCTTCCAAAAAGTCGCCTGCTGGACCGTAATTAAAATAGCAGTTTTCTATATTAGATAACCGACTTGTGATACTTATTTTAGGAAAACCGATAAACTCCATGTCTTTCACTAAAGTATTTATAAATATTTCATAATCAATAGTTTTCCTCATCCATTCATCTCGCATACGTATAATTGCTAAACAGTCTGCTATACTTTCATTCATTAAATGTTCGTAGCTATTTCTTGGAGGATGAGGTTGATCTACATGGCCTGTCTGATGGTGGGCACATTCATGGTAGTCCACGAAAATTTGAAATTCTGGAGGTGATTTTTCATAATTGAAGCGATAGATTATAGGTTTTCTGTCAGTACCTCTTATTGCCATTCCGGCGGTAACCTCGGAATTTGGGTTATTCTTTTGTAAAAAATTAACTTTCTCACCTAAATTGTTATAGCAGATGGGAGGTTCTGCGATTGTAAAGGTTTCAGCGGTTTCCCCGCCCATTAGCTTACCAAATATAAAAATATGTATGATAAAAAAAGTCAGAGTGACATAGGTAATCTTTAAGTGTCCAAGTAGAATAACTAGTCTCCATTTTTACAAATTTATTAGTTGCATATTACCGCTTCCATTCAAAGCGAATTTCTGGGATTCCATCTGCTCCAAGTTGATTAAATTCTTTTGTTACGAAACCCTCCCGCATATAAAATTTGTGAGCTTTTGAATTAAAAGAATGGCTCCACAATTGAAGGAATGACGAGTGGCTTTTAATATGATTAATTAATTGTCTCCCATAACCTTGGCCGGGGTTTTTGCTATATAATGCGGCAATTGAATTATTGGGTCTGTCAAATGATAGATAAGCAAAAATTGGATCACCTACTACCCATATCTCTCTCTTTGGCATTCCCTCTTCTATTAATGTTTCAAGTTCTGCTAATGTGAAGCGATTTGGCATCCACGATGTTGCCTGGACCCATGAGTGAACGATTTCTGCGCAAGAATTAGCGTCACATATATTTGCTTTACGAATATTTGTCATGAATTACCCCACTAAAATTTGCAGACGCTTATTCATTTGAGTAGGTGCCTGGAAATGGACAGCACATGTAAATTTCAAAAAGTATCATAAACTGTTTTCATAAAAATTGAATAACGCTTTTCGCGTACTAGTTTCCTCCAATATAATGAAGGCTTGGGACTGGCTGTTACGCATTTTTTATTTTACTGAAATCTCACAAATAGGATTTTATTTATGAAGTATATCGCTACCGTTGTGTTGTTATTATTTATTTCAGGCTGTGGGTTAAAGCCTTCTATAGATGATCCAAAGCTATCTGATGTGCAATTAGACTTAGAAAAGTTTTTGGTTGGTGATTTGGTAGCTTATGGACAATTTCAGGATGTGCTTGGAAATGTGAGCCGGCGTTTTGTAGTGGATATGACTGGTGAGTGGGACGGATCCAATCTTAAATTAACTGAAGATTTTGAATATTCAGATGGAACAACTGAACAAAGAATTTGGTATCTTAAAAAAGTGGGAGAACAAGGTTGGAGCGGTACAGCAGATGGAGTTATTGGCGAGGCCAAAGGCTTAGAGAATGGAGATGCGTTCTATTGGAACTATACTATTGATCTACGGGTTCCGGACGGTACCATGCGTGTGACTTTTGATGACTACATGTGGCTCATATCTAAAGATAGAATGCTTAATAAAGC
Source organism: Paracoccaceae bacterium (assembly GCA_902525915.1). Classification (GTDB taxonomy): domain Bacteria; phylum Pseudomonadota; class Alphaproteobacteria; order Rhodobacterales; family Rhodobacteraceae; genus Salinivivens. Next base: position 11,140 of record CABZJF010000004.1, on the reverse strand, counting down.
TTACATGTCAAAGTTTGGAGTTCCGTTAGGAGAAGTAACAATTATGTTCGAGAAATTGTAGAACATATTAGATTTAATTTAACGCTTTTCTGATGGTATGATCGCCTCTGATTAAGTATCTCTGGTAGCTTTGCGCATCAATGTTAGCACCGCAGATAACTAATCCAATTTTTTTTCCAATTAATTTTTTGTTTAAGGGCCAGATAGCCGCAGCGACAACAGCACCAGCAGCTGGCTCAACGGCAAGCTTAGCTTCCTCTTGTAGTAGAGATAAACCTGCACAAATTTGATCATCTGTTACTGTCACAAATTGATCGACAAATTTTTCACAAACAGAGTAGCTAAAGGGAAGTGCCATCGGTGGTGCGAGACTATCGGCGATGGTATCAATTTTGTTCAAAGTAACGGGCTTCCCCACTTTTATAGATTGTGACATGCTATTCGCACCGATTGGCTCAACAGCATAAACTTCACAGTTTCGATTTTTAAGTTTAACTGCCGCCGCAACTCCAGCCATTAGCCCACCACCCCCCACAGCTACAACGACCGCATCCAAATCAGAATGCTCGTCTATTAGCTCTAAACCAACACCGGCTGCGCCCAAGGTTGTGTTAATGCCTTCAAATGGATGGATGAATGTTCTATTTTCCTCCCGCATTAGTCTATCTGCCTCTGCAAAGGTCGCCACACCACCTTCTTTCATAATTATTTCTGCACCAAACGTTTCCGCAAGTGACACACGAAACGGGTTTGCTGATGTCTGCATGACCACTTTAGCAGATAATTTTTCAACTTTTGCAGCCCATGCAGCGGCGATAGCATGATTTCCAGCACTTGCCGCTGTGATTCCAAACTTCTTATCTTCCTCGGTAATTTGTTTGGTAACCGAGAGGGCACCTCTGGCTTTAAATGTTCCTGAATGCTGAAAGCATTCAAGTTTCATATACAGCTCACTATCTTTAATAAGATTACTCAAAAGAGGCGATGAGAGCTTAATTGTTGGGGTACGCAATATTGACGAGGATAGCTCAGAATAGCGCCTTTCTATCGATTTAATACTAATGGCTTGCAAGCTCGAGTTATCCAACTCAGTTTCCTTCCTAAATCAGTGTTAGCAACAATAATTTTGGTATATACGCTTAGCATGCTATCGGCGTAAAATCCTTATTCGATGAGTGGTCACTTTAGTGTAAAAAAACAAATTTTCAAAGTTCATCGGTACGGATAATATAAGCTATCAGTAACACGGCCGTTAGCACTCCGAACAGTGCCGCATATTTTAAAAACCATAAAAGTGGATCGATAGAAAAAATACTTATAAAACAGAGTAATAGATACAGAAAAGCAAAGAATAAAGGTGCTTTTTTCCCTCTAAATTTGGCTTTTTTATTGCTGTGTGGTTTCATAAAATCATAAATTCTAACTACATAACTTTAGTTTAAAGTTAGTCTTTTGAATGCTTTCGTAAATATTGCCAAGCGATTTTTTCGCGTGCGTACCAAAAACAAATTTTGGAAACCTAATTATTTAGCTTTTTTTTAAATTTTATGTTATCGTACGGTTGTGGATGACGGCCTCTGCTGAACCGACACTACAGAAGATGACCTTAAAATGCTGCGTGGTCCAAGTACACCGTCATCCAACTCAATGGTAAAAATAACGTGGTTTTTGATTATTCCTGCCCGGGCATCGGATAACCCCCAGCAGTTTTTGCTGCACTTATTGCCTTATCTACGTTCATTTCTGGCAGTATTAGTAGTTCATCCCAACCTCCAGAAAGCATCATAGTTGCATGTAAACCAGAAGCGGTTTCATAATCATCGACCTCGACATCCGCAATGACATCGAAAGGACCCTGTAGATATGTCACGGTCCCGAGTTTTCCACCTACCTTCTCAACCATTTTCTTCACGGCCGAAACTCTAGCGGTATAGGTGCTATTCATCATGCCCTGCATCCCAGCCGCACTATATGCTCCAAGAAAAAATACTTTCATTTGTGACTCCTATTTTCCCAACTTCGGGAAAGGTCGCAATCGCAAACCATTTTGTCAACAAATCTGATTATTGAGCCTTAGCAGTTTGATTAGGAGCTAGCTTCCTCGAGAATAATATCTAGTGTGTCAATTATCATATCGATATCTCCTATTTCGATGGATAATGGCGGACGAATTTTTAAGACATTATCCATAGGGCCCTCACTCCCAATTAGGATTCTGAAATCGCGCATGCGATTTTTGACGAAACTACATAATCGCATATTTTCTCTACCAGTTTCGTCGATCAGCTCGATGCCGACGAAGAGGCCCATACCCCGTACGTCTCCAATCGATTGATATTTATCCTTAAGATTTTCTAGCCCTGTTTTAAGTTTTGCCCCCATTTTTTTTGCATTGGCCTGAAGCGCCTCCTGATCAACTACTTTTATTACCTCATTTGCAATCGCGCATGACAATGTCGAACCTCCAAACGTAGAAAAAAACTCAATTCCGTTATCAAAATTATTTGCAATTTCCTTGGAAGTCGCAACAACTCCAATGGGATGACCGTTTCCAATCGGTTTGCCAAGTACAACGATATCAGGGCAAACTTCTTGATATTCAAAGCCAAAATAGTAATCTCCAAGGCGTCCTAACCCAGTTTGCACTTCATCCGCTATACAAACCCCACCATGTTCTCGTATTTGTCTATACACTGCTTCTAAATAACCTGGCGGTGTAATAATTTGTCCCCCAACTGACGGAAATGTTTCTGCAATAAACCCGCATAATTTTTGATTTTTTGATTTCAAAACTTTTATTGCTTGATTTATTTGATTGGCAAATTTTACTCCACAGTTAGGATCATCTCTTTTATAGGTACCTCGATAGTCGTCGGGTATTTCTACCAACTCTAGCCAGTTGGGTTGTCTTACGCCATTTGGTTTATTAAATTTGTAAGCCGATAAATCGATAGCACCGGTGGTATTTCCAAAATAGCCATGATCTGTGGTGATCATACCTTTTGCTTTTGTATGTTCCCGAGCCAGACGCAGAGCTAACTCGTTAGCTTCTGAGCCAGAATTGACGAAAAAGCAAACCTTAAAGCTTTCTGGTAATTTTGACAGAATAGTTTCGGCTAAATCTGTTTGGCTTGGGTGTAGATATCTTGTATTGGAGTTAAGCTTTCTAAGTTGTTCAGACGCTATATTTTGTATTCTGGGATGTGAATGTCCAACATGAGGAACATTATTATAAGCATCTAGATATGGTCTGCCCCATTCATCAAATAGGTGAGTTTTCCAGCCCCTTAAAAATAAAATTGGATCATCATATGATAGCCTCAAGTTGCCGGCGAATTTTTCTTTTCGCTTGGCATATATTTCAGCTTTCTGTATCGGTCTAAATTCGACATGTTCATCGGTTAAATTTAAAATTGCTGCAGGGTTGGGGCAGATAGCATTAAAGAATCCTAGGTCATCTGGATCTGCAACTCCCGGCCAGTCGTTTTCAAGGCCATTAATGGTCAGTGCAACTTGAAAATGTAAATGAGGGGCCCAGCCTCCATTTACACCAATGTCGCCTAGAACACAGAATTGTTCTCCTTTTTTTATTTTTGTGCCGACTTTATATTGCTTACGAAAATTTGGATCCAAATGCCCATACAAGCTGTAAAAAACATCGTTACAATCAGTTTTATGTTTGAGAATTATCATCCCACCGTAGTCAAGTGCGTTTTCGCGATTTTCTATGGCTAAAATTTCTCCATCCAAAGGTGCAAAAACAGGCGTTGCTGCAGGTGCAAAAATATCAACTCCGAGATGCACCGTACGTCGGTTGCTCGCTTTGTAAGGTCCAAAGCTAAATTCTCGAGCGGTATAAATTAGCCTTGGTTCGTTATAATATCCCAGAAATATTTCATTTTCGCACGGTTCAGCAGAGCCAATTTCTTTTGCCTCGTGCTTTGATAATTTGAAGGGGTTCTTTGGAATAGAAGAATTTTCAACTGCCAAAGATACAAAAGGAACACTTGCCAGTGGCTTTCCAATAACCTGGGCAAAGTTACCACAATTTTTATAAATCCAAGATCGTATTCTTCTTTCATTGGGTACAAATTCCTGGCCGCAAGCTTTTCTAAGTCGACATTTAAGGAGTTCTGCGTTTATTTTATGGTTTTCAAGAAAATCCCAGGCAGGCTTTTGTGATACAATTACATATGGGTCACTCGGAAATTCTAATGCTAACATTGTAGAATTTACGACGCTCACTGCTAGACGCATCAATAGCAAGTCCCAAATCATGTCAATCTCTAGTTTTGTAAGGGGGCACGTCTGGTTAAACCCAGATACCAACGCAACTAAGGATTTTTCGGGGCTGGGAGCGTCTAGGACAATATATGCGCCAGCTATGGCAACTTCACAGACACGGGGTGCGACACACATATCCCCAAAATCAATTATGCCTGACACTGATTTTTGCTCGTCATAATCACCAGCAATTATGATATTATAATCATTTGGATCATTTTGTATGACTTGTCGATTTAATGATTTCAGCTCAGGTAAGCGGCTATGGAAATTGACTGAAATATTTTTAATTAGCTCGTAACGTTTTTTATTTTTAATACAAGTTAGGTGATCATCAATCCACCCAGATTGTAAAAGATTCCACTTAAAATCTCTATCAAGCTTTTTATTTTTATAATTGCTCAACGCTTTTGTAGTTGCACCCAGCACCTCACCAATTTCTTTTATTAAACTGGGCGGCTTTGAACGTAACTTTGCTAAACACTTTCCTGGAATGTACTCTAAAGTCCAAAGGTATCGCAGATTTCCAGTTTTGTCAGCAACCTCTATACAGCTTTGTCCATTAAGGCTCAAAAAAACTGTAGGTGTGGTCGGCAAATTCGCAATTTTTTCTATGTGCTGCATCGCTGAAATTTGTGATTTAACTAGCCATTCAGGGCAATTTTCACGCATAACTTTCAAGATTAAATGTTTTTTAGATGTGCTTATCGCTAAAAAATTTAAATCGTATTCGCCGTCTAACCTAGTTAACTTTGACTTTATACCCCAGTTTTTGCTTAAAACGTCAGCCCAGTATTGAGTGCTGTCATCAATTTTATTTGGAGTTGCCATCTGATTGCTTTCTCATGGGCTTATTAATGTTTATAAAGCTTTTATTTTAGTCTATAGATTCGAATATTGGTACGTTTGTCACACCGGCTGTAGTGACGTACCACACCTGAAAATCGTTTTAAAATCAAAAATAATCATTTAGTAATAATGTAATTTAAACTGTAAGCGATTAGTTATCAAAAGCTATTGTTTGCAGTGCAAAATGAAACGTATTTTATTAGTAAGATACAGAAGAAAGATGGTGACCAAGAAATTACAGTCACTGGTGTAATTGATGTCTAATGCTGTTACTCAGTTTCTCTCTCTGCTTCACCTTTAGGACGCACTAAATTTATTAAGTTCCAGCGGATCGCCAGAGCTGATAGTGCCAGCAGTAATATCGCCCCACTTTCATAAAGTAGGTCTACTGTATTTATACCTTTGCCCTGCAAAATAATTAGTCTGCAGAGAGCCGTTATAGCTATGAAAATCGGTACTGTTATAGGGATTTTGCGGAATTTGTAAAAAGCAGCCACCATTCCTAAAACTTCCGCGTAGATAAATAATAGTAACAGGTCTGTTAATTTGACGGCGCGAATAGAAACGACAGTAACTATTTCAAATATTACGGCGTAAGTGGTTAGAAAAGCGATAATAACTAGGAGAGTTTTCTCCATCATTGTTATTATTTTGTACCAGTCCACCGTGGCTTTTTCTTTTTCTTTCATTATTGGTAAGTAGGTCTGAAATTTAAAATGTCGAAAGTATTTACATCCGATCTTTTTAAATTGTCTAAAATGCTTTTAACATTAGCTTTCTATATTAACGTACATAGGGCTCCTAAAATCAATATATGCATTCTTAACTTTTACTATTTGTTTTTCCTGTTAGATAAGTGGATCATGTTAAGGTAGTGAGTGAATTGATGGCAAAAAAATTTCAAATTACTTTAGCCCAGCTAAACCCTACGGTCGGAGATCTCGAGGGCAACTACAAAGTTGCTCTTGAAGCGTGGGAACAAGCACAAAAGGTGGGTAGCGATCTTATAGCATTTACTGAATTATTTATTACGGGTTACAATACTCAGGATCTGATAAAGAAACCCTCTTTTTTCAAAGCAGCACAAGATCAAATTTTACAATTGGCAAAAACCTGCAAAAATGGACCTGCTATAGCAATTGGTGGCCCAGCCTATCTTAAAGGAAAGCTTTATAATGCCTATTATATTTTATCCGATGGTAATGTTGATAATGTAATAATGAAGCATCATTTGCCAAATCAAAACGTCTTTGATGAAAAAAGAATTTTTGATGAGGGAGAAATAGCAGGACCCTATCAGATCGGTCCAATTAGAATTGGAAGTCCAATATGTGAGGATGCTTGGCATTCTGACGTATCAGAAACATTGTCAGAAACGGGCGCACAACTTTTGCTAGTGCCCAATGGGTCGCCTTATTATAATGGCAAAAATGATGTTCGACTAAACAAAATGGTCGCTAGAGTAGTAGAAACAAATCTACCTTTGATCTATTTGAATATGGTTGGCGCACAGGATGATCAAGTTTTTGATGGTGGCACTTTCGCCTTGAACCGAGGCGGGAGCTTGGCAATCAAACTACCATTATTTGAAGAAGCCTTAGAGCATATAGTCCTTGAGGAAACAGATATAGGTTGGAACATAATTAAAGGTGAATTAGCCAAAGTTCCTTGTAACAAGGAGTTGGATTATCATGCTATGGTCATGGGCTTGCGGGACTATTGTAAGAAATCGGGTTTTGAAAAAGTGGTACTTGGGCTCTCAGGGGGGATCGATAGTGCCCTTGTTGCGGTAATTGCTTCCGATGCAATAGGATCGGCAAATGTGCGATCTATTATGTTGCCATCCCCATACACTTCGCAGACCTCGCTAATTGACGCAATCGATCTTGTAGAAAATTTAGGCTGTAAATCTGATACTTTACCAATAAATGACAGTCTAACGGCTATTGAGAAAACGTTATCTAGTACGTTTGAGGGTCGTACAATTGATCTTACTGAGGAAAATATCCAGTCACGGCTTCGTGGCTTATTGCTGATGGCTGTCTCAAATAAGTTTGGCGAGATGTTGTTAACAACTGGTAATAAATCGGAAGTAAGTGTCGGTTACTCGACAATTTATGGTGACATGGCGGGTGGGTTTAACCCAATAAAAGATCTTTATAAAACAAAAGTTTTTGAAATTTCTAAATGGCGGAATAAAAATCATAGATCCTGGATGAAAGGGCCGCCCGGGTCTATAATTCCGGACAGCATCATAACCAAAGCCCCCACAGCTGAATTGCGTCCAAATCAAAAGGACAGTGATAGTTTACCTGATTATCCAGTTTTAGACGCAATTCTAACTATATTGGTTGATGAGGATGGGTCGACGAGTGATTGTTTGAAAGCAGGTTACAATAAAAGTGACGTGAGCAAAGTTGAGAAGTTGCTCTATGGAAGTGAGCACAAGAGGTTTCAGTCGGCTCCTGGTACGCGTTTATCACAACGTGCTTTTTGGTTGGATAGGCGGTATCCTATAGTTAATAAGTGGCGCGACAAATAGTAATTTTAGTTTTGCTATTCTTATAACATACTAGCCTTTGCGCTTACTCCACGGTTTAAGATATAGTAATATTTTTGTTTGATTAGGTTTCTTATTGGAAAATCAAAAACTTTGTCGAAAGTGTTTTACGCTTTTTGAAAAATTGGAACGATGCCCCAATTGCCGTTCTCCAATAATTATCTCGCACCCTGAACTGCTCTCCCTAAATATTGCTCATATGGATTGTGATTCATTTTATGCTTCTGTTGAGAAAAGAGATCGACCTGAGTTGATCGATAAGCCTGTTATAATTGGCGGGGGTAGGCGTGGTGTTGTTTCCACCGCTTGCTATATTGCACGTATCCGAGGGGTCCATTCAGCAATGCCTATGTATCGTGCCTTAAAATTGTGTCCAGATGCTGTTATATTAAGACCAAGAATGAAACTATATGCAGAAATTAGTCTGCAGATAAGAAAAATGATGCTTGAGTTGACACCTGCGGTCGAGCCTATTTCTTTAGACGAGGCTTTTTTAGATTTAACTGGCACTGAAAGGCTGCATAAAAAGCCACCTGCTGTCTTGCTTGCAGAACTCACTAGCAGACTAAAGAATGAGCTCGGGTTGACAGGGTCAATTGGGCTTTCGCACAATAAATTTTTGGCAAAAGTAGCCTCTGACCTTGAAAAGCCAAGCGGGTTTTCAATAATTGGTAAATTTGAAACAGAAAAATTCCTGTCTACCAAACCGGTAAATATTTTGTGGGGTGTCGGCGCTGGAACTAAAGAGAAGCTTGCGGCAATGGGGATTAAAAACCTCAAAGATCTTAAACGATGGGATGAGAATGATTTTGTAAGAAAGTTTGGCTCCTCTGGGAAAAGATTAAAGGCTTTGGCGTCTGGCAAAGATAATCGACGCGTTCTGCCGGAAAGATCGATAAAATCTATCTCGAACGAAACAACTTTTGGAAACGATGTTGGACAGAGCAGCATTTTAATTGGTCACTTATGGCGTATGTGTGAGAAGGTTTCAGATAGGGCAAAGTCTCGCGAAATTGCTGGTAGGGTAGGAGTGCTTAAATTAAAAACTAGCAAACACCGATTGATTACTCGAAGATTAACTTTCAAAGAGCCTACTAATATTGCTGATAGATTATTTAGCGCTTTGGAGCCCTTGTTAAAAAATGAGATAAAAGAAGTACGATTTAGATTGCTTGGTGTTACATTGATGGATCTGTGTGATCAGAAGTATGCAGATTTGACTGGCGATTTACTGGATCCATATTCCACAAATAGAGAACGGGCGGAGCTTGCGAGTGATCAAATTCGTAAAAAATTTGGTGTTAACGCTATTATCAAGGGTAGAAGTTTAAGATAAATTACTCTGCAGCAATTGAAGTTAAGCAGGTATGGATTTGTGAAAAATCTTGCATGATATTTTGCAACTTATTCTTAAGTTTGTGAAATTTCTCTAATTTTTGGATTTTGCGCTCATCCATATAAAGTGATCGATCTATTTCTAGTTGGATTGCATGGCAGTTTAATCCAGGACTTCCATATTTTTGAACAATGTAGGCGCCAGAAAATGGAATATTTCGACTGGCTCGGAGACCATTCCTAGATATTAATTTGATCAAATCGTTAATAATTTCAGGAGCACATGTAGCTCCATATCTGTCGCCTAGTACTATTTGACTTGTGCGAAAACTAGAAGATGCATTCAAAATTGCCTCATGTGGCATAGAATGGGTATCGATTAAAATTGAATACCCAAATTGTTGTCGAGCGCGATCTAATAATTCTGCAAGTTTTGAATGATAGGGATCCCAGAAGTTCTCTAATCGTTCGATAGCTACTTCTTCGGATAGCTTTCCTGAATAAATTTCTTTCCCATTTGCAACTACTCTTGGGATAACACCCAATCCAGATACGACACGAGGATTTTGTCTGTTAGGTTTGATCCCTTCTATTATTGCTGGGTCCAGTTCATCTCTTGCTCTGTTTAAATCTACGAAAGCTCTTGGTATTTCTGAACAAATTAGAGGAATGCCCAGTGCTGGAGCAAAATCCATAAGCTCATCTACAAATGCGTCTTCGGAACTTCGCAACGTTATAGGATCAAGGATAGACTGCTCTTTGATTGATGATAGATAGTTTCGGCCTGAGTGCGGAGACGCAATGACTATTCCAGAGAGCAGAGCTTCAGGCTCTATCAGTCTGTAAGATTTCGTTTCTAAACTTCCATACTTCATAATTTGACTTTAGCTTGTAATTTTTGAATCGAAAACCCCTTGAACAAACTTGTAAAACTTTTTATAGACCTCCCACCGGCGCGGGACCCCCGCCGCATTTTGGGCGGTTAGCTCAGCGGTAGAGCACTACGTTGACATCGTAGGGGTCACTGGTTCGATCCCAGTACCGCCCACCACGCAGTACCCATTTTGTTGGGTTTGATTGGCGCTTTTGCGCGTCTGAGTTTAAGGAGAGGCCTTATGAAGGTTAAAAATTCACTTCGCTCATTAAAGCAGCGCCATCGTGATTGCCGTGTGGTAAGGCGTAAAGGCCGAGTTTATGTTATTAACAAAACTCAGCGACGTTTTAAAGCTCGCCAGGGATAACTAAATTCATCTGTGTCAAAAAATATTGGCTTAGGGGCTTCAAAGTTTTTAATTCGGGTAAATTTAGAGCTGCCGTATATCGTCAAGTATTTTGACAGCGGCGAGCTTTTTGTTTTTAGCATTCACAATCGGCCGACCAACAACTATGTGATCTGCGCCATTTAATATAGCTTCCTTTGGAGTAGAAACTCTTTTCTGATCACCGAATTCTGTTCCGACAGGTCTAATACCAGGCGTGACAATTAACTTATTTTTTGAATTTGGAAGATCACGTATGCTTATACATTCCTGCGGAGACGCGATAACACCATCGGCACCCGCTTCAAAAGCTCTCGACGCTCTTTCAGAAACTAAATCCTTAATGTCTCCATTTTTGATCATGGAAGCATCCAAATCTTTTCTGTCTAAAGACGTTAAAATAGTCACGGCAAGTATTTTTAGATTAGATCCAGCCGCACCGTTCTTGGCTGCGGTTACCACGCTCGGGTCCCCATGGACGGTTAGGAAATCTATATCAAATTTTGATATTCCCTTTACGGCGGCCTCGATAGTGGCGCTGATATCAAATAATTTCAGATCTAGGAAAATGCGTTTGCCATATTCGCCCTTCAGTTCATTAGCGAGTGCAAGACCTCCCGAAGTTAACATTCCCAAGCCAATTTTATAAAATGATACAGCGGTATCTAGTTGCTTAACTAAATCTAATCCAGCGATTATATTTTGGACGTCTAACGCAACAATTAGTCTGTCGTCGGGCATAGTCAGTTCTTTCACTTATTAATTAATTCTCCCTTATCTATGTGACAATGAATTTGGTCAACCATTTATGAGTTTACTTAAGTTTGGAGTAATTTAAAAAGAGAGTTCTTGA